>CACMND010000001.1:0-135000 GCA_902614975.1 uncultured Pelagibacteraceae bacterium
TAACTTTACACCCTTCCTAAGTTATTCAAGCCAACGAGCAAATTTTAATAACGGAGAGTCTTTAGATAGTGAAAATTTAGCTATTGGTTTAAAAAAAGAAATTGATTATGAGAAATTTAAATTTTCTGTGGTTTCAATTTTTGGATTAACTCAAAATAAATATTTAGATCTTGAAACTGAAACACAACAAACAATTTCAAAAGAAAATCTAGGTCAGTTTGCTGCTGTAAATTATAAAGCATCTAAAGAAGTAAAAATTGATGATAGTCAAAGTTTAAATATTGAAGTTGACGGGAAATATGGTTTAAGGAGACTTCCAACTTATCTAACATCTTTTACAGATGGGGATCTTTCAGTTGATGATGCAGTAGATCAAGTATTATCAGGTGGATTTAACGTTGAATATTCAAAATCTTTTGAGAATGGTTTTGTTCTTAAACCATATACAGGGCTAGCTTTAAATCAAACTTTGAGTGAAAAAATTGACATTGTTGCAGATGGTGAAAGAAAAGACATGGCCCATTATATGGATGATGATTTAGCAGTAAAAGCTGGTTTAAATATTACCAAAAATACTGATAATTTTGGCCTAAACTTTAATCTAGAGTTTAATGAACAAAATGGACTTAAAGACAGCCAAGTAAGTATTTCATTAACTAAAGTAATTCAGAATAATATTAGCAAGAAAATAGAGGGTCTACCTATTGATCCAGAACTAGAAAAATTATTTGATCAATTACAGCTAGCTAAAGAAAATGAGAGATTAGCTGAGATAAGTGGAAGAGCAGTTGAAGAGAATAGAATAATGAAAGAAATGATTATTCAATTGATTAAAAAAAATAATAAACTCAAAACAGAGAGAAATCTTTTACTAAAAAATTGATTTAAAAGACTTAAATATACTTAAATTTCTGCTTGAATACTTATTGATCTCAAATGCTTTAAAAAATTTATAATATTTATTTTTTTGTATCTCTGGTAACTTTAAATAAATTTGTTGAATTGTATCAGATTTCAATATTTTAAATTTTTTTCTTTTTCCAATTAAAATTAAATATAAATAAAATCTCATAATATTTTTACTATTTAAATTGAATAATAATTTAAATATTAAAAATAAAAATAAAGGTATAAATATCCAAATGTATACTTTAGAAAAGTTAAGATTTAACAATTCTTTAATAAAGTTTTTTCGCTCATTATCATCATATGATAATAAATGCTGAGTCCATACAAAATCAGCGTAATTAAAGTAATAACTCAATTTTTTAAAAAAATTAGATGAAAACAAACTATTAGATTTAAATTGTTTATTTGAGAAAATATTATTAAGTGTGTTTCTGACATTACTGTCAGGAATTGCTTTGGTCGGATCTATTCTTACCCAACCTTTATCATTTAGCCAAACTTCTGCCCATGCATGTGTATCTTTTTGTTTGAATTTGTAGAAATCTCCAACACCATTTAATTCACCTCCATAATAACCTGTTACAATTCTACTTGGTATATTTGCAAGTCTTGCAAGAAGAACAAATGTTCCAGCATAATATTCACAATACCCTTCTTTAAGATCAAAGAAAAAGTTTTCATAATTATTTCCAGAAAGATTTTGAGGACTTAAATTATAATAGTAAGATCCATCAGAAAATTTTTTATATACCTTATTTAAAAATTCTGTCGGTGTTGAAGTATTATTATTTAAAACCCATTCTTGAAGTCTATTTGATATATTAGATGGAGTTTTTGTATAATAGTCTTTTAGATCCTCTCCTAAATAGTAATTAGTTTTATATCTTTTAAAACTTATTTGTTTTTTTCGATCAATTAAATCTCTGCTAACATAAATTTGATTAAAATAATCTTCTGATATCTCAATATTATTGGAGATTAATTTTGAATTTTTTAAACTTGGAATCCATTTCTTTTTAAAAGGTTCTAAAATTATCTGGTAGGTTTGATTTAATTCTCTACCATCCTTAACTTTAAAAGATGATTTATATTTATCAAATAAATAGTAACTTGAAGACGGTCTCCAAGATTTGTCTTCTTCCATGTAATCAAAAATTTTTACTCTAAAATAGAGTTCTTCCTTTTTAAAATTGTTATTTATAAGGGTAAAAACATCCTCATCAGAATTTGAAAACTCACTGAAAGATCCAAGATTAATACTATCTGGAATGCCTAAAGAGCTTGATGATGGATTGAATAGTCTAAAATTTATTTCAGCACGTGGGAAAACTAAGTAAAATATAATAATAAATGGAAAAATACTTAATCCAAATCCTAAATATTTAAAAATGTTTTTTATATTAAAGTCCAACAATTCCTTTTGCTGAATTAGATACATATTTATTATGACCAGTATTACGATAGTAAAACTTAGTAAGGTACTTAGTATATCTTGGCCTTTAATAAGACTTGCAACCGATATTATTAAACAAATCAAGCTGAATGAAAGTTTGTTATCTTTATTTTTTAATTCTGAAAACTTCATGATCAATAATATTGCTAAACAGTTTAGGAAAAATTCCTCTGAAAACACATACTGATTAAAAATAAGCTGAATATAAATCGCGCCTATAGCAATAATACCTAAGATTAAACTTTTCAATTTAATGTTAATTTGGAAAAATAGAATATTAAAAATAAATACCAAAAACCAAAATAATTTATTATTTAATGTTAAATCTGCTGATAATGAAAAAGTACACAAAATTAAAAGCAGAAAAGTAAGTACTGACAAATTGTAATTCTTAATTTTTAACATTGGCAAAATATTTTAATATTCGATTTAAAGATTGATTGTTATCGTTAAGGTATAGTTCTTCTTCTTTATGCTTTATTTTCAAGTTCAATTTTTTTTCATGACAATAATTAACTATATAAGATGAGTAATTTAGTAATTTTTCAAATTCAATATGCGGATATTTATCTAAATCTAAAATTAGATTAGATAATTTTTCAGTATCACTAAAAGTTTTTACATATCTTTTGTCGCTAATTATCGATTTTTTCCATGCAATTTTTGAAAAACTATCTCCATTTTTAAATTCATCAATACCATCAAATTCATCTGCATTAATAATATTAATTATTTTAAATTCTTTTAATAATTCATCGTTTGGAAGAACTTTTTTTGGATAAATAATTATTTCACTCTTTGGATTAAAAATAACTTTAGTTCGCATCACTCCAAAGGGATAAATCGATTTAAGTGTTATTGGATTAAAATAAGATTTACCTCTAAGTTTACTTTTATACTCTATTTTAAAAAAATTAATTCTGTCATTAAAATTATAATTACCAATGTTTTTTTTATTGTATTCTATATCAATATTAATTTTTTTTTCTTTTGACGAATTTAAGATTTGAAAATTAATTGAATTTACAGTTTCTGCTTCAACTAAATATTCTTCCTTGCATATAAAATCGAGCTTACTAATATTTTGGTGTGAAATGAATATTGATATAAAAAAAACAAAGAAAATTACTATTGAAATTAATAGTCCAGAATTATTTTCATAAAATACTGAGATTAAAAAACAAAAAAAAATAAATAAGCCTAAGCCTAAGCCATTAAGATTGGGATAAATATAAATTTTCGTATCTTTTTTAAAATTAAGGAAACTTTTGAAATTAAAGCTAAAATGTCTGGATTGGATTTCCATTATCCAATATTAATTTTTTCAAGGATTTCTTTATTAACATAACTAAATTTATCCTGTTGATTTAAAAACTTTATTCTATGCCTTAAAATATAAGGTATTGTATCTTTTATGTCTTGATGAGAAACATACTCATTTCCATTAACAATTGCCCAGCCTTTAGCTAAGTCAATTATTTGCTTCATGCACCTTGCTGAAATATATATATTTTGCCCTAAAGCTTTTATTGTTTGTTCTATTTCAACAACATATTCATAAATTTCATCTTTTAAAGTTATTTCATTTTTTTTATTATTAATTTGTGACCAATTAATTGTTTCACTTGCAGAATTTGAAAAAAAAATATCCTTTTTTAACATTGCAATTTTTTCATTTTGATCTAATTCAGACAAAGAATAAGAAATCATAAATCGATCCAACTGTGAGTCTGGTAAAGAACTTGTTCCAGAAGTATCCATAGGATTTTGAGTTGCAATGACAAAAAATGGTTCTGGCAAATTATAGCTCTCGCCATCTATAGTAACATTTTTTTCTTCCATTGCTTCTAAGAATGCACTTTGTGCTTTTGGGCTCCCTCTATTTAGTTCATCCGCCAAAACAATATTCGTAAAAATTGGACCTTTCTGAAATTTTAACTTATCATCTGATAAAATATTAAATCCAAGAACATCACTTGGCAGTAAATCAGATGTAAATTGAATTCTTTTAAAATTTAGTCCTAAACTCGAAGTAATTGCTTTCGCAAATGTAGTTTTCCCTGAACCTGGATAATCTTCAATTAAAATACTTCCCTCACAAATTATTGCAGCTAGGGTTAATTTGATTTTATCTAAATTGCCAACTATATTTTTAGATGTATTTAATATTATATTTTCAAACATTTGAATTTTTTTGATTAATAAAAAATTATTGATCGAATATTACTTTCAAAAATTAAATATATCAATGTACCAATAATGATGTAAGGACCAAATGGGATCTGAGACGAAAGTTTTTTTGATTTTTTCATTAGACTAGGAATTACAAATAATAAAGCTATTATAGATGATAAAAATATTACAAAAGGTATTGAGATCCATCCAAACCAGAATCCAATTGCTGATAGAAGTTTAGCATCACCTAAACCCATTCCCTCTTTGTTTATGACTTGTTTGTAAAAATAAATTATAGACCAAATAATCAAATATCCAAAAATTCCTCCAATTAAAGAATTTATAAAATTTGGAAAAATTGGGTTCAAATTTGGATCAAAAGATTTCACAAATCCAATTACCATCAAAGAGAAAGTTAATACATTAGGAATGATATAATGCTTTAGATCTATGAAGAAAATTATAATAAAAGACAATCCTAAAATAAAAAACAATAATGTGGTTATGCTGATACCAAATAAGTAATAAACAGCTAAAAAATAAATAATTGTAATAAACTCAATTATTAAATACTGGGGTGAAATTTTTTTTCTACAATTTCTACATTTACCGTTTAAAAATAAAAATGAAATTACAGGAATATTATCTTTCCAAGTAATTAATTTTTTACATTTTGGGCAAAATGATCTTCCTGATACAACACTTTTATTTATTGGAAGTCTGTAAATACAGACGTTTGCAAAACTCCCCCATAGGCCACCTAGAATAATTACAAATATTAGATCCACAGAATATGATTATAATTTAATATTTGATTTAATATGAATTAATCCATCTATTACATACTGAACCATTAGTACCGCATCCTGAAGGTGAATATAAAAATTAGGTGTATTAATTATAATCTCCATTGTTGAAAAATTTACCAAAAATTGTTTAAAATACTAGTTAAATAAATGTTTCTATTTAAATCAAAAAAACCGATCGAACCTAAAAAAGAAGCTGAACAAGTTAACGTTGATTTAGAGCTTGTCACAAAAATGAATCAAGACTTTGCTCTCTCTCTTGATTTAAATGACACTTTAATGAATGCACTTAGGGTAATTATCGCAAGACTGAATGCAGAAGCTGCAAACATTTTTCTAATAAATGAACAAAAGAAAAAATTTGAATGTATTGCATCACTTCATCAAGATTATTTGGATGAATACGAATTAGATCTAAAAGATGGTGTAATGGGTAAAGCTGTTGAACAAAGAAAATGTATTCGAGTGGGTAATGTCAGAAAAGACGTACGCGAAATAGCAGAATTTTACTTTGACTTAGATAACAAAACAAATTTTACAACTTTCTCAGTGCTATGTTCGCCTTTAATTGCTGCAAATGAATGTATTGGGGTAATTCATTGTTTAAATAAAAAAACTGATGACAAGCTATTTATAGAAGACGATCGAAAACTACTAGAAACACTTTCTGCTCCAGCTGCTTTAGCTATTAGAAATGCAAAAATGGCAAAAGAGATGGTAGAAAAAAATAAAATCCAAAAGGAAGTTGAAATTGTAGGAGAAATTCAAAAATCTTTGCTCTCAAAAAATAAAGATGAAAAATTCCCAATCTCAGGAATAAATATTCCTGCTAAAGTCGTATCTGGAGATTTTTATAATTTTTCAGATTTAGGTGATGGTAGATATGGATTTGGTGTAGCAGACGTATCTGGAAAAGGTATAAAGTCTTCACTTTTAATGTCTAAAGCTTCAAGTCTATATAGGTGTTTAAGTAAAACAAATTTTTCTGCATCAGACTTATTATTCCAGTTAAACAATGAAATATGTGAGACTATTTCTAGAGGCATGTTTGTTACAATGCTTATAGGAATATACGATTCCAATAAAAAGGAATTATTACTTTCAAGCGCAGGTCACGAACCTCCTTTAATTTTATCTGCCGATGGAACATTTAGTAATTTTTCAGAGGCTGGTCCGCCCCTTGGAATTATGCCTAAAACAAAATATCCAGAACATACATTGTCATTTGAGAATAGTTCGATGTACATTTTTACGGATGGTATTACTGAAATTAAAAATCCAAGTGGAGAAATGTTGGGTGCTGAAGGTTTTGAAAACTATATAAAAAAATATCAATCAATTCCTATTAATGAAAGATTGAAGACTATGATTGATGATATTCTTAATGCAGGTCATGTTCAAAAAGATGATCTAACAATTGTAGTGGTTGATGGAAAATAAATTTTAATATTATTCTGCAGCTTTTGCTGTTAGTGTACCGGTCGCTTCATATCTTTCAATAGACTCTACAAATTCTTGTTCTGAAGCACCATCAGCTGTGAAGCCACCTTCAAATGCAAAATTTCCAACACCTTCTGCTCCTTCTGATGCTGTAGTAAACTTACCATAAAAATATATTGAACCATATGAACTGGTGTCATTTACATTGTTGTTATACTCTTCAATATGGTTTTGCTTAACAGTCCAATAACTCCCAGCATCACAGTGTGTGCAGGCATCTTGAAGAGTTGTGGTACTTTTTTTCATGGTGCTAAATTTATCAAGTTGTCCAGCAAATACGGCATTGTGTGATCCCCAGCCGTCACCTATCCTTTGGTCATCAGTTGCTACTATAGGTAGGTCAGTAAATGCTGCTGTACCTGTTCTCCAACTTGTTGCAATTTCAGTGCCTCCAGTAGAGTCAAAATTTCCTCCTGCTCCAACAGCTCTTGTAATTTTAGTATCCACATCAGCAAAAATATCTCTTTTTTTAAAATTAACGTATACCTGAGATCTAACCTGTTGTGATGCACCAGACTTAAATACATTATTATCACTTGTATAGTTTAAGGATCCGCCAGTAACTTTACTTAACGTTACCCAGCCACTGTCATAAATAATTGTATCTTGATCAATTGTTTGAACATAATCATCATCCAAATGAGCATAATTATCCTCTAATGATGCAAGTGCTTTTGACATGGACTCAACACTTGAAGTATCGATGCTAGCAACAATGGCTGCAGCATCAGCATCTATAGTCAATCCAAATTTTTCAGCAGACTTTTGAATGCCAGCAGTTAGCTTTGATGAATTAATTAATTTTGATGTAGTGCTACTAGTATTATTTGTGACGTTTTGAGATGTATTATTCGCTGAATAACTCATGGAATTTGCTATTTTACTTAATGTTGTTGTTGGAGTTGGAGTTGATACAACCGCATGCGAATAAGAATTAAAGATTATAAAGATAATAATTGATTTTATTATAAATAAAATTTTCATAAATTAATTTTTTACCATCGCTTCAAATCCTGGATTTGTTATATTAACTGAACTTATTCCGTCTGATAATATTAAATTTCCTGGTATCATTCCCAAAGTGTTATTAGGCCCTGGTCCTAATAAAACTACAGTACTTTGATTTTCTGATTCTGATAAAACAACAAATTCTGTACCACGTGCTCCAAGTGTACCTGCTGGAACTTTAACTTCTAGATTATCGGGATTCTTTTTACTTATTTGCCCTGTAATAAACTTAACTGTTCCTGATTTTACTGTTGAAACAAAAGATCCTTCTTGACTATTTGGATCATAAACAAATTCATCAATAGTTAGTTCTGTTTCCTCACCTAAAGTTAATACTGTTTGATCTAAAAACAATATTTGAGCATTTGATTTGCTGTTTGATATAATAGTATCTCCAAAAAATATTTTTGAACCATTTGCAAGTTTTTCGTTGTTCTGATTTTTTATTTCGCCGATTGCAGCACCTATTATTCCAACGAAGTTAGAACTTGCATTAGCAATATTTGTAAATAATAAAAAAATAAATATTGCTAGTCTAATTGAATAATTCATTTATGTTATATCTTTTAGTCAAACCAATTGTAAAAAATTCTCTTTCAATATCATGGTTTGCTATATTTGAACTTACATCAGAGTTTTTAAATTTGAAAGAGTAAAATATACCCTTTGAAATTGAAGAATTTTTTATAAATGGTAAAAGTTGACCTATTTGACCTTCTAGTGAGAGGACATTTACAAAACTTTCATCATCTCTAATTTTAAATGTACTAAGAAACGGTTCAGGTTCATCATAAGCATTTTTAAGATAAGTACTGCTCAGTTTTAATGTGCCAAAAGGAAGAAGATGAGAGTAAATAAGATTAATTCCAGTCGAATCATAACTATCAAATTCTTTTTTAGCCTCAGTTCTATTTAAAATTAATTTTGTCCCTAATTGGCTTTTTTTTGTCAAATTAAAATTATATTTAACAAAGCTTGAATAAACATCGCTATCGTTATCATCTGCAGTGGAGAAAGTTGCATTTCTTTCATATGAAGTTTCTGAAAAGGCTAAACCATAGTTAATATTATGTTTTTCATTAAAAATATAGGTATTGTTTATTCCATATCCTTTTGTTTCATAATCTTCTTGTTTTCTATAATTAGGTTTGCTCCAAAATGCATATGGAGAAATATAATTATTACCAAATATTTTAAAATAACTAAGTGAAGAAGAAATTATATCATTATCACCCGTAACTTTATTTTCGTTTTGTTTAATATCTAAACTTAAATTAAAAAATAATGACGATGTTTCATTAATATTTCGGCCAACAGTAAGTGCGCCCGATCTATTAAACGTTTTATCATCTTCAAGCACAAGTCTTCCATCAACTGCTGGATAAGGTATTAAATTATCTTCTTGTAATAATTTTTTTGTTTTAGTTATTCCACTTATATTACTTTCCTCAGTTTGTAAGTATTTTAAATCTAAATATGCAAACCATTTACTATCTTTTTCTTTAGCTGGTGCAGATAATAATTTTGCAATAGTTTTTTTTGTTTCATTAGGTGTATTAGGATCATTCATCATTGTTCTTACCATCAGATCAACTTTAACTTTTGAATCCATTTCAATTAAAATTGAAAGTAGATAAAGTTTAATATCTAGATTTTCAGGGTAAAGCATATTTAATCTTTCTAAAGTTGATATAGTTAATTTTAGATTTCCAGTGTTCTCCTGTTGTTTTGCGTAATTCAAATTTAATTCTAGGTCAGTGGGGTTTTCTAAAATTTCCTGATAAGTAATTTCTTTTGCATTTAATTTTGTATGAATGGTTAAAGATAAAATAATTAATAATAAAAAATACTTTTTCATTTTTTTGTTTTTAGTATTTCAGTATTATCTAAATTTAATGCCAAACAAGTAATGTCATCCCTTAATTTTTCTGCTCCCCAATTTAATTTAGATGCAATTCCTTCAACTACATTTATTGGGTTTATATCTTTTAAATTTTTTACTATTTCTTCAACACCCTCGGATCCTAATTCATTTCCATTTTCTAAATATCCCTCTGTAACACCATCTGTATAAACAACAAATGTTTTATTTTTTAAATTTATTTTTTTTGAAACAACCATTGTTTCTGCAAAATACTTTATAATTCCAATCGGGGGTAATTCAGATTTTAAATACTCAAAATTTAAACTTTTATCAAATAGCATGATACTTTCATGACCAGCATTTACAAAAGTAACATTTCCAGTATCTGTATTAAATTTTCCAAATACGGCAGTTACAAACATTCCCTTAAATTTAGATTCTACCAATTCATTATTCACTAAAAAAACAACTTTTTCTAAGGGCATTGATAGTTTTGATAATGCTCTAAAAGTTGATGAAGCTTTAGCCATGTACATTCCAGCTTTAACTCCCTTTCCAGATACGTCAGCCAATGAAAAATAATATTCATTATTACCAACATTAATTAAATCATAATAATCGCCTGAAACATCTCTTGCTGGAATATTTTTTGCATATATAAAATTTTGATATTTAAAAATGTCAGGAAATAAACTTTTTTGAACATCTCCAGCAAGCTCTCTTTCTCTCAACAATTTGGTTTCTTTCATTAAATTTTCTGTCGCTAACTGATTTTCTTTTATAAATCTGAAATAAAGACCAGTTAAAAAGGTCACTACAAGAATAAATATTGGATAACTTATATCTATTAATTCAGATCTGAAATTATAAAAAGCAAAACCAATAAACAATATTGAAAAGAATCCAATTACAAAAACTGGCAAGCTATACTTTGGTTTAATTTTTTGTGATAAGATAAATATTATTGTTGCTAAAATAATTGTTAACAAAAGTTCAATAAGATATATTTCTGGGTTTCTTAATAAATAGGATTTATCTAGAATATTTTCTATCACATTTGCATGAACCTCAACACCAGGCATAATTATACCTAATGGTGTTTTGACTAAATCAAAAAGGCCTTGCGCAGACGCACCAATCAAAACATATTTATTTTGAAATCGTGATCTATCAAAATTTCCATCAAATACTGAACTGGCTGAAATATACTGACTTTTTTGAGGACGTTTATATTTTATCCAAAAAAGACCATTGTTATCACTGGATATTTTATGAGGTCTTACACTTATTTTTTTTATTCCTACCTCATCTAAAGTGACAAATAGATTTTTTTGATCTAATCCAACTCTAATCATTTCAAGTCCCATCGTTGGATATATCTTTTCGTCAAAAGATACGATTAAAGGTATAGATCTTATTATTCCGTCAGTTTGATCTAAAAAAGAAATTGAACCTAGGCCACTTACGTTATCTTCTAGTTGTTTTAATGATCCTATAGAATTAGAATATTTGTAAACAAATTCATTTGGATTTCCTCCTTTAAACAAAAATTTAGCTTTAGGTTTTCGCTGGTATTCTGAGTATGATTTTTCAGTATTACCAAGGATAGCAAGAACAGACTTAGAATTTTTTAGTTCTTTTGTAAAATAATTATCATGACTTTCTATTTTGCTTAAATCAGCTATTAATTCTTTAGATTTAATATCATAAGCCTTTATAAATTCTTTAGGGGATTGCTTATCATTTTCACTAAAAAAAATATCAAATCCAATTACTTTAGGATTAGCATCATTTAAATTATTTAATATTTTTGCAAATACAGATCTATTCCATGGGAATTGTCCAAGTTTAGCCAAACTTTTTTCATCTATGTCAACTATAATAACTTCTGAACTAGTTTTTCTTAAAGGGAAAATCTTTTGATATAAGTCAAAACTTAAAAAAGATATTGACTTTATTATATTTGGATTACTAATCTTTAAAAATATTAATAAAATTAAAATCACTGAATAAGTAATATAGTTCTTATATTTGAGAAAAGATTTCACTGTTAAAACTTATATTGATTAAATCTAAAGTAAAGAATTCAAATAATAGTTTAAATATTTATAATTTAAACAGTATTAATAAGCTGATATTTGTTCCTGGTTATAAATTTTACAACTCATTACTATGCTTAGTCCAAGCATTATAGATAACAAAGAGGATCCGCCATAAGACATAATGGGTAAAGGTGCACCAACTATTGGCAACATACCAAGAACCATAGCAATATTTACAAATACATATAAGAAAATTGCTGTAGCAAAACCGAAACAATATAATTTTGCAAAGAAGCTTCTAGATACTAGCCCAACATTAATAATTCTATAAATTAGTAATATATATAAAAATAAAAGTATAATTGACCCAAGAAATCCAAATTCTTCAGAAAATAGCGTGAATATAAAGTCAGTGTGTTTTTCAGGTAAAAACTCTAGATAACTTTGTGTACCTTTTAAATATCCTTTCCCAAAAAAACCGCCTGATCCAATAGCTATTTTTGATTGAATTATTTGATATCCGGCTCCTAAAGGATCTCTATCAGGATTAAAGAAAGTTAGAATTCTAGATTTTTGATAAGGTTTTAAAATGGATATAGCAAAAGGTAATGAGACTAATAATAATAATCCTGAATAAACAAAATATTTAATATTAAGACCTGCCAACCATATTATAGCAATACCACTGCCTGCGATTAAAATAGAAGTTCCTAAATCAGGTTGTTGAATAACAAGGTAACAAGGAATAATTAAAAGTATAATTGGTTGAATTAAAAATTTATAGCTTTGAATATCTGAGCTTTGAATTCTATGATAATATCTTGCAAAGCATATTATTACAGCAATCTTCATTAATTCTGACGGTTGTAAATTTAAAAAATATAAATTTATCCATCTTGTTGCACCAGATGCTGAGATTCCAAAAAATAAAACTGTTATTAATAAAGCTAATCCAACAATATAAAATAAGTAAGCATTTTTATACCAGGTTGAAACTCTCACAAAAGATAAAACCAAAAATAAACTAAAAAATACGGATAATCTAATTATATGATTTTTAGTATAAAAAGAAAATTTACCTCCTTCAGTAGAGTAAATTGCAAATACACTAATTGATCCTATGGCAATTATTAGCAAAATTAATAAATAATCAATAGATCTTAATTTATCTAAAAAACTATAATTGCTAGCTTGTATTCTCTCTCTTAACATTATGCTAAACTTGTATTTCCATTATTAAATTGTTCCCTTAATTTATGTCTATCTATAATTCTTTTAATTAATTTACTTGCAAGCGGAGCTGCGGCTTTGCTACCAGAGCCTCCATGTTCAATAATTACACTTATAGCATATCTTGGATCCTTGTATGGAGCAAAAGCTATATATAATGCATGATCTCTTTTTTTGTATTCAATTTGATCAGTATCTAAATCTAGTTCTCTATCAAGATCAGTAATCCTTTTTACCTGTGATGTTCCAGTTTTCCCAGCAAATTGATATGTGGGATCATCGTATCGAGATTTGTATGAAGTACCATATTGCTCATTTGTAGAACCAAACATTGCATCTAAAACGAAATTAATATTAGACTTTTTATGATACATTCTTTGATAATAATCGACATTTATATCATCTAAGTAATTTCTTTCATGCAGAGGAAAATTAGATTGATGCAATTTAATTTTATTTATTACGTCCTTATAATTTATTGAATCGTTTTTTATGATATGAGGTTTTATTTTATATCCTCCATTTGCAATTTGTGCTGTCATTAGACAGAGCTGAAGTGGTGTGGTCTGAATATAACCTTGTCCTATACCATTAATAACTGTTTCTCCTAAAAACCAACTTTGGTCCAATGCACGTCTCTTCCATTTAGTATCTGGAACCAATCCATTTTTTTCGTCATTATAAAGATTTCCAAGTACATTAGTCCCTAGCCCATATCTTTTCGCGATTACTGATAATTTATCTACGCCAAGTAATCTTGCCATTTCATAAAAGTAAATATCGCAAGATTGTTTGATTGCATTTCTCAACTTCATGTAACCGTGACCTTCTTTTTTCCAACAATGGTATTTAACTCCATATAGTTCATATGGATGCTTATGACCTTTACATCTTATTGTTTTATTGGGATCTAATATTCCATATTCTAGAGCTGCTAGAGCAACTAATGGCTTAAATGTAGATCCAGGAGAATAAAGTCCTGCAATAGACTTATTTATCAATGGTTTTAGAGGATTTTTTCTTATTTCTTGCCAATCTTTTTGATTAATTCCATGTGTAAATTTATTTGGATCATAGGTTGGTGATGATGCCATTGCAACAACTTCTCCTGTATATATGTCCATTGCACATATTGAACCTGCTTTTCCTTTAAGTAATTCTTGGGCATATTTTTGAATTTCTATATCTATAGTTAAGCTTACTTTATTACCCTGTTTTTCTTTGATGTAGTCTATTTGGCTTATTCTTTTTCCAGATGCATTAACCTCATATCTTTTAATACCGTAGTTACCAATTAACATTTTCTCTTGTGAATTTTCTATTCCATATTTTCCAACTTTTAGACCTGGAACAAAATTTTCTTTTATCTCGGGTTTTTCAAGATCTTTCGGACTAGCGTCACCAACATAACCAACTACGTGTACTAAATCATTTGCATAGGGATAAAATCTAGATGTTGATAATACGGGTTTTGCACCCTCTAGTTCGTGTAAATATAAATTAATTTTTGAGAATTGCTCCCAAGTTAAATTATCTGAAACTACCAATGTATCCCAGGGTTTTAATCTTTCTTTTTTTTTGTATAATTTTTTTACTTCAGATTTGTCTAATTCAATTAAATTTTTGATCTTAAAAATAGTTACATCAAAATCGTTAATTTCATCTAATATTAAGTGCAGTTGAAACACTCTATCATTGCTTGCTAGAACTTTATTAAAGTTATCTACAATTATGCCTCTTTGCGGAGGAGTTTTCCACTCACGAATTCTATTTTTATCGGACAAAATTTCATATTTTTCTCTATCAGAAATTTGTAAATTATATAATCTTGATGATATACCAGCAAAAAGTAATATTTTTGCTGCAGCTAGTATAAACATTCTTCTTGTTATTACTCTACCTTTTTCTATGTTTCTTCCTCTATTCAGCATGTTCTTGTTTTAAACCTAGTAAATAAATTTGATTAAATATTTTTGCCACTGCTGGATAAATTAAAAATGAAAAAAAGGCTGTTGACATTAAAGCCCCATATCTAATATTTTCATCAAAGAAAATTGCTAATACTGTAAAATGAATTGAGCTTACAATTAATATTGCGATAAAAAATAATATCCAATCATAAATTAAATTAGGAACTAGAGTCCTTGTCCTAAAAAAAGATGCAATAACACAGAGTAAAAGATAATTTATTGATGAAACACCAATTGGTAGGTTTTGCACAACATCATTAATTATTCCTGCAAAAAAAATAAGCCCATAACCAAGCATCTCAGGTTTTCTCAATACCCAATAAAAAACAATTAAGTGAACACAATTAAAAGATATATTGATTTTAAATATGTTAAATGAGAATGAGTAGCCTGTTAGAGCAAAGAAAAATAACAAAATAATTGGAAAACCATTCAGTAAAAATTGATAAAATTTTATATCTCCTCTGGCCATTTACTTGTTTACCTGCACATAATTAAGTTGATTTAAGTTGCTAAAAAACTTCACATACTTTTTATTATTTTTAATTATTATTTTTCCAACAGGAATTGATGCTGGAATTGTACCATCTGAACCTGAGGTATATACAATTTCATTCTCTTTTATCTCATTATTTTTCGGTAGGTATTCTAGTTCTGCGTAATCATCATTACCGTTTCCTGAGAGTATTGCATTGATACCACTCGGCTCAATAATGATTGGGATTTTGCTATTAAGATCATTAGCCAGTAATACTCTAGAACTCAAAAAGTTAACATTTACAACCTTTCCAACGTAATATAATCGATCTTTAACAGCTGATCCTAATTTAACTCCATTTTTTTGACCTTTATTAATTATTAAAGACTTCAAATAAGGACTTTGTTTATCCAATAAAATCTTTGTTAACATATACTCTTTGGAAAAGAGATCTCTTTCCTCTATCAATTTTTTTAGAAGAGCATTTTCTGATTTGTAAAAATCAACTTCTTTTCTAAGTGAGTCAAGATCAAGGTCCTTGTCTCTTAAAACTGAAAATTCTTCATACATGCTCATATGATCTTGAAAAAGATAATATTTGTTTTTTACATATTTGAATGGACTCGATACAACATATGAACCTCTAAATATAATATCCTTTGTGAAAGATCTAAATTGATTAATTGGACCAGTTTTAAAATATTCTAATGATAAAACTAAAATTGATATAATTAATAGTGTAAATAAAGAAAATTTTTGTCTATTTCCTTTTTTTAGAAATGCTGAACGAATTGCGATAATAAAATCATCTCTACTCGATTCTGTTGACATAATATTTAATACTCAGATAGTACAGTAGAAAATATTTCTTGATCGTCTAACGCCTTTCCTGTTCCTATTGCAACACATGACAATGGATCATCAGCAATATTTACTGGTAATCCAGTTTCTTTAGAGAATCTTTTATCTATATTTTTTAAAAGCGATCCTCCTCCTGTCATTGTTAAACCCATATCAACTAAATCAGCTGATAATTCTGGAGGTGTATTTTCTAGTGCTTTTTTTATTCCAGATACAATTTCTTTAAGTATAGGGTTTAAAGCTTCTGAAGTATCTTGTTCTGAGATGTTTACCTCTTTAGGAGTTCCTGATCTTAAATCTCTACCTTTAACTGCATAAGTATTATTATTTGTTGGAATTGCTGTTCCAATATCCTTTTTAATTTTTTCTGCAGTACTATCTCCTATCATTAAATTATATTCTTCTCTCATATATTCTTTCAATGCATTGTCCATCGCATCTCCTGCAACTCTTAGGGATTCGGAGTAAACCACGCCGCCTAATGACATAACAGCAATTTCAGTTGTTCCACCACCTATATCAACAACCATTGATCCTGTTGCCTCTTGAATTGGAAGTCCTGCTCCAATTGCCGCTGCAATTGGCTCTTCAATTAACTGAACTCTTCTAGCACCTGCTGCTAAAGCACTATCTTGAATAGCTTTTCTTTCAACTGGTGTTGATCCTGTTGGTACACAAATTAAAATTCTAGGATTTGCCAACGTTTTTTTATGAACTTTCTTTATAAAATGCTTAATCATTTCTTCTGTAACAATAAAGTCTGCAATCACACCATCTCTCAAAGGTCTTATTGCTTGAATATTACCCGGTGTTCTACCTAACATTGTTTTAGCTTCATCACCTACTGCTAAAACTGATTTTTTTCCTTTATTGTCAACAACTGCTACGACGGATGGTTCATTTAGAACTACACCTTTGCTTTTTAAAACTACTAACGTATTAGCTGTTCCAAGATCAATTGCCATATCCTGGCTCCAAAACTTTCTTAAATTGGCAAACATTGACATTTAATTATATTCCTTTCACTTTTTGATGTTTAATATTTTGAGATGGTGCTTTTTTCTCTCGTTTTATAAGCATTTTATTCAATGCATTTAAATATGCGTTTGCTGATGCAACTAAAGTATCTGTATCAGCTGATTGACCAACTGTTGTCCTATCATTTTCCTCAATTTTTACACTAACAGTTGCTTGAGCATCAGTACCTTCTGTTACTGCATGTACTTGATAAAGAGATAATTTTACATCGTGTGGAAATAATTTTTTTATACATTTAAAAATTGCATCAACTGGTCCATCCCCTGTTTCAGTTGTATTTTTAATATCACCATAGACGTCTAATGTCATTTCAGCTTTTTGTGGTTCCCCTGTGCCAGCAAATACTTTTAAAGACTTTAAATTAATCGCATTTATTTTATTATCCACAATTAAACTATCATCAACTAAGGCTACTATATCTTCATCATATATATGTTTCTTTTTATCCGCCAAAACTTTAAATTTTCCAAAAGCAGCTTGGATAATATCATCAGTAAGATCTGAATAACCTAAGTCTGATAATTTATCTTTAAAAGCATGTCGCCCTGAATGTTTACCCATAACAAGTGAGGTTTTCTTAACACCTACACTTTCTGGAGTCATAATTTCATAAGTTTCTCTATTCTTTAACATTCCATCTTGATGAATTCCTGACTCATGAGCAAAAGCGTTTTTACCAACTATTGCTTTATTAAATTGAACTGGAAAACCAGTTGCATTTGAAACAATTTTTGAGGCTTTGCTTATTAATTCTGTTTTAATTCCAGTGTTGTATGGCATTAAATCATTTCTTGTTTTAATTGCCATAACTACTTCTTCTAATGCAGCATTTCCTGCTCTTTCGCCTATTCCATTAATTGTACACTCTATTTGTCTTACACCTTCAGAAACTCCAGCTAATGCATTTGCTACAGCCAAGCCGAGATCATTGTGACAGTGTGCAGATAATATTGCTTTATCTATATTTGGAACATTATTTTTTAAGTGTTTAATTGTTTTTGCAAATTCTTCGGGTATAGAATATCCAACTGTATCTGGAATATTTATTGTTTTGGCTCCACAATTAATTGCAAGCTCAACAGTTTTACACATGAAATCCATATCAGTTCTTGTTCCATCTTCACAGGACCATTCTACGTCATCAGTAAAATTTCTTGCATAAGTAACACTTTCTTTAATCGCATCTAGAACCTGATCATTTGTCATTTCGAGTTTGTGTTTCATATGAAGAGGACTTGTAGAAATAAAAGTATGAATTCTAAATCTTGGAGCATGTTTCAACGACTCATGGCATGCATCAATATCTTTTTTTAGTGCTCTTGAAAGACCACATGGAATTGAGTTTTTCATTATTTTACTTATTTCAGAAACTGCCTCAAAATCTCCTGGTGATGCTATTGGAAAACCCGCTTCAACAATATCTATTCCCATTTCATCAAAAACTCTAGATATCTGAATTTTCTCTTCGACACTCATAGATGCTCCTGGCGATTGTTCACCATCACGCATAGTCGTATCAAATATGTATAATTTTTCTTTATCTGACATTGTATTTTTTAGCTCGAGCATAATACATGCTCTCGCTCAGATTGCAAAATAATTTGGGAGAATTAGCCTAATTTTAAGATCAAATTATTTCTTATCACTATCAACAAGCTTCTTCTTGGCAATCCAAGGCATCATTTCTCTTAAAGTAGCACCAACTTTTTCAACTGGATGCTCTGCTAGTTTTGCCCTAGTAGCTAAGAAATTTTTCTGCCCATTTTTACATTCATCCATCCATTGTTTGGTAAATTTACCTGACTGGATGTCTGCTAAAACTTCTTTCATTCTTTTTTTTGTTTCTTCTTTATTTATGATCCTTGGGCCAGATTCGTATTCTCCATATTCAGCAGTATTAGATATAGAGTAATTCATATTAGCTATTCCACCTTCATATATTAAATCTACAATAAGTTTAACTTCATGAACTGTTTCAAAATATGCCATTTCAGGTTCATAACCAGCCTCAACTAAAGTTTCATATCCATTTTTAATTAATTCAACAAGACCTCCACACAACACTGTTTGTTCACCAAATAAATCTGTTTCTACTTCATCTTTAAATGTTGTTTCAATTATACCTGATCTTCCTCCGCCAATTGCTGAAGCATATGACATAGCTAGATCTCTAGCTTTACCTGATCCATTTTGATGAACAGCAAATAAACACGGAACTCCACCACCTTTTTCATATTCACTTCTAACTAAATGACCTGGTCCTTTTGGTGCTACCATAAACACATCTAAATCTTTTCTAGCTTTTATCAAATCATAATGAACATTTAATCCATGAGCAAATGCAATAGATGTCCCTTCTTTTACACGTTGTTCAATATGATTTTTATAAATAGTTGCTTGCAATTCATCTGGAGTTAAAATCATCACAACATCAGCCCATTCAGCAGCATCAGAAAGGTTCATAACTTTTAAACCTTTAGATTCTGCTTTTTCAATACTTGATGACCCTTCTCGAAGAGCTACAACAACTTCTTTAACTCCACTATCTTTTAAGTTTAAAGCATGAGCGTGTCCTTGACTTCCATATCCAAAAATTGCAATTTTTTTATCTTTTATTAAATTTGCATCTGTATCTTTTTCATAAAACATTTTCATTTTTTTCTCCTAATTAATTATTTAAATATATCTGCACCTCTTGTCATAGCTACGGCTCCGGTTCTTGAAACACTCACCAATCCAAATTTTTTTAAATCTTTTGACATTTTGTCTATTTCTCGTCTTAAAGCTGTTATTTGAATAACATTCGATTTTTTTGTTTTGTCTAATAATACTGGATTATATTTTTTACAAGCTTTCAATGCACCTTCTAATTTATTATTTGGACCGACAATTTTGAATAACGCCATCTCCTTAAAAATGACTGCTTTATCTTCTCTTTTAAAATCTGCAACTTTATGAACAGGCACAAGTTTTCTTAATTGGAGTTTAATTTGATTAACAACTTGTGGTGTTCCTGTAGTTACAATAGTTATCCTTGATATCTTTAACTTTTCATCAACTTGGGCTACAGCCAAAGACTCGATGTTATAACCCCTACCTGAAAACAAACCAACAACTCTAGCCAACACACCAGCTTCATTATCTACCCAAACGACTATTATATGTGTATCAAATTTCTCTTTTTTATTTGAAAAACTATACGCTGATTTTGAATTCGGCATTAAACTAAGGACTTACCTTTGCCAGTAATCTTCTTACTTTCTTGATCTTTAGGTCCTAAAATCATCTGATTATGAGGCTTTCCCGATGGTATCATTGGAAAACAATTTTCTACTTTATCTACCATACAATCAAATATTACAGGTCTGTCTGTATTCAACATTTGAATAATTTTATCGTCTAACTCTTCTGGTGTTTTTGCTCTTATACCAACACAGTTATATGCTTCTGCTAATTTAACAAAATCTGGTAGAGCAGCAGTATAACTCTCGGAATAGTTTTTATCATGTAGAAGTTCTTGCCATTGTCTTACCATGCCCATGTATTGATTATTCAATATAAATATTTTAATTGGAAGATTATATTGTACGGCTGTAGACATTTCCTGTATTGTCATTAATACTGAAGCCTCTCCCGCAATATCAATAACTAATTTTTTTGGATGAGCGACTTGTACACCCACTGCTGCTGGTAAACCATATCCCATAGTACCTAAACCACCAGATGTCATCCAACGATTTGGTTTGTTAAATTTATAATGTTGTGCAGCCCACATCTGATGTTGTCCTACTTCAGTTGTGATATAGGAGTCTTTATCTTTGGTTAATTCATATAATCTTTCAATGGCGTACTGAGGTTTTATAGTCTCTTCGCTTCCAATATAATCTAGCGATCTAACTGATCTCCATTTTTGAATTTTTTCCCACCACTTAGAAGTCTTTTGCTTATTTGATTTTAGGAATTTAGATTTTTTTTGTTTTAAACTTTTTAAAGTAGATGAAAGAACGGTTTTTACATCTCCTACAATAGCCAAATCAACTTTAACATTTTTATTAATTGATGATGGATCTATATCAATGTGAACTTTTTTTGATTTTGGTGAAAATTCATCTATTTTTCCTGTTATCCTATCATCAAAACGTGCCCCAATATTAATCATCAAATCACAATCATGCATCGCATTATTCGCTTCATAAGTTCCATGCATACCCAACATTCCTAAAAATTGATTATCATCACCAGGGAAGGATCCTAATCCCTGTAAAGTTGATGTAATAGGAAAACCTGTTGCATAAACAAGTTCTCTTAAAAGTTCACTAGCTTTAGGTCCAGAATTAATCACTCCACCACCTGTATAAAAAATAGGTTTTGAAGATTTACTCATTAAATCAATTAATTTATCAATGCTATTTTGATTAAATTGGTTGTGAGATTTACCATTAAGCTTTTTTTCTTTTTTTGGTTTGCTGTATTTTGTTTTTTGAAATTGAATATCTTTTGGAATATCGACTAAGACTGGTCCTGGTCTACCTGTAGTTGCTACTTCAAATGCTTTATGTATTGTCTCAGCTAAATCATTTATATCTTTGACTAGCCAATTATGTTTTGTACAAGGCCTGGTTATTCCAGTTGTATCACATTCTTGAAATGCATCTGTACCAATTAAATGAGTTGGAACTTGTCCAGAAATACAAACTAATGGAAT
The DNA here is from genome assembly GCA_902614975.1 of uncultured Pelagibacteraceae bacterium. Classification (GTDB taxonomy): domain Bacteria; phylum Pseudomonadota; class Alphaproteobacteria; order Pelagibacterales; family Pelagibacteraceae; genus Pelagibacter. Next base: position 22,040 of record CACMND010000001.1, read on the forward strand.
TGAGTCCATATATGCATCAGTCAAAGCTGTAACTACATTTGTTGCGCCTGGTCCTGAGGTTACTAAAATAACACCTGGTTTACCGGATGATCTTGCATAACCTTCTGCGGCATGACCTGCACCTTGTTCGTGTCTCACCAATACATGTTTGATTGACTTAAAATTTTGTAATTCGTCATAAATTGGAAGCACGGCACCCCCTGGATAACCGAAAATATGATCAACATTTTGATCTTCCATACACTTAAATACAATTTCAGCGCCTGAGTATAATTTTGACATTCAGACAATCTAGCTGAAGTTGTGCTTATAGGTCAAGCAATCTATGCTGATTTAGGAAATTTTTTTAAAAATGATTCAAGTCTATCAAATTTTATTTTATGCCAATCAGACATTTGTCCTCTTGCCCAAGTAGACTGTCTCTTGGCATATTGCCTTGTTTTTATTGATATTTTTTCTTTAAGTTGGCTGAGATCTATTCTTTTGTCTAAATACTCTTTAATTTCACTTAGACCAATAACTTTATTAGATGATAAATCTTTCTTTACTCTTAATTTATAAAATCTCTCAGCCTCTTTAATTGCTCCATCTTTCAACATTTCATTTGTTCTTAAGGAAATTCTCTCAATTAATTTATCTCTGGGATAATCAATATGTAACTTTATGAAATTGTCTTGATTAAAATCTGAGTAAGTTTCAGTATACCAATCAAACAAAGATTTATTTGTAAACTTTTTTACTTCGTAAGCTCTTATTGATCTCTGAGTATCATTTTTGTTAATTTTTTTTTTGCAAAGTGGGTCTAGTTTAATAAGCTCAGAATAAAATTTAATTTGTCCTATTTTTGATTGTTTTTTTCTTATTCTATTTCGAATAATAAGTGGAATATCAGGAATATTAACTATACCTTCAATAAGTGCTTTAAAATACAAGCCAGTACCACCAATAAGAATTGGAATTTTATTCTTTTTCTTGATATTTTTAATTTTTTTCTTGGCATCCTTAAGCCAATTTCCTGTAGAATAATTATCATTCACACTTTTAAATCCATATAAATGATGTTTTATATTTTTTAAATCATTTCGCTGTGGTCTTGCTGTAAGAATTTTAAATTCTTTAAAGATTTGCATACTATCTGCATTTATAACTTCTCCATTTATTTTTTTTGCAAGCTTTATACCAAATTTTGATTTTCCAGATGCTGTTGGTCCTGAAATAAGAATTATTTTGGACTTTAAGTCCATTAGTTTAGTTTGACACCAATATATCTTCTTTGGTTATTATTATTGTAAATTGCGATAAGTAAACTTTTATCATTACTTTTTAGAGCTAATTTTACTATGTTATCTAGATCTCCAATAGTGTTGATCTTCTTCTTTTGTGCTTCAACAATAATGTTATTAACTTGAAGATAATTGACTGGGCTATCTTTATCGATTTCTGTGATAACTAATCCTGTTGTATTTTTAGGTAGATTTCTTTCTTTAATATCATCTTTATCTAACAGTCTCACTTTTATTTTTAAGCCCTCAATTGTGTCTTCTTTTGGTTTTTCAGTTACTAATCCTTGAGATTTAAAGTCTTCTGACGTCTCCAATCTTCCGAGTATAATTTCTTTTGTTATTTCACGTTTATTTCTCCACACTCTGATTTTTACTTTTTTTCCAACTTCAGTTTCTGCAACTATTCTCGGAAGTTCACTCATTTCATTAATTTTTTTGCCATCAAATTCTAATATTATATCTCCAGCTTTAATTCCTCCCTTATCTGAAGGGCTATTTTCAGCTACACTTGCAACAAGTGCTCCTCTTGGTTCATCTAATTTTTCTACATCTGCAATATCTTTTGTTACAGTTTGGATTCTTACACCTAACCACCCTCTTTTAGTTTCACCAAATTCGATTAATTGATTAATTACTCTTTGAGCACTATTAGAAGGAATTGCAAAACCAATTCCAATTGAACCTGATTGACCTAATATTGCAGTATTAATTCCAACAACATCTCCATTCATATTAAACAATGGACCTCCTGAATTTCCTTGATTTATAGATGCATCAGTTTGTATATAGTCTTCGTATCTAGAGAGACCAATACTTCTATTTCTAGCTGAAATTATTCCTGCAGTAACTGTTCCTCCTAAGCCAAATGGATTCCCAATTGCAATAACCCAATCACCAATTCTTGCTGTATCAGAGTCTCCAAATTTCACTGGAGTAAATTTCTGATCTGACTCTATTTGAAGAACGGCCAAATCCATTCCGGGATCAGCTCCAATTACTTTTGCCTTAATATTTTTTTCACCATTAACTCTCACAAAAACATCTTCTGCACCCTGTATCACGTGGTTATTAGTAATAACAATTCCATTTTCATCTATTATGAAGCCAGATCCAAGCGCACTTGTCTGTCTTTTTTGAGGTGTTCCATAATCTTTGAACATATCTTCAAAAGGAGACCCTGGAGGAAATTCAAATGGAAATGGATTAGATCTTGTTGTTACAGTTGTTGTAGTTGAGATATTTACTACTGATGGCATTAGTTTTTCAGCTAGATCTGCAAAAGACGCAGGCATATTTGCAGCTTTAGTAGTATTTTGAATATTAATTGAAAATAATATTAGTAATAATATCTTTATGAATTTCATCTTTTTAAGTACCAAATAATAAAAAATCCAATCACTGCAAATACTAATCCACCAGTTCTGAGTTGATTATCAGTGGCTTCTTTTAATTTCATTATCATATTTTTCATTTTTGATGGAAATATGGCGTAAAGAATACCTTCAATAAAAAGGAATAGACCAAATGCGATGATCAATTCTCTCATGAAATTTACTCTACTCTTTGATCAATATTTCCGAAAAATTTAAAAAATTCACTATCCGGTGAAAGTATCATTGAAGTTTCACCACCGATTAAAGCTTTTTGGTATGCTTGCATAGCTCTATAAAATGCGAAAAATTCAGGATCTTGTCCAAATGCGTCAGCGAAAATTTTATTCTTAAGACCATCACCTTCACCCTTCATAATCTCAGATTTTTTTTGTGCATCAGCAAGTATAACAGTTACTTCTTTATCAGCAGTTGAAGTGATTGTTACTGCCATCTCTGCACCTTTCGCTCTAAATTCTTTTGCTTCTCTTTCCCTTTCAGTTTGCATTCTTCTAAAAATTGCATCACTGTTTGCTTGGGGAAGGTCTGCTCTTTTAATTCTTACATCAACAATACTAATGCCAAAATTTTCTGCTTCATTATTTACGCCTTCCTGAATTAAAGACATTTGTTTTGTTCTATCTTCTGATAAAAGTGTTTGCAGTTCTTGCTGACCAAGCACGTTTCTTATTCTTGAATTTATAATTGTTGCTAATCTTGATCTTGCAACTCTTTCATTTCCAACAGATATATAAAATTTAAGAGGGTCAATTATTTGAAACCTTGCAAATGCATCTACAATAAGTCTTTTTTGATCCGATGCAATTACTTCTTCCGGTGGTGTATCAAGATTTAAGATTCTTTTATCTAAGAATACGACGTTTTGTATGAATGGAATCTTAAAATTGATACCAGGTTTTGATATAATTCTTTTAGGATCTCCAAATTGAAGAACAATAGCTTGGTTTACTTCTTTTACAATAAATACTGAAAAGTATATTGTTGCTGCAATAAGAATAATTATTGGTAGTAAAAATTTTCCAGCTTTCATTTTAATTAGTCCCTGTTTTTAACTCTTGCAAAGGTAAATATGGTACTACTCCTTCACCTGAATTTTTGTCGATTATTATTTTATTAATATCAGCCAATACTTCTTCCATAGTCTCAAGATACATTCTTTCTTGAGTTACTTTTTTGGCTTTTGCATACTCATTATATATTGATAAAAACCTACTAGCTTCACCTTCTGCCTTAGCAACAACTTCTTTTTTATAAGCTTCTGCTGCTTGAAGAATTTTTGCAGCCTCCCCACGTGCTCTTGGAATTACATCGTTAGCATATGCTTCTGCTTCATTCTTAGATCTTTCCATATCCGCTCTAGCTGCTTGGACATCTCTAAATGCATCGATAACTTGATCTGGTGGATCAGCTTTTTGGGTTTGAACTTGTGTAATTTGAATTCCACTTGTGTATTCATCTAAAATTTCTTGAATTATTTCTTGAGTGTCAGCTTCTATAAGAGATCTACCTTCTGTAAGAATTGGTTGAATATCAGATCGTGCAATAACCTCTCTCATTGCGGTTTCTGCAGCAGCTTTTACAGTTCCTTCTGGATCTTGAATTTTAAATAAAAAATTACCTGCATCTTTAATTACCCAAAATACTGAAAAATCTATATTAACTATGTTTTCATCACCTGTTAACATCAGACTTTCTTCTGGAACGTCCGCAACTCCACCTGAGGAAAATCCACTGTCTCTTTCTGACCTAAATCCAATATCCATTCGATTAACTTTCGTAACTTTAGGGGTTAATACATTTTCTATTGGAAAAGGAAGATGATAATTTAATCCAGGTTGAGTAGTTTTAACAAATTTTCCAAATCTTAATACAACACCTTGTTCATCAGGTAAAACTCTATAAAGACCACTTAAAGTCCAAACAATTAGAAGAATTATAAGTCCAATTATTATTGGCTTAGCACCACCTTTACCACTGCCCAAGAATCTATTTATAATTGATTGTAGTTTACTTATAACTTCATCAATATTTGGAGGAGTAGGACCTTTTCTAAATCCACCATTCCCACTACCGCCTCCTCCAGGCGGAGTTCCCCACGGGCTTTGATTTCTAAAATCACTCATAATACGTCATTCTATATAGTGTCTTTATTATTAAAAACAAGGTAATGGTAAATTATGGACAATAAAAAAGTAGGTTTAAGTGACACAACAAAGGCAAAAACTGAGCCAAAAACCTTTAGAAGAAACCCTATTATTGGAACAAAGTTTACAATTGCAATCTCAAGTGCAAAAGGGGGAGTTGGAAAGTCAACATTTGCCTCGAATCTTGCCTTGGCATTAAAAAAAATGGATTTAAATGTTGGTTTGCTTGATGCAGATATATATGGACCATCATTGCCAAAATTATTCTCGATAAATGAAAAGCCTGAAAGTGATGGGCAAAAATTAAAGCCAATTAAGAAGTATGGAATTCAATGTATGTCCATAGGATTTTTAACAGAAGAGCAAACACCAATGATTTGGCGGGGTCCAATGGTAATTTCTGCTATAAAAACTTTTACACAAAAAGTTTTATGGGAAAATTTAGATTTTTTAATTGTTGATATGCCTCCAGGAACAGGAGATACACAACTAACTTTTGCTCAAGAAATAAACATGGATGGAGTAATAATTATATCTACTCCACAAGAAATAGCGTTACAGGACGTTAAGCGTGGAATTAGGATGTTTGATAAACTTAAAGTAAAAATATTGGGGCTTATAGATAATATGAGTCACTTCGTTGGAGATGATGGAAAAAAGTACGCAATTTTTGGTGAAGGTGGAGTAAAAAAGACTGCTGAAGAATTTAAAAAAGATTTTTTAGGTGAAATACCGATTTATCCTGAAGTTGGCAAATTTGGTGATCAAGGAAAACCAATAGTTGAGGCTATACCTGATCATGAAATTTCAAAAATATATTTAAGTTTTGCAAGTAAAATTAAAACTGAATTTCTTTAAATGTTTTAAATGAGAAAAAATATATTTCTTTTTTCAACTACAATAATAATAACGATAATATTTTTAGAATATTTTTTAAGAGTATTCTATCCCCAAAATCTAACTGGCTGGTATGCCGAAAGAGATCATAGCGGTATTAATATATTAAAAAATAATATTAATTATTTTCATAGAATTAATAATAGAAATATTCGATATACATTTGGAAATTTTCATAATCGAGATACTGATACTATCAATTTAAATAAAAAAAAAATACTAGTTCTTGGAGATTCATTTGCATTTGGTTGGCTTATAAATGATGAAGATACATACATTCATTTATTACAAAAAAAATTTGATGATTATTATTTTATCAATTCATCAGTGCCAGGATGGGGTTTGGCAGATCAAGTAAGATATATTGAAAATTATTGCAAAGAGATAAATCCAGAAAAAGTAATAATTATGCTAAATACAGACGATATTGTAAGAGCCTGGTTATCCTCTAGCTATAAAGTTCAAATTAAAGATCTCAAAAATTATAAGAATAATATTTTAATTGAGGGTAAAGCAAACCCTTTAAATTATAATTCAAGTTTCCATCAAATTCCATTTTATAAATTTTTTATAAAAAATAGTCACTTAATGGTATTTACAAGACAAATAATTGTTGATTTTAAATATGGTAGATTAACTTTAAATAATAAAGTCAAAACTAAAGATTATGTAAATGAAAAGTTTGACATACCCTCTCAATCTTTAGGTAAAGAAAATGATAAATCAATAATATTAGCCAAATTGCTTTATTTGAGACTAAAAAAACTAATAGAAGATTGTGATTCAAAACTTATTATAATTTATTCTGGTTGGTACAATTACAATTTGAATGATAAAAATCCAACTTTAATCTTTTTAAAAGAGGCTAAAATTTTTTTTGAAAATTACAATATAAAATACTATGATTTAACAGAAGAAATGAAAGATGTTCATGATAATTATAATAATTACTTAATTCCTCATGATGGTCACCCAAATGAAAAAGGTCATAAAATAATAGCAGAAAAAATTATTGAAAATATTAAATTAAATTAATTCATCATATAATTTATCAATTTGTTAATCTAATTCGAAAGAATCTTTATAATCTTTTTTAAGCTTAGAATCTTGATTGTTTTTTTTTAAAAAACAATTACCAATTACTAATGTATCTAATTCAGTTCCCATAAAACATTGAAAAGCATCTTTTACTGTATTTACTATTGGTTCTCCTCTAATATTAAAGGAGGTATTAATAAGAATTGGACAACCTGTTTTCTCTTTGAATTTAGAGATTAATTTATAATATTTTGAGTTTGTTTCTTCATGAACTGTTTGAATTCTGGCTGAATAATCAACATGTGTAACAGCTGGAATTTTTGAGCGTTTAATATTCAATTTATCTATCCCAAATAAGTTTTCCTCTTGTTCGCTCATTTTAATAATTTTTTCATTTTTAACTTTTGATACAATTAACATGTATGGACTATCAGATTTAATATCAAACCAATCCTTTTTATCTTCACTTAAAATTGATGGAGCAAAAGGTCTGAAACTTTCTCTATATTTAACTTTTAAGTTCAAATTTTTTTGCATTTTTTCTGACCTAGGATCTCCTAAAATTGATCTTGCTCCTAAAGCCCGAGGTCCAAATTCCATTCGTCCTTGAAACCAACCAACAGCATCACCATTTTTTAAACTCTCTGCTGTGAAATCCATTAATTCACTTTCATTTAATATCTTAAAGTTTGCTCCAATTTCTTTCAATTCCCTTTCTACTTCATTTTGCAGTATTTCCGGACCTAAATATGATCCTTTCATACTATCTGGTTTTAAAATTTGTCTTTCTTTTTTTATTTCTAAATACCAATAGGCTAAAGCCGCACCAAGTGATCCACCAGCGTCACCGGCTGCTGGTTGAACCCATATATTCTCGAATATTTTTTCTTTAAGGATTTTTCCGTTTGCAACACAATTCAATGCAACCCCACCTGCTAAGCATAAATTGTTAATCTTATACTCCTCTTTTAAGGATTTTGTTAAACTTAAGATAATTTCCTCAGTAACTTCTTGGATAGAAGCAGCGATATCCATATGAAATTGATTTATGTTTTCTTTCTCACTAAGTCTTGGTTTCTGCCCAAATAGTTCATCAAACTTATTATTTGTCATTTTTAGACCAGTTGCGTATTCAAAATAATCTTGATTTAGTCTGAATGTACCATCAGGCTTAATATCAATTAAATTATCCTTAATAATTTTGGAATAAATTGGCTTTCCATAAGGAGCTAAACCCATTAGCTTGTATTCTCCACTGTTCACTTTAAAGCCTACATAATATGTAAAAGCAGAATAAAGTAATCCTAGTGAATGTGGAAAATGAATTTCTTTCTTTATCTCCAAGTCTTTACCTTTGCCGATTGCTACTGTTGTGGTGGCCCACTCTCCAACCCCATCAGCTGTTAAAACAATAGCTTCCTCATAAGGCGACGGGTAAAATGCACTAGCTGCATGGCTTAAGTGATGTTCAGAAAAAAATAATTTTTTTTCATCTTTAAAATTATTATCATGCTCTTTAAGAAAATTCATAATCTGTCTTTTTTGAAAAAGTTTATCTCGTAACCATACAGGCATTGCCTTTGCAAATTGAGCGAAACCCTTAGGAGCAAAACCAATATAAGTTTCTAAAAGTCTTTCAAATTTTAAAAAGGGTTTTTCAAAAAAAACAATATGTTCAACTTGAGATAAACTTAAATTTGAATAATTTAATACAAATTCTACAGCATTCTTAGGATAACTAGAGTCATGTTTTATTCTTGAGAACCTTTCTTCTTGAGCAGCTGCTATTATTTGACCATCAACTATTATTGCTGCTGCGCTATCGTGATAAAATGCTGAAATTCCTAATATTGAAGTCAATTAGTTAAAATATTGTATAAATAAATGGAGCCACTGCTGATCCTTGACTTAAAATTATCAAGCCACCAAATAAAAGTAAAACTATTATAATTGGCATTAACCAATATTTTTTTCTTACTCTTAAAAACTTACAAAATTCCATTATAAAATTCATTTCAGAATTGATTTTTCATGCTGTTATTTGAGTTATTTTTTTCTGTCCAATAAGTATCTTTTTTATTTTGTTTCAATTTTAACACATCTTTGCCAATTAATTTTAACAATAAACCAGTTGGAGTTACAATTCCAAAAAAAATTATAGCCATTACTATTGGAGATACAATACTTCCTAGAATTTCACCAAATTTTATCCAAGCTTTATTTAATGGAGTAAGTATTTTTGCATTCAATAATCCTAAGATTAAAAAAAATAGAGAAATTATAATTGCCCAAAGTCTCAAATTCTCACCTGTCAGAAAGGGCCAGAACGCTATTATTAAAAAAACTATAAAAAAAACAACTCCGAAATTTCGGTTGGATGGAAGTTTTGTTTTATTCATTTTACAACAAATATAAAGTTTAAACTAAAAGATCTTTTTGCTCGAATGACTCCATTAGTTCATTCCATTCTCTTTTTGACAGACCTGATTCTTCAATAGAAACTTTTTCACCTTTTATAAGTTTTTGAATTATAAATTTTCCTTTTGCAGAAACCTCGGTGCCACCAACTCTATAATCCATAAATGCTTCATAAGTTATAGGAACCCATTTTCTTAAAGTATCTAACATTATATCTGCATAAACTCTTATTTCATATTGAGCATGACTATCAGCTCTTAGCCTTAAAAAATTCATTAAATTTAATAAATCAGTTTTCCAATACCATTGAGTATATGTATTTAGTGTTAAATTCATTCTTGCAAGTTCTCTTGCTAAACCTTTTTTATTTTCGTCAATAGTTGATCCATCAAATCTTTCATTAAGCATAGTCTCATAATTATCATAAGTTCTCTCTGCATCACTTTTTAAAAGTTCCAAAACTTCCTCTGCCTGTTTTCCTTCCAAGACATCTCCTCTACCCTGTCTGTTGCTTGTTGATTGAGCAGCTAAATTTTCTTGTGATGGCAAATAAAATTCTTTGTCAAGAATTGAATATCTTGCTGAGTATTCATTAACGTTTGCAGTTCTATGTCTAATCCACTGTCTTGCAATGAATATTGGAAGTTTAACATGATATTTAATTTCACACATTTCAAATGGAGTGCTATGCCAATGCCTCATCAAATATTTAATTAAACCTTTGTCGGTTGAAACTTGTTTTGTTCCTTTTCCATATGATACTCTAGCTGATTGAACTACGGAAGTATCATCACCCATATAGTCTACCACTCTTATAAAGCCGTGATCTAATATTGGGATTGCATCGTAAAGTATCTTTTCAAGCTCTGGTGCTGTAACTCTTTTTGTAGTATTTTGCTGGGATTGTTGTTCTTTTATTTCCTTTTTTTGGTCTTCAGTTAACTTCATGATTAATTTATTGAATCTATTGGAATTGGTTTTATATTATTAATGTTGGTTTTCCAACTATGACGATAAACGAATTTCGTAATAACCATTACGGACGTGGGGGCAGTACCCACCACCTCCACCATTTACAACTTATGGGGGTGAATTAGGATCGACGGATGACTAAAAGTTATTCTTTCGTTCGGTATTGTTCCGCCGTGAAGGGCTAATTTATAAATGCTAACGAAAGTTACGCACTTGCAGCTTAATTAATATATTAATTAAGTTACGGGGTCCGGGGCACCTGGCAACAGAACGCCCCTTAATAAATATTTGTTTTTGGTGCGGTCAGAGAGACTCGAACTCTCATGGGCTAGGCCCACACGGCCCTCAACCGTGCCTGTCTACCAGTTTCAGCATGACCGCATGTTATGCGGCAGATTAAATGAATGACAATTCTATTTCAAGTTGATAAGTTTTTTTTATGGAATTTACTAGTGAAATAAAAAAAGCAACAAGCTCAATTTATAACAAAGTATCAAAAAAAATTCCAGAGATAGAATGGGCAACACATGCACCTTACATTTATAAAATTAATAAATTAAAGAAAGAGAAGAATGCAGTAATTCTTGCCCACAATTATCAAACACCAGAAATTTATCACGGCATTTCAGATTTTTCTGCGGATTCTTTAGCATTAGCGGTAGAGGCTGCAAAAACAAAAGCAGATATAATTGTCATGTGTGGAGTTCATTTTATGGCCGAAACTGCAAAATTAATGAGCCCTGAAAAAAAAGTTTTATTACCAGATATGAAGGCAGGCTGTTCACTGTCTTCGTCTATAACAGGCGATGATGTTAGAAATCTAAAAAAACAATATCCTGGTGTTCCAGTGGTCTCGTATGTAAATACATCTGCAGATGTTAAGGCAGAAACTGATGTTTGCTGCACATCTGCAAATGCAGTAAAAATTGTAGAATCATTAGGAGTAAAAAAAGTTATATTTTTACCTGATGATTTTTTAGCAAAATATGTAGCATCACAAACTGATATAGAAATTATTTCATGGAAGGGAACTTGTGAAGTGCATGAACAATTCAATGATCAAGAAATTAATGATATTAGAAAAGCTAATCCAGGTATAAAAATAATAGCCCATCCAGAATGTCCGCCTGATGTGATACAAGCATCTGATTTTGCAGGTTCTACAAGTGGAATGATTAAATATGTAAGAGATAATCAACCAGAAAAAGTCATGATGGTAACGGAATGCTCAATGAGCGATAACGTACAAATTGATAATCCAAATGTTGAATTTATTAGACCATGTAATCTTTGTCCTCATATGAAAAGAATAACTTTGCCTAAAATATTAGATTGTTTAGAAAATGAAACTAACGAATTAATAATGGACAATGAGACAATCGAAAAAGCAAGAAAATCTGTAGAGAGAATGGCAGAAATAGGCAGATAAAATCTGTGTCTAAAATTCAATTAAGTAAAAATTTTATAAAATCATCATGTAAATTGGCTTTGAATGAGGACTTATATCCTTCAGGCGATATTACTTCAGAACTAATAGATAAAAATATTAAAAAAAAAGTTAAAATGATATGTAACCAAAATGGAATTCTAGGTGGGATAGATTTTGCCAAAGAGACCTTTAAATTAGTAGATAAAAAAATAAATTTTAAAAATAAAAAAAAAGATGGATCTCGAATAAGAAAGGGCGAGGTAGTTGCGACTATTAATGGTAACCTAAAGAATATTCTAACTGGTGAGAGAGTAGCATTAAACTTTGTTTCCCATATTTCTGGAATAGCAACGAAAACAAATATGTTTGTAAAAAAAGTTAGAAAAAAAACTAAAATATGCTGCACAAGAAAAACGATCCCAAACCTTAGAGTGATCCAAAAATATGCTGTAAAATTAGGTGGTGGAACAAACCACAGATTTAACTTAAGTGATGAATACTTAATAAAAGATAACCATATAAGTTCTGAAAAAAAATTTGAAAAATTAATTCAAAAAGCCATCAAAAAGAAGGGAAGAAAAAAAATTACAGTTGAAGTTGATAATTTATCACAGTTAAAGAGAATATTGGGTCTAAAATTTGATAGGATTTTATTAGATAATATGAGTTCAAAAAATTTAAAAAAAGCAGTCAAAATATCTAGGAAATTTTATGAAACTGAAGCATCAGGAGGAATTAACTTAAAGAATGTTAAAAATATTTCCTCTACTGGTGTAGATAGGATTTCCATAGGATCTTTAACTCACTCAATTAATGCGTTAGACTTAAAATTGGAAATCTAAAATTTAATTTTATTTTTTTAATTGAGCTTGAGCAGCAGCCAGTCTTGCAATAGGTACTCTATAAGGTGAACATGATACATAATCTAAACCAGCACGCGCACAAAAGTCGATACTTTTCGGATCACCTCCATGTTCGCCACATATACCGAGTTTGATTTTTTTGTTAACTATTCTCCCTTTTTTTGTTGCTATTTCTATCAAATCTCCAACTCCGTCATCTATAGAAACAAATGGATCAATATCAAAAATTTTATTATCAATATAATCATTTAAAAACTTACCACTATCATCTCTGCTTATGCCAAAAGTTGTTTGAGTTAAGTCATTTGTTCCAAAACTAAAGAATTCTGCATGTCTAGATATATCATCTGCTTTGATTGCTGCTCTTGGGAGCTCAATCATTGTACCCACCAAAAAATTTAGTTTTGTTTTAGTTTTATTTTCAACTTCTTTTGCAACTCTAATTACTAACTCTTTCATTATTTTTATTTCTGCTTCAGTTGATACCAAAGGTATCATGATCTCCGGAATAATAGATTTTATCTTGAGTTTTTTACATTCAACTAAAGCATGAAAAATCGCTGTGCACTGCATCTCATATATTTCTGGAAATGATATACCTAATCTACAACCTCTATGACCAAGCATTGGATTTTGTTCATGAAGTTCTGTTATTCTACCCTCTAATTCAGAACTTTTAATGTTTAAAGCATTTGCTACATCGCTAATTTCTTTTTGATTTTTCGGTAAAAATTCGTGAAGTGGTGGATCTAATAATCTAACTGTAACAGGTAGACCATTCATAATTTTAAAGATATCAATAAAATCCTTTTTTTGAAAAGGAAGTAGTTTCTTTAAAGCACTAGCTCTATCTTCTTTTGATTTTGATAAAATCATTTCTCTTACAGATAGAATTCTCTCTTCATCAAAAAACATATGTTCTGTTCTACAAAGACCTATTCCTTCAGCTCCAAATTCTCTAGCAGTTTTACTATCAAGAGGTGTTTCAGAATTAGTTCTAATTTTCAGTTTTCTAAATTTATCAGCCCAGCTCATAAGTTTAGAAAAATCTCCTGAAATTTCGGGTTTAACAGTTTTAACCTCTCCTTTTATAATTCTACCAGTTGATCCATCAATTGTAATTAGATCACCTTCTTTAATTTCATTATTTTTTGTTTTAAAAATTTTATTTTGGTAATCTATTTCTATTTCGCTTGAGCCAGATACACAAGGTCTACCCATTCCTCTTGCAACTACTGCAGCATGGCTGGTCATACCTCCTCTTGCAGTAAGAATTCCTTTAGCTGCATGCATTCCATTGATATCTTCGGGTGAAGTTTCTACTCTTACTAGGATTGTATTTTGCATCATTCCATTTAATCTTTCAGCTTCATCAGATGTAAATACTACTTTTCCACTAGCAGCTCCCGGCGAAGCTGGAAGGCCTTTGGCTATTACTTCTAAATTCGCTGTTTCATCTAAAGTTGGATGAAGTAAAGTATCTAATGAATTTGGTTGTACTCTAAGCACAGCTTCTTTTTTTGTGATGAGTTTTTCTCTTTCCATATCGACAGCAATTTTGACTGATGATTTTGCAGTTCTTTTTCCTGACCTAGTTTGCAACATCCACAACTTATTATTTTCGACTGTGAACTCCACATCCTGCATATCTTTATAATACTTCTCCAGTTTTATAAGAATATTTTTCAGATTTTTGTAAACTCTAGGCATAGACTCTTCCATTGAAAGAAATGTTTCTTTTGCATCTTTTCTAGCTTTCTTAGTTATATGTTGGGGCGTCCTTGTACCTGCAACAACATCTTCTCCTTGAGCATTTATTAAATATTCGCCATAGATTTCATTGAATCCATTGGATGGATTACGTGTAAATACAACACCTGTAGCACAATCATCACCCATATTACCAAAAACCATGGACTGAACATTTACTGCAGTTCCCCACTCTGAAGGGATATGATTTAATTTTCTATAAATCTTTGCTCTGTTACTCTCCCATGACAAAAAGACTGCACTAATTGCACCTAGTAATTGTTCATTAATATTTTGAGGAAAATTTTTTTTTGTTTTTTCTTTTACAATATTTTTAAAGTCTTTAATCAATCCATCCCAATCATTTTCATCCAAATCAGTGTCTAGCAGAACACCTTTTGTAAGTTTGTAATTTTCAATTAATTCTTCAAAATTATAGCTTTCAACACCCATAACAACATTTGCATACATTTGTATAAATCTTCTATAACTATCTTTTGCAAATCTCATGTTTGATGTTTTATTTGCTAAAGCAATCACAGTTTTGTCATTTAGTCCAAGATTTAAAATAGTATCCATCATTCCTGGCATGGATACTCTTGCGCCAGATCTTACAGATAACAATAAAGGATTTTTCAAATCTCCAAATTTTTTACCAGAATCTTTTTCGATATTTTTTAATTCTTTATTTATTTCATTTATGATTTTAGGCTTCAATTTTTTATTGTTTTTATAAAATAAATCACAAACTTCAGTAGAAATTGTAAATCCAGGTGGGACAGGCAAACCCATCCTTCCCATTTCTGATAAATTTGCACCTTTGCCTCCTAAAATATTTTTTGGGTTTTTTATTTTTATTGTGTCTTTAGATTTAAAATTAAATACTAGTTTTGGCATTTATGCTTCTATTTTAGAAAAGTTAAAATAATTATCGAAGCTTTTACACAACATTTTTAAAAGTTCTAGTCTGTTTTTTTTAATTATTTCTTCTTGATCATTAACTATTACATTATCAAAAAACTCATTAACCTCAATTTTTGCACTTGAGAGT
Source organism: uncultured Pelagibacteraceae bacterium (assembly GCA_902614975.1). Classification (GTDB taxonomy): domain Bacteria; phylum Pseudomonadota; class Alphaproteobacteria; order Pelagibacterales; family Pelagibacteraceae; genus Pelagibacter. The sequence goes on from CACMND010000001.1 coordinate 37,275, forward strand.
GTTTTAAGACTTTCATCATAATCCTCATCTCTACCTATACTTGAAAAATACTTTCTTATAGTGTGTATTTTTTTATAAAGATTTTTTTCATAATCATTTTTAAATAGACCAGGATCGGCAGAACCTACAATTTCTAGTTTTGATTTACTTTCGCTATTTAAAATGTTTGCAGATCTTTTATAAATTGCAATAACATCAAGAACAAAATCTTTTTTAATATTTTTATTCAAATTTAATGATTTATTAAAAATTTTTAGTAGATCATCTATTCTATATGAATTAGTGGAGCACTCAATAATATCAGACCTAATATTTTTTTCTTTCAAATAATTTTTTAATCTATCTAAAATAAAATCTCCCAATTCATCATTTATCAATTTTGAGTCAAAAGAGTAATTTTGATCTTTGTATAAATTTATTGAATAATTTATAAGATCTCTTAATTTTATTTTTTTTTGATTTTCAACTATTAATCTCAATAAACTAATTGCCATTCTTCTTAAGGCATAAGGATCTTTTGAACTAGTTGGTTTAAGATTGATTCCAAAAAATCCAACTAAAGAGTCTATTTTGTCACTTAACGACAATGCTATGCTATATGGTTTTTTTGGAACTTTACTATCAATGCCACTTGGTAAGTAATGCTCTGAAACAGCTAAACTTATTTCTTCATCAAAACCTTGCTCTCTTGCAAAGTATCCACCCATCACGCCTTGTAATTCGGGAAATTCTCCAACTAAATCCGACATCAAATCTACTTTGCAAATTGAGGAGGCAATTTCTATTTTTTCTTTACTTATTAAAAGTTCATCTGATATTATTCCGCTAAGTTTTCTTACTCTTTGTATTTTATCAAAATAACTTCCCAATCCTTTAAAATAATTAATTTGCTTCAGTCCAGATACCTGTTTAACTAAATTTTGAGACTTATTTCTATTCCAAAAAAATTCTGCATCTGCCAACCTTGCATCTACAACGTTTTGATTTCCTAATTTAACTAATCCTTTTTTGTCCTTACAATCTGCTACAACTATAAAATTATTTGTTATTTTGTTTTTACTATCAAATGTAGGGAAATATTTTTGGTGATGTTGCATTGTTATAATGAGTATTTCTGGCGGAATTTCTAAAAATTTCTTGTTAAACTCGCATACTAAAATTTTTGGTTTTTCAACAATATTTATTATTTCGTCTATAAGTTTTTCATTCACGTTTATATGAATTTTTTTTTGATTTGTTGCCTTATTTATTTCTTTGATTATAAATTCTTTCCTTTTATTTTGGTCAATTGTTACTCCTTTTTGTTTAAAAAATTTTATATAAGATTTAAAATCATCAAAACCTTTTACTTCATCTTCTAGATCTTTATCTGTAAAAGTTTTATTTGAACTCTGTAAATGGTTTAATTTAAATTCAATTATTTTTTTATCAAATAAAGCTAATATTGATTTTAACGGTCTTCCCCAATATAAATCATGATTGCCCCATTTCATCGATTTTTTCCATGAAATTTTTAAAAGCAAACTTGCAATATTTTCTTTTAGTAAATCGTATGTTTTTATTTTTTGTGATGGTTTGCTGTAGAAGTAGAATATACCTTTTTCAGTGCTTTTTTTGAAAACTTTTTCTTTACTTATTTTATTGGATTTTAAAAATCCTTCTAAAGCCTTTTCTGGAGCATTTATATTAGGACCTCTAATTTCCTCTGCTTTTCTTATAACATCTTTAGATATCTTATTTATATAAACAATTAGCCTATTTGGAGTTGAATAAGTATTAATTTTACCTTTAACTATAATTTCATTATCATAAAAAAATTTTTTAAAAATTTGAGTTAAATCATCTCTAGCATTGATTTGTAATTTGGAAGGTATTTCTTCACTAAATAATTCAAGGAAAAATTCAGACATTTTAATTTTGTGTTTCTACCCAAATTTTTCCAATTTCTCTTGTTAGATCTCTTATCCTTGCAATATATTCTGCTCTTTGAGCAACACTTATAACTCCTCTAGCATCTAAAATATTGAACACATGACTTGATTTTAAACATTGATCATATGCTGGAAGAGAAATTTTTTTTTCAATTAATGATTTTGCTTCTTCTTCGAGCATATCAAAAATTTTAAATAATTTATCTGTGTTTGCATACTCAAAATTATAGGCTGAAAATTCTTTTTCAGCTTGATGAAAAACATCTTTGTATAAAACTCCCTCATCATTCCAAATTAAATCAAAAACATTTTTTTTACCTTGAATAAACATACATAATCTCTCTAAACCATAAGTAATTTCAACAGATATTGGATTGCATTCCATTCCTGCCATTTGTTGAAAATAAGTAAATTGAGTAACTTCCATACCATCACACCATACTTCCCATCCAAGACCTGCAGCACCTAAGGTTGGACTTTCCCAATCATCCTCTACAAATCTGATATCGTGCTCTTCATATTTAATACCTACTGATGAAAGGCTATTAAGATACATTTTTTTAATATCTTTTGGTGAAGGTTTTATTAAAACTTGAAATTGATAGTAGTGTTGCAATCGATTAGGATTTTCTCCATACCTTCCATCTGTTGGTCTTCTTGATGGTTGAACGTAAGCTGTTTTCCATGGTTTAGAGCCTAACGATCTTAGAGTTGTTGCTGGGTGAAATGTTCCTGCTCCAACTTCTAAATCATAAGGTTGTAAAATAACACAACCTTTTTTTGACCAGTACTTTTGAAGATTTAATATTGTATCCTGAAAAGAAATAAATGATTTTAGATTTTTTGTTTTTTTTTTAGAAACCATATTTTTGCCAAATAGATCTTTCCTCTAAAACACTTATCAATTTATCCGCATGGTCTTCTGAAGATGAAAGCTTTTTGGCAAGCCATCCTTTAGACTTTTCAAATTTTTTAATTTCAACATCTTCACCAAATTTTTTTCTTAATATCTGTTCTGCATTGCCTATTCCATCTATCAAACCAAGTTTTAAAGATGTTTTGCCAGACCAAAATTCTCCAGAAAAAAGTTCAACATCAGTTTTGTTTAATTTTGTTGATCTACTTTCTTCTACAACATTAATAAATTCTTGGTGAAGTTCCAGTTGAATATTTTTTAATCTTTGAATGTCCTCTTCTTTCTCGTCTAAAAAAGGATCTAGAGTACTTTTATTTTTTCCAGCTGTATAAACCCTTCTTTGAACCCCGATTTTTTGAATTAAATCTTTAAAACCAAAAGAAGAATAAATCACTCCTATTGATCCGATTATAGAACTTGCATTAGCATAAATCTCATCGCCTGCGCATGCAATTAGATAGCCTCCAGATGCAGCAACATCCTCCGCAAAAACTATTACTTTTTTTTTGTTTTTCTTAGATTGTTCTCTAATAAATTTATATATTAGATGTGATTGAACGGGTGAACCACCTGGTGAATTAATTGAAATTGCAACAGCTTCTGCTTTTTTTACTGAAAAAGCTTTTTTTATCATTTCTTCTTGAGAGGAATATTCTATTCCTTGTTTAAACTTTCCAACATTTCCAATGACGCCGGTAAGTCTTAAATGACTAACAATTTTTTTTTTTTTAAAAAATGAAAACATATAAATGATTATAAAAATTTTAATTAATTATAAAGCTACTTATAGTTGAAGAAATAGGTGCGTCAATTGATAAGTATATTAATAAACTTAATGTAATATTTTGAATTTATGGGTTCAGTAGTTCAATTAAAAAAGCAAATAACTAATGCATATACAGATTTAGTAAATTCTGTTGATGAAAAACTAAGTTTAGTTGAAGACAAAATTTCTTATAAATTAGATAGTAAAGTTGAGCTTGTTAAAGAAATGACAGCTTACCACATGACTAGTGGAGGTAAAAGATTAAGAGCATTGCTTACTTTGGAGTGTGCTAAATTGTGTGGATATACAAAAGGTAGTAGAGATGTGAACCTAGCTGCATGTGTTGAACTTATACACGCAGCAACTCTTATGCATGATGATGTAATTGACAGCGCAGATTTAAGAAGAGGCAAAAAAACTACAAATAAAATTTGGGGAAATCAGTCATCAATTCTTGTTGGGGACTATTTATTAAGTAGATGTTTTGAAATGATGGTTGAGGATGGAAGTATTGAAGTATTAAAACTTTTATCTTCTACATCATCAACTATTGCTCAAGGAGAAGTTTTGCAATTACAACATAAAGGTGACTCTGAAATGTTAGAAGAAACATATTTGAATATAATTTCTTCTAAAACTGCAGCTTTATTTTCAGCATCTTCAAAAGTTGGGTCGATAATTACTGATAAAGACAATAAATTTAAAGATGCACTAGAATTCTATGGAAAGAACCTTGGATTAACATTTCAGATTGCAGATGACACACTTGACTATAACTCAGAATTAAAAATGTTTGGTAAAGAGATAGGGAAAGATTTCTTTGAGGGCAAGGTAACTCTCCCAATTATTCTATTAAATCAAAAATTATCTTCAGATGAAAAATTAGTTTTAAAAAAAATATTTGAACAAAATATCAGATCTAAAGAACAATTTGACTATGTGCTTACATTGGTAAAAAAATATAATATAATTAATGAGTGTTACAAAAAAGCGGAGCACTATATAGGTTTAGCATCAAATTCATTAAGTATATTTCAAGATTGTGAAGAAAAAACTATACTCAAAAATTTAACTTCATTTAGTATTAATAGAAAATTTTAAGGTGATAAGAGAATTTTTTTCCAATTATTATTTTCTTTAATATATTTTAATCTTTCGTGAATTCTATTTTCACCATCTAACCAAAATTCAATTTCGTGGTGTTTTAACCTCCAACCTGACCAATGATCAGGTCTTGGAACATTATTTTCATCTTTATAGAGATCTTTAAATTTTTTTATAGATTGGTTTAACTCTTCTCTATCTTTTAAAATTGAACTCTGATTTGATGCCCATGCACCAATTCTACTTCCGTAACTTCTGGATTTATAATAATTATCAGCTTCTTCATCAGAAACTTTTTCAGCAGTACCAACTATTCGAATTTGTCTGAGTAAACTTTTCCAATGAAAGCACATCGATATTTTTGGATTCTGCTTTATAGAGTTTCCCTTATTACTATTAAAGTTAGTGTAAAAAACAAATCCATCCTCTCCATAATCTTTGAGCAATACCATTCTTACATTCGGATAACCTTTTTCGTTAATAGTGCCTAGAGCTAATGCATTTGGATCATTTATTTCTGTTTTCTTTGCCTCGTTGTACCATTCAGTGAATAATAGTATTGGATTATCGAGATCTAGAAAGCATTTATCTAAACCTAAAGAATTTTTTTCGTTCATAATTTAACCAAAATAATTTATATAATAATATAATGTCTTTTAATACATTTGGAAAATTTTTTCGATTTACTACATGGGGTGAATCTCATGGTCCAGCCATAGGATGTGTTGTTGATGGTTGTCCTCCGAATATTAAGCTTAATATCAGAGACATTCAGTTAGAATTAAATAAAAGAAAGCCTGGTCAGTCTAAATTCACAACCCAAAGAAAAGAGGATGATAAAGTAGAAATTTTATCAGGAACATTTGAGGGCAAAACAACTGGTACACCTATCTCAATGATTATCTTCAATAAAGATATGCGTTCTAGGGATTATAAAAATATTAAAGATAAATTTAGACCTGGTCATGCTGATTATACATATTTTAAAAAGTATGGAATTAGAGATTATAGAGGTGGAGGCAGACAGTCAGCGAGAGAGACTGCTTCAAGAGTGGCAGCAGGTGCAATAGCAAAACAAGTTTTGCAAAATATTATTGGGAAAAAGTACAGTGTAATTGGAGCTGTAACACAATTAGGAATACTAGGATGTGACACAGAAAAATGGAATGACAGTTTCATCACAAAAAACCCTTTATTTTGTCCTGATAAAACAGTTTTAAAATTATGGGAAAAATATTTACTTGGAATAAGAAAAGCTGGCTCATCATGTGGGGCTATTATTGAAATAAGAGCAAGAGGTGTTCCTGTTGGATTAGGAGCTCCAATTTATTCAAAATTAGATATGGATTTAGCATCAGCAATGATGAGTATTAACGCAGTAAAAGGAGTAAATATAGGATCAGGAATGAACTCTGCTCAACTTTCTGGTGAACAAAATTCTGATGAAATGTCCCAAACAGGAAAGAAAACAAAATTTAAATCGAATAATGCTGGAGGAATTCTTGGAGGTATTTCTAGTGGTCAAGAAATAATAGTTTCTTTTGCAGTAAAACCAACTTCATCAATTCTTTCTCAAAGAAAAACAATAAATAAATTTGGAAAAAATACTTCAATTTCAGTCACAGGGAGACATGATCCATGTGTAGGTATTAGAGCAGTACCTATTGGCGAAGCAATGATGCATTGTGTAATTCTTGATCACTACTTAATGAATAAAGCTCAATGTGGCAATTAATTAGTTTTTTTGATTAAAACTTTAGAATTTAGAGTTTCTAAAACCTTCGCTTCAATAGATTTAGCATCTAGACCAGCTTCTTTATACATTTCTTCTGGTTTATCTTGGTCTAAAAATTTATCAGGCAAAATCATTGATCTAAATTTTATATTATTATCTAATAAATTCTTTTCATTTAAGAAATGATTTACATGAGCTCCAAAACCTCCTATAGAGCCTTCTTCCAACGTAATTAGCACTTCATGATTTGTTGCAACTTGCCACATAAGATTTTCATCCAGAGGTTTTGCAAATCTAGCATCTATAATTGTTGGATTAATTCCCATTTTTTTTAAACCTTCTTCAGCCAATAGACATTCTTTTAATCTGTTACCAAAACTTACTAAGGCAACTTTCTTACCTTCTCTTATAACTCTACCTTTTCCAATATCTATTTTTTCGTTGATATCAGGTAATTCTAAACCTGCTCCATTTCCTCTTGGATATCTAAATGCACATGGTTGATTATTGATATCTACTGACGTATTTACCATTCTTACCAATTCTGCTTCATCACTTGCTGCCATAACAATAAAATTTGGTAAAGTTGATAAATATGTAATATCAAAAGCACCTGCATGAGTGGCTCCATCGGCGCCAACTAAACCAGCTCTATCAATTGCAAATCTTACTGGTAAACTTTGAATTGCAACGTCATGAACTACCTGATCATAAGCTCTTTGTAAAAATGTTGAATAAATTGCTGCATAAGGCTTATAACCCTCTGTTGCTAAACCTGCAGCAAAAGTAACAGCATGTTGTTCAGCAATTCCAACATCAAAAGTTCTGTCCGGGAAAACTTTACTAAATGCGTCCATTCCTGTCCCAGATGGCATAGCAGCAGTTATACCTAAAATTTTACTATCTTTCTTTGCATGCTCTATTAATGTATTTGCAAATACCTTTGTAAAAGCAGGTGTCTTAGTTGTTGATTTTTGTTGAACTCCAGTTTGAACATCAAATTTTGTAACTCCATGATACTTATCATCAGATTTTTCAGCAAAACTATATCCTTTCCCTTTTTGAGTTTTTATATGAATTAGTATTGGACCATTATGATTGCTTTCTTTTGCATTTTTTAAAATTGGTAATAGTACATCTAAATCATGACCATCAATTGGACCAACATAATAAAAACCTAATGAATTAAATAATGTACCACCTGTGACAGCCGATCTCAAAAAATCTTCAGCCTTTCCAGCCTTTTTACTAAATCTTTTTGAAAATGATGAAATAATCATTTTAACTGTTTCTCTGAAACTAAAATAAATCTTACCTGAAAAAATTTTAGCAAGATAAGATTTCATTGCACCAACTGGTTTTGCAATTGACATATCATTGTCATTCAAAATTACGATCATTTTTGTTTTTGAGTCTCCAGCATTATTCATAGCTTCATATGCCATTCCAGCGCTCATGGCACCGTCACCAATAACTGCTATAACCTGATCTGATTTATTTGATAATTTATTCGCTGTTGCAATACCAAGTCCAGCAGAAATAGAAGTGGAACTATGAGCTGCACCAAAAGGGTCAAATTCACTTTCCGATCGCTTTGTAAAACCAGATAATCCACTTCCTTGTCGTAAAGTTCGTATTTTATCTTTTCTTCCCGTTAAAATTTTATGAGGGTATGATTGATGACCAACATCCCATATCAATTTGTCCTTAGGTGTGTCAAAAACATAATGAAGTGCCACTGTTAATTCTACAACACCTAAGCCCGCACCTAGATGACCACCTGTTTTTGAAACAGCATCAATCATTTCGCTTCTTACTTCTTCTGATAGAACTTTTAATTCTTCATTATTGAGTTTTTTTATATCTGAAGGAAAATTAATATTATTTAAATATTTGTAATTTTGCATTTATTTATTTCTACTTAATATAAATTCAATTGTCTCTCTTAAATCACTAGCATTATTTCCATAGCTAACTAAACTATTAAATATTTCTTTTTTTAGTTTTGAAGCATATTTAATAGCATTTTTATATCCTAGTAAACTTATTAATGTTGCTTTTCCCCTTTTTGAATCTTTATTTGTTTTTTTTCCTGCAGTTTTTGATGTACTGCTATAATCAATTAAATCATCTGCAATTTGAAAAAGTAAACCAATTTTTTCACCAATAATTGAGAATTTTTTTATTTGATCTTTTTTATTTGTCAAAATAACTGGAGACAAACAGCTGAATGAAAATAATTTTCCAGTCTTTTTAATCTCCATGTCTATAACTTTTTGTTTAGAAACTTTTTTTCTTTCATAATTTAAATCCAAAAATTGACCTCCAGCTATTCCTTGGTGACCTGATGATTGAGATATTAGATTTATTAGGGATATTTTTTTATTGTTATTTATATTGAACTTTGGATCAGATAAAATTTCAAAAGCTAATGTCAAAAGGGAGTTTCCAGCTAAAACAGCTGTTGATTCTCCAAATTTTTTATGTGTGGTTAGTTTACCTCTTCTAATATCATCATCATCCATGCACGGTAAATCATCATGTATCAGTGAATAAGCGTGTATACATTCAACAGCTGAACTTAAATATAAAAGATATTTTTTTTCTACATTAAAAATTTTTCCAACATCAAAAATAAGCTTAGATCTTATTTTTTTTCCTCCAGGAAATAAACCATACTTAATAGGTATAATTAAATCTGTTTTTTTTTGTTTTGCTAAGTAATTTTTTAAAAATTTATTTACTTCATTAACAGTTTTAACTAATTTTTTTTTCATTTTTTTTTGAGGTTAATTCTTCTATTTTTAGCCTGGTACTTTCAGATATATTTTTTGAGTCCTTTTGAAATTTTTTTTCTATTATATTGTTTAACTTTATTAAATATTGATAATCTTCAATAGATTCTTCCAAATTTTTTTTATTTTCTAATTTTTTAATTAAACGATCTGCTATATCTGTGAGTTCACTCAAAGATTTTAATTCAATATCATCTGGCAAAATTTTTTCATTCATATAATAGTTTGTAATATTATATGAAAATTAATGATTCAAATATTAAAAAAGCAGTAAAATATTTAAATAATAACGAATGTATTGGAATACCTACAGAAACTGTCTATGGATTAGCTGCTAATGCCTATTCTGATAAAGGCACTAAAAAAATATTCAAATTAAAAGGAAGGCCTTCTGATAACCCTTTGATAGTTCATTATTATAATATTAAAGATTTGGAAAAAGATTGTGAGACAAATACTTTGTTTTATAAACTTTATAATTCATTATGCCCAGGACCAATTACCTTTATATTAAAACTAAAAAATGAAAGCAAAATTTCAAAAAACGTTACTAATAACAAAAAAACATTAGGTGTAAGATTTCCAAGTCACCGAACCGCTAGAATATTATTAAAATCTTTAAAATATCCTTTAGCAGCACCAAGCGCAAATATTTCTGAAGGGATAAGTCCGGTGACAAAAGATGATGTATATGATGAATTTGGAGAAAAAATTAAATTTATTCTAGAAGGTGGAAGATCAAAAGTTGGTGTTGAGTCTACAATAATAAGTTTAGTAAAAAAACCCCAAATTTTAAGATTGGGCGGTTTAGATATTTCTATATTAAAAAAAAAATTAAAAACAAATTTAAAAACTAAATTGCATGGTAAAAACAATATAAATTCTCCAGGAAGAGGGAGGGTTCATTATTCACCAGGTATACCCATTAGATTAAACGCAATTAAAATAAAAAAAGATGAGGCTTTTATCCTAATCAAGAAGAAAAGAGAAAATAATAAGAATTATTTTTATTTAAGTAAGACAAATAATCTAATGGAGAGTGGTAAAAATTTATATAAAACATTAAGAAAAATTAAGAAACTAGGTTACAGAAAAATAGCTGTGCAAAGAATACCAAACCGAAACTTTGGATTAGTGATTAACGATAGACTTCTTAGAGCATCAAAAAAATGAAAAATTTAGTCGAAGTAAAAAATATTAAAAAAAATTATGGAAAGAATGAGGCTGTAAAAGGTATAAGCTTTAACATAAAAGAAGACGAAATTTTAGGCCTATTAGGTCCAAATGGCTCAGGCAAAACAACCACCATTGGTATGTTATTAGGACTTTTAAAACCAACTAGTGGAGAAATTTTTATAAATGGTCAAAAATTGGAGGGAAATAGAATTGAAATCTTGGAACAAATAAACTTCATATCTCCATATATTGAATTACCAAAAAAACTTACGGTTAAACAAAATCTAACCGTTTATGGAAAATTATATAAAATAAATAATATTAATGAGAGGATTGAATTTTTATCGGAAAAATTAAGATTGAGAGGATTACTTAATAGCATTACAGGCGAATTATCATCTGGACAAAAAAATAGAGTTAGTTTGGCAAAAGCATTAATCAACGAACCAAAAGTATTACTACTAGATGAGCCAACTGCATCATTAGATCCAGAAGTAGGTGATTTTGTTAGATCTTTTTTGGAAGATTATAAAAAAGAAAAAAAAATATCTATACTTCTTGCTTCTCATAATATGAATGAAGTCAATAGGCTTTGTAAATCTATTCTTATGATGAAAGACGGAATTATTATCGATAAAGGAAATCCTGAGGAATTAATAAACAAACACGGCAGAAAAAACCTTGAGGAAGTTTTTTTAAAATTATCAAGGAGTAAAAATGAGCTTAACTAGAATGTATGGTCTTTTTTTAAGACATTTTTATTTAATTACCAGATCTTTCCCAAGGGTTTTGGATCTTGTTTATTGGCCGACTATTCAAATTACTTTGTGGGGATTTATCTCAAATTTTTTTGCTACACATACAACATATTATAATAATGCAGTTGGAGTTATATTAACTTGCGCGATCCTTTATGATTTTCTTTTTAGAACTAGTATTGGATTTAATATGCTATTTCTTGAGGAAATTTGGAGCAGAAACTTTACAAATTTATTTATTGCTCCAATGAAAATTGGTGAAATATTAACTTCACTTGTTGCTACAGCTTTAATAAGAGCTCTTATAGGTTTAATACCAGCAGTACTTTTAACCTCTCCGTTATTTGGTATTTCTATTTTAGATTTAGGAATATTTTTATTCTTTTTATTTTTGAGCCTTTATTTATTTGGAATAACACTTGGCATCCTTGTGTCAGCTGGTCTATTAAGATACGGACCTTCTTTTGAAAATATAGCATGGTCCACAATGTTTCTATTAGCACCTTTTGGATGTATATATTATCCAATAGAAATATTGCCAGAATTGTTTCAAAAAATAGCTTACTTATTACCATTGGTATACATTTTCGAAGAAGCAAGAAATATTTTGATTAATCAAACTGTAGACATTCAAAATATCTACGATGCATTCATTTGGAATGGGGTTTACTTTGTATTATCAATTGCATTATTCTATTATTCTTTCAATGTCGCAAAAAAAAAAGGAACGCTTATTAATATGGGGGAATAGTGGTGCGCCCGCAAGGAGTCGAACCCTGAACCTCCAGAGCCGAAATCTGGCGCTCTATCCAGTTGAGCTACGAACGCACAATAATTTAATATAATAATTTATGAAAAATTTCATCAATTTTATTATTAAAGAAGATGATAATAACAAGAGAGTAGACACGATATTAGCAAACCATGATAAGAGGTTAAGCAGAACTAGAGTAAAAAATTTAATTCTAGATAGTAAATTAAAAATTAACGAGAAAATTATAAAAGACCCTTCAGTTAAAACAAAATTAAATGACAAAATTGATCTTGAAATTGTTGAACCTAAGAAACAAAGCTTAAAACCTTATAATTTTAAATTAAACATAATTTATGAAGATGAAGACTTAATTGTAATTGACAAACCTTCTGGAATTTCAATGCATCCTGGTGCTGGTAATTACGATAATACAATAGTCAACGCATTAATGAATTATGATAGTAAAAATTTATCTGATATTGGAGATGAACTTAGACCTGGTATAGTTCATAGAATTGATAAAGATACATCAGGATTAATTGTAATTGCAAAAAATAATTCAACCCATGAAAAATTATCGCTTCAGTTTTCTGAACACACTATAACAAGAGTTTATCAAACTTTAATATGGGGGAAATTACGACCTCAAAAAGGAACTATTGAAACGTTCATAACTAGAAGTTCTAAAAACAGACAGATGATGGAGGTCTCATCTAGCAAAGGTAAAAAGGCAATTACACATTATGAAACATTAGAAGTTTTTGAGAATGATAAAGTTCCAACTTTTAGTTTTATACAATGTAAATTAGAAACTGGGAGAACTCATCAAATAAGAGTTCATATGTCATACAAAGGTAACAATATTCTTGGAGATAAAAAATATAAAAAGAAATTTAAGAAATTTAAAAACATTGATGAAGATCTTAATAATAAAATTTTAAATCTAGATAGACAATTTTTGCATGCAAAACAGTTAGGTTTTGACCATCCAAGGATAGGAGAAAGATTAGAATTTTCATCAAATATCCCAATCGAATTAAATGATATCTTAAAAAAACTAAGAAAATTGAGTAAATAAAACGATTGTAAAAAAAAATTTCTCTATTACATAAATACTTCCAATGAGTAGAAATACATACAATTTGCCAACTCTTTCAAATGAAGGTGGCTTAGCAGCTTATCTAGCTCAGATAAAAAAGTTTCCTATGCTAGATGCAGAAGAAGAATATATGCTTGCTAAAAATTGGCAAACTACAGGAAATGTTAAATCAGCTGAAAAACTTGTTACAAGTCATCTAAGACTAGTTGCTAAAATAGCAATGGGTTACAAAGGTTATGGTTTGCCTCTTAATGAAATGATTTCGGAAGGTAACGTAGGTTTAATGCAAGCTGTTAAAAAATTTGAACCAGAAAAAGGTTTTAGACTTGCAACTTATGCAATGTGGTGGATTAAAGCTTCTATTCAAGAATATATTCTAAGATCATGGAGTTTAGTAAAAATTGGAACTACAACAGCACAGAAAAAGCTTTTTTTCAACTTGAAGAAGTTAAAAAATCAAATTGCACCGAGAACTGAGGGTGACTTACGTGATGAACACGTAAAGGATATAGCAAACAGATTAGATGTTAGTGAACAAGAAGTAGTATCTATGAATAGAAGACTTTCGGGTAAAGAGCAGTCATTAAATGCACCAATTGGAGAAGACGGTGATGAGTGGCAAGATTGGGTCGTGGACAATGATATGGATCAAGAACTTAAATTTGCCCAAAATGAAGAAATGGAGCAACGAAAAGATCTACTTCAAGATTCTATTAAAATTTTAAATGAAAGAGAAAAAGAAATTCTTTATTCAAGAAGATTAACAGATAATCCAATAACTTTGGAAGATTTAAGTAAAAAATTCAAAATAAGTAGAGAAAGAATAAGACAAATTGAAAATAAAGCATTTGAAAAACTTCAAAAACATATGCTTAATTCTGCTAAATCAAAAAATCTACTACCAGCAAATTAATACTGCTGATTTTTAATAATTAAAAGGATCTACTAAAAGAATAGTATCATTTCTCTCTGGGCTTGTTGAAATACTGGATATTTTTGTCTCAATAAATTCTTCAATAGCTTTTACATAAATCTTTGCATTATTAGGTAAATCATCAAATTTTTTAATACCTTGGGTTTTAGATTTCCAGCCTTTGAATGTTTTATATACTGGTTTAACATTTAATTGATCTTCAACGGCAGCAGGGAAATAATCTATTTCTTTTCCATTTAGTTTGTAAGCTACGCAAAGATTTATTTCATTAAGTTCATCTAATACATCTAATTTAGTTAATGCTATACCATTAATGCCTGAAATCTTTATAGTTTGTCTGACTAGAACTCCATCAAACCAGCCACATCTTCTTTTTCTACTAGTTACAGTTCCAAATTCATGTCCCTTTTCACCTAAATGATTACCAATATCATCTGTTAATTCTGTTGGGAAAGGTCCTTCACCTACCCTTGTTGTATAAGCTTTTGTAATTCCTAACACATAGTTTATTGAATTTGGACCGCATCCAGATCCTGTTGCTGCTGAAGCTGCTACTGTATTAGATGAAGTTACATATGGATATGTCCCATGATCCACATCAAGTAATATTCCTTGAGCTCCTTCGAATAATATTTTTTTATTTTCTGATTTAAATTGATCTATTTTTCTCCAAACAGGAGCTGAATATTTTAATATATTTGGGGCTATTTTTAATAAGTCCCCAACTAGTTTATCTTTTTCATATATTGGCTTACCCAATCCCTTTCGGATAGCATTATGATGTTCTAAAACTACAGCTAATCTATTTTCTAGATTTTTTTTGGATGCAAGGTCCATTACTCTTATAGATCTTCGTCCGACTTTATCTTCATAAGCTGGACCAATTCCTCTTCTTGTAGTTCCAATTTTTGATTTACCAGCAGAATCTTCCCTTATTTCATCCATCTCTTTGTGAAATGGTAAAATTAGTGTGGCAGCCTCAGATAAAATCAGATTATTTTCATTGATTTCTACAGCTTTAGATTTAGCTTCCTCTATTTCATCTAGCAGCGCCCATGGATCTACTACAACTCCATTTCCTATAATAGAAATTTTATTTTTTCTGACAATCCCAGATGGCAACAATCGCAGTTTGTAAGTAACACCATCTATGACTAATGTATGACCAGCATTATGTCCTCCTTGGAATCTTACAACTACGTCTGCTTCGCTTGATAACCAGTCAACTATCTTACCTTTTCCTTCATCACCCCATTGCGATCCAACGACAACTACATTATTCATCTAAATTTCTTATCTATAGTAAAACTATTTAAATGGTTAATTGGTCCATTTCCTTTTCCAAAGTTTGGTCTTGTTTTAATGGCATTTTTTACATATCTAATACCTAACTCACAAGATTTCTTTAGAGTTTTTCCACATCCATAATATGTTGCAATTGCACTTGATAGTGTACAACCAGTTCCGTGAGTATTTTTTGTATTAATTTTTTTATTAACAAATATTGCAGTTTCTTTTTTATTTACAAAAATATCTTTTAAGTTTTTAGAGCTTAAATGACCACCTTTAATTAAAACATTCTTAGCACCTAAATCTAATAATATTTTAGCAGCATTTTTCATATCCTTTATAGATTTAATTTTTATTTTTGTTAGTATTTCTGCTTCAGGAATATTTGGTGTTATTAAATCAACTTTTTTTATTAGCCTTTTTTTCAATACTAAAATTGCTTTATTGTCTATAAGCTTGGTTCCACCTTTAGCCACCATTACAGGATCTAATATTATTTTTTTTAATTTTGATTTTTTTATTGATTTTAATACTGAATATATAACCTCAGTAGAATGCAGCATTCCTATCTTGACTGAATCTGGCCTGATATCTTTTGAGGTAAATTCAATTTGATTAGAAATTTCTTTACTACGCACTGGTATTATAGACATTACACCAGTAGTATTCTGAGCTGTAACTGCTGTTATTGCTGTCATAGCGAAAGAGCCAAGAGAGGTAACTGATTTAATATCTGCTTGGATGCCCGCCCCTCCAGAGGAGTCTGATCCTGCAATAATTAATATTTTAGATTTGATTTTCAATTTACTGAATAGATTTTTTAATTATATTAACACATAGTTTATTTAAATTTGGGTCCTCTGACTCACTCATAATTCTTATTTTTGGTTCAGTACCAGATTTTCTAACTAAAATTCTACCTCTGTTTTTAATTATTTTATTTGCTTCATTAATTGCTTTTTTGCATTTTGGAGTATTAATAATTAATTTATCTTTAACTTCAACATTCTCTAACATTTGAGGGGTGGGTTTAAATTTGTTAAAAAGCTCACTTGCTTTTTTTGTTTTTCTTAAAGAGAAAAGGATTTCTAGTGCGACTAATAACCCATCACCAGTTGTCGCAAACTTTCCAAGAATTATATGACCAGACTGTTCCCCCCCTAAATTAAATTTATTTTTTTTCATTTTTTCTTTTACATATCTATCTCCCACATCTGATCTTAAAAATTTAATTCCATTGTTTTTAAAAAAATTTTCTAAGCCATAATTTGACATTAATGTACCGATGACGCCTCCTTTTAAAATCTTTTTTCTTTTCCATCTCTCACCTAACATTGCAAGAATTTTATCTCCATCAATAATCTTTCCTTTTTCATCACAGACAATTATTCTGTCAGCATCTCCATCCAATGAAATACCTATATGTGCTTTATTTTTTTTTGTCATTTGACAAATTTTACTTGGGTAAGTAGATCCAGATTTGAGATTTATATTTAAACCATTGGGAGATGTGCCTGTGTCATATACTTTAGCACCTAATGATTTAAATAAAGCTGGACCAGCTTTGTAGCCAGCTCCGTTGGCACAATCTAAAGCAATTTTGATACCTTTTAAACTAAATGAGGAGGGGAAATTTTGTTTTAATATTTTAATATAACTATCGTTAGCATCCTCTAATCTTTTAACTCTCCCCAATTCTATTGGTTTTGATAGATTTTTAGTAATCTTTGAATCAATTAGTTTTTCAATTTTCTTCTCAATTCTATCAGATAATTTAAGTCCATCAGGTCCAAATAACTTTAATCCATTATCGTGATATGGATTATGAGATGCAGTAATCATTATACCCATATTAGCTCTCATTTTTTTTGTTAGCATCGCTAAACCATTTGTTGGAAGGGGTCCCAAAGTATAAATATGCATTCCTGCTGATGCCAATCCAGACACTAAAGCTGGTTCAAGCGTATAACCTGATAATCTAGTGTCTTTTGCAATAATCGCTGTTTGTTTACTTTTTTTTAAATTTTTAAAGTATGTTCCCGCTGCTAAGCCAAATTTGAAAAACATTTCTCCATTTATTTTAGATCCATTAACTTTTCCTCTAATTCCATCTGTACCAAAATATTTTTTAATCATTTTTAGTTTTGTAATTCTTTAAATACTTTAAATGCTTGATTAATTTCTTTAACATCGTGAACCCTTAGAATTTGAACGCCTTGAAGGTATGCTTGAATACATGAAGATATAGTTCCACCAATTCTAATTTTAGTATCATATTCTTTCGAAATATCTTTAATAAACCTCTTTCTAGACAAACCCAACATTACAGGAAGGCCTAGTGAATGAAAAATAGAAATATTCTTTAAGAGAGTAATATTATGTTTCAAATTTTTTCCAAATCCAATACCTGGATCCAATATAATATTATTATGTTTAATACCCTGTTTTCTTAGATATTTTAATTTTGTTTCAAAAAAATCATAGATATCAAGTAGTATATTTTTATAAGAAGGTCTAATTTGCATATTCCTTGGCGTTCCTTTCATGTGATGAATGACAAAAGGTTTATTTGTTTTTTTTAAATAATTTATGGTTTGAGGGTCATAACTTAGTCCAGATACATCATTTATAAGATCTATTTTTATATTGGAAGCTTTTTCCATCACAAAACTTTTTCTAGTATCTAATGAAATAAAACTTTTTTTATTTTTTAAAAATTTCAAAATAAATTTAATTCTATCCCATTCTTTCTTAGGGTTAATATCGATTGCACCTGGTCTTGTAGACTCTCCACCTATATCAAGTATTTTTGCACCTGATAATAATAAGTTATTTACATGTTTTATAGATAATTTCTTATTATTGTATAATCCTCCATCTGAAAAACTATCTGGAGTCAAATTAATTATACCCATTAAAACCGGTATGTTGGATAAATTTAATTTTTTAAAAGTTTTCTTTTTTTTTAAATTTTTTAAATCTCTTTTAACTTTATTTTTTAGTATATTTGGAAGTTTACTAATATCTTTGAGATTAATAATTTTACTTTTTTTTCTATGTATGATTTCTATTTTATCAAACGAGATAAAATTATAACCATTTAGAGGAATAGATTTTTTTTTTTTAACAAGTATTTTAGATGCTGTTCCATAATAAAAATTACACGCTCTAGTGTAATATTTATTCATTATTAGTGCTTAGTGCACTATCTTTGGTTTTAAGCCCATCGAACCAAGTGCTGAGCTTTGATCATCATCTTCTACTTTTAGATCTTCTTTATTTTTTGGATATATATTTTTATTTATTAAATCCTCAATTTCTGCACCTGTTAAAGTTTCGTAAGTTAGCAAGGCTTTTGCTAATTTATGCAGATCATCAATTTTTTCAGTCAGTACTTTTCTGGCTCTTTCGTAACCCATATCAACAAATTTTCTAATTTCACTATCTACTTTTCTAGCTGTTTCTTCTGACATATTTTGCTGTCTCGCAACAGACCTTCCTAAAAATACCTCTTCTTCATTTTCACCATAAGCAACAGGTCCCATTTCTTTACTTAACCCAGCTCTCATCACCATAGCTCTTGCTCTTTTTGTTGCTTGTTCAATATCGCTTGCCGCTCCTGTAGTTACTTTATCATCTCCAAAAATTATTTCTTCTGCAACTCTTCCGCCCATAGCAATAGCCATTTGTGCATGAAGTTGTTCTCTTGTTTGAGAAACTTCATCTCTTTCAGGTAGTTGCATTACCATTCCTAGAGCTCTACCTCTTGGTATTATTGTTGCTTTATGTATAGGATAAGCGGCTTTTTCATTTATTGTTACAATTGCATGTCCAGCTTCATGGTAAGCAGTTAATTTTTTCTCTTCCTCTGACATTACCATAGATCTTCTTTCAGACCCCATCATTACTTTATCTTTAGCTTCCTCAAATTCTTGATACGTCACAATTCTTTTGTTTTTTCTTGCAGCTAGCAATGCTGCCTCGTTTACAAGATTTGCTAAATCTGCACCAGAAAATCCAGGTGTTCCTCTAGCTACTGTTCTTAGATTAACATCGGGTGCCATTGATATTTTCTTTGCATGTACTTTTAAAATTTTCTCTCTACCGATTAGATCTGGATTAGAAACAACAACCTGTCTGTCAAATCTTCCTGGTCTTAAAAGAGCTGGATCTAATACATCTGGTCTATTAGTTGCAGCAATAATAATTACACCTTCATTAGTATCAAAACCATCCATCTCAACTAATAACTGATTAAGCGTTTGCTCTCTTTCATCATTTCCTCCACCAAGACCTGCTCCTCTGCTTCTTCCTACTGCATCAATCTCATCAATGAATATTATACACGGAGAATGTTTTTTACCTTGTTCAAACATATCTCTAACTCTCGAAGCTCCAACACCAACAAACATTTCAACGAAATCTGATCCAGATATCGTAAAGAATGGAACTCCAGCTTCACCAGCGATCGCTCTTGCTAATAATGTCTTTCCAGTGCCTGGGGGACCTACTAATAAACATCCCCTTGGTATCTTTCCACCTAATCTACTGAACTTTCTTGGATCTTTTAAAAATTCTACTACTTCTTCAACTTCCTCTTTAGCTTCCTCAACACCAGCAACGTCATTAAAAGTAACTTTTCCTTTTACTTCATTCATCATTTTAGCTTTCGATCTTCCAAACCCCATTGCGCCACCTTTTCCTCCTTGCATTTGTCTCATAAAGAAGATCCAAACAGCAATTAATAAAAGCATTGGGAACCATGATAGAAGAATTCCTAATAATGAAGGCATTTTTTCCTCTAAAGGACTGGCAGATATGCTAACACCTTTATCACTTAGCTTCTGAATTAAGTTTGGGTCTTCAGGTGCATAGGTAGTAAATTGATTGCCGTTAGATAACACACCTTTTATATTTTTTCCTTGTATTTCAACTTTAACCACTCTTCCATTGTCTACTTCAGTTAAGAATTCAGAGAAAATAATTTTATTTTTTTGGGAAATAGACCCTTGAGGGTTTTTAAACATATTATATAGCCCAATCGTCAAAATGACGATTATTCCCCACATAGCTAAGTTTTTAAAATTCATAATTTAGTAAATTAAGAATTATTAGTAAATTAACAAGTGTCATTTTGATCATTTAACAAAAAAAATTATCATTTTTCTGGGTAAATAATCACTGAATCACTAATTTTTTCAATAATACATCCAGAAAGTGTCAATTTTACATTTTTGTCTGAAAACTTTATAGAATCTAATAGGCCTAAAACTTTTTTGCCTCGTGGATAGTTTTTTTTCTTACTGATATCTTGAATTACTTGCATAAAGCTTCTTAAAATAATTTCATCCGGATTTTTAAAAAAAGATTTGTTTAAAATAATTTTTTTATCTTTTTTGAAATATTTTGAGTTTTCAACAACATTTTTCTCAACAAAAAATTCAATAACTTGATTGCTTTTTGATAAATTTTTTAAAGTTAAATAGAATTTATCAAAGTTTAAACCTTCTTTATCTAAATTTCTTATAAGTTTTCTAATTCTGCTCCTTAAATATTTATCATTATTGTTTGAAGGATCATCTACAAAAAAGCCAAATGTTTTTTTATTAATTTTAATCAGTTCTTTTTTTGGAGTAGACAAAAATGGTCTGACAATCTTTATATCATTAAAAAGACTCACTTTTTTGTCGAAAGAAACAAGTCCTTTTAAACCAGAACCTCTAAGCAATCTTATAAAAAAATTTTCTATCACATCATTTTTATGATGGCCTAGTAACAGATATCCAATATTATGCTTGCTACATTCTTTATAAAATAAATCATATCTTAGATCTCTTGCGGAAGATTGTATATTTTTATTAATTTCAACATTTTTTTTTTTTAAAATTTTGCAATTAATACTGAAGTTTTTTTTAAGTTTAAATTTTAAATTTTTAGCTTCAATAGATGACTCTTTTCTTAGATTGTGATCAATTATTACTGGATACAATTTTAGCTTGTGTTTTAACGCATAACACTGAGAAAAAAATAAAATAGACAAGCTATCAGCACCACCTGATACTCCGACCATTACTTTTTTATTTACAACATCTAAAGAATTAAGATTATTCGAAAATACTTTATATAATTTTTTAACTTTAGGATCCTTTAATTTTGTTAAATAAAAATTAGGAGTTTTCTTTGGTGCACTCAAACTTTTTCTCTTCATATTTGGCTTTTTGAAGAACTGATTGAGTGGCATTTGGATACTGTTTTTTAACACCAGCAATCATTAAGCAACCCTGATCTTTCTCTCCTATTTGAACTAAAGATACACCAAGCTTCAAAAGGTTAATGGGTGCTTTTTCACTCTTGGGATATTTTTGGTAACCCTCTAAATAAGCAGATGCTGCATCTGTATAGAGCTGTCTTATTCTAAAAGTTTCTGCATACCAATACTGTGCGTTTCCAGAAAGATCATTATCTGGATTTGTATCAACAAATTCTCTGAATGCTCTTTCTGCCATATTATAATCTCCCACCTTTAAAAAACTAGTTGCGAATTCATATTGCTCTAAAGGAGAAGAGTCAGGTAAAATTTTTTCTTCGTTTATAAAATTTTCTGTCAAAATTGTCTGAGTCGTTTCGACAGACTGTATAGCTTGTGTATCATTTGTGTCTGTCATGTCCTTATATGATATTGTACCTAAATCTTGAGGTTGGGATGAGCCTGGCATAATTTTTTTACTGGCTAGATCATTATCTAGATTTTCATTTGTAATTAAGTTTTCTTGATTGTTATCACTTTTTTGAACGAAGTTAGAATTATTTTCTAAATCTTGAAATCTTAATTGATTATCTGCTTGTGTTTTAGACAGTCTTGACGATAATTTATCTACTTTAAAATTAATTTCTTCAAATTTGTTAGTCAAATTTTGAAATTGTTTTTCTATTTCAGACAATTTTAATAGATGTCTTGTCAAGACATCTTCGGTTTCCTTATTTGTCAAAGCAGTTTCACCTTCAGTTTTTTTCTGAAATGATTCTGAATAAACTGCCCTTTCCAAAGTTCTAAGATCTTTTTGAATAATTTCTAAAATTTCTCTCATGCTAAGTTCCTCAGAAGCTGCACTGAATGAAATAAAAAATATAGAGATTATATAAGTAAAAATGTTGGCGTACTTTTTAAACATTAAATTATTTTTTAATTATAATGATGGCAAAAAAAAGACCCTGAAATTATTTATAATAATCTTAGGGTCTTTAAAATATTTCAAATAGCTTTAATTAGCTTTTACGGTTACAGATCTTCTGTTTTTCGACCAAGAAAGTGGGTTTGAACCTGAGTCAACAGGTCTTTCTTTACCATAACTTATTACTGAAATTCTGTCTGCAGATATTCCGTAAGTTATAAGATAATCTTTGGCAGCATTTGCTCTTCTTTCACCTAATGCTAAGTTGTATTCCCTTGTTCCTCTTTCATCTGCGTGGCCTTCGACCACAACATTGATGCTAGAATTCTCTCTTAACCAGTTTGCTTGTTTCCTTAATGTGTCTCTTGATTTAGTTGTTAAAATAGACTCGTTTGTTGCAAAAAATACTCTGTCTGGAACACCGTCAGCTAAATATTTAACAGTATCAGTGCCTGTATAAACATCACCTTGCATTTGACCTTCTACTTTTGTAGTGGTTTTTTTTGTTGCACAAGCTGATACGATTAAACTTAATAATATAACTAGAAAAGTATTTCTAAATGATTTGCTAAAATTCATTAATGCTCCTTAATATTTTATTAGAACTTTTTCACAACTAATTAGATGTTTCAAGCATAAAAATCAACTTAATTTATATTAAAAATTAATAAAAAAGGCCTAATTACTGAGTAAAGACGACCAAGATGGGTCGGATGCGTCAGTCTCAGTTTGAACCTGCCTTTCATTGTATCCTGTAAGATCTATAGACCAAAGTTTTGCACTAAATCCTTCACCTTTATCGTTAGATTTGGTCTCTCTATAAAAAATTAATACCCTTCCATTAGGAGACCATGAGGGAGCTTCTTGATAGTAATTTTCGGTTAACAATCTCTCACCCGAACCATCTGTTCGCATAACACCAATGTAAAATTTCCCTTTATGTAATTTTGTGAATGCAATTAAATCACCTCTTGGAGACCATACGGGCGTGCCATACAATCCTTTTCCAAATGAAATTCTTTTTACATTTGACCCATCAGATTTCATTACGTAAATTTGTTGATACCCACTCCTATCAGAATTAAATGTTATAAATCGATTATCAGGTGAGTATGATGGCGATGTATCAATTGATGGATGATTTGTTATTCTTTCAACAATTCTATTTTCTAAATCCATAGTATAAATATCTGAGTTACCGTCTTTTGCAAAACTCATAATAATTTTCTTTCCATCTGGAGAAAATCTTGGAGCAAATGTCATTCCTGGAAAATCACCAACCACTTCCTGCGTACCAGTTTCAATATCTAATAAATACACTCTTGGTAGATTTTTAAAATAAGATAGGTAAGTTACCATCTGACTTGTCGGATTAAATCTAGGAGTTAAAACTAATTCATTTCCTAATGTTAAATATTTTGTGTTAAAACCGTCTTGATCCATAATAGCCAACTTCTTAACTCTTGCAGTTTTAGGTCCTTCTTCAGATACATAAATAATTCTGGTATCAAAATATCCCTTTTCTCCAGTTAATCTCTCATAAACTTTATCAGAAATTATATGTCCAACTCTCCTCCAATTACTTGGAACCGTTGTAAATGCTAAAGCCATCATTTCTCTTCCAGCTAAAATATCCCATAGTCTAAATTCAACTTTTAACTTTTTGTCCTCAATTGTTACTTTACCTGTAATTAAAGCTTGAGCTTTAATCAATGCCCAATCTTCAAATCTTGGTTTTAAATGAGCAATATCTGGCTTTTGTAAAAATGCTTCTTTACTAAGAGGATTAAATAAACCTGATATTTTCAAATTATTTTCTACAACTAATGAAATTTCAGATCCAACATTTTCAATTTTAAGTTCATTAATTGAATTTCTTTTTGAATTGTCATCCTGAAACAATGGAGAAACTGCAATTGGTAACGGATCTAAATTACCCCTAGTTATATCAATCTCTATTAATGAATAAGCCTTAGCTGATAATAAAAAAAATATAATAAAAAATAAATTAATTATTCTAATCATTATCCTCCAAGCATATCACGAGCATCAAAATTTAAAATCATATTTTTCCATCTTTCATAACCACTTGTGGGAACTTTTAATGGATTGCATAGCTGAATTGCTCTCCTGACACTATCAGCTAAAGTTCTAAATTTTTCTTTCCCAGGCGTATTCATTTTTACGTGATCTAGCATTTCAAGCTTTTCAATTGTTCCGTCTGGTTTTAATTGGAGTTTAACTCTCACCAATAAATCTTCACTAAATGGCAAACCTATAGGAACACTCCAACAAGTAAATATTTGTGCCTTTAAAGCATCTTCCTCACTTAATGTTAGCTTTGAATAGTCCATAGTCTCATCAGTTGATTGAGAAATCTTATCAACTTCCTTTTTTGTTTCTGCTAAATTTTCTTTTTTTTTATCAATTAAAGCTGCAATTTCATTTAAATCCAATTTTTCTTTTTTTTCAAATTCAGATACTTGTTTAACTTTTTTTTCATCCAAAATTGGTTTTTTAGTTTGAACTATTTTTTTGATATTTTCGTCGTTGATTTCTTTTGAAGGTTTCTGCTTTTTTTCTTCTTTAGGTTGAATTTTTTGTTTATCTTCATCTGGCATAGGTACAGCATTTAATTTTTCTTTTTTTAACTTTTCTATTTTATTTTCACTGGTTGGTGTTTTTTTCGATACAACTTTAGAAATTTCATTTTTTTTTTTATCTTTCTGAACTTCTTTTTTTTCATCTTTTTTGACTTTTTTAGGAGGAGCCTGTTCAGACAAAAGCTTTTCATTTTCCTTTTTTGCCTTTTCAATTATTTTTGATGCCTTTGGTGCAAAAGGAATATTTGTCTTTTCGGCTATTTGAATAAGTTCAACAGAAATAAGAGGTGGGATATCCAGAGGTTTTTTGGCAACAAATGGCAAAGCCAAAATACTCACCATAACAATAGCAATATGAAATCCAGATGAGATTAAAAGACCTCGATACACAATCTTTATCTCTCTTTGTTCGGTTCAGATATTAAAGCAACTTTTGTAAATCCTGACCCAGAGAGCATTCCCATAATTTCAAGAACCCTTCCATAGTTAATCGCCTTGTCTCCCCTAACATATATTCTTGTATCAGTTCTATTATTTGATACTGCTAATATTTTTACAATTAAATTGTTAAACTCAACTTTTGTTTCCTGAATAAAAATTTCACCTTTAGAATTGATTGTTAAAGTTAATGGTTCATTTTCCTCAGGAAGTGTATCAGCAGAAGTTTCTGGCAAATCTACCTGCACTCCAACAGTAAGTAATGGTGCTGTGACCATGAATATAATTAGTAAAACCAACATTACATCAACAAATGGTGTAACATTAATTTCACTCATTGGATCATTTCTTGAACTTTTTAGCTTAAATGCCATTTAAATTATCGATAAGAATCTTTTTGAAAAATTTTCTAATTTTTGCGCGTATTTTCTAGAGTCAGAATTAAATTTATTAAACGCAATTACAGCAGGAATTGCAGCTAACAATCCAAGGGCGGTTGCAAATAAAGCTTCTGCAATACCAGGTGCTACTATTGCCAAACTAGTATTTCTTGAAATTGCAATCGATTGAAATGAATTCATAATACCCCAAACAGTACCAAATAAACCTATAAATGGAGCAGTTGATCCTACGGTTGCTAAAAAACTATTATACTTTTCAACTACAACCATTTGTTTTTCAATATTTACTTCTAAAACACTTGATAACCTTTCAGATAAATTTGATTTTGATCTTGTTTTCATAACGGTTTGCATAGAAGTTTTAAATAATTTGGCCATAGGATCTTCAATATTTGTGGGCAGACTGTTATAAAATGTTTCGGCAGATTTTGATTTCCAAAATTTTTCCTCAAACTCTTCTGCACTTTTATTAATTTTCCTAAACATTCTTATTTTCTCAAAAATTATTGCCCATGAGTAAATAGAACTTAGAATTAATATTATAATGACTGATTTGACAATTATATCAGCTCTTAAAAAGAGACTAATTAAAGAGAAATCTGTGTTGCTTGCTAAACCTAAACTTTGAGTTGCGATATCTGCATCCATTCATTCATTTCTCATTAAAATATGTCATTAATTTGACTTCAAAATTCTCTATTGGACTAGTTATCGTTGTTTTCCCTTATGTTTTCAAAGTATTGAGCAATTAAAATAGCATCAGCTTTGTTATTGTCTTTCTTTCTATATAGCTTATGAGAGATTTTGGGAAACATTTCTATTGCCTTAGTTCTGCTTGCGTCTTTTTCGGAATTAATCAAGTTAAAATATTTTTTCCATTTTGCAGGTCTGACATAAAAAATAGGTAGCTCCATTGCTGAGCATATCCCTTTTATTACTCCAAATGATTGTCCAAAATTAAACATGCTTGTTACACCTTGTCCTGGCATAGCAGAAACTTGTTCGACTATTACACTCATTTTTTCATTCAAAAATTTATTTTTTATCAGCATTATTTCATTATAAATTTGCCTGCCATTAACTTGTTTTTTATTTTTTTTTCCTTCTGCCATTGTAGGCATGTCGATGACATCAATAACTTTTCCATCAGAAAAAAAACAAATAGCACCAGCTATTCCTGGATCAATTCCAACGATTATCATTTAACCTTCAAAGTTAACATTTGTATAAACATTTTGTACATCATCCTCATCCTCAAGAGTCTCTAAAAATTTTGCCATATTTTGATTTTCTTCGCCTTTAAGGGATACTTTATTTATAGGTAGCCACTCAATTTCAGTAGAAAGAAAATTTACAATAACTTTTTCAAATTTTTTTTTTACCTCATATATTTCATTGATATCCGTATGCACTTCATGAAATTCATCACGAGAAATACAATCATTTGCACCCGACTCAATTGCTAATTCAAAAATTTTATCTTGTTCAATTTCATTTTTGTCTATTTTAATTACACCCAATCTTTGAAAATTATGAGATGCAGAGCCCTGGGTTCCTAAAGAACCGTTATTTTTTGAAAATATTGTTCTTATATTAGAAGCAGTTCTATTTTTATTATCAGTCAATGCTTCAACTATTACAGCAGATTTGCTCGGTCCAAAACCTTCATACCTAATATTTTCAAAATTTGATTGATCATTGTTAGAAGATTTTTCAATTGCTCTCTCAATATTTTCTTTTGGCATATTAGCTGATCTGGCTGCTTGTATTGCTGATCTTAGTCTCGAATTCATATCAGGGTTCTTATCTCCTAGTTTTGCGGCTACAGTGATTTCTCTAGATAGTTTAGAAAAAATTTTTGATCTCTGTTTGTCAGCTTTGCCTTTTTTATGTTTAATACCCGCCCAATGTGAATGTCCAGCCATAATTAATTTATGTTTTTTAAACTTCCACCAAAAATGAAGCTTTCTATATTTTTTGCAAGTCCATTTCTTACATCGCATTCTACAACTACCCCACTCAGAGATGCCTCTCCATTGGCAGGAAAATGTTTTACAGACTCTTTTTTTAGAAATCTGTTAATTGAATTTTGTGAATTCATACCTATGACCGAGTCATAGTCACCACACATTCCAGCATCGGTAATATAGCTAGTTCCATTTTTTAGAACTCTTGCATCATTTGTTGGAACGTGTGTGTGGGTGCCTACAACTAAAGTTGCATATCCATCAAACAAATTACCTATGGCCATTTTTTCAGCAGTAATTTCTCCGTGAAAATCCACTATCAAAAAATCATAATCTTTTAAAATTTTTTTTTGTGCAATAAATTCAGTAGCAATTTTAAAAACATCATCACTTTTTTTCATAAAAACGTTACCAATAAGATTGAGTACACCAACTTTCAGATTTTTTTTTGAATTAAATATGGAAAAACCTTTGCCTGGTAAATTTCCACTCATATTTATTGGTCTTAATAATCTTTTTTCAGTTTTTATATATTCATAAATTTCTTTTTGATCCCAAACATGATTGCCAGTTGTAATTACATCTACACCTACATTAAAAAGTTCATTAGCAATATTTTCGGTTAGACCCACACCTTCACTGGCTGCATTTTCGCCATTAACACAAACAAAATCTATACCTTTTTTTGAGACTATATTTGGCAAGTTCGTTTTTACTGATTTAAAGCCTGCGTCTCCAACTATGTCGCCTAAAAATAAAATTTTCATTTTTGAATTAATTTTTCTGTCAAAATTAAATCTAATTTTCTATCAAAATTATCAACATTAATTTTATTAACTTTTTGATGTGAAAAAGCCAGTCCAATTGTCATACATTTTTTAATTTGAGAAATTTTTTCTAAATATCTATCATAAAACCCACCACCATAGCCAATTCTGTTCCTGTATTTATCAAAGGCAACTATCGGTACAAATATTATATCTGGATATACTTTTTTTAATTTTATTGGCTGAGGAATTCCAAATGAACTAATTGTTAAAGGATCATTTGGACTCCATTTATAAAAATCCATTTGATGATTTCTTTTTATAATTGGCAACGAAATAATATAATTGTTAGAATAAAATTTTTTTAGTATTTGCAAACAATCAAATTCAAAATTTATTGGAAAATAGCCTCCAATAATTTTATTTTTTGATAGATTAATTTTGTTACAAAAACTATCTATAATATTATTGCCTATTTTGATTTCAAAATATTTTTTTTTTCTTAGGTAAATAATTTTTTTTCTTAATTTAAATTTTGACACTGATATTTTAAGAAACAGATGTATTTCTGCTATTTTTTTTGACAAAGTCTTCTATTTCTAAAGTTACTTTGTCTATTAAATTTTCATAACTTATTTTGTAGTTTTCAATATCATTCTCAAGTTCTTCTTGTGTTGAGCTTAAATTTTTAATTTCATTTTCTTTGTTATCTTTGTACTTATAAACTAAGGATTTTAATTCTTTAAATTTTTCTTTTAATTCTTGAAGCTCTTTTTTTTGCGTATCTACTTTTTTTTTGGTTTCAAAATACTCATCCATGACTTTTATAGAAGATATTAGTAATAATTTATTCTCTCCAATATTTCCAAGGTCAAATTTTAAATCATTAAATTTTTTATTTAAACTCAAGGATAATTCTTCCAAATGCTCTTCTTGACCATCTTCGCAAGATAATAAATATTCTTTACCATTAAATTTTATATTTACATTTGCCATTTATCTATTTCTTCCAATAAATTATCTGTTTCTTGATTTAATTCATCAATTTTTTCATTAAATTGATTTTCTTTTCTTTTTGAGATTTCGTAATCCTTTTTTAATTCATTTATTTGACTTCTAAGTTTTAAGTTTTCTTCTTCTAGTTTTTGAAGAGATGTGGTTATCTGTTTTTTTTCAATTTCTAATTGATTTTTTTGATCTTTTAGAATTGCAACTTTATCTAGTTCTTCATTATGTTGAATGTTTATCTCTCCTAATTTTTTTAAGGTCTCCTTTAATTTTTTTTCTTTTTCATCAATGTTTTTCATATATATATCTATATTAATAAATTGAATCACCTAAGTCTAGATAGGATACTTTTTGAAAAATAAAGAAAAAAATTTATCAAACGCTATTCGTTTTTTATCAATCGATGCGGTTCAAAACGCTAATTCTGGTCACCCGGGCATGCCAATGGGTATGGCTGACGTTGCAACAGTTTTATTTAAGTATTTTCTAAAATTTAATCCAAAAAATCCAAACTGGCTTAATAGAGATAGATTTATTTTATCAGCTGGACATGGATCAATGTTACTTTACTCGCTTTTGTACCTAACTGGGTATAAAAGTATATCACTTAACGATATCAAGAAATTTAGACAACTAAATTCAATTTGTGCTGGACACCCAGAGTATCACCCAAACTCAGGTATTGAAACAACAACTGGTCCTTTAGGTCAAGGAATTGCAAATTCTGTGGGTTTTGCAATTGCAGAAGAAATTTTAAAAAAAAAATTAGGAAGTAATTTAATAAATCACAAAACCTATGTATTGGCTGGTGATGGTTGTCTTATGGAAGGAATAAGTCATGAAGCGATGAGTCTAGCCGGTCACCTTAAACTTAATAATCTTATAATGCTTTTTGATAATAATTCTATTTCAATAGATGGTCCTACTAGTTTAGCAGTCTCAGATGATTATAAAAACAGATTTCAAAGCTATGGATGGAATTATATTTTAATCAATGGGCATAATTACAGAGAAATTTATAATGCGTTAAAAAAAGCGCAAACATCAAAAAAACCAACTGTAATTTCGTGTAAAACAAAAATAGGATTTGGATCTCCAAATAAAGGTGGAAAGGCCTCTTCTCATGGAAGTCCTCTTGGAATAGATGAAATTAAGTTAGTTAGAAAAAAATTAGATTGGGATAATGAACCATTTAAAATACCCCAAAAAATTTTAATTGATTGGAGGAAAATTGGAAAAAAAGGTGTAAAAAAAGAAAAAATATGGAATAAAACATTTAGCAAACACAAACTAAAATTTAAAAGTATTATAAAAAATAAATTCTCGAGTTCAATTATAAAACAAAAAAAAGATGCAATAAAAAATTTTAAGACTATAGCTACAAGAAAATCCTCAGAAGAGTTTTTATCAACTATATTAAAAGAGAGAAATACTTTAATTGGTGGCTCTGCAGATCTTGCAGGATCAAACAATACAAAAACTAAGTTACATAAAATTATTAATTCAAGTAACTTTGATGGTAATTATATTCACTATGGTGTTAGGGAACACGCAATGAGTGGAATAATGAATGGATTAGCTCTTCATAGTAATTTTATTCCTTATGGAGGTACTTTTTTAATATTTTCAGACTATTGTAAACCTTCAATAAGACTGTCTGCTATAATGAAACAGAAGGTAATTTATGTAATGACACATGACTCTATAGGACTAGGAGAAGATGGACCTACACATCAACCAGTAGAGCAACTTGCTGCTTTAAGATCTATTCCAAACTTAAATGTTTTAAGGCCAGCAGATCAAACCGAAACAATTGAATGTTGGGATATTGCTTTAAACAGCAACAAAACACCTAGCATATTAACTTTAACCAGACAAAACTTAAAACCCATAAGAAAGAGTTTTAGCAAAAAAAATCAATGCTCTATGGGAGCTTACGAAGTTATAAGAACTGGAAAGAATATAAATTTAACTATTTTAGCATCAGGATCAGAGGTCAATCTTGCAATTGAAACTAGTCATAAATTGGCCAAACAAAAAATTTATTCAAAAGTAATATCAATGCCTTGCCAAGAAATTTTTGACAAACAAAGCAAAAGCTATAAAGATAAAATCTTAAAAGAAAGCAAAAACACTTTTTCAATTGAAGCAGGATCAAGAATGTCTTGGGAAAAATATATTGAAAGCGGCAAGTCTTTTTCAATAGAAGACTTTGGTAAAAGCGCTCCTTATAAAAAGGTCTATGATCATTTTGGTTTAAATAGTGAAAAAATTAGTAAAAAAATTAAATTTTATTTAAAAAAATGACAATAAAAGTCGGCATTAACGGTATGGGAAGAATTGGCAGAATGATAGTGAGGTCAATTTATGAAAATTACAAAGGTAAAATAATTATCAAACATATTAATAATAAATCAAGCTCTGAAATTTGCGCAAATTTATTAAAATATGACTCAATTCATGGTAATTTTAGTTCTCTTGTAAAATCTGGAGGTAATTACATAAAAATAAATAAAGAAAAAATATCTTACACCCAACACTCTATTATTAATGATATAAAGTGGAAAAAATATGGTGTTGATTATGTTTTTGAGTGCACGGGTAAGTTTAATTCTAAAGATAAATTACTGCCACATTTACAAAATGGGGTGAAAAAAGTTATTGTATCAGCACCATGT
Organism: uncultured Pelagibacteraceae bacterium; assembly: GCA_902614975.1. GTDB lineage: Bacteria > Pseudomonadota > Alphaproteobacteria > Pelagibacterales > Pelagibacteraceae > Pelagibacter. The sequence goes on from CACMND010000001.1 coordinate 69,567, forward strand.
AAAATGGCTGATAAAACTATAGTTTTTGGCGTAAATCATAAGAAGATCAGCAAGAATGATAGAATTATTTCGGCAGCTTCTTGCACAACAAATTGTTTAGCTCCTGTAGCAGATGTAATTAATGAAAATTTTATAATTCTTAATGGTTTTATGACAACCATACATGCTTTTACAAGTGATCAAAGAATATTAGATAATTCTCACAAAGATCCAAGAAGAGCGAGATCTGCAAGTCAATCAATTGTACCCACATCTACTGGTGCATCAAAAGCTATTGGTGAGATTATACCCTCATTGAAAGGTAAGCTAGAGGGAATAGCAATGAGAGTGCCAACACCAAATGTTTCATTAATAGAATTTATATTTAATGTAAAAAAAAATATTACTGTAAAAAAATTAAATAACTCTTTATTTTCAGCTTCTAAAACGAAACTTAAAAATATTCTAAATGTTACAGATGAGAAGCTAGTCTCAATTGATTTTAATCACCATAGTGCATCTGCAATCATAGACTCCTCACTTACTAATGTAGTCGGTAATAAAATGGGTAAAATTTCAGCTTGGTATGACAATGAATGGGGTTTCTCGAATAGAATGTGTGATATTGCTGAGTATGTAAGCAAGATCAAATAATGAAATCCATTGAAAATATAGAAAATATTGAAAATAAAAGAATAATTCTTAGGCTTGATTTAAATGTTCCTATAAAAAATGGAAAAATAACAGATTTTAACCGGATTGATAAGGTTATACCTACTCTAGAATTTCTATTAAAAAAAAAAGCAAAGATTATAATAATTTCTCATGTTGGAAGGCCAAAAGGTAAAATAGTTAAGGAACTCTCTCTCGAATTGGTATCGTTGTATATTAAAAGTAAAATTAAAAAAGAAGTCTCATTACTTAAAGAAAACATTTTTAATTTAAATAAAGAAAATATTTTTAAGAGTTCCAAGAATGAGGTGATATTACTAGAAAATATTAGATTTTATCCCGAAGAAGAAGCCAACGATGATAAATTTTCAAAGAAATTAGCAAGCTTAGGAGAAATATATGTTAATGATGCGTTTTCATGCTCACATAGAGAACATGCTTCGGTATCAAAAATAACAAAGTATATTCCATCGTACAGCGGAATTCAAATTAATGCAGAGGTAAATGCTCTCAATAGAATAACCTCGGAAATAAAAAAGCCGATTACATGCATTATTGGAGGCTCCAAAATTTCTACAAAAATTAATGTAATAAAAAATTTAATACCAAAATTTAATAGCATTATAATAGTTGGTGCTATGGCGAACAATATATTGAAATACAAAGGTTTAAAAATTGGTAACTCTGTTTATGAAAAAAATATTGATTACATAATTCAAGAGATTTTCACGTATGCTGAAAAAAATAAATGTAAAATATATTTTCCGAGAGATGTTAAAATTGGAAAAAAATTAAACGATAAATCTTTTGAAAAAGATTTTAAAGATATTGAAGACGATGATATTATACTTGATGTAGGATCAAAAACATTAGTTGAAATAAAAAGAATTATTGACGATTCCTCGACAATATTATGGAACGGACCATTGGGTTACTTTGAAAATAAGAATTTTTCACTAGGAAGCTCAGAAGTTGCAAAATATATAGCAAACAGAGGGAACAAAATATTTTCTGTTGTTGGTGGGGGCGATACGGTTGCAGTAATTAATTCACTAAAAATAAATGATAAATTTAATTTTGTTTCAACTGCTGGTGGAGCTTTTTTAGAATTTCTTGAAGGTAAAGATCTCCCTGGTATAAAAGCATTAAATTAAATGACTGAACTAAACAAAATCGCTCTACAAATATTATCAAAAGGCAAGGGTATTCTTGCTGCAGATGAGAGTACTGCTACAATGACAAAAAGATTAGATTCAGTGAAAGTACAGTCCAATGAAAATAATAGACTACTATTCAGACAAACTCTTTTTTCATCTTTATCAATGAAGGAATGTATAGGAGGAGTAATATTATATGATGAAACGATAAGACAAAAAACATCAACAGGAAAAACTATTCCCGAACTTATTAACTCAACTGGATCATTAACTGGTATTAAAGTTGACACAGGAGCTAAAGTATTGGCAGGATCTAAAGAAGAAAAAGTGACTGAAGGTTTAGACGGTTTGAGAGAAAGACTAAAAGAATATTATAAGTTAGGAGCAAGATTTACAAAATGGAGGGGGGTATACTCAATATCAGATAAATATCCTAGCAAATTATCAATTTCAGCAAATGCTCATGTTTTGGCTAGATATGCGGCATTAGTTCAAGAGGCTGGAATGGTTCCAATTATAGAGCCTGAAGTTTTAATGGATGGCAACCATTCCGCCAAAGATTGTCAGCATAAAACATCTGAGGTGCTACAAAAATGTTATGAAGAGTTAGAATTAAATAATATTGATTTAAAAGGGACAATTTTAAAACCAAATATGATTTTACCTGGAACAAATTCTGGTGAAAAAATTTCTAGTGAGGAAATTGCTGAACTTACTTTAGAGTGTTTAAAAAATAATGTACCTTCATCAGTTCCAGGCATAGCTTTTCTATCAGGAGGCCAATCCGAAATTGAGGCAACTGCAAATCTAAACCAAATAAATATTAAAAATAACACAGGTTTTGTAATGACTTATTCCTATGGAAGAGCTTTGCAACAAAGCGCATTAAAATTTTGGTCAAAAGATTTAAAAAATATAACCGGTACACAAGAAATATTTGATCATAGGGCTAAAATGTGTACTTTAGCCGCTCAAGGGAAATGGTCAAAAAATCTTGAAAATTCCAAATAAAAAATTTGTATATTTAATATCTCCTAATAATATTAATAGTAAATCTTTCTATATTAATTTAAATTTGGTCTTAAAATCAAACAAAGTAAAATTTTTTCAATTAAGGCTAAAAAAAGAATCTACTAAAAAAAAAATTGAAATTGCAAAGAGGATTTTAAAAATCTGTAAAAAAAATAAAGTGAAATTTATTATAAATGATGATCCGTATCTGGCAAGAAAGGTTAAAGCTGATGGTTGTCATCTAGGTCAAAATGATATGAATATTACTGAAGCCAAAAAAATTTTAAAAAACAAAATAATAGGAATTACTTGTCATAATTCGTTAAAACTTGCCAGAATTGCCTCATTAAAAAATGCAGACTATATCGCAATAGGAGCATTCTTTAAATCTTTAACCAAAATAGTTAATTTTAAAGCTAATATTGCTACTCTAAAAAAAATAAAAAAATATATAAGAATACCTATTGTTGCTATTGGAGGAATTAATGAAAAAAATTATAAAAATCTATTATTGAATAAAGCTGATTTTTTAGCTATCTCAGGCTACATATGGAATAATAAAAAACTTAGACCACAACAAGCAATAAAGATGTTAAAATGAAAATAAATGCAACAGAAATAAGAGTTGGTATGATACTCGAATATAAAAATGATTTATGGGAAGTGCTCAAAACTAACCATGTTAAACCTGGAAAAGGTGGTGCTTTTGCGCAGGTAGAAATGAAAAGTCTTAATAAAAACACTAAATTAAATGAAAGATTTAGATCTAGTGAAAATATAGAGAAAGCAGCACTGGAGGAAATGAAATTTAATTTTTTATATAGTGATGAAAACGATTTCTATTTTATGAATCCTGAATCTTTTGAGCAAATCAATATAAACAAAGATGTTGTCGGCAATAAAGGTAAAATGCTTACAGAAAATTTAGAAGTAAATATCAATTTTCATAATGACACCCCTTTAAATATTATACTTCCGAATCAAATATCCTGTGAAATAGAAACAACAGATGCATCAATAAAAGGACAAACAGTTTCATCCTCATATAAACCAGCAGTTCTTAAAAATGGTTTAAATATTCAAGTCCCTCCATTTATTGAAAGTGGTGATAAGATTATTATTGATACAAGAACAATGGAATATGTAAAAAAAATATAAAATGAATTCTATATCACCAAACTTAAATTTGATGATTAAAGCATGCGAGAAGGCATCTAAAATAATCATTAGGGATTTTGGGGAAATTGAAAAATTACAGGTATCAAAAAAGGGACCTAAAGATTTTGTAACTAAAACTGATAAAAGGGTTGAAAAAATTTTAGTAGAGGAGCTGACAAAATCAAAAAAAAACTTTTCTTTTATAACTGAAGAAACTGGAAAGATAATAAATAAGAATAAAAATGTTTTTTGGATAATAGATCCAATAGACGGTACAACAAATTTTTTACATGGCATTCCGCATTTTGCAATTTCATTAGCGTTAAAATTTGATGATGTAATAACCATAGGATTAATTTTTGATCCTATTAAAAATGAAATATTTTACGCGGAAAAAAATAATGGATCTTATTTAAATAATAGTAGAATTCGTGTTTCTAATAAGTCAAATTTGGAAGAATGTTTATTTGCTACAAATAATCATGGCACACAAATAGTTTATCCAAAATTAAATTTAAGAAATTCTGGTTGTGCTGCATTAGACATGGCATATGTTGGGTGTGGAAGATTTGATGGATATTTTCACAATAAAATAAATTTATGGGATGTTGCTGCTGGTAAAATAATTATTGAAGAAGCGGGTGGCAAAGTAAACAATATTAATGAATTCAAAATCAGTCAAATTGATATTAGAGCAGGAAATCCAAATATTTATGATAAAATGCTCAAAAAACTTAATAACTTTTAATTGTTTTTGAAATAAATTTTGTTATAAGGCTGCCCATGAAAAAAAAAATACATCCAAAATACCATGTAATAAAAGTAGAAATGACTGATGGTTCTCAGTTTGAAACTAAGTCAACTTGGGGTTCAGAAAATGAAGTGCTGAAACTTGAAATTGATCCCAAATCTCATTCAGCATGGACTGGTGGAAAGCAAAAAATTTTAGATAAAGGAAGAATAAGCAAATTTAATAAAAAGTTTCAAAACTTTAGATCAGAGAAATAAAAAAAATGTCAAAAGCACCATTAATGCCAATGGCAACAGCAGTTTGGCTTGTAGAAAATACATCATTAACGTTTAAACAAATTGCTAATTTTTGTAAGCTGCATGAAGTAGAGGTTCAGGGAATTGCGGATGGTGAAGTTGCAAAAGGTATAGTTGGTTATAACCCTATTATCTCTGGTCAACTCACGCAAGAAGAAATTGAACTCTCATCAAAAGATGTAAATCGTAACTTAAATATAGTTAATCTAGATGTTGAAATTAAAAGCACAGAAAATAAATTCAAAAAATATATACCTTTATCTAAACGTCAAGATAAACCAGACTCAGCATTATGGTTGTTAAAAAATCATCCTATATTAAAAGACTCACAAATTGCTAAATTAGTTGGTGTAACTAAAAACTCTGTGAGCTCAATAAGAAATAAGAGTTATTGGAATTATAACAGTTTAAATGCAAAAGACCCTGTTGCAATGGGTCTATTTACTCAAAAAGAATTATTAAATGCAATTGAGAAGGCAGAAAGAAGGATAATTAAAGAAAAAAAAGATAAAGAAAAATTAAATCAAGCTAATAAAAGTGGAATTGAAAAAATATAGACAAATATTAATTAAAATGTTAACTAAAATCACTTTTTGGAGGTTGTTATTAAAATAGAAGTCAAAGATAATAATGTTGAACAAGCGTTAAGAGTTTTAAAAAGAAAACTCCAGCGAGATGGTTTTTTTAAAATAATTAAACTAAAAAATAATTATGAGAAGCCCTCTGAAAAAAAAAAGAGAATTCTTCAAGAAAACATTAAAAGAGTAAAAAAACTTAACAAACTCAAAAATAGGATTTAATTATCGCGGGGTGGAGCAGCCTGGTAGCTCGCAAGGCTCATAACCTTGAGGTCGGCGGTTCAAATCCGTCCCCCGCAACCAATTAGATTTTAAACTTTGATTTTTTTGTATCTAACAAAAAACCTTTAACTGTATCAGTGGTCAACTTTTTAAAACTCTTGCCAAATTTTTCTATTTTTTCAATTATTTCCGGTGGAACAGTGATTATGTGACATCCAATTTGTTTAGCTTGAATATAATTATAAGGTTCTCTTGTACTAGCCCATAATATTTCAACATTTTTATATTTTTTTGAAAGTTTTAAACTTTTTTTAAAATGAGGCAATGGATCTTTTCCTGTATCTGACATACGTCCAGCAAAAATTGATATTATAACTTTAGTTTCTTTGTTTATTTTTTTTAAGATTTTTTGAGTTTGAGTAAAAGTATAAACAGCTGTTATATTTAGTTTTATTTTGTTATTATTAAGAGTTTTAATTACATCCCCCATAAACTTTCCCTTAGAATTTGTCACTGGAACTTTAACATAAATATTCTTACCTAAATTATTTATTTTTAAACCTTGGGAAATCATATTTTTAATATCGTCTGCAAATACTTCGCAGGACACTGGCTTATCTGTTATTTCAAGAATCTCTTTAGAATAATTTAAGTAATCTTTTGCACCAGCTTTTCTCATCAAACTGGGATTTGTTGTAAAACCTTTAACAATTTTTTTTTTGTTAAATTTTTTTATAAGAACTTTATCAGCTATATCACAAAAAATTTTAGTCAACTATAAACTCTTAACAATTTCTTCTGTCATCTTTTTTGCATCTGCAAAAAGCATTAAGGTATTATCTCTGTAAAAAAGATCATTATCTATTCCAGCATAGCCAGGAGATAAACTTCTTTTAACAAATAAAACAGATTTACTTTTTTCAACATCTAGAACTGGCATTCCATAAATTGGGCTTTGGGGGTCAGATTTAGCTACAGGATTTGTAACATCATTTGCTCCAATTACGTACGCTACATCACAATTTGCAAAATCATTATTTATTTCTTCTAATTCAAATACTTCATCGTAGGGAACATTTGCCTCAGCAAGTAAAACATTCATATGGCCCGGCATTCTTCCGGCAACCGGATGAATTGCGTAAGAAACTTTTACTCCATTTTTTTTTAATGCATCAACCATTTCTCTAAGAGCATGTTGAGCTTGTGCAACCGCCATGCCATAACCCGGTACAATAATTACTGAAGATGCATTTTTCATTAAAAATGCAGCATCATCAGCATTCCCACTTTTTACAGGTTTTTGTTCTTTAGTCTGCGTGTTTGAAGTTTGTTCGTTTGCACCCCATCCACCAAGTATAACATTGAAAAATGACCTATTCATTCCTTTACACATGATGTAAGAGAGAATAGCACCTGATGAACCAACCAAAGCGCCTGTAATAATCAGAGCAGTGTTCTCTAAAGTAAAACCAATCCCTGCAGCAGCCCAGCCAGAATAAGAGTTTAGCATTGAAATTACAACAGGCATATCTGCTCCACCTATTGGAATAATTAATAGGACTCCAACTATAAAAGATATTATTACAATTGACCAAAAAATATTAGATAACTGAGTTCTACATAGATAGTAAATTAAAAATAAAATTGCTAATCCAAGTAGCAAATTTATAAAGTGCTGGCCTTTAAAGGTTATTGGCGCACCTGACATTATACCTCTGAGTTTCAAAAAAGCGATAATAGAACCTGAAAAAGTTATAGCTCCTATAGCGGCACCTAAAGACATTTCAATTAAGCTCGCAAGTTTAATATCTCCAACAGCTCCGAGATTAAATGCATCTGGTTTTAAGAAAGCTGATATAGCAACAAAAACAGCGGCAAGACCTACAAGGCTGTGAAAACCAGCAACAAGTTCAGGCATTGCAGTCATGGGTATTCTGAAAGCAATAAATGCACCAATAGCACCTCCTATAGCTAAAAAAATTAGTACATAAATAAAACCAGTTTCAAAATTTCCTACCGATAAAAAAGTGACAATTATTGCAATTGCCATTCCAGCTATACCGAAGTAATTCCCCTGCCTAGATGTTTCAGGAGATGAGAGACCTCTGAGAGCTAAAATAAAAAGTATTCCAGATACTAAATAAAATAATGCTGATACATTTGCTGACATAATTATTTTTTCTTCTTTTTATACATTTGCAACATTCTTTGAGTCACTAGAAAACCTCCAAATATATTCACAGCTGCTAGAATAATTGCTAAAAAACCAAAGATATTTGATGTTTCAAATACACTGCTTGATGATCCAGCTAAAGCTGCAATTATAGCTCCTACTATGATCACTGATGAAATTGCATTTGTCACAGACATTAAAGGAGTATGTAAAGAAGGTGTAACACTCCAAACAACATAATAACCAACAAATATTGATAATATAAATATACTCAATCTAAAAATAAAAGGATCAATTTCCATTATTTAACCTTAGTTTTATTAATTATTTCATCTTCTAAATTTATTTCAAAGCTTTTCTTTTCTTTATCAAATAAATTATTAACAAAGTTAAAAACATTTTTTGCATAAAGGCTAGATGCCGAAACTGGTAATTTATTTAATATATTTGTTTTTCCCATTATTTTTACTCCATTTGCATCAATTATTTCATCAGCTTTGGTTAATTCAGAATTTCCACCTTGGATTGCGGCAAGGTCATAAATAACTGATCCACTTGTCATAACATCAATCATATCTTTCTTAATAATTATAGGCGCTTTTTTTCCAGGTATTAATGCGGTGCATATAACTATATCAATTTTTTTTAAAGTTTCTTTTAATAATTCCTCTTGTTTCTTTTTAAAATCATCTGAAGCTTCTTTAGCATATCCTCCTTCAGTCTCTAAGTTTTCTGCTCCTTCTACTGATAAAAATTTTCCCCCTAAACTTTCTACTTGTTCTTTCGAGGCTAATCTTACATCAGTTGCAAAGACTATTGCCCCCATTCTTTTTGCAGTTGCTATGGCTTGAAGTCCAGCAACTCCAGCTCCAACAACTAATACTTTTGCTGCAGATATCGTTCCGGCTGCCGTCATCATCATTGGTATAGCTTTTTGAAAATACGCAAATGAATCCAAAACAGCTTTGTACCCAGCCAAGTTTGCTTGCGATGATAGAATATCCATTGATTGTGCCCTGGTTATCCTAGGTAATAGTTCTAAAGAAAAACAATTTATGTTCTTGGATGTTATTTCTTTTAGTTTTTTTTCATTCGAATATGGATTTAAAACTCCAATTAAAATTTGTTTTTCTTTAAGTTTGTTTAAATTTAGATCACTAAGTATATTCATTTGCAATATTACATTCGAATTTGAGATAATCTCTTCTTCAGCAAAAAAATTTGCACCTTGTGCTTCATACTCTTTGTCACTTATACCAAGATGAGCTGCATAATTTTTCGTTAAATGAACATCTAGCCCAAGTGATTTATATTTTTTTATTATATCTGGTGTTATAGCAACACGTTGCTCGATATCTAAATTTTCAGAGATAGATCCAATGATCATTCTACAAAAGAAATACAGCCATTAGTACGAGGATAATAACAACTGCTACAGAACCCCACAAAACAAACTTAGTAAAATTATTCCAAGTATTTTTATGACTTTCGTTATCCATAAACTATTTTTGCCTCGCCTTAAACTTAGGATTTTTTTTATTTATTATGTAAACTCTACCTCTTCGTCTAACTAACTTTGAGTTTAGATCTCTTTTTTTTAGCGATTTTAAAGAACTAGCAATTTTCATATTATAAGATTTTAGCCTGGCAACGTCCTACTCTTCCGTGTCTTAAGACAAAGTACCATTGGCGCTGAAAGGCTTGACTTCCGAGTTCGGAATGGGATCGGGTATGACCCTTTCGCAATAATCACCAGGCAAAGCTTTTTACTATTAAATCTATATATTGTAAAGCTAAGATCTAGAAAATTTTAGAGAATTTTCGCCACTTTTTAACTCATTAAATATCCAATTATAAGTTTTAGCTAATCCATCTTTTAATGGCAAAGTTGGTGACCAATTTAAGTCTTTAATAATTTTGGCATTGTCGCTTGATCTACCCCTAACACCTTTTGGTTTATCTAATAAATATTTTCTATCAACTTTATAATCTGCAATTTCCTCTATCATATCAATCATTTGATTGATAGATACTTGTTCTGAGCTTCCTACGTTATATGGTTCTTTTAAATTTGAATTGAATAATTTTTTTGTCCCTTCAATACAATCAGTTATATACATAAAACTTCTAGTTTGCTGTCCATCTCCCCAAACCTCAATTTCTTTGATATTTTTCATTTTAGCTTCTGCTATTTTTCTACACATTGCGGCAGGAGCTTTTTCTCTTCCACCATCGTAGGTCCCTAAAGGACCATAGACATTATGATATCTTACAACTCTTGTTTCTAAGCCGAAGTCTTCAGTGAAATGTCTGCACATCCTTTCGCTAAATAATTTTTCCCATCCATATCCATCTTCAGGCTCTGCTGGGTAGGCATCTTCTTCTTTTAGCCCTGGTATAAATGTTTCATTTTGTTTTTGAGCGTTATATACACATGCGCTAGAAGAATAAAAATATCTCTGAACTTTGTTAACTAAGCAAGCTCTTAATAAATTAGTATTAATTAGTACTGATAGCATACATTCAGCTTTATTATTTTCGATAAATCCCATGCCCCCCATATTACATGCCATATTATATATGAAATCAATATTCTTAGTTACTTTTAAGCAGTGTTCATATTCTTTTAAATCCAAAGAGTAATTTTTGTTTTCTTCAAACAATTGAAACCAATATTCTAAAGGTTTTACATCAGCACAAACTACTTCGTGTCCTTCTTCCATTAAATTCCTAACTAAATGACCACCTATGAAACCTCCAGCACCACAAACTAAATATCTCATATATTTTTTATTTCCTTTATGTAATTATTTAAAGATGTTTTTCCAATAAGATTTATTATTTTATAGTTTCTTATTTTTTTCACTTCAGAAGATTTAAACCTTTCTCCTCTTCTTTCAGGTATTATTTTAATATTATTACTAAATAACTTTGCAAGTTCAAGTATAGAATATGATCTTTTATTTGAAATTGAATAATGTTTATTTTTATTTTTTTTCCAAGCATAAATGCATGCATCTACCGTATCTTTAACATGGGTAAATTTTCTTGTTTGGGAACCTGGTTTTACAACTGGCAACGGTTTCTTTTGTCTATAATTACTTTCAAATACACCTAGTACAGCGGCCATTGATGAATTGTATATTTGTTTTGGACCATAAACATTATAAAAATAAACAATTTCAAATTTTAATCCAAACCACTCATGTAAATTCATGATTAAATTCATATTATTAGATTTACTAAAAGCATATGGGGAAAGATTTTGATCTTTACCAGCATTACCAAGGCTTGCTGAAGTTGCCGAATAAATAATTTTAATTCTATTTTTTAAACAAAACTGAATTACTTCATAGCTTCCAATAATATTTGAATTAAAGCATTTTTCAAGGTTATCAAAACTTTGAGCTATTCTTGAAAATTCAGCAAAATGAAAAATTACTTTGATGTGTTTCTTATACTTAGATAAAATCTGACTTATATTTCTAGTGTCTCCTCTTAAGTATTTAACATTTTTATTTTTTATATGATTTTTCTTAATTCCTGTAAAATAATTATCAATTGAAATTATTTTCAATTTTTTGTCATAAGCAGTTAAAGAATTAATTAAATTAGACCCAATAAATCCAGCACCGCCAGTTACAACTATGTATTTCATGTCATCTTAATATCAAAGTTTTTTAGCATAACAAGAAAATTTATATTTATTTTAATTTTTTTTGAAGTGATATTTAAAAAAATTTTTTATAAGTATGTCTGAACCTAAAATTGTTAAATGATCAGGATCTCTGTAAAGAGGTTGGCCGTATTGATTATGACCGTCAAAACAATCTAGCTCATTACAATTATTTATAGATCTTAAAATTAAATCATTTTGATTAATCACAAAAAGATTTTCGTTTATTAATATACTTAATTTTTTATTGATTTTATCTATATTCACTCTATCTATCAAAATATTTTTTTTGTTTAACATTTTATATTTTATGGGTGAGTCATTAAACTGAACTCTAGGTAAAAAATAATAAAATTTAATATTCGGAAAATTACTTATCATTTTTTCTATTTCTTTGAAATAATCTTCATATTTTATCCTTACATGATTTAAAATAAGCACATAATCTATTTTATTCTCTTTTAAGATTTCAGACAATTGTTTCATCTGATATTTTCTATTCTCATCTTGTTGTAAATCATAAGATATAAATAAATTTATTTTATTTTTTTCAGTGACATTACTTAAAGAATATTCAATATCACCTGCGTGTGAATCTCCATATAAAAGTAAATTTTTTGAATAACGATCTGATTTAAAGCAAATTAAATTACAATAATCATTGCCTATTTTTTTTGTAGAAACAGATTTTTTTGAATTTATAAAATAATTTTTATCTAAATTTTTATAAAATATACTTCTAAGTTTTGTTCCATTTGTAAAATGAAAATAATATCCAAAGCAGAGTAAAATGATTAATAGACTAAAGATTGAATAAAGTTTTTTTTCTATTGATTTGCTATAAATATTATGTTTGTAAAATTTTACTTCGAAAAGATTAATTAATAAACTGAAAATAATAATCAAAATAACAATGATTATTATTTGATTGATATTAAGAATAGGGTCATATCCTTGAAAATATTTCATTAAATAAATGATTGGATAATGAACCAAAAATATTGAATAACTTTTGTCTGCGATAAATTTAATAATACTATTATTTAATATAAAATTATATTTTTTATTATTTTTATGAAAAAAAATAAAAATAAGGTAAAATAAAAAAATAGCATAAATCTGGCTTTTTACAAAATCAGAATTACCAAATATTAAATACAAAATAAATATAATGAATAATGAAATTAATTTTTTATTTAAATAATATTTATAACTTTTACTATTAATAAGATCATAAACTAAATATCCAAAAAAAAATTCCCAAAGTCTAAAGGGTAAATTATAAAATATTAATTTTATATTATCGGAGTAAAATACATTTAAAGTAAATGAAAATATAATTATAGCAAATATTACTAATGAAATATTCTTTTTTATTTTAAAAATTTTTAAGCAAATAAAAAAAATAATTGGAAATAAAACATAAAATTGAATTTCAAGAGACAAGCTCCATAAATGAACTAAAGGATAAGAATTAGGGGCAAAATAATCATTATTTATGATAAAATAGTAAAAGTTTGATAAAAAAATTAAAGAACTAAAAAGTGACTGACCGTAATAACGCAAATCTATAGGTGTTAAATACACCCAAGAAAATATTGTTACTAGTATGAGTGTAAAAACTAATCCTGGTAACAATCTTTGTGCTCTTCTTCGAAAATATTTTGTAAAATTAAATTTATTTTGAAAAGAATTAGTTAAGATTTTAGAAAAAACAAATCCACTTATAACTAAAAATATGTCTACTCCAATATAACCTTTGCTAAAACTAGAAATTTCTAAATGAAAAAGAAGAACTAAAATTAAAGATATAGCTCTTAATAATTGAATTTCTTTAATCATTAAGTTTCAGATTTAAAATTATTTTATTAATCTTTGATTTATTGACATCCCAAGAAAGATTTTTTTTATAATAATTGTACGATTGTTTTCTTTTTTCCAAATATCTTTGCTTACTTTTAAATAAATTAATAATGTAGTTACCCACTTTGCTAACTGATACAAATTTTTTAAATAATTTGCCATTAATATTATTTTTTATCATTCCACTAACCCCACCAACATCATGACTAATATTAAATATTCCAAACGAATTGGCTTCTGCAAAAACAACGCCACATGCCTCACTTTTCACCATAAGAATATGAAAGTCAGTTTTTCTATAGCACTCTACTAATTTTTTATGTTCACTTAATTTATTTTTATTAATAAATCCCAGTTGTTTTATAAACTTATAATCTTTTATTTTTTTTTGTGCTCCAATAATTGTTAAATTAGTATCTAAACCTTTAGAATTCATATATTTTGCGATTGCAATAGATTTCTCCATGCCTTTTCTATCCCAGTCAACTCCTACACTTAATAATTGACATTTTTTTTCATAATTTTTTTTTAAATTTTTAAATTTTTCATCACGTTTAATTAAATTAAGATTTGAACCAAAAGGAATTATACTAATTTTGTTTTTTGAAATACCATAATTTTTTATAGTTTCGATTTTTGACCACTTGCTCGTAACTATTATTTTCTTTGCTTTATTTAAAGCTAATTTCTCTAAATAATTAGCTTTATTAAATGATAATTTATTAATTTTTATTTTTTTTTTGAAATAATGATCATAATAAGTTTTAAATGTAACATCTGTCCAAAGTATAATGGGAATATTGGTATCTAAAAAACTAACCAAATATGTGTCAGAAGTAAAAATTAAATCATAATTTTTTTTATTTAATATTTTTTTTATTTTTTTTGCATATGATTTTGATAATAAAATATTCCTGTCTGCATCATATTTATAGCCGAATAAATTAAATGTTTCTCTTAAAAATATATATGGAAGTCTATAGTAATTTTTTAATGGTCCAATTATATCTACTTTGTTTTTTGTATTTTTTAATAAATTAAACATTTTTAGCTTTAAGCCAGACCAAGATCTAAAGTCTTTAGGATTATCTATTGATAAAAAAGCAATTTTTATTGTCATTATTAAAAATTAATTATATTTAAACTATTATGTCGCTAAGTATTCTAATTCCAGCAAAAAATGAAGAAAAAATAATTATTGAAACTATAAAAAGTATTATTTATTCAAAATTAAAAAGAATTGACCATGAAATTATAATCATTAATGATTTTAGTGAGGATAGCACAGAAAAAAAAATACTTGAATTCATAAAAAAAAATAAAAAAAAAAATATTAGATTAATAAATAATAAATTTCCTGGTCTTGGTAGTGTTATAAAAATAGGAATTGATAAATCCAAGAAGGATTATATTTGTATTTTTATGGCAGATAAATCTGACTCAATTAATAATATGTATGATTATTATAAAATAATAAAAAAATACAATTATGATGCGGTATTTGGAAGCCGTTTTATAAAAGGATCCAAAATTGTTAATTATCCAATTAGAAAATATATATTTAATAGAATTTTCAATAATTTGTGTAAAATTTTATTCCTAAGCAAATATAATGACTTCACAAATGCTTTCAAAATTTATAGAAAAAAAATGTTAAAAAGTTTTTTTCCAATAGTATCAGAAAATTTTAATGTTTTCTTGGAACTTCCATTAAAAACAGTGTCAAGAAAATATAGCTATAAAATTATTCCAATATCCTGGGTAAATCGAAACAAAGGTAAATCTAAATTTATTATAAAAGAGTTAACTTCAAAATATTTTTTTACACTATTGTATTGTTTTTTTGAAAAAATTCTTCTTAAAAAAAGATGAAGATAAATAATTCATTTTTATTATTATTTTCAATATTAAATTTTGTATCATTTCTAATAGGTTTTTATTATCTTGAAGAACACGGTGCTTCACTTCTAGATGCAAATGATCATACGTATCCTGTCATAAACGGCCTAAAAGAAAATTTTGTTGATAATATTATTAATTATGGAAAGTTTGGAGAGAATTCTTATCCACTACATCATATAATTTTTTCTTTTATTAATCCTTACGAAACTGGCTCCACTATGTTTAGAATTATAAGCTGCTTATGGAGTATAATTATAATTATTGTATTTTTCAAAACTTTAAAGAACAAGCTAAATTTAAACTTCTTACAAAGTTTTTTTATAACAAGTATAATATTTTTAAGTCCTTATTTTAGAACGTCGGCATACTGGGGTATGACTGAAAACACTGGGATTATTTTTTTAATAATTTCTATTTATTTTTTTAACTTATATGAAAATAAAAATAGTAATAAGTCTTTACACTTGTTTTTTGTATGTTTTTTTAGTGCACTTTCATTATACTCTAGAGTTCAAAATATTTTCATATGTTTATTTTTTTTTCTTTATTTTTTTTCTGAAAAAAGTTCTTTTAAAAAAAAATTTTCTATTATTTCTTATTATTTAATTCTATCTTTGCCTGGGCTAATATTAATATTTCTTTGGGGGGGTCTTTTGGATGAACAACACCCAGGTGAATTTTACTCGCTTGTGAATTTTAATACTATACCGAGAACATTTTTAGTTATATTGTCACTAGTGGGATTTTATAGCATTCCTTTTGTAATTTCATTTACTAAAAATTTTAAAAATTTACTTATTAAAAACTACAAATTTTATTTTTTTACTTTAATAGTTTTATTTGTTTTTTTTAGTATTTTTGGAATTGACATTTTATCATTAAGTGAAGATGGCCAAATATCATATGGCCAAGGTTTTGTATCAAGAATTTGTTATCAATTAACAGGTTTTCAACAAACTTATTTAATTTTTAGTGCTTTGGGTTTTTTGGTAATTTACTATTTTTTTTTAATATCAAAAAAAAATAAAATCCTAATACTTTCATTATTAATTATATTTTCTCTAAGAGTACATTTTTTTACTGAATATATTGATCCATTATTATTTATTTTAATATTTATATTTTTTGATACTAATTTTAAGTTAGAAATTAACAAACTAAAAAATATTATTGTATTTCAAATATTCTTTTCTTCTATTCTTTTAGGCGCAATACTAGTTTGATTTAAAATTTAATGTAAATGCCAAATATATTAATGTAATTAAAAAAATTAATATTAAATTAATATATTTTGTTGCTAAAATAATTGAAACAATCAAGGGCAATATACAAAAAAAACAAATTCCAAAATAAGCAATTTTAAAACTGTATTTTTTTAACAAAATATGATGTAGATGTGTGTTATCTGGATTAAAAGGATGTTTTTTTTTGATTAACCTTGTAATAGCTACTCTAGTCATATCCAATCCTGGTAATAACATAATTAATACTATTTGATCAGCTTTAATTAGACTCTCATTATGAGTTTTAATGAACAAACAACTTAGGATAAATGCCAATAATAGAGAACCATTATCACCTAGAAATATTTTATTCTTAAAATTGTTATATAAAAAAAATATAGATGGAATTAGTAAAAATAAATAAAATAAATTATTTCCTGTAACAACTATTAAGTAAACAATGCTAATTATAAAATATGTTGATGATAATCCATTTATACCATCAATCATATTAAAAGCATTTAAAAAAACTATAAAACAAAAAATTGTAAATAATTTTGAAAATTCATTTAAATTAATTGTATTATCATAAAAATAAAAATTAATTTTATTTAAAATGAATTTATCTCCAACTGATATTATTAATAAAGATATTATAGAAAGTGATATTAACTTAGTATTAGCCTTTAGATTATATTTATCATCATAAAAGCCTATAAAAAAAATAAGAGCCGATCCTAAATAGAATGCTAATAATTCTTTTTTGGATACAAAAAATAATTCTCCATCATTGGAAGCAAGATAATAAATAAGATATAATAAAATATTAGAAAAAAATAATATCCCACCAACTAATGGAATTTTTTTTTTATGAATTTTACGTGAAAAATCAGGAATATCATAAAGATTTATTATATGAGCTGATTTTAAAACAATATTTATAATCAGAATGTTAGCCAAAATTAAAGTAAATATTAAAATTAAATTATTCATGTTTATTTAATTGATAAAGATAAAAACCTAATGGAAGATAAATTATAGCATTCAAATAATTATTAAAAAAGTTTCCATTGGGAAGAATGAAAATAAATGCATTTACAACGAAACCAATATTTAAAAAATATAATTTTACTTGCTTTAAAGAAAGCTCTAACTTTTTAATTTTTGTTAGATATAATTGAAACAAGATTTTTTTCATTAATGAAAAAAATATAAACAAATAAAAAAAGGTTCCTAATAATCCAGTTTCTGCCATTATTTGGAGTATAAAATTATGGGGGTGGGTTGTGCAACTAGATTGTTCAATAAAGAACTTTTCATCTGAACATTTTTTTCTATACATATTTGGTCCCTTGCCAATAATGGGACTGTCTTTAAACATTTTAAATGCTGTCATAAAATGTACTTCATGTGCTCTAGAAAAAAGATAAAAACCTCTATCTGGTTTTTGCTTAAAATAAATATCTTCACCAGTTTCAAATGTATATTGCTTAATTCCTATACCTTGCAATGTTTGGTCAACTATTCTCTCCTTTAAATCTGCATTATTGTAAACAATTAGTACAGAAGTAAAAAAGTAAAAAAGTAAAAATGATAAAAATTTCAACAACTTTTTTTCAAACAAAATATAAATTGAAAATATAAAAATACTTAGTCCAAAAAAAGCTGTTCTCTCGCCAGAAATTAATACTAAAATTGTAAGAAGAAACAAAAACGATATAAGTTTATAGTTTACTTTATGGTTTATAAAATAAAATAAAAATAAATAAAGTGGTAATAATCTCATAATAAAACTTCCTACAATTTGCCTATCACCAAATGGGCCTGTTAATCTTAAATTAGGTTTTTCAAATCCCATTAAACCTTTACCAAAAAAAAATTGGAGAAATGATTCAATTAATACAATTATCAAAGTTAAAGTTAAAAAATAAAAGAAGTATCTTGTAAAGTAATTATAATTTTTTATTAAAAAACTTATAAATACAGAGAAAATAAAAAACCTTGCATAAAAAAATGAACTTTTAAGAGAGAAAGAAATATTTTCAGACAATAAAGAGTTTAAAACAATATAAATCCAAAAAATAAAAAAAAATTTAAATAAATAATTATTAAAGTATTCAAATAATTTATATTTGAAAATTAAATAAATAAAAAAAAAAGAGCAAATAAATATTGTTAAGTCTGGCAAAAAAGGACCAGTTAGTAATGAAATTGGAAATAAGCAGACAAGTATAATTAAGATATTAGCATACATCACATCATATTTAGATTTTATTTCAAATTTTTCAGATTTTTCAAAAATTTTTAAGATAAAACTCATATAATTTATAGAATTTAGATTTAGTATTATGATAAGACTTTATTTTAAAATATTAAAGATTAAATGCAAATAAATTCACCAGGATATTGTTTTGTTTCTTTATATCAATCATATCCTTCTTACCATGGGGCTTCGGATATAACTTATAATTTTTTTAATTCTTGGCCTAACAAAAACAAAAAGCTATTTCAAATTACAAATTCAAAAATTAAAAAAAAAAAAATATTCAATATAAGTAATAAATTCAGTTTTTTAGGGACCCTTTATAATCTTTTTTTAATAACTTATCATATTAAAAAATATTTTAACAAATATCATAAAAAAGTTTTAATTATTGAAGGTGCAAGTTGGGCAGGATACATATATTTTTTAACAAATTTATGTAAAATTTTTATCAAAGATGTAATTATAATATATCATGCACATAATTTAGAGTATGAGGTTAGAAAATTAAAAAATAATTTTTTTATTTCTTATATAACTTTTTTTTTAGAGAAACATATTTATAAAAATTATATTGGAACTTGTGTTAGTGCAAAAGATTATAACTTTATTTTAAAAAATTATGGAACTAAACCGATATTATTTGAGAATGGAGTAATAAATTTTAAGAAAGAACCCGTACTAAACAAAAAATTAAATAAAAAAAAGTTTATTTTATTTTGTGGTTCTTATAGCTACTGGCCCAATAAAATTGCAATAGATACAATAATAAAACAAAGGAAAATTTTTGAAAATATTTATCCAAATATAAAATTTGTATTCACTGGCGAAGGTATAAATAATTTTAAATATAAAAATTTTTTAAATTTAGGAATTGTAAAAAAAACAAATTTGGTGTGGTTAATTAAAAATTGTTTTTTGTTTTATGCGCCAATGCCAAAGGCGCCAGGCACAAAATTAAAAATCATTGAAGCCATATATCATGGTGCAAAAGTTATTTGTTCAAAACATGCATTAGTAGGTATAAAAAATATAAAAAATATGAAATCAATAATTATAACATCTGAGAATAAGCTTAAATACAATTTGAATCAAATAAAAAAAATTAAAAAAAAAAAAAATAAAATTAAAGATTTAAAAATGTTTAGAAAACATTATGATTTAAACAAAAAAACGATCAACTTTTATGAAAAAATTAACAAACTTTTATAGTTACAATAATTTTTTTATAATTTTATTTATATGTATTATAATTTGGGGATCTTTAGGAACTAAATATATCCCATTTTCTGAATTAAATTTATTAAATAAAGATTATTCATCAATACTTTATGATATTAAAATTATTATTAACAATTTAAGATATTTTGCACCATTGGGTTTGGTGATACTTTTATATTTTTTAAAAAAAAAAATTAAATATAGTTTCGTTTTTGACTTTATTACTTTTACAATTTTTTTTACTTTTTTAGTTGGAAGTTATAATCTTTATTATTTTAATCAGAATTTAATCGATTTATTCACTAGTAATAATTTACTAATAATAACTGGTTATACTCCGAAGTTCATAAGAGATATTATGATGTGTTTTTATTTTATATTTGCTTATTTAGTATTAAGAATATTAGATAAAAACGAACTTTATCTTTTCATCAAAATTAGTTTTGGTTTTTTAATATTTTCATCTTTGTTAACTCTGATGTATGCTTACAGGGAATATATCACAAATTTAAAAGAATATCTTTATTTTACACAGTTTTTGATTAATGGAGAGCTATTTGGAGTTCCATCGATTAGATCTTTGGGATTGAGCAGAAACTTGTTTATTATAATTATTCCAATTAGCTTATATTATTTTTTTAGTAAAGAAAAAAAATTTAAAATTTTATTTTTATTAGCAATTATTTTTTTATCATTTAATATTTTTCAACTACAATCAAGGACTAGTCTTTATTCTTATTATATGTACTGCTTTATTATAATTGCAGTTTTATTTTTTAATAAAAGTTATAAGGAAATCGTTAAGAGTTTATTTATACTCATATTAATACCTCAAATTTTAAATATTACAGTTCCAATAACTAAAAAATATTTAATAAATAATACACTTGAATTTAAATTTCCAAATAGCAGAATTTCTACCATGATGCCTAACAACCCCTCACTTTCAAAGAAAATTGATCAAATGAAAATGGATAATGTTGATGATGAAAAATTCTACGATGAAAATATCGATAAAAAAATTAATTATTTAGTAGTTTCAGAATATACTTCAGGAAGAGTAAATCTATGGAGAAAAACATTAGAAATATTTGAATTAAAAAAAAATCATAAATTTGATTTTTTAGGATTTGGTCCTGCGGCTGATAGATATTTTTTAAAAGAAACTGTATCTAATTCATTTTTTTATTCTTTAATCTCAGGAGGTATATTGGGTCTTGTTTTCACAGTGATTTTTCATTTTTATGTAACTATTAATTTATGTAAATTCTTACTACAAAAAAAAAAAATTTCTGAAGACATACTTTCATATTCATTAATTTTTATAATATTTTATATACTATTAAGGGGTTTAGTAGAGAGTAGTTTTGTTATGTATGGTATTGATAACATTATATTATTTCAGAGTATAGTTTATTTGAAAAAATTTAAAATTACCTAAAAGCATTTAATATTTTTTCTATTTCTAATTTAGTGTCGTTTATGTTTTTAAATGTAATTGGAAAAATTTGTTTTTTATCTAGAAATTCCTTATCAAAATCTAAATTTTCATCAAAAAAAACTTTTACACCTCTAGAAATACAGTCAAAACAAAACAAGGAATAAAAGTTTTCTGAGCTAATGATTGTATATTTGGTTTTTTTACATAAATTTAAAACCTTTTCTCTAGAGATTAAACCATATTCTTCAATTCCATCTAAATTCGTTTTTTCTCCTATAGTTACTATTCTGTAGTTTTTTCGTAATACTTTTATAAATTCGACCAATTGTTCTGTGCCTTTAGAAGGATAAAAACGAGTATAAAAAATAAAATCAATATCTTTTTCATCAATATTTACTTCTTGCTTAGTTAAATAAAGATTGTGCATAAAATTAAATTTTGATTTTTTTAAAACTTTTTCAAATAAAATTGACTTTAGATTTGAGGTATTAAAATGCAAATTTTTATATCTAAATGAAAGAATTATATTTGATATAAAAAACTGTATTGGCATCAAATATTTTCTAAAAAATTTTTCCCAATTTTTTATATTTTTATTATAATCTTGTGATCCAGTTATTGGTCCCAAAATAGTATTTGGAGGCAATAACAAAAAAATAACAAAATTCCATAGTGGTAAAAAATTTATATAAGCAACTTTATTTCCTGTTAAATATTTATACCAAAGATAAGGAATACCAATAAAGGGATTTATATATCTATCTGCAAAATTAAGACTTGCAAGTTTTATTGGATTTATTTTTTCCATTTTCTCCAAATTTGTATTTGAATTATAATTTCTTACAAAAATATTTGTTTTTTTTAAGTTATATTTATTTAAAATATATTCTAAAAATAAATTAGCAGTTATTCCTTCGCCATTAGTTTTACTATAATCACAAACCCAACAAAAAATTGACTCTTTGGTTTTCGTTATATTTAATTTTTTATTCCATTCTTTATCGCTACTTATAAAATCAATAAACTGAGAATTTAACGACTGAAAAATATTTGTAATGTTTCTGCCTAAAAACCATGGTAGTGAATCTAATATAATATAAAAAAAATCTTTTATTTTTATAGGATCAACAAAGTTTTTTGCTTCTTCTAAATATAAATCCGTAGATCCTGTCTCTCTAAAAGTTATTTGATTATCATGGTATTTAAAGCCAGAAAGATAGCTATTAATAATGTGAAGCTTATACTTTTTTGCAAAAGTATACCATAAATACATATCGCCACTTTTTTTTAATTTCTTAAAATAATGAATATCTAAATCTTCTATTAATTTTGGTCTCCAAAAGGTTGACTCTTGTTGTATAAAAGGAAGATATTTACCATATACGCCACATCTTATTAAATTTGATCTAAAGTTGTACGGAATTTGAATTTTTATTATTTCAGAAGATTCATTATAGATAATCTTTAAACCTGTAGCCCAGTTAATCTGATTGTTTGAAAAAACTTTTTTTAAAACTGAAAATGCAGATTTATTCAAAAAATCTCCAGCATTTAGATATCCCATTACATCTCCATTTACATGCTTGAAACCTTTTGAAAGACCGTCATAAAGACCTTCATCTTTTTCGATAAAATGTTTTATTTGTGGGCATAATTTACTATAGTGTTGAATAATAGAATTTGTGTTATCTTTTGAATCTCCATCAACTATAATGTATTCAAGTTCACATTTAGAATTTAAAAATTCAGTTTGCTGTATAACTGACTCAATTGTTTCTTTAATATATTTTTCAGCATTATAACATGTTGTGATAATTGAAAATTTAAACATAAACTAAACTTATGATAATTAAAAAAAAAATTCTTTCAAACGAAATTATAAGAAGAAAACTTAAACAAATTAGATCAAAAGACAAACATTTATTTAAGAACGATCATATCAGGTTTATTGGTAACAGTTATATATATAACTTAAAAAATACAACAATATCATCTGATGGAAGATTAGTAACTACGTCAAATGGAATTATTAATGATTATCTCGGTTTTAGCAGCATTAGTAAGAAAGTTGCTCTTAAAAAGATTATTTTAAAATCAATATATTATCTAAATATATTTGTTAAAAAAATTTTTTTCAAAAGTATTTTTGTTAATATGAATTGTGTTGTTATATACAATAGAAATTCAAACGGTTTTTTTCATTGGTTAACAGATACTCTTCCAAAAATTGCTATAGCGAAAAAAATTAATAAAAAATTTACTTTAGTTTTACCATCTAAATTAAACTTAAAATTTATTAATCAAAGCTTAAATGAATATAACGTAAAATTTTTTTTCATGAAAGAGAACAAAAATTATCATTTTAAAAAAATTACTTATATTGGAGAATTATATCCTTCAGGTAGTCCAAGAAAAAAGGTTTTGGAAAATTTAAAAAAACAAATCAAAACAAAACCTTCAAAATTTAATAGAGTTTATATAAGTAGAAATAAATCAAACAGAAGAAAAATTTCTAATGAAATTGAATTAATCAAACTTTTAATGAAATATAAATTTAAAATAGTATATGCTGAAAAATTGTCATTTTTAAGCCAAGTAAATTTATTTTCATCTGTAAAATTTTTAATAGGATTGCATGGAGCGGGAATATCTAATATTTTATGGATGAAAAAAAATACTAATTTACTAGAATTAAAACCAGAAAAAGATCTATACTTAAATTGTTATTACAATATAGCAAACTTATTAAATATAAATTACAATTACTTAGTTTGTAAAAAAAATAACTATTTTAAATCAAGCAAAAATTCAGACTATTTTGTTAATATTGATTCTTTAAATAAAAAATTAAAAAAAATTTTAAATGAAAAAAAATGAAATTAAATTGCTAAATAATATAAATAAAATTCCTATTAAAGAAAATTTTGTTTTTAGTGCTCTAAATCTAGCGTTCCTTGCTTATTTGGGTTATGGAACAATAAAAATTTCTAAAAATTTTTTTTTATGGTGTGATGGAATACTTGGACAATTTTTATATAAATCAAAAAAAATTCCTGGCAATCAATTTATAAAGTATTTTTATAAATTTAAATATAAAGAGATAGTAATAATTGGTAACTACTCAAATTATCAAATTAAATATTTTAAAAAAAAATTTAAATCAAATGTATATGGGATCAAACTTCCTATTGTTAACCAAAAAAATATAAAAAGATTTATTCCTAAAATAAAAAAAAATAGTTTAATATTAATAACATTACCTACACCAAAACAGGAGATGTTGTCTTATGAAATTATAAAAAAAAATAAGCACTATAAAATAATCTGTATTGGTGGAGGTTTAAGTATAACAACGGGAGAAATAAAAAAATGCCCTAAAATATTATCAAAGTTGGGTATGGAGTTTGCATGGAGGTTGAGAACAGATACTTTTAGGCGCTTAAAAAGATTATTTTTTACTCTTTCAATATACTTATATTTTACTATTAATAAAAAACTAAAAAGATTTAAAATAATAAAGATTTAAAACTTCTTCTTAAATTGAATAATATTGTTCTAATTAAAAAAAATATTCGATATTTTTGTTTAGTTGAAATCCACTTTATGTATTTTTTATTTTTTTGAGACATCATCAATGCTGTGTCAGGTACATTGCCTCCGGTTGTTGATATCAAATAATCACTTTCTGACATAATAAATAAGTCTAAAATGAAATCATCTCCACTTGTTTGCCTCAATTTATTAGAATTAAATTTTATTCTATTATTAATTAAATTATATTCTTTTTTTAAAATAGAAGTTAATTTTAATCTATAATGCATTTCATCAGTTGCCAAATAAATATTTTTATATTTTTTTGGTATTAACCCAAAAATATTTTCGATAAATTCATTAAGCTGGCTTTTTAATATCAAATCTTTTTTTGGTATCTCAAAAAAATACGTATAATTATTTACAAGTTTATCTGTAATTCTAGAGTGTACACAAACATACTTACCATATTTTTTAAATTTTTTTATTTTTTTCAGAATTTTTTTTTTTGGTATTAATAATTTATAAGTTTTTTTCCATTCATGAAGTAATCTAAAATTATTTATGTTTTTATTTTTATTAAATTTTAAACAAGTATCTATAGATACACTGGAATTAAAAGGTGTCATTTGTAAAGTTTTCACTTTTTTTCTTTTTACATTTGTAACAATAAAATTTTTTATTTTGAGAAGTTCAGTAAAATAGTATGGACATTCCTTATTTTTAATTTCAAATATCTCGATCTTTCTAATCTTTTTTTTTAAAATCTTATTATACGCTATGCAAAAAGTAATTTGTCTTAAACGGTCACAAAAACCTGAATTCATTTTTGAGAGATCTATGTACATATTTATCTAATAATTAAATTATTTAAAAATGAATTATATTTGAGTCTTATTCTTTTTTCTGACCAATTATTTTTAGAAGTTTTAATTGCATTTTTTATAAATTTGGACCTTAATTTTTTGTCATTAATTAAATTATTAATTTTTCTTGCATATAGTTTATGATTAAATGGTTTGATTAAATAACCATTTTTACCATCATTTATAATGTCCGAAATTCCTCCAACATCATATGCAACAATCGGTTTTCCACACGATTGTGCCTCTAGGCCAATATTTGGAAGATTATCTAATCTTGAAGACAATACAACTATATCACAAAGATTATAAACTTTAGATAATTGTTTTTCATTTTTAATGTAATTTAAATTAATCAAATTAAATTTAACTTTTGTATTAAAAGGATTCTTGCTAGCTACAACTAATTCAAATTTTTCTTTATCTAATGTATTTAATGATTTAATCAATAAATCAATTCCTTTTCTATAATCATGTGAACTACCAAATACAGCAAAAAAAATTTTTATTTTATTATTTTTATTTAAATTAAGACTTTTTATTTTCGTAATATTTTTTGGAAAGTAAATTTCATGATTTACTGGGTAGGGAATATTTACAATTTTTTTATTTTTAAATAACTTACTTTCTTTTGATATTTTTGTTAACCACTTACTTGGGCAAACTATTGCCAGTGGTTTAAGTCCTATTTTTTTTTTGTATGACATTTTGGAAAAAAAATTTTGAAAATCTCCCCTTATATATTTTTTATCTTTATGATTTAAATAATTTTCTGTTCCGCAAATCCACCACATATCATGCATTGTAATGACAAATGGTTTTGTTATTTTTTTTACATCATTAATTGACAGAGTTTCTGCATTTATCCAATGTAGATTTACTAAATCATAGTCTGAATTATTTATAAATTTTAATATTGGAGAACTAAAAAAGTTATATGATTTAGGATGCGGATTTTTATCGAATTTGCTTATAAATATTCCAAAATAATTTTTTAATTTGAATAATAATTGATTAGTTGAATCATCAAAAGAATAAATTTCTTTTTCATTAGAAATTTTTTTTATAACAAACATTGTACTTTTATGCTTGGGTTTTAAACTATCAATAACTTTATGTATTCTATAGGCTGATTTAGCTGCTCCACCAAATAAATCTGAATAAGAGATATTTAAAACTTTCATTAAAAAATTTATTTTATTTTGGTTTGTTCTTTTACAATTTCAGAAATAATTTTATTCAAATTATACTTCATTTTCCAACGAGGATATTTATTTTTAAATTTTCGCAAATCTGAAATATACCATATATGATCACCTATCCTATTTGACTTAGATATATTGAATTTTAATTTTTTTTTGGTAATTTTTTCTATTAAATAAATTGCTTCTAAAATTGAACAACTATTTTTAACTCCCCCACCAACGTTATAAACATCTCCTTTGGTTGGTTTTTTTATAAATTCCCAAATCATATTCACTAAGTCGTTACTATGAATGTTGTCTCTTACTTGTTTTCCTTTATAGCCATAAATTGTATAAGGTTTATTTGTAAGACAACATTTCACAAGATAAGATAAAAAACCATGAAGCTTGGCGCCAGAGTGTGATGGGCCTGTTAAACAACCTCCTCTAAAACAAACCGTGTTTAAATTAAAATATTTACCATATTCTTGAACAAGAATATCAGCAGCTACTTTTGACGAACCAAATATGCTATGCTTAGAGTTATCTATAGACATATTTTCTGATATTCCATTTCCAAGTAATTTTTTATCTCGTGGATTATATCTAAATTTACTCTCTCTAAGATTAATTTTATTTGGAGTGTCTCCATAGACTTTATTTGTTGAAAGAAAAATAAATTTTGCCTTTGGAGTAAAAATTCTAGTTAACTCTAACAAATTTAAAGTGCCATTTGCATTTATAGAAAAGTCAGTAAGTGGTTCTTTAGTCGCCCAATCATGCGAGGGTTGCGCTGCACAATGAATTATTGTATCGATTTTATTTTTATTTCTTATAAAAATTTTTTCTAATTTTTTATAATTTCTTATATCATAAAAATAATTTTTAAAATATTTTAGTTTTTTCAGTTTTTTTAATTGCCATGACGTATCACCATCTTTACCAAAAAAGTATTTTCTAAAATTATTATCTATTCCAATAACTTGATAATTTTTTTTTAGTAAAAATTTTACAGATTCAGATCCAATTAAACCGCTCGATCCTGTAACAATTGCAATTTTCATAATTTATTTTACTTCATATACTTTTTAAGTAATTTGAGATTCTTTTTTTGCCAATCATAAACATCGTATCCAACTTCTAAAATTGATTTCTTAGGTTTCCAATTATAAAGTTTTTTTACTTTATTATTGTCTGAAATATACATTGGTATATCTGAACTATCTGTTTTTTTGTAACTTCCAATATCAATTTTATTTTTTGTAATTTTTCTAGAAATATAAGTCATATCATTGAGGTCTATAGCATTTTTTATTCCTCCACCCACGTTAAAAGTTTGATCATGGATTTTAGAAAATTTTTGGATTTGTCTATAAATAATTTCACACGCATCTTCCACATGTAAAATATCTCTAATTTGGTATCCAAGTCCACCAAATCCCTTGTAAACCAATTTTTTTTTTCTTAAATGTCTCCATATCCAATAACTAAAAAAACCCTGTTCTACTTTTCCAAATTGCCATGGTCCAGCTATGACACCAAATCTATTTATTAAATATTTAACTTTATATGAATGTGAATACTCTTTAATTAGTTCCTCTGAAAATTTCTTAGACAATCCATAAAATGATAGTGGGGTTGATGTTGGAAATTTTTCATTAATAATGAACTTATTTTTTTTAGTAATTTTTTTTTTAATATTTTTTTTATTATTAATGAATTTATATACTTCTTGAATGGAATATACTCTACTTGTTGATAGAAAAAAAAATCTAGAATTATCTTTAATACATTTTAATAATAAATTATTAGTGCCAAAAAAATTAGTAGATAATACTTTTGTAATATTATTAATTTTTACATTAGCTTCTACCAAAGCTGAACAATCAATTAACAAATCGTATTTAGGTAACTTAAATAGATTTTCTTTACTTAAAACATCTATTTTAAAATTTCTTATATTAAATTTTTTTATTCTCTTAAGATTTAATTGTGAGCCATTTCTTGATAAATTATCTAATGAATGAACAATAAAATTTTTTTTTTTTAAAAATATTGCTAGACTAGAACCTATAAAACCACATCCGCCAGTAATTAAAATTTTTTTTTTTTTCATTTTTTAAACAAATAATAATTTTTTGAAAAACAATGAGTATAATTTTTATTGAGATTTTGACCTAATTTCATTAAATATTTTGTATTTGATTTAATAGATTTTAATACATCGTTAAACTCTTTATCGATAATTTTTTTATTATCTTTTCTATATGTAGAAGTACCATTTAGATCCTTTATGAGAGTAAGAATATTTTCACGAATAAATAACATAGTTTTTGAAATATTTTTAACACTGTTAGACTGTTTGAAAATTTTATTATTAGAATTTTGTAATAAATAGTTTTCATATTCCTTTATATTTTTTGGTTTTAAAACAAATTGACTATTTAAACTCTCAAGGGATGATTTTGATATCATAATTGGTTTTATTTTGAAGCAAGATGCTTCTAGATGCGATGTCCCTGAGTAAGTAACTAAACGTTTTACAGTTTTAAAAATAAAATTGTTAGAAACATAAGAATCATCAACTAAAATTTTTTTTTTAATATTTGGATTTTCTTTTAATAAATTATCAATTATTATTTTCTGATTTTCGCCCCACCTGGATGCATTTGGGTGTATCCTTAAAGACCAATATTCATTAGATCTTTCAATTATTTTTAAAGTTTTTTTTATCCAGTCGAAATAATCATAAAAAATTCTTTTGTCATCTATGTAATTAAATGGAGAGTCTTTAAAAATATGAAGTAAAATAACATTTTTTGGATAATTAAAAATTTTATTTTTAATACTTCCTGCAACTTTAGCGTCATTATAATTACTCTTGCCCTTGAGTCTATTTTGCCAATATCTAGATATATACTTTTTCTTAACCTTTTTACTTATAATATTAAAACTTTTTCTTGGTATTTGATTCCACGCTGTCTCTCCATAACTTGAGTCATAAATGTTGTATGACGCTTGACAAAAAATTTTTATTTTTTTTTTTCTAAAAAAAGCAAGCATTGCTCTAGAGCTATAAACTGAATGTCCCAAGAAAGCTGTATTAATTTTTTCATTTGATATAAGTTTTTTGGCCCTATTAACTGCAATGATCGTTCTAAAAATTGCTTTGCATTTTTGAAGAAAATTTGGGTTTAGCTGATTATCATTCATCAAATTTAATGAGGTGTCCCAAATAGAATTAACTATCTGATTTTCATAGGAATTTACAAAAGAATTTCTTCTTTTTTCTAATTTTTTTAAAAAAAAAAAAATTTTTTTAATATTTGATACTAAAAAAAAAAATATAGCAATGTACATTGTCAGAATATTTTTTTTTTTTAAAAAAAAATTTTTTTCCACGATTATATTTGACTCAGGAAATGTCTTAAATAAATTTTCCATTACAACATTTTTATAATTTTTTTCTATAATTATATTTTCTGGATTTTGTTCATATCCACTAATTATTTTAGTTACCCATAAAACCTGGCTATCCTGGAAACCTCCTCCTAAATAAATATTTTTTCCTTTTTTCATCTGAGTATTTTTTTAAGTTTTCTTAAATCATGCATATCATCAATATCTAAAGAAGACTTAGTGTCCATAATATATGGAATCGTATTCTTTCCAAATATTTTGCTTAAATAGACAGGATATTTTATTATATATATAGCTGCTCCATTCCTTGCATAAAAATCACTTTTGTCTTGTCTTCTCTTTAATTTCTTATTAAATTTTAGAAACCCATCACTATTTATTTTCATTAATGAATTGGGATTATAAGAATGTCTGACCTTTACGCAACTAACTAAACTATCAGATTTTTTATTTTTAATTATTAATTTTATTGCCTTATCAATGTGATATGATTTTCTAAGTGGTGAAGTTGGCTGAAGAATTATTACATAATCTGGGTAAAAGTTATTTTTTTTTTTAAAGTATTTTATTAAATGCTTTATTGTTTCAATGGTTTTTGCTTTATCACTTGAAATCTTTTTTGGTCTTAAAACGTAATTTATTTTATTAAATTTTGCCAATTCAATTATTCTTCTCGAGTCTGAAGAAATGTAAGTTTCATTAATCAGTCTAGATTTTTTTGCCTCCTCAATTGTATAACTAATCAAAGGCTTATTTTTTATTTTAACTAAATTTTTATTTTTAATTGATTTTGATCCTGCTCTTGCAGGTATAATTGCTAATACAAACATTAATATCTAATTTTTTTTTGCACATTTATTTTCTTTAATTCAATAATTTTATCTACAATTTTTTTAGCTGCATCTCCTTTTCCATAAATGCTGCTTGACTTATATTTTTTTCCTTTGGTTATCTGTTTTTGTATTGCGTTATAAATATTTTTTACCTGATGATTTGTATCGATAACATTTTTTGCTCTTTCTCTTCCATTCTGTCTTGTTCCAATATTTACCACTGGCGTTCCTATAAAAGCACATTCTCGAATTCCACTCGATGAGTTTCCAATTAAACAAGACGTATTTTTTAAAAGTTGAATATAATCGTCTATAAGTAACATTTTGAAAAAATGCATTTTTTTTGTATCAATTTTTTCTCGCCATTTTCTTATACCCTTGGCAATTTCTTGAGATCCCGCATCAGCATTTGGCCATATAACAATTACTTGCATATTGGTCATATTTACTGCTTTTAAAGTATTTAATATCTGCGTTTCTGATGACTCATACTCAGTTGTCACTGGATGCTGTGAAACTATTAAATATTTCTTTTTTAAATCGATTTTATTACCAACTCCTTCGAAAAATAATGTTTTATTTAGTTTATCAATTCTATTTTTTTTTAACTCTCTCTTAACTAAATCCATTCTTGGACATCCAAAATTAAAAATATTTTTTTTTTCCTCTCCAAGCATATAAATTCTTTTTTCAGCTTCTTTGGATGCAGGAAAATGAATATGAGAAAATTTTGTAATAGCATGTCTAATGCTTTCATCAATAGTGCCCGAAACCTCTCCACCCATAGTATGTGCCAGAGGTATATTCATATAACTTGTGGCCAAAGTTGTTGCCATTGTTTCAAATCTATCTCCAACAGTAAAAACTAAATCGGGTTTTAATTCATCTAAAGCGTCTGCAATACCAATTAGACCAAGTCCAGTTGATTTTGCCATTGTAACTGGGTTTTCGCCTTCAATTAAAAAATAAATTTTTTTATCTATTTTAAATCCATCTTTTTTCAAAGACTTTTCAAGTTCGCCATATTTGTTAATTAAACCAGACGCACCTAGAATAATTTGTAATTTTAATAATTTTTTTTTTTTTACTTCTTGCATTACAGACTTTATGCTGCTGTAATTTGCTCTCGATCCTATAAAAAATAGTATTTTTCGCATCAAAATAAGTCTTTGAAAGATAATTTTTGATCTTTTTTTAATTTTTTGTTTAATTTTTTTCCAATTATTTTTTTATACATTGAAGCAGAAATGCCAAGGTCTGGTTTTTTAAATGATATATTTTGAAGATTTAAAGATGTTCCAGAAGCTAAATCATATTTAGCATAAATACTTTTTTGAAACGTATTACGCATTCTAGTTAAATATTTAATATTATTTTTATCTACTTTTGTTTCATAAATCGTAAATGCATCTTTAATTTCATTTGCAAATTTTTTAAAATCTGATGGTTCCATACTGTGAGCCGCATCACTTCCGTACATTTTTTTAGAGAAGGTTATATGTTTTTCAATTACACTTGCTCCATTAGCTATAAACGAAACTGCACCAGAAATTCCTAAAGAATGATCTGACAATCCCAAAACACAATTATATTTTTTAAACTTGTTGAGAACATTTAAGCCTATTTTGTTTACGGGACAAGGATATTCTGAGGTACATTGCATTAAAGTTAAATTTTTTGTTTTTAAAATATTAATTGCACTATCTATCTCCTTATAAGTGCTCATGCCTGATGAAAGATAAACATTTTTTTTGTAAGATGAAATTTTTTTTAACAATGGGTGGTTTGTAACTTCCCCCGAAGCTATCTTAAATCCATCAACATTTATTTTATTAAGTATCTCTGCGGATTCTATAGAAAAAGGAGAAACAATAAACTTTAGTCCAATCCTATTACTTAATTTTTTTAGTTTAATTAACTGATTTAAATTAAACGCTGTCCTATTAAAATAATCATATCTTCTTTCACTTCTAAAATATTTTGGATTTGGAGCTGTTTTGATTGTTTCATTTGGAGCATCATGTAATTGAAATTTTACTGCTGAAGCTCCACATTCCCTTGAAAGCTCAATAAGTTTACAAGCATTACCAAAAGAACCATCATGAACAGACCCAACCTCAGCAATTAAAAATAATTTTTTAAGTCTTTTCATTGTAATAATTTTTTAATTTAAATATGAATAGAATATCTATATAAATATAATTAAATAACTTAAACAATTTTTTTAATAAACCTATAACAATTTACATTGAAAAAAAAAATAGCAATAATTACAGGTATTACTGGACAAGATGGATCATATTTAGCAGAACTTTTATTAGAAAAAAATTACATAGTTCATGGCATAAGAAGAAGATCTTCCAGCATAAATACTTCAAGAATTGATCATTTACACAATAATAAGAAAATTTTAGGCAAAAGATTGTTCCTTCATTATGGAGATCTCTTAGACTCTTTGAGTATTGAAAAAATAATTAAAAACATTTTACCAGATGAAATATATAATCTTGCTGCGCAATCACATGTTAAAATTAGTTTCGATATGCCAGAGTATACTTCAAACGTTAACTCTTTAGGAACATTAAGAATTTTAGAAATAATAAAAAATTTAAGTAAAAAAAAAAAAATTAAATTTTATCAAGCATCAACTTCTGAAATATTTGGTGATAGTAAATTTAAAAGAAAGGATGAAAATGCTCCTTTATTTCCCAAATCTCCATATGCAACTTCAAAACTTTTTTCATATTGGATTACAAAAAATTATAGAGACTCATATGGATTATATTGTGCCAATGGAATTTTATTTAATCATGAGTCCCCAAGAAGAGGATTAAATTTTGTTACAAAAAAAGTAACATATATTTTATCAAGAATATCGAGGGGTTTAGAAAAAAAATTAGAAATTGGGAATTTAAATGCCAAAAGAGATTGGGGTCACGCAAAAGAGTATTGCGAGATGATGTGGAAAATGATGCAATTAAAAAATCCTGAAGACTTTGTGATAGCAACTGAAAAACAATACTCAGTTAGAAAATTTATTGAGTTAGTATGTCAAGAAATAGGCTTTAAAATTGGATGGAAAAATAAAAATATTAGGGAATTTGGATATGTTGATAAAATCTACAATAAATCATTAAAATTAAAAAAAGATCAAAAAATTATTTTTGTTAATAAAAGATTCTTTCGACCTAATGATGTTGAAGATTTGCTAGGTAGTTCAAAAAAAGCTAGAAAAAAAATAAATTGGAAACCAAAACAAAATATAAAAAAAATTATTTCAGATATGGTTAAAGAAGATATTATTGATGCTGACTATGAAGTATTAAAAAAAAATTACTCTAAATAATTATAAACTCCAATAATTGATTTTTTTATTAGTTAATATTTTAGGATTTATACTTGACTTTATATCAAAAAAATTGCCACCTTTGGGTATTTTACTTATAAGAAATTTTGAATTTACTAAAATTTTATTGTGAGGAACCAAAAGAATAATATTTTCATAATAATCTAATAATTTATTTTTTTTTGTTTGTACTTTAATATTGTTTATAGAATAATTTGTTCCACTTTTAAGAATTGGGTCATAAATATCTATCTTATAATTATTTTTTATAAATAGCTTTATTAATTCAATATTTTTACTATTTCTCGTATCATTACAATCTTCTTTAAAAGTTACTCCAACAAAAAGAGTTTTGTTTTTACTACTTTTAATTATTTTTGATTTAATGGAATTGAAAACATACTTAGGCATTTTATCGTTTAACTCTCTTCCACAGCTAATAATCTTAGGAAAATAGCCTAATTTAATTGATTTTTCTTTTAAATAATAAGGATCTACACCAATACAATGGCCACCAACTAAACCAGGTGTGAATTTGATAAAATTCCATTTTGTCGATGCAGCATCAATAACTTGTTTTGTGTTGATATTTAATTTTTGACAAATTATTGATAGTTCGTTCATTAATGCAATATTTATATCTCTTTGGGTATTCTCGATGACTTTAGCTGTTTCTGCAACTTTAATACTTGAACTTTTAATAACCTTTTTTTTAATTATATTCTTATATAATCTATAAATTAATTTTAAAGTTTCTGGGGTATCAGCAGATACTAATTTATCAATATTTTCGATTGTGTGTAATTTGTCATTTGGGTTAACTCTTTCAGGACTGTATCCTAAAAAAAAATCTTTTTTCCAAATGTATTTTGATTTTTTTTGAATAATTTGAGCACAAATATCTTCAACCACTCCTGGGTAAACAGTAGATTCATAAATAATAATTGAATTTTTTTTTAAATTTTCTGAAATTTTGTAAGTTGCATTTTTTAAAATTTCTAAATCAGGTTTCTTTTTTTTATTTATAGGTGTAGGTAAGCAAACTATAATAACATCACTTTTTCTGATTACATTATAATTTACTGTAAATTTAATATACTTTGATTTTTTGAAATCGTTTCTTTCACACTGTTTATTTATATCAATTTTTTTTTTTAAATTTTTTATTTTTTTTGCTGAAAAATCAATACCATAAGTTACAAATTTACCACCAAATAAAAGTGCAAGGGGCAAGCCAACATAACCCATTCCTACCACCGATAAAACTAGCTTTTTTGAATTTAATCTTTTTAAGAGTATATTACTTAAACTGTGCTTCATTTTTATTATTTATATATATAAAACTTTTCGCTTCACAGTCGGTTGTAAATTCTTCAAAAACCAAATCCTTATTTAAATTTAAAAATTCATAAAATGCTTTTTTTTGGCCTCTATTTTTATCCCCATAAAAACAATTCCAATCATCAAAGATTAATATAGTTCCCGGTTGAAGAAAGTGTTTTATAAATTTCAATACATCAACCGTGCTTGAATAAAGATCGCAATCAACATAAATTACTGCAGCTTTTGTAGGATTTAGTTTATCAATTAGCTCCTGATTTAGGGTATTTTTATAAAAACCTTTAACTACAATTAATTCTTCATCTTTAATTCCCTCTTTTTTAACCAATTTTATAAATTTAGACTCGTCAAACGCTAATTTACCTTCATAAAAAACTTCCATTTTATCAATATCTTTTACTTCGGGTAAACCTTCAAATGAGTCAAAAGCTACATATTTTAATTTAAACAGATTCTTAAAAATGTTGTAAGCCATTCTAAAGGTATTTGCTTCGTTGCAGCCAAATTCAAAATAATAACCGTTTATTGGTCTATTAATATTCATATATCTTGCGGCACTAAAAAAAATTTTTTTTCTATTATCTTGTCCAAATTTCCAATAATTATTTATCATCCACCTGTACTCTTTGATAAAGATCATTTTGATAATATGTATGGCTTTTTTTTCGATATCCTTTGGTAAAAAAGACAATAATTTTTTTATCAAATTTTTCATTTTTTTGATTTATAATTTTGAAGCCTGTCTAATAAATAAGTATTCCATACTCCATGATTTATACTATTTTTATAATTACGTAATCTCTTTTTTTTTACCTTATTATAGTAATTTAAAGTTTTAAGATATAGATCGTGAAGATATATTTTTTTTTTATTAAATTTGATGTCAGTAATTTTAATTTTGTTTCCAGCTTTAAAATAAGATTTCATAATAAAGCCATTTGTTGGACTATCTGAATTAAAATTAGACATTACTCTTGTACCTTTTGTCCCTATAAGCTCCATCTTGATACCCAGAGTAGGGTTGGATATTGTAGAAAGAAAAAAATTATAAATAAACTTATTTTTTAGAATAAAACTGCATATTTTATCTGCTTTATTGTCATTTGTTTCAATTCTTTTTATCCTTTTATTTTTTAGATAATATTGTTCACTTGATAAAATTTTTAGTTTAGTTTTTTTTGGAAAAAAAAGATTCAACAAATGCGAAGAGAAATTATATAGCACACCACCTCCCATATTTCTTTTATTTTTCCAATTAGGTCTAACTATCTTACTATTGTTTGAAACTTTCCAACTTATGTTTACTGTATGAATGTTTATTTTATTTTTTTGGATTTCATTTGAAAAAAATTCTAATGGTTCTAGAAAGTTGTAGCAGTAATTTATTAAGCATATAGGTTTAAATTTTTTCCAGATTTTTAGTAATTTAGTTGAGTCAATATAATTAATTACAAAAGGTTTTTCACAAATTACATTTTTGTTTAATTTAAATAATTTTTTAATTACTTCAAATTGTATGGAGGCAGGCAGGCAAACAATAACCAAATTATTTTTCTCTGATTCTATTACTTTATTAATAGAATTAATTTCTATATTATTGCTATACTTAGTTGATATTTTTTTTGCTCTAATTTTATTTCTTGATCCAATTTGAATAAGCTTAAAATCAGAATTTAGTTTTAGAGCTTTAATAAAATTTTCTGCAGATTTTCCTGAACCTAAAATTGCAACTTTATTCATTTATAAATTTACCAAACTTAATAAGGGATTTTTTTAGATTAAAAGTTGATTTATAAGTGTTAAATGCATTTAACGAAATTTTTTTACATAAATATTTTTTATCATAAAGAAGTTTCGAATATAATCCAAATTCATGATTATTTTTAGCTAGATAACAATTGAAACCTGATATTAAAGATGGATTTCCAATAGCTACATTTTCATGTGCGATAATTGGCCAACCACTACCCATAGCTGTTACAATTCTTGATCTATTTCCAACTGGGACATCTATTGGAAATAAACAGGCATGACAACTTGAAGCTAATGTATTTAAATTATAAACATATCCCATTAATTTAATATTTTTTAATTTTTTAATTTTTCTTTTAAAGTTTTCATCAAGTTTATAAGTTCCACATATATAGATCTTGAAACCATTTTTTCCCCATATGTTTTCGTAATTTGGGTAAATATCTTTAATAAGATAATTCATAGCAGATTTAGAACCCAATCCAACTAAATTGCCGAAGAAAAGAAAACTAGGTTTATTTTTTTTTTTTTGATTAATTTTTTTATAAATCTTTGTCCAAGGATAAGGCTGATACATACTTTTTATTCCTATCTTTTTTAATTCATTAACGTTAGCATTGGAACCGGATACACAAAAATTATTTAATAAAGTTTTTTTATAAAAATATTTCCATTTTTTAACTATAATTTTTACAAAAAAATAATACAAAAAATATTTATAATTATTTTTAAAATTATAATAAAAATGATACCAGGTTGTAGAAAAATTTAGATCACCTAACCAAATAAAAATTTTTTTACTAAAAATTTGTTTTGCAAAAGAAGCGGCCGCAATATCTAATGCAAAAACCTTATCGGGTTTTAAATTATAAATTTTTTTTATTGTAATTTTATCCAATTTAGATGTTTCGATTCTCCTAAATAAAAAATTAAATTTATTAAAATTATAATAATTTTTTACATTATATGTGTATAAAGACTTTATGTTTTGATTTTTAAAACTATTAAGAAAATTTTTTTTTGTTTTATTATTAATTTTTTTTTGAGATATGGAGAATAAATAAATATTATTTTTTTTTTTTAATAAGTAATTTATAAAATGATAGAAAACTGTAGTAGACGCACCCTCAGATTTATTTGGTAAATCACCAGTTGCGACTACTAAAATTTTGTTTATTTTAGACAAATTATTTTAAAAATCTTATTTTAGGCAAAGGCACAATAATTTTTGGTTTAAAATTTTTTTTCTTTAAATTTTTAATTATACTTTTTGCATAATGCCATGAAAGCATAATTCCATAATCTGGTGGTGATTTAAATGCATTTTTTTCGTCTTTAACAGGAATTTTAGTTCCAGGTGTATAAAGTCCAATTTTTAAGGAGGTTTTCTGTTCAGCTATATAATCTATAACTTTGTTATCTAATTTACAATATTCTAGGAGCGTCATTGCTCTACCCGGGCATCCAATCCCAATCAGAGAGTTATTTTGTTTTTTCAAATTAATTATTTTTTTTGTAAAATTTTTCCTAAAATTTTTAATTTTTCGCGAAAACAAGTTAAATGTCTTATCATTATAATAACCTTTATTAATCTCGTATTTTAATAAATTTTTTACTGTTTTGCCGATAGAAAATTTATTACTTTTTTTTCTGGCATAGACTCTGATTGAGCCTCCGTAATTTGGAATCCTTTCAACTTTTTCAAATATAAAATTATGTTTTTCAAAAAGTTTTATTAATGGTTTAATTGAATAATATTTTAAGTGCTCATGATAAATTGAATCGAATTGAAATCTCTCAATAATACTTCCTAGATAATGGGATTCGCTTACAAAAACACCATCATCCTCTAAAATATTATGGATGCCATTTAGTAAGTCACTAAGTTTGTTAACATGCGCAAATACATTAGATGCAGTTATAACAGAAGCATGACCATATTTTTTTTTTATTTTTTTTGATAAATTATAAGAGAAGAATTCCTGTAAGGTGTTTATTCCATCTTTGTTAGCAATTTTTGCAATGTTTGTGGGTTCTATTCCAAGCACCTCAAAACCTAATTTTTTAAAACCTTTTAATATCGAGCCGTCGTTTGATCCAATATCTATTACAAGTTTACTAGATTTATTATTTAAACCTCTTGATACATGACTCGAGATTTTTTCTAAATTTTTTTTTAAGTCTTTTGTAATACCACTTCTGTATGGATAGTTTACATGGAATAATTCTTTCGGATTTACTACATAATCAATCTGAACAAGACCACATTTTTTACAACGAAATAAATTTAAAGGATATTTTTTCTGTCTTTTTTTTAGTTGTTTTGGTCTTAAGAGTGAGTCGCATGGAGTAATATTTCCTAAATTAATTATTTTATTTAGTGGAGAATGATTACAAATTTGACATTTCGACAGTTTTCCTATTTTAAGATCCATATAAATTTTCAGATAAATATCACTTATTATATTTTAATCAATGATATTATTTGAAATCAATTTTTTTTAATTTGCCATCGTTTAAAACATAATTAGTCATACAATAATCTAATACTTTTTTTCTATGTGAAATAATTATTATTGTTTTGCCGTCAAATAAATTTTTCATATCATTTAATATCTCTTCTTCGGTAGCCGCATCAAGAGAGCTGGTGTGTTCATCCATAATTATAATTTGAGAATTTCTAAATAATGCTCTTGCAATCGCTATTCTTTGCCTTTGACCTCCAGATAAATTTGATCCATTTTCTCCAACTAGTGAATTATGTCTTTTATTTATAAGCTCATTTATTTCTTCTAAACCTGAAACCTTTATAACATCATCTAATTTTTTATTATCGACAAGGTTTTCATCTAAATTGAAAGTAATATTATTTTTAATTGTGTCGTTTAATAAAAAAATATTTTGAGGGATAAAGGAAACTATATTCCTAAAATCCTTTAAAACACTTTGGATATCAAATTTATTATCTACAAATATAATGCCTTTTTGAGGTTTAATTAAGGATAGGATAATATTGCACAAAGTTGTTTTTCCAGATCCATTTTTGCCAGAAATACCTATTATTTCTCCTTTTTTTACAGTTAAACTTAAATCATTTATTATTGGTTTTTCATCGTATCCAAAGGTTAAATTCTCTATTTTTATACTTTCTTTAAACTGAAAAGAATCATTTAATTTTAAATTAGTTTGTTCTTCCGATTTAGAATTTTGAATATCTAAAAGAATATCAACTGAATTTTCATTACTGTTAATTATAGTTTTTAGATAGGATATCTTTGTGAATGATGGATAGAGTCTAAAAAAAGCAAAAACAAATATTCCGGCAGTAGGTAGAAAATTTATATCTATTTGAAAATTTGAAATATATATTGCAAATCCCAAAAAGATTACTACGATAAGTTCAAATAGATTTCTTGTAATACCAGAAAAAAACTCAATATTTCTCTGAGATTTAGCAAAATTCATATTTTGTCTAGAAAAATTTTGAATATAGAAATTAATGTTAGAGTATATTTTTAATTCTCTAAATGAATTAAAAATTTCTATTAACGAACTATTAAGCTTTGAATATGAATCATTTCTAACTTTACCCAAAAAAGTTATTTTATTTTTTGAAAGCTTTGTAAGTAAAAAAAGGAAAAGTGACAAAATTGCTATTGTAACAAGGGTAATTTTAAATGATATCAATAATAGTAATACAAATAATGAAAAAACCATTACAACTTCTGTACTAATTAAAATTAAACTCATAATGTAATTTCTAAAAGAAAATACTATCTCTTTACTATTTCTAATAAAAATTGGTGAAGTTAAATTTATTACATCTAAGTAATTTAAATTTAACATTTTTTTTATAGTTATCATTGAGATAAAGTTATAGTTTTTAAGTAAATAGTTTTGAATATACCAACTTAATATTACTGAAAAAATATTTTTTAAAACTATAAAACTAAGAATTAAAATTAAAAAAAAATTTAAACTTTTACTGGAAGAGTCTAT
Source organism: uncultured Pelagibacteraceae bacterium (assembly GCA_902614975.1). Taxonomy (GTDB): domain Bacteria; phylum Pseudomonadota; class Alphaproteobacteria; order Pelagibacterales; family Pelagibacteraceae; genus Pelagibacter. The sequence goes on from CACMND010000001.1 coordinate 111,422, forward strand.
TTGAAGAAATTCAAACATTTTGTCTATAGTTTTATTAGAAGAAATGTTGGTTATTATTAATAATGCTGGGTAAATTGATGCAACACTTAAAAACTCAAAAATTGAAATAAAGAAATTAAATAAAACAATTATGTAAAATTTTTTTTTAATATTTTTATCAATTAAATTATTTATTTTTTTAAATTGAATCATTAATTTTATAATATTTTTTATACCAGTCTATAAAATATTTTATTCCATCTTTATAATTAACAGTTTTTTGATTTCCTATAAATTTTGATAATTTTTTTTTTGAGGAAAGAGTATCTTTGATATCTCCAGTTTGCATAGGCAAAAATTTTTTTTTTGATTTTTTTTTAAGATTGAGTTCTATTTCCTTGATGAAATCTAATAATTTAACTTTTTTTCCCGAAGAAATATTAAGGATATTAAAAGGAGCTGTGCTTAAACTGGGATCAAGATTTTTTTTATTAAATTTTGGTCTTTTTTTTGGAATCTTAAATAACAAGATAGAGATTATATTTGCAACATCTTTACAGTATGTAAAATCTCTGGAGTGATTTCCGTTATTGAATATCTCTATTTTTTTTTTCTCAATTATATTTTTTGTAAACTTAAAAAGAGACATGTCTGGTCTACCCCATGGACCATAGACTGTGAAAAATCTACAGCCTGTTGTGGGAATATTATATAAATGGGAATAACTATGAGCCATTATTTCATTAGATTTTTTTGTTGCCGCATAAAGTTGGATTGGATGGTCTGCAATTTTATCTTCTCGAAATGGAAAGTTCTGATTTAGTCCATATACGCTGCTTGTACTAGCATAAACCAAATGTTTGATTTTGAGTTTCTTACATATCTCTAAAATATTGAAGAAACCAATTAAATTTGAATTTATATAGTCTCTTGGTTTTTTTAAGGAATGTCTTACACCAGCTTGTGCTGCTAAATGAATTATATATTCAATTTTGTTTTTTTTAACATAATTAAAAATATTTTTATAATTAGTTATGTCTAATTTTTTAAAATTAAAATTTTTATTTCTTTTTAATATTTCTAACCTATCATATTTTATTTTTTTATCGTAATAATTGTTAATATTATCAATCCCAAATAGTTGACATTTTTTTTTTTCTATTAACTTTAGTGAAGTATGAAAACCTATAAATCCTGCAGAACCAGTTATTAATATATTCATAAGCTAAATTTTAATTAAATTTGTAAACAAACTTACCAATAATCATATCAACAATAGTTAAAAGAATATATAAATGACATAGTTCAACATGATTATAAGCTTTTGAGTCAATCCAAAAATTTATTCCATTTTTATTATTTTTTTTAAGAGTGTTGTTATCTTTGAATCCAGAAAAGGTGGCCATTTTAATTTTATTTTTTCTACACCATTTAGATGCATTGATAATATTTTTTGACTCTCCAGAAGATGATATAAACACCACAAAGTCATTTTTTAAACAATGAATCTTTAATGCCTCTTTCATCCAGTTATCATGACCATAATCATTTGATAAACAAGTTATAAGATTTGCTTCGTTAAAATTAATAGATCTTATCCCAGCATTCTTGGATAAATCTACAGTTACATGATTACAAATTGATGCGCTTCCACCGTTGCCCAAAAAAATAAGTTTATTATTTTTACTAGATTTAAATTTTTTAAAATTTTTTGCTAGTATTTCAATTTTTTTACTGTCAATTGTTTCAATAAGGTTAAATAAAAGAGTTTTATTTTTTTTAATAAACTTATTCATATTTTAAATTATAAATTGTTATACCATTTTTTTTTAAATCCATACGCTTTATCATCAACAAAAATATCGTACGATGGTTTTCCCATCAAAAGCTTATCAAATTTAACACCCCAAGCTTTAAGTTGTTTCTGAGTAAATTTAAATCCTTTTTTTTTTGCGATAGCTGGTCTTTCTTTGCTTCTACCCATATACCGTGATGTAAAAATAACTATATAATTTCCAGAAGAATGAAGTTCATTTATTTTTTCAATAGCTTTCTTATTTGGTTTAGACAGATGATACTTATTATTTTCTGTAGAGCAGATAACACCATCTATATCAAAACAAAATTTTTTCATATCCAAAATCTGATTATCATAAATTTAATTTGATTAAAGATTATTTTTTTGCAAATTATACCATGATTTTGAAATTAATGAATTACTCCATAAGAGTGGATGATCTTTTGACAGGTTAAGATCTTTGGGGTCTAAAATTTCATCGGTCTTATTTGAAATACTTTTTATGAAATTATTTATTATCAAGTTTTTTTCATCTTCATTTGTATTTCTCGTTTGAAATGGTGGTTTACGTAATAGATAAATTTGATCGTCGAGCAATTCATCAACATTTTTAATAAAATTGTGTTTTATAACAATTTTGAAAGAAATAACCGAGTTATAAAAACCCCAGCCAATTGGATAACTATCGATAATAAGCTGCGGTTTGTTGTGGAAAATATATTTCCAAGAACTTGCTCCTGAAGAGGGTCCGATGAAACAGTCACAAATTAAACCACTCCAAAAATTAAATTTATTTTTAGATATTTTTAATTTTTTTTGATGAAATATATTCTTTTCAATTTCACCAAACCAAATAGGAAGATGATTAATTTCATCACCATAAAGGTAAATATCATACCCGTTTTCAACTAAAGAAAAAAAACTTTTTTTGTAGTTGTTAATATCATCTGTTGATCTTTGGTTAGTATAAAAATGAATATTTTTTTTTTTGTAACCAAAACCACACTTTTTTCTTTGGTTAAAGTTTAAATTAAGCTTTTTAATATTTTCATTTATTAAATCATCTTTAGACTTTATTTCACAATTAGAAAATATTTTATAAGCATTATATTCATGCATTAATAAGTTTTCTTTATTAAACTTTGGATTTATTTTTTTTTTGTCAAAATTCTCGTATTTTTGGATAAAATCTACGTAATATGCATAATCTATTTTTTTTATTTTAAGATAATATTCTAGAATTAAGAAAACTTTATTTTTATAATAATCTTTTATGTGACTAAGCTTATTTATATTTAGACTTAAATCTAGCCAATAAAAGTTATTTAAATATAAATCTTTAATAAATTTATTATGTCTCTTGGGATCATGTCCAAAAACTATCAGCCACTCATTTTTAGGATATAATCTTTTTAATACTTCAGGTGTTAATACTGTATGAGCAAAACCACCTTCTGGTTGAAGAAAAACTTTTTTATTTTTAATATCAACTTTGATTAAAAAAAATATTAAATTAATGAGAGATACAATAAAAGATATCGTATAAAATATTTCTCTTATTATTTTCTTAAAAAAAAATAAACTCATAATCTCCAGTATAGCCACTTTTTTCCATTAGCCATTTCCAGGATGTTGTGTCAACTAGGGTTTCGGCCGTCAAAGCCCAACATTGGAGGTTAAATTGTTCTTTTTCGTTTCTAAACGACTCAACACAAATAAATTTTTGCCTTCCAACTCTCTCAATTTCAGATAGAGATTTAAATATTTCAGGTATTTTGAAATTATGTAAAGTATTTATTGATAATACTAAATCAAATGTTTTATCTTTAAATTTAAGATTTTTTCTAGCATCTTTTATAATTATTTTATTCTTGATTTCTTTTATTGCTTTTTTCTTCGCATATCTTGATAAATCGATCCCAACTACCTCTGATTTTGGAAGAATTTTTTTTATATCATAGAGCAGAAAACCTTTTCCACACCCTATATCTAAAATTTTTGATTTATTTGAAAGTTTATATGTTTTGATTAATTTCTTTACCAAATTTGAATTATATCCATTTATATATTTAAAGCCTCCATAGCCAAATTTTCTATTACCATCCCAATAATGATAATCATATTTCTTTGAAACTTTCATGCACTTCACTTTACTATTCATCATTCTTTCAAGATGATTTCTATTTGTTTTTTTGTGATTTTGAGAGATAAAATTTTGTTTTTTTAACTTTACTTGATTATTTTTTTCATATGCCGTCTTTATTAAAAAAAATTTTTCTAAATTATCAAAATCTTTTTTTTCCTTAGCTACTATGTTTTCCAATGCAAAATGCAATTGTTTCTTTTTCGCTATCGTTTTTTTAAAAAATATATGCCTAAGTTCTTTATTTATGGGAAGTTGCAACATACTATACATAATAATTCCATCATATCTATCAAAACTTTCATAAAGTTCAGTAAGAATTAAACTACTTTTCTTTTCAGCATATTCTGTTGCACTTAACAAAAATTCTATATTTTTTTTTTTACAATAATCTCTTAAAACAATATTTTGAACATTTTGAGGTACTCTTTCTCCAAAAAAAGGTCTACTAAATATATATCCTTTCAATATCATTTGAGGTCTTTGAATGGAGATTTATAATTAATCCCAATTTCTGTAGCAGCTCTAGTTGTTATTGGTAAAAAAAATTCACCAATTTTTTTATCTAAATAAGGAGAAAATATTGATTTAAACCTGCAATTTAATGACCACCTTGTTTCTTTTTCCCTATTGACTACATTACCATGTGGAAGAGATTGATTGAATATTAAAAAACTACCGTATTTAATATTCATCCATTTTACATCTTTTGATATTCTTTTATAAATCTGAGAACTACTTTTATTTTTTTCGTGATGAATTCTTTTCTCAAATTTATTATACTTTTTTTGAGGTAATAAATACATTGATTTAGTTCTATAACAATCAACTAATGGCAACCATAAATTTATTTCATAAGGAGAATCTCCCGACCATACATCTGAATGTACAGGCAATAAAGAACCTTTATCATTAGGAAATTGTATGCTTAAATTAATATTTCTTTGCATCATTAATTCGTTTCCAGCAATTGCATATAAGTGTTTCCTGGCGATGTTAAAATAATTCAACCTTAAATTTTTATTATTACTTAAATCATTAATAATTTGTAATCTAAAACTATTAAGTTCTTTAATTGATATAAATTTATGAATGTTATTCAAATTTATATTTTTTTTTGTATTTAAATACTTTTTTGTACTTTGCAGAATTATTTTTCTAATAAGTTTTATAGATTGTAAATTTTCAGACTTCCGTATCAAATATCCTGTATTTAAAAACTCTTGGGATAAGGATTTTTCATTTTTCTCTAAAAAATTCATATTTTAAAATTTCTTAAACAATGTTTTATCAGTTTTTAAACTAATAAAATTTGGACCTTTGTTTTTATGACATTTTAAAACTATTTTTTCAGTTTCAATACTATTTTTTGGAAAGTATGATTTTATATTTTTAAACAATTGAGATAGTTTTTTCCCATTAATTTCAGAGTGAGTAGGGCCTAAATGAGGATAATCTGCAAAACCTACGAGATTGACGTTAACATTTTGTTGATCTATATCGAGCTTTACCTGTTCAAAAGGCCTTTCAATTAAAAAAGGAGTGATGGTATAAACCCATGGTTTTAGGCCTTGTATAGCCATACCAGAGGCCACTCCAATAAGACTTTGTTCACAAATTCCCAAATTAAAAAATCTTTCTTTATGATTTTTGCGATAATCGTCAAAAATACCGTACCCAATATCGCCTACTAGAAGAACGATTTTTTTATCTTTTTTTGCCAATTTATCAATTATTTTTCCGAATTTTCTCCTCATTTTATACCTAAAGCCTTTTTTCCAATCTGTATTTCTAAACCTTGAAGTTTTCTAGCATGCCACACAGGGTCATTCTCAAAACTTTTTATACCTTTTCCTTTGATTGTATGAATAATAAATATAGTTGGAAGACTATTATTTATTTTTTTATTAAATGCCATAACAAGACTCTTGAAAGAATGTCCATTCTTAACTTCAACAGTATTACAATTAAAAGCTTGAAATTTTTTTTTTAAATTCTCTAGTGGTAAAGCATCATCTAATTTAGATAGTGCCTGAATTTTATTATAGTCAACTATGACTTTAAGATTTTTTAATTTATGTTTTGTCGCAATAAGTAAGGACTCCCAAGTTGTTCCTTCTTGGCATTCCCCATCGCTTATCATCACATATATATTGCCCCCTTTTTTTTGTATTTTTCTTGAAAAAGCCATTCCTGTTGATATTGGTAATCCATGTCCAAGACTGCCAGTTGTACAATTAATTCCATTTTTTTCATCTATTTCTAAATGTGTGGTTATTTCATTTTTGAAACCTTTTTCATTTAAAAGTATGCATAAAGGAAAAGAAGAGTGAGACTTGCTAAGAACAAATTTATCATTTTTTTTTAATATTTTTTCATAAAGTGTAAGAAGAATTTCTATCATTGAAAAACTCCCTCCTAGATGGGCTTCTCCTTTCTTTATAAACTCTAGAAAAGTTTTTATTCTTAAATTTTTAGCTTTTTTCTTTAGTGAATTTATTTCTGATAATTTCATTTTAAGTTAATTTGCTGCATTTTTTTTATATTAAAGTAATTAGGATTATTTATTGGATCGGCTAATAAGTTTTTATCAAAGGCATTTTTTAAATCTTTAACGGCATCGTTGATAGTAAATTGAGTTTGAAAATTCAATTTTTTTTTAATTTTTTCTGATGAAATATGATATGATCTATTATCATTTGTGGCTGTGATTTTTAATTTTATATCTCCACCTAATTCGTTCTTTACTATATGTGCAATTTCATTGACAGATTTATTTTCCCACCCTGCATTAAAAATTTCACCATTGACTAAATCAATATTTGATTCAATAAGACATTTATAAGCTCTAACCATGTCTTTGATGTGAATATTGGGTCTTAATTGTTCTCCACCGAAAACTGAAATTTCTTTATTGTGATATCCAATATTTGAAAGAATATTTACTATCACATCTAATCTTTGTCTTTTTGAATATCCACATACAGTTGCTGGACGTATTACTGTGCAAATGAAATTTTCATTTTTAAAATCCATTAATATTTTTTCGCATTGTGCTTTGAACTTTGAATAATCTGTTATAGGTTCTAGATCAATATTTTCATGTACATTTTTTATTTCTTTTATCCCATAAACACTTGAAGATGATGCATAAACAAATCTTTTTATTCCAGCATTTTTTGATATCCTAACTAATGGTTCAAAAGCATCTAAATTAATTGATTTTCCAAGTGTCGGATTTAATTCAAAACTAGGATCATTAGATATACAAGCCAAATGTATTACTATGTCATGTCCAGCTATAGATTGAGTTAAAAGTTCTTGATCTCTTATATCGCCCTTTACACAATTTAATCTATCCTTACTCTTAAAAACATTTTCTCCGTAAATAAATAAATCATATACAGTTACAGAATATCCAAAACTTATTAAATAGTCTGTTAAATAACATCCAACATATCCGCCGCCGCCAGTTATAAAAACTTTTTTTGACATTTATTTTTTATTCATAATTATTCTGTATATGCTCTCTTGACTGAGCAACCTTAAACCACCGTCTACTGGTATAATTGTACCTGTTATAAAACTTGAGGCATCTGAAGTCAAAAATAAAGTTAAGTTTGCTATATCCTCTGATTTACCCATTCTTTTTAACGGAGTAATTTTTTCTAAAATTTTTCTATCTGTATTTTTTTTTTTAAGAAAATATTTTTTATTTTCTGGCTTAATTAATTTTGATGGCTGTATACAATTTACTCTCACTCCCATTTTTCCTAGTGTACATGCATAATATTTTACTAAGCCTTCTAGAGCTGACCTAGTATAATGATAGATTTCATTTTGATCATGTAAAATTGTTGTGGTTGCAATAGAACTCAATATTACAATTGAGGAGTTTTTACTTAGATTTTTTTTTAAAATTTTGATAAAATTATTTGTTGCATTTAATTGTAATTCAAAATCTTTTTCGGGATGTGCCCCTCTATACCTTTGGCTGAAAATTAAATTATCAATTTTTTTATTTCCTATTTTTTTTTTAAGAATATTAAGCTCCAATTTAGAATTTATATCACATTTAAAAAAATTTTTATTATCTAATTTATTTCTCGATATAATGAAAGTTAAGTCTCCTCTTTTCTTTAAAGATTTAGAAATTACACTTCCAATTCCTTTTGTTCCACCTATTATAATACTTGTTTTTTTCATTTACTGATTCTCTTTAAACATTTTATCTAACTTTTTAAAGAAACTTTTTGATTTTAATGAATAATAATTTGGATCATAAATATATTTTCCTATTTTTAAATTGTTTTTTTTTGATTTCTTTAAGTGGATTCTTATCAAACTATCAGAACATCTTGTAACAATTGAAGATTTATTAATTTTTAATATTTTACCAATCTCATTATAAGATAGATTTCCGTAGATTTTTTCTATTTTTAAAATTCTAAAAATTTCAAAGTTTGAAATCAATATTGCACCTTGATATGGTGACGAATATGAATTTACTAATTTCTTAATTGATTGATAATTCATTTTTAAGTTTACAATTAAATCTGTTATATTTCTTTTTCTTAAATAATTTGAAGCTTTTTCATTCTGAAAACTTCCCAAAAAATTTTTTTTGATAACTTTTTTGTAAACATCCTGACAAGCCTTGAAAGCAAGTTTTTGAATTTTTTTTTCTAAGGAATTAATATTTTCACTACTTTTTATAGAATATTTATATCTCGATATTAATCTGCCACCATCAATACTTTTATCCATAAAAAAGAAAGATAAATGTGAAGTTTTGCACCCCATATTAATTAACCAATGCAAAGGGTGTCTACCTCTATTTTTTGGCAATGAGGTTGGGTGAGAACCTATTGTTCCAATTCTGGGTATATCTATAATTTTATTACTAATAATTTTTGGCCATGAAGAAATAATTAAATCTAAGTTGGATGATTTTAAAAAATCATATGTTGATTTTGAGTTAATATTTTCTGTTTGAAAAAAAGTTATTTTATTTTTTTTTGCAAAATTTTTCATATTTATGGAGTTTTTTGGTTCATATTTTTTTTTTAGTGAAATTAGAATCAGTTTATTATTTACAACTTTTCTCAAACCTTTAATGAATGATACAGTAAATCTGGAATTTCCTAATACAGCAATTTTCATTAATGAAATGAATTTATAGCTTTAATGACTTCAAGTATATCTTTTTTTTTTTGATCTGGTCCTGATGGCAAATATAATCCTTGCTTCGCAAATCTATAGGAATTTTCAAGAGGTTTGATTTTTGATTTAAACATTTTGCTTTCTGACATACTTGGGTAAAAAATTCGTACATCAATTTTTTTTTTTATCAAATATTTAAAAAGCTTTTGTCTTTTCTTAGTTAAGATTTCTATATATTGAGGAATTTCACCTTTACTAATATTAACTTTAATTAATTGAACCTGACTATGATTTTTTAAGTTGTCATTATAAAATTTGTATAAATTAATTAATTTTTTTTTATAATAACTAAATTTATTAAGTTCCGATAAGGCAATAGTAGAAAGAATATCGTTGAATTTGAAATTTAATCCAATATTTCCCCATTCAAAAATATTTTTTATATCAATTAAACCATTATTTTTTAATTTAATTAATTTTTTGTATAGATTTTTATTATTTGTAACAACAAAACCTCCTTGCCCACTTGATATTGTTTTAGCAATTGATAAAGAAAAACATCCTATATGAGATTGTGTACCTAAATATTTCCCATTAAACATTGAGCCGAATGCCTGTGCCGCATCTTCTATAATATAGATTTTTTTATTTTTGATAACTTTTTTTATTTTAGAGATATCACACCCTCTTCCACCCATATGTACTGGGATTATTGCTCTGGTTTTTTTAGTAATTTTTTTTCTAATTTCATTAATATTAATGACAGGTTTGTGGTTTTCAACGTCAACGAAAACTGGTTTAAGTTCTAGAATTTTTATAGCATTTAGTACAGAAATCCATGCTCGATCAGAAATAATTACTTCATCATTTTTTTTTAAATTTAGCGATAGCAAAGCTAATAATATACCAGTCGTTCCGCTGGGAACAGTAACAACATAATTTACATTCAAAAATTTAGATACTTTACTTTCAAATTTACTTGTAACTTTTCCTTGGCTGATATTTTTTTGTAATAAATTTTTTTTTAAATTCTTTAAAATAAGTTTATCATCAAATTTTTTATTCCACTGAGGGATCATAATTTACATTTTTAAAATTCTAAATTGAGGGTGAGGTACCACAAACTTAGTTTTTTTATTAAATAATTTTTTATTTCTCTCTAAAATTACTTTTGTGTATCTCCATGCAAATATTACCATATAATCAATGTTGTATTTCTTGATTTTTTTTGGGTTAATCACCTTTATCTTTGTCCCCGGACAAAATAAATTAAATCTTCTTTTTTCATTATCAAACAAATATTTAATTTTATTTGTAACAGCAAAATCATAAATTAGCGTTGTCGTTCCTACAGATGCACCAAATCCAGCAATGATTTTCTTATCTTTGATTTTTTTATCTAAAAACTTATTGAATTTAGTTGAGTTAATTTGATTTAATCTTTGAAGTTCTTTGAATTTTTTAATAGTCGATCCAGTAATTCTTTTTTCCTTAATTATAGAATTTTTAATTATTTTTTTTGTTTTCAAAGTTTTATTTTGAAATATAAATCTATACGAGCCACCTTTTACAGACAAAAATTTAACTTCTTTAAGATAAAAACCGTATTTTTCAGAGAATTTTTTTAAACTTTTAATTGTGAAATATGATAGATGCTCATGGTAAATATTATCTATAAGATTATTCTTTAAAACTCCATACAGTGAGAATGTCTCAATTATTAAGTGACCGTTTTTTGAAATAATATTTTTTATACCTTTGAAAATATCATCTAAATTATCTATATTAGCGAGTACGTTGTTTGCTATTATAGTTTCAAATTTTCCGTATTTATCTAATATTTCTTTTGAGAGTTTATGAGAAAAATGGTCTGCAATATTTTTAACTTTTTTATCAACAAATAAATGTGCCGCTGGATCAACTGCAATTGACAAGTTACTTATACTTTTAAAAAATTTAAGTAATGTTCCGTCATTACTACCAATTTCAAGTATTTTACTTTTATGCTTGATTATTCCTGAATTGATTAAGTAATTTGCTAAATTTTTAAAATGAGTTGACAAACCATGAGAAGTTTGTGTTACATAAATATAATTTCCGTAAACAACATCTGGATCTATGACATTAGAAAGTTGTACAAAATGACATTTTTTGCAGAATTGTAACTTTAAGTCAAATTTGGGAGTTTTTTTAATTTTTTTTTGATAATCATCGCCTATTGGTGATTTTTTAAATTTATAAACTATTTTCAAATCTTTTGATTTACATAATCGACAAGAAGTTTTTTTAATTTCAAAGTTCTTCGTATTCATATTAAAATTTTGATTTTTTATCTCTTTGGTGAAACTCTACTATATTTCCTTCAAGATCTTTTACAAAAAATTGCAAAATTTTGTCAGTTTTGCCTCTGGTGACTTTTATTTTATCATATTTAAATTTTTTTGCAAAGCTGTATATATTTTTAACTTCAAAACAAATATGTCTAAAATGAATTTTACTTCTATTACTGTAAATTTTTTTTTTTGAATTGAAGAATTCTAAGTATGTATTTTTATTGGAAGATATAAAGTATCCATAAACCTCTCCATTTTTTTTATTAATAAATTTATGTACTATTTTTAAACCTAGTTTTTCTATATAAAATTTATATACTTTTTCTAAAGAGTTGGTTCCTAAAGATATGTGGGATAAATTTCTTATCATTTTTAAGAAAGATAGTATTCAAGATCTTTTAATAATAAATTCTTATTAACAGCAACTTTATTTCCAATAGTTTTTACACTTTGAGCGGCACAAAAAGAAGATATCAACAATGATAAGTTTATATCTATTTTTTTTAATAAACATATAGCTAAAATTGAGAGCATTGTATCTCCAGCGCCTATCTTGTCTACGGTCAATGTAGAGTAAGCTTTAGAATTATAAAATTTTTTGTTTTTTCTATTAAATAATAAACAACCTGAATTACCTCTTGTTACTACTAAGTATTTAAATTTCATATTTTCTGATAATTTCTTCATTAAAAAAGGAATTTTATCATTTTTTGATCTCATCTCATGCCTTAATTCTTTTTCATTAATTATCATTAAATCTACATTTTTATAAAAGTCTAATGTGTGATGACCTATGTTTGATGAATTAATTTGAGAGTTAGCCGCAACAAATTTTGACCTTTTTTTAATTTTTTCAGCAAAATTTTTAGTAATGAGGCCATGACCATAATCAGAAATAATTGTTATATCGCTTTTTTTAGTCAATGTATTAAATTTATTTATTAACTTCTTCTCCTCAGTTTGACTTACAAAGCTATCATTTAAAGAATAAAGACCCAATATTTTTGATTTTACTATTTCATCAATAAATCTTTTTTTTATAATTGTTGGACTATTTTTTTTTTTTATGAAACTAAAAGAAGTATTTTTATTTAATTTTTTTTTAATAAAATTTATGTGCTCACTATATTCTCCAATATAACTTAAAAGTTGAACTTTATCATTAAATTCTGACAAATGATTGCAGATAGCCCCGGAACCACCTAGGTATTGTTCTTTAAAAACATCTTTTACAACAAGCATAGGTTCTTTTCCTGATTTACCCAAGGCTTCACAAAAATTATATTCATCTATTATCACTTCACCTATGATTAGAGGTTTTACTGTTTTTAGATCATGAATTAATTTTTTTATTTTATTGAACGTAAAATTTTTTTTTACATAATTTTGTAAGTAATCTTTTGATCTATCAGACTTTTCAAAATAATTTAATAATAATGTTGAACTTAATTTTGTAGCTGAAGTATAAATTGTTTTTCCTCCAAATTTTTTAACAATTTTATTTTCTGAATTAATTTTGCCAGTAATATCATCTGAAGTATTCTTGTAGTCTGGACCTTTAAAATAAAAATTTGGTTTTAATAATGCAATGTTTTGTTCAGCAGAAAGTGAGTCAGACAATATTACGTAATCCACAGATTGTAATGCTGCCAAAGCTTCCATCCTTTCCTTGGAATTAAACTTTGGTCTACCAGGTCCTTTAAAAACAAATTTATCATCCGTTACAGAAACAATCAAAATATCACAGAATTTCTTTGCTTCTTGAAAATGTTTAATATGTCCAAGATGAAGCAAGTCAAAAACACCGTGGCTTAGTCCAATTATTTTTTTTTTCTTATTAAGGAATTCTAATTTTTTTTTTACTTCATTTGTAAATAAGATTTTATCCATTTTTATATTGTAAAATTAATATAATAATCTATTAAAGTGAATACTATATAACGTTAAATTTACAATTAAAATAATGTCAGAAAACAAGATTAAATGTATTCATGTTGGTTTAGGCAAATTCTCTTTAAAAAGACTACAAATTAATTTAGACAGTAATCTTTTTGAGCCAGTAGCATACGTAGATATAAATTTAGAAAAAGGTAAGCAAGAGTTAAGTAAAATTAAAAATATTCAGGATGATTTTGAAAAAAGAATTTTTAAAACTATAAGTGAAGCAAAGAAAAAGTTTGACGCTGAGGCCTGTTTTATTTTTGTTTCATCTGAATTTCATGCAAATTTAATAATAGAAAGTTTAGAAAATAATTTACATACTATTTGTGTAAAATCTATTGCTTGTGATTTAGATGAATTTAAAAAAATTATAGATCAAAAAAATAAAAATAAAAATTTATTATTAGTTCAAGGTCTTAATAATCAATGGAGTGACGCAAGTTTAAAAATGGCAGAAACCTTAAATGATAAAGATAAATTTGGTGAATTTTTAGTGGGATATTGTGTTTGTTGGGGTAGACAGGACTTAAAAAGTGAAGTACCGCTTGTTGACAGCACAAGTGATGGAATTTTCTACCATTCAATGGGATGCCATCAACTAGGCCAACTAGTTAAGGCTTTAGGATTACCTTTAAGTGTGACGAGTAGAACACCGATTCAAAATGATGAAGAAATTGGATACTTAAATATAAACAGGACAGCTGGTGGTAGCTGTTTACTTGAATACCCTGATAATAAAGTATTTTCGTACATTGGAACTAGAGCAGCTCATTCCAATCCATTTGGTTTTGCAGCACGATGGAGTGGTAGTTGGATGTTTCACGGAACAAAAGGAGATATAAAAAGGGAGGGTGGAAGAATTTCAGTTTTTCAAAAAGATAAAATGATTTCTGACACTTACGTAAAAGATCTCGACCTAGGGTTAATAGAAGATGATAGAAAACAATTTGAGGAATTTTATGATAATATTAAAAACAAAAGTAAAAGTTTAGAAAGATTATCTCTTCAAACCTGGCTATTAATGGAAGCCTTAAACATATCCTCAAGAAAAGATAAAAAGATTGAATTAGTTTCGTTTATTAAAGATTTAGGTTTTGAGGAGTTATTATGATTGATGAATTTAAAGGAAAAAAAATTCTAATAACAGGTGCGTCTAAAGGATTAGGTTTGGAAATCTCTCGAGAATTTGCAAACTCTGGTGCTAGTTTAGCACTAGTTTCAAGAAGTGAAGATTTATTAAAAAATTTAGTGAGCGAATTTAATAATAAAAGTCAACATTTATTCTACTCAAAAGATTTGTTAATTGAGGAAAATTTAAAACTAGTTTTAGAGGATATAAAAAAAAAATTTAATAACTTAGATATTATAATCCATTGTATTGGCGGTAGTTTTGGAAAAAATGATCCTCTTGGCAGTTGGGAGGATTTTGAGTATTCATTAAGAGGTAATCTAGGAGTTGCTGTAAATATTAACAAAGAATTTATTCCTTATATGAAAAAAATGGGAGGAGGAAATATTATTCATGTTAGCTCTGTCGTTTCTCAACAAGCAACGGCTTCACCTTTTTATTGCTCAGCAAAATCAGCACTGAATGGTTATATTAGATCAATGGGTAATTTTTTAGCAAAAGATAAAATTTATTTAAGCGGAATAATACCCGGCGCTTTCATTGCAGAAGGTAACGCAATGAGTAGATTTAAATTTTATAAACCTGAAGAATATCTTGACTTTGTTAATACTCTTCCTCAGAAAGAAATGCCTCACGCATTAGAATATATTGAAATAATAAAATTATTATCTAGCAGAAAAGCAAGAATATTTGCTGGCTCATTAATAAACCTCGATAGTGGTCAAGGATTAGCTATTCCTTCAAATATTTAAACCAGTTTTTTGTTGCAGATTTAATTTTATTTTTTGACCACAAAGGTGCATTTTTCCAATAATTAATATTGTTAAGCATAATTTTTATTCCCTTTTCAATTTTTATTTCTGGTTTCCAATTAGTTTTTTTCAATATTTTACTTATATCGGCAAATGTTGATTTAGGCTCTCCAGGTCTTTTTGGTATGCTTATGTATTTTCCACCTAGCAAATCAACTATCTTATTTACACTTACAGTCTTACCACTACCAACATTTAAAATTTCATTTGACAAATTTTTTGATTTTGCAACTTTGATAATTGCACTAACTACATCAGTTACAAAAGTAAAATCCCTTGTTTGTTTTCCATCACCAACTACAGTTAATGGTTTATTTGCTAATTTTTGAGCTAAAAAAACACCAAAGACCGCTCCATAAGTCCCTGAAGTTCTTGACCTAAGTCCGTATACATTGAAAAATCTTAATGAAGTTGAATTAATTTTATACAATTTGCCAAAATGCAAGACTAGCTCTTCTCCAAGTCTTTTCGTTAATGCATACGGATATTGAGGACTAATTTCACAGTTTTCTGAAGTAGGGTATTTTTTAGGAATACCATAACAAGAGGATGAGGCAGAATATATAAATCTTTTAACGTGATATTTTTTTGATGCTTTCAAAACATTATACGTTCCAGTTACATTGGTGGAATAGTAATCATCAGGATTGTCGATGCTGGGTACTATATCAGCAAGTGCAGCTAAATGATAAACAGTTGATACATTTTTAAAATATTTCTCAATTTTTTTATAATTTCTAATATCAGCTTTTATAAATTTTATTTTTTTATAATTTAACTTAAGGTTTCTCAATTTACCAATAAATAAATTATCAATAACAACTACTTTTTTTTTTTCTTTTACTAGTCTATCAACCAAATGGCTTCCTATAAAACCAGCACCACCAGTTACTAAAACTTTATTTTTCATAACTTATTTAATTATTTTTTTTTATTGCTATAACTATAAAATGCATTTTAAAAAAGATGTTATACTTAATTTTAATTTATATTTCTATATTTTGTTATTTTTATTTATTTCATATTTTAATATATTTATTATCAAAGAATTACTAATATCTAAATTTTCTACTTTTAATATTTTTCTAATATCGTCGCTGCACTCTATTCTTTCAATAGTAAGTATTAAATATTACCTTTCGAAATTTGATTACACATATATTAAAAATAAATTTAACAATTTAAGTATCAAAAAAAATAAATTTATAATTATTTTATTTATTATTTTAATTATTTTTCCACTATTCTATATTAAAAATATTGAACAAAATAACTACGAGTATCTTTTTTATGAAATATCTACCAAAATTGAATTTAGGAAACCATTTACTATATTATTTAAATATAAAAATTTTATTGCTGCAACGTTATATATACTTAGTATTTTTATTTTTTTTTATATCCTTCGTGTTTTTAAAATTAATAAATCTATTAGTATTATTTTATCATTAATTTTTTTTTCTTCACAAACTCATTTATATAATCTCTTCACCAGTCCTTTTAGAGACTATATAAAAGCACCTATTATTTTATTAATAACCCTATTTTTTTTAAAATTAATTATTTTAAAAAATAATAATAATATAAAATTTAAGTATTATAATTTAATTTTAATTTTATTACTATATTTTGGCCTTTTTTTAAGAGCAGATATTTTAATTTTTCATTTTTTTTATTTTTTAATAATAATAAGCCTCGTCATAAAAAATGGGGAAATCAATTTTATTTCTTTAAAAAATTATATTCAGGTAATTCTATTATATATAGTCGTAATGCTTACTCATTTAGCTACTATTATTTACTTAAAAACTGATAGTATAATATTGCCAGCCACGATAATAAATACAATTAATTTTAATCTACAAATTTTTAATCAAAACTATAATAGTGGCTATATTTTTATAGATGAATACATTAGAAATTTAATATATTTAGAAAATGATTATGCGTTAAACTATTTAACCTATTTTCCATTTGATTTCTTAATAAAAATTCTAGCTAGCATGAAGAATATTCTTCAGCTACCGTTTATATATAAATTACCACCCCCTGGAATAGATAATCAATTAATCTTAACCTTCTATGAAATAAAATATAATTTTTTATTTATATTTAAGTATATTATTTTTTTAGTAACTTTATATTCTTTTTTTATCTTATTAAGACAATACAAATATTCTGGATTTTTATGTATAATTTTATTTTTGTTTTTCATGTTTTATCCTGTAATTCAACATCAAATAAAACATTATTTTTATTTAGAATTCCTTCCTTTGCTTTATCTAGGACTAGTCATTAATAATTTTTTAAAAAAATATGAAAATTAAAAATATTTATACGGCTTTATTATTTTTATTTACATTTTTTATTATAATTTCGGCTATTGCTTTTTTCTATCAAAATAAAAAAATAATAGAGGTTACTAATTCAATAAGTAAAAGTAAAAAAATTATATTAAAAACTAAAATAAACAATAATAAAAATACTTTTGAAATAGTTCCTGTTAAAGTTTTCAAAAAATACGAAACTAAATTGAAGCAAATTTCTAAATCTTATCATAAACAATTTGCTTCTTTTGAAATTTTAAAATTAAATTTGAGAACTGAGAAAAACATATGTCCACACAATAATATTAGCTTTTTGATAAATTATAAAACTGATGGAAAATTAAAACGATTGGATTTCACAAAAAGAATTTATATTAATATGGAAGAATATAGGAAAAATAATATAATTTTTTTTCCAGTATATTATACAAAAAAAGATGAAAATATTGGTTTTTTTTATTCTTTAATTTTTCATAAGTCATACATTGATTGCTATAAATCAATAGAAAAAATTAAAGACGTAGATAAGATCAAACTATCTTCGTTTTCATATTTCGCAGATAATCAAAATTATCATTTTTTTGAAGATGCAAAAAAAAATTACGGTAATAATATTTTAAGTATCAATGATATTAAACTAGATCAATTTAAAATAAGTAAAATCTTAGATAAAGATATTATTTTAAAAAATTACAAATTAGATAAAAAAAATAATTTTAAATTTAATTTTCACGCTATTAGAAATACTTGTGATAAAAATAACTGTTCTTTTCCAAATGAATGTTATAACAATAGATTTAGTTCATCAATTGATAAATCTTTTGAGCCAATTTGCTCTGTTACAAGTGACTTTTTTTTAACAAACAAAATTTTTCTTAAAAAGAATGATTTAATAAGTATTAATGGAAAAATCATAAATGGCATATTTAAAATAAATATTATATCTGATAGTAATTTATTTTATGATCAAATTATTAATAAAAAAGGTAAATTTAATTTTTTATTTAAATCACCAGAAAACAATTATTATCAAATAGTTTTTTCAAATTTCAATGACCTGTATAATTATACAGAAAATAACTTTTTAATTAATAATATTGAATATTTAAACCGTTAATTATATGTTTTTTGAGAATATATTTTAATGTTAGCTTTATAAAATTTTATCAGTTCACTTAGTTTATTTTTCAAATTGGTCCTGGAAACTATTTTTGGTTTCCAGTCTAAATATTTTTTTGCTTTTGAAAAATCACATAATAATTCTTTTACTTCACTTTTCTTAGGTCTAAGCTTCCTTGCTGAAATTTTAATGTCAAATTTTTTTTTAGAGAGTTCAGAAATAAAATTTATTATTTGTTTTATAGTATAATAATTATTTGTTCCAATGTTAAACTCTTCTCCAAATACATTCTTTCTTAACAATAATTTATCGACAGCCTTAACCGTATCGTCTACATGCAGAAAATCTCTTTTTGTTGAGGTGTCTCCTAAATAAAGAGTATTATTAGCTATAGATTGACAAATAATCTCAGGTATAACTGCTCTTCTTGACTGTCTGGGACCAAAATTATTGAAAGGTCTTAATATTACTACTGGAAGATTAAAACTATAATAATATGATTTAGCAATATGATCAACTGCCAGCTTGGAAGCTGCATATGGTGATTGTGGGTTATGAGGTGTATTTTCATTTATCGGTATTTTTTTCGGGGTTCCATAGATCTCGCTTGTAGAAAAATGGATTATTTTTTTTATTTTTTTAAACTTTAAACAAGCATCAAATAAATTTGAACATCCGATAATATTATTTTCGATGTAAGATTTTTTTGCCTTATAAGAATATGGAATGCTTATTAATGATGCACAATTTATAACATAATCAGCTTTTTTTAAAAACTGAGAATAAGTGTCAGGGTCTTTTAAATCTCCAAAAATTATTTTAATTTTTTTTAAACAAGATTTTTTTACAAAAGCTAAATTACCGATATTTCCGAAAGAGTTATATAAAACCAATCCTGTAACATCGTAACCCTTATTAACAAAATGCTCTGCTATATGAGAACCAATAAAACCTTCACTACCGGTTATTAAAATTTTTTTCATTATTAAAAATAATTACTATCATATTTTTTTTAATGTTATAAATAACTTTTAAAATATTTAAATCTATGAATACAGCTGTAATTTTATGCGGTGGACTTGGTAAAAGACTAAGGCCTATAACAAAAATCATACCAAAACCTTTATTAAAAGTTGGCGAATATAGGTTAATAGAAATATTAACTCATTATTTAATAAAAAATAACTTTAAAAAAATTATTTTAGCTTCTAAATACAAGTCAAGTGTCTTTAAAAGGCAAATCAAAAACTTACAAAAAAAATATCCAAGTATTAATTTTGAAATAAGCATTGAACGAACAAAACTTGGAACATGTGGTCCGATAAGATTACTTAAAAACTCTTTACCAGATAATTTTTTAGTAATTAACGGAGATATAATTACAAACATAAAATTAAATAAAAAATTTAATAAATTTAAAAAAGAAAAAAATCTAATGTGCGTCTTTTCTAAATCTATTAAAACTCCATTTGATTTTGGAAAATTAATTATAAAAAAAAACAAAATACAAAAAGTTTTTGAAAAACCAATAACCGAAAATGAAATAATTGCTGGAATATATTTTCTTAAAAAAAAAATTATAGAGTATATACCAAAAAATGAATATTATGGGATGGATCAACTTATAAAGAAACTTATAAAATTAAAAAAAAATCCAACAAGAGAAAAAATTTTAAATGAATATTGGGTAGATATTGGCAGTCATAAAACCTATAACAAAATCAAAAAATTAAATTTTGCTAAAAAATTTAAAATAAATTAATTTCATTAATATTTTTAAAATATCAAACTTAGTTACTTTACTTTCTCCTATATTTCTTTCTCTAACATTAAGCTTTTTTTCAACAAATTTTATTTTTTTTTTTTTAATTTTTATTAAAAACTCTAAATCAATAAGCCAATCATCTGAGAAGTTATTAATTTCTTTTTTTTTAAAAATTAATTTATTATAGTCAATTATTTTTAAAGAATTAATATCTTTAAAGTCTAAACCATAAATAAATTTACAAATAATTTTAAATATAAATGACTGAAACATTCTAAACTTTGATATATTTAAAAATTTTCTGTAAGTTACTACTGAAATTTTACTTTTGGTGAAGTGACTAATTATTTCATTTATATTATATTGATTATCTATTGGAAATAAAACAAAATAATTTTTTGTAACATTTTTGAGAGCGTATTTTACAGCTGATCCCCATCCTTCTTTTTTCTTTTGAAACAAAATAGAAATATTTTTTTTATTTGTAAATTTATTTAAGTAAATTTTACTATTGTCTGTACTCCCACTTTCGACAACTATAATTTGAAAATCAATTTTTGAATTTGATAATGAAATATAAACTTGATTTATATTCCTTAAATTTTCATATTCATTATATACAGGTATTATAACAGTTAAAGATTTATTTTTCATTGAAATATTTTTTTATAATATTAGCAACTGATTTAGCCGATGATATTTTCATTTTTGGATCTATTGGAAGACATATAATTCTTTTTGAAATGTCTTCAGCATTAATAAAATTTTCACTTATGTTTGCGTTTACTTTATATTTAAAAATTTTTGATAAGGGTTTTTGATAATATATTGCTGTTTCAATATTTTTCTTATTTAAATAAGAGACAAGATTATTTCTAATATTTTTATTTACTAATATTGAAAAAACATGCCAATTTGTTGAGGTATTTTTTGAGATTTGTTGAAACTCAATTGGCAAGTTTATCAATGCCTGTTTATATATTTTTGATATTTTTTTTCTTCTTATGTTTTCCTTTTTTAATGATTTTAGCTTTTCTATTAAAAAAATTGCCTGTAACTCATCCATTCGAAAATTATTTCCACTTATAATTAATTGAAATTTTGAAGGGTGAAGACCGTAGTTTCTATAGATTTTTAGTTTTTCTAATAATTTTTTATTATTACTCACTATTGCCCCTGCATCACCAAAAGCGCCAAGATTTTTTGTTGGATAAAAACTAAAGATAGCTGCATCACCAAAACAACCTGCATTTATTCCTTTATATGACGACAAGTGTGCTTGAGATGCATCTTCAATAATAAAAATTTTTCTCTTAAATTTTTTATAAATTTTGCTTTTTAATGAATTGATATTAAAAATATTTCCAAATAAATGAACTGGCATAATCACTTTTGTATTTTTATTTATTGCCCGTAAAATTTTTTGTTCTTCAATTAAGAAATTATAAGGATTTATATCTACAAACCTTACTTTATATTTATAATTTAATATAGATTGAACTACGGGCACGGGACTAAATACAGGAATTATAATTTCATTTTTTAAATTACCATTGCAAATAATGTCAATAAGTGCACTCGTAGCTGTCGAGGCAGATGAAAATGATACTGCCCCTTTAGTTCCAATTATGGTAGAAAAATTTTTTTCAAATTGTTTTACAAGGATTGAATTAATGAATCTACCATTTTTTAAGACTTTTCTAAGATGATTTTGAAAATTAAAGATTTCTTTTCTTGAATATTCAAAGATATTTTTCTTTATTTTAAAATTATTTTGCACTTTATATAAAATTTTTGATTACAATTAATATATATTGTAAAAAATAGAATAAATAAATGAAAAATATATTAATTCTTGGAGCAAGTGGTTTCTTAGGAGAAAAAATTTTTCACAACCTAAAAAAAAATAAAAATAATAATATTTTAACTCTAGACAAAAAAAAATTTTCTATCTCAAAAAAGCATTTACAAAAAAAGATTCAAAATATCAATTTAGACTATTATCTTAAAAAATATAATATATCATTAGTGATTGATTGTATAGGATCTCCAAGTCACGACTTTTCAAGCACAAAAAAAATAAAAAAAAATTTAAATGAAAACTTTATAAATAAAATAAAAATTATTAATGATATTGAAAAATATGAAAAAAAATTTCTATATGTAACATTTGGTACATTATATAAATACGGCAAAAAAAAAAAAATAAATAAAATCTACAGAAAACCTTTATTACTTTCAGAGGATATTCAGGCAATAGGAAAATATATGTTTGAGCTATATTTATTTCATTTACAAAACAAAAATATATCTACATTAGTAATAAATTTAGGTAGCATTTATGGTAATAAGTATAATTCAATCAACTTTATAGATAAAATTATTTATGCAATAAAAAATAAAATAAAATTTAAAGTTTATATTAATAATTTTAGATTAAAAAATATATATCATATAGATCAAGCAATAATACAAATAATTAATTTAATTAATGAAACAAATAAAAAAAAAAAATTTTCTTACCAAGAATATAATCTAATTGGAAACTTGTTTAATTTTAAGAAACTTAAAGCATTTTCTAATATTAAATTTATTAGATCAAAAAGTAATAATTTAAACAATTATTACTATATAAATAAAAAAAAATTTAATAATTTTTTATGAGAGTTTAAAATTTATCCTTATAAACTATAAATTTTTCTAAAACTAAATAATCCATTCCAGAAGCAAAAAATGCAGACAATGCTTCCCCAGGGGTGTTAACAATAGGCATTTTATCTAAATTAAAAGATGTATTTAGTAATAAATCAATTTTATATTTATTGCTCAACCTTGTTATTAATTTATAGATAAACATATTATCTTCTTTTTTTAATATTTGAACTCTAGAAGTATAATCAACATGAATAGCTGAAGGAAATTTTTTTTTAGTATCTATCTTAGCTTTTACATTTATATTCATAGAATTATAAGCCCTCAAAGGTAACTCAATATCAAAATATCTTTTTGAATCGACGTCTCGTACAATTGGAGCAAAGGGCCTGAAACCCTCTCGATACTTTATTGCTT
>CACMND010000001.1:140000-239204 GCA_902614975.1 uncultured Pelagibacteraceae bacterium
TTTAATCTCTTAAAGTCGCGACGAACATGTCAAGTGTTGGTAAGGTTCTGCGCGTATCTTCGAATTAAACCACATGCTCCACTACTTGTGCGGGTCCCCGTCAATTCATTTGAGTTTTAACCTTGCGGTCGTACTCCCCAGGCGGTGTGTTTAATGCTTTCGCTGCGACACTGAAAATAAATTTCCAACGTCTAACACACATCGTTTACGGCATGGACTACGAGGGTATCTAATCCTCTTCGCTACCCATGCTTTCGTTCCTCAGTGTCAGTAATGATCCAGAAAGCTGCCTTCGCAATTGGTATTCTTTCTAATATCTACGAATTTCACCTCTACACTAGAAATTCTGCTTTCCTCTATCATACTCTAGCTAAAAAGTTTTGATGGCAGTTCCAGAGTTAAGCTCTGGGATTTCACCACCAACTTTTTTAACAACCTACGAACTCTTTAAGCCCAGTAATTCCGAACTACGCTAGGTCCCTTCGTATTACCGCGGCTGCTGGCACGAAGTTAGCCGGACCTTCTTATTCGGGTACAGTCATTTTCTTCCCCGACGAAAGAGCTTTACAACCCAAAGGCCTTCTTCACTCACGCGGCATCGCTGCATCAGAGTTTCCTCCATTGTGCAATATTCCCTACTGCTGCCTCCCGTAGGAGTTTGGGCCGTGTCTCAGTCCCAATGTGGCTGATCATCCTCTCAGATCAGCTATTGATCAAAGTCTTGGTAAGCCATTACCCCACCAACAAACTAATCAAGTGCAGGCTCATCCTTCGGCGCATAAAGCTTTCTCCGTAAAGACTTACGAGGTATTAGCACAAGTTTCCTCGTGTTATTCCTCACCAAAGGGAAGATACCTACATGTTACTCACCCGTCTGCCACTAAGTATTGCTACTTCGTTCGACTTGCATGTATAAGGCGTGCCGCCAGCGTACGTTCTGAGCCATGATCAAACTCTCAAGTTTAAAAACGGCGCACACTAGCTTCTACATAAATACTAAGAATAATATCTATGTAATCTTGAAGTATGTACGACAAATTTTGGTAACCTTAACCGTCCACACTTCTCTTTTTAAAATATTAACTTTTAAAATAGCTAATTGAGATTACTCTCAATAAATAACATTTTTTAAATGTTGAGTGGACCGCTTATAAATAATATTATTAATAAATCAAGATATTAGATAAATTAAAAATGCGTGAAAAAGTCATATAAATCAACGTTTTTTAAGGAATATAATGAAATATTTTAAATTAAACAACTATAAAGACTATTCCATTTTTTTTTGGATAATTTTAGTATCAATTATTGGAATTACCATCACTACAATTTACACAACAAATAAAGAGGTTGAAGCTCAAAAAATAAAAGGGACTTTAGATAATATCTATTTAAAAAAAATAACAAAAGAAATTACTAATAGCTTAGAGCCTAGATACAGTTCATTAGATTATGTTTCAAGATCTGGCGATACTTACCAAAGTATTGTTGATAGCTTAAATATAATCAAAGAAGAAAAAAAGATATTATTGGAATCAATTTTAAAAGAAAAATCTTTAAAAATTTTAAGAACTAATCAAAAATTTACGTTTAAATTTGACAATATGACTAAGTTCAAAATTATAGAATTTAAAATTGAAACAGATAAAAAAAATGAAATTATATTTACATCATCTAATACAAAAAATAGTTTTACTTCAAAAAAGATAAAAAAAAACTTTAAAAAAAGATTAGTCTATAAAGAGACATCAATAATTGATAGCTTATATAATAGCGCTATAAATTTAAAAATAAGTCCGAATATTATAATTGAATTTGCTAGGCTATATGGTTTTCAAGTAGATTTTCAAAGAGATATTTGGAAAGATGATAGTTTTCAAATTATTTATGAAGAATACTTAAATGATAAAAATCAAACTGTTGATACAGGGGAAATAATTTTCGCAAATTTAAATTTACAAAATAATGACTTACAGCTTTACAAATATGAGTACGAGAAAAATAAGGTAGATTATTTTGATGAAAATGGAAAAAGTATAAAGAAGACATTGATGAAAACTCCTATAAACGGAGCTAGACTTTCTTCATCTTACGGAAAAAGAAAACATCCTATCTTAGGGTATACAAAAATGCATACTGGAACTGATTTTGCTGCCCCTACGGGGACTCCAATAATGGCATCTGGTGATGGCAAAGTGATGAAGGC
This sequence comes from uncultured Pelagibacteraceae bacterium, assembly GCA_902614975.1. Classification (GTDB taxonomy): domain Bacteria; phylum Pseudomonadota; class Alphaproteobacteria; order Pelagibacterales; family Pelagibacteraceae; genus Pelagibacter. The sequence goes on from CACMND010000001.1 coordinate 142,207, forward strand.
CGGCTGGTGTGGTGGTGGTGGAAAATGTGTAAAAATTAAACATAACAAAACTTACCAAACGGTTTACGCACATATGTCTAAATTTGGTAGAGGTATTAAAAAAGGTGTAAGAGTTAAACAAGGACAAATTATTGGTTATGTTGGGTCTACTGGGATGTCAACTGGCCCTCACTTGCATTATGAGGTAATTGAAAACGGAAGAAAAATTAATTCTCAAAAGCTTAGACTACCATCTGGAAAAATTTTAAAAGGAGAAGACAGAAAAAAGTTTGAAGTTACAAAAATAAAGATTGATGTTTTAAAATCAAATTTGATCACAAAAGATAATTAATCCTGCTTATTAACTTCATTTAAAGATTTTTCATTATCCTGCTTAGTTTGTTTAAGATCTTCTGAAGTTTTATTAAAATCTTGTTCTATTACATTATTAGTTTCATCTGAATTTTTATTTATTTCTTGAATGTTTAATACTCTAGAAAAATGATCTGCATGTTGGAGATAATTTTCGGATAATATTTTATCTCCTGATGATAAGGCTTCTCTGGCTAAATTATTATATTTATCAATTAATTTTGCTGCATTTTGATTATTTCTTCCTGGATTTCTATGCTTAAAATCGATGTTAGAATTAAATTCATTTTGATTCTTATGAGAATTAATTGGTCTTCTTCTGAAATTACGATCATTGTTTGATTTAAATCTGTGCTTTCTATTATTGTTACGATAATTATTCATTATATTAATTTAGTGGAAACTATTACTCTTGGAATTGACGAAATATCTTTTATCACTTTATTTATAAAATACCCATTTTTATTTAATATTTTCTTTGCAATTAAATTTTGTCCTTGACCTATCTCAAAAATTAGTTTCCCGTTCTTTTTTAGCAATTGTTTACTTTTTATAATTAGTTTTGTTATTTCTCTAAGACCATCTATCCCAGCTTCAAGAGCTATATATGGTTCAAAAATTTTTACACTTTCGTCCAACCTACTTAAATCAAATCTATTAATGTATGGAGGATTAGATATTATAAAATCATATTTATTAAACTGAATTTTGTCAATATCGATATTGACGAAATTAATTTTATTTATCAAGTGATGCATTTTTGCATTAAATTTAGCAATATTAAGAGCTTTTCTGCTAATATCTATGGCTGTAGCAAAACATTTGGGTCTTTCTTTAATTATAGACACAACTAAGCATCCAGATCCCGTGCCTATTTCTAAAAGTTTTTTTGAAGAGTGTATATTAGTACTTTTTAATACTTCCTCAACAATTAACTCAGTTTCTGGCCTTGGAATTAAAACATCGCTATTTACGTAAAAGTTGTTTTTCCAAAATTCTTTTTTATTTGTAATATATGCAATAGGTTCCCTCTTTTCTCTTCTAGACAAAAGTTTTTTAAACTTTTCAAATTTATTTTTTTTTATATTGGCATCTAAATTCATTAATATATTTTCTCTAGATGAATTAAGTATAAATGATAATAGTATTTCACTATCTAAAATGTGTGTGTCTATATTATGTGACTTAAGTTTATCACTACCAAATTTTAATGTTTGCAGGTAATTCATGTATTTGTTTTTGTCAACTCATCCATTTGGGCCTGGATACTTAAGTTTTCTATCATCTCATCAAATATTTCACCTTCCATAAATTCTTCTAATTTGTGAAGGGTTAGGTTTATTCTATGATCGGTAACTCTTCCTTGAGGAAAATTATACGTTCTTATTCTCTCAGATCTATCGCCTGTACCAATTTTACTTTTTCTATCTTTTGACCTTTCTTTATCTATTTTTTGTCTTTCATAATCATAAATTCTTGATCTTAATATTTTAAGACCTTTTTCTTTGTTACGTATTTGGGACTTTTCATCTTGTTGGCTTACTACAATACCAGTTGGGATGTGTGTAATCCTCACAGCAGAGTCTGTAGTATTTACACTTTGCCCTCCTGGGCCACTACTTCTGAACACATCAATTCTTAAATCTTTTTCATCTAGTTTAATATCTAATTCTTCAGCTTCTGGCAAAACTGCTACCGTTGCTGCTGAAGTATGAACTCTACCTTGAGTTTCCGTGTCAGGAACTCTTTGCACTCTATGAACACCACTTTCATACTTAAGTGATGAATAAATATTTTTTCCCTTTATCAAAGCTATTATTTCTTTTAGTCCTCCAGCATCACTTTTGGAAATCGAAATGACTTCTAAATCCCATTTTTTTTTTTGGCTAACTTTTTCGTACATTTTAAATAAATCAGACGCAAAAAGACTGGCCTCAAGACCTCCTGTGCCAGCTCTAATTTCAATAATTGCATTTTTTGTATCTGCAATATCTTTTGGAAGTAGAAATAATTTTATTTTTTTTTCGTTGATTTGATAATTTTTTCTTAAGTTTTCAAGTTCACTGCTTGCTAATTCCTTCATTTCTGTATCCGAATTTTTGTCATTGATTATATTATTCAAGTCCTCTGTATCCTTCTGAAAACTTAAGTATTCTTTTGCTTGTTTTATTATGTTGTTTAAATCTGAATACTCTTTTGAAATTTCTGCAATTTTTTTCTTATCAGTTTCGCCTGATGATAGCTCCATCTCTAGTTTAAGATGTCTATCAATTAAATTTTGTACTTTTTCCTGAGGAAGCATTGATTATTATTTATAAATTAGAGACTTTTTCTTCCACTAAAGAAACAATTTTATTTACTATATCTTTAGTAATTACTTTTTCTGTTTGTAAACCATTTATATACAACATATGATTATTTTTTCCACCGCCTGTAATTCCAATCTCAGTTTGTTTTGCCTCTCCTGGTCCATTAACTACACAACCAATAATAGATAAAGTTATTGGTTTTTTTATATGTGATAATCTTCTTTCTAATTGTTTTACTGTTTCAATAACTTGAAAACCTTGTCTTGCACAAGAAGGACATGAAATTATTTTTACCCCTCTATTTCTTAAATTTAAAGATTTCAAAATTTCATTTCCAACATTTATTTCTTGAATAGGATCGTCAGAAAGCGATACTCTTATGGTGTCTCCTATACCATCTAACAATAAACTTCCAAAACCGATGGATGATTTAATACTACCAGGCAAATAGCTTCCTGCTTCTGTAATTCCTAAATGAAGTGGATAATTTGTTTTATTTGACAACAATCTATACGCAGCTATAGACAAAAATACATCTGAAGATTTCACACTTACTTTAAAATTTGAAAAACCCATGTCCTCAATTAATTTTATATTTCTTAATGCGCTATCTACCAAAGCTTCGGGGCAAGGTTCCTTATATTTTTCCAAAATATCTTTTTCAAGAGATCCAGCATTTACACCAATCCTAATTGAACAGTTATTATTTTTTGCTGCTGAAATAACTTCTGCAATTTTTTTTTTATCTCCTATATTTCCTGGATTTATACGCAAACAGTTGGCACCATTTTCAGCTGCTTCAACTGCTCTTTTATAATGAAAATGTATATCTGCAACTATAGGAATATCTATATATTTAATTATAGTTTTCAAAGCCTCTGTAGATTTACTATCTGGACATGAAACTCTAACGATATCTGCTCCAGCCTCAGTAACTTTATTTATTTGATCTATAGTTGATTTGTAATCTGTGGTTAAGGTATTAGTCATTGTCTGAACAGTAATTGGATTATCTCCACCAACTTTAACTTTCCCAACGTTTATAACTTTAGTTTTCTTTCTACTAATATTTCTAAATGGTCTAATTTCGTTAATCATCAGTATAAATTAAATTCTTTGTGAAGACATCTTATTGCTTTTTTTACATTTGTCTTTTTTATTAATACAGATATTTTGATCTCAGATGTTGAAATAACTTGTATATTAATATTTTTTTTAGCAAGCGCTTGAAACATTCTATATGTAACGCCGGGGGTAGTTACCATGCCAACACCTATAATTGAAACTTTTGAAACATTTTTGTCAAATATCATTTTTTTGAATTTAATATTTTTATTTTTTTTTATGATTTTTTTAGTTTTGGTTAAATCATAAGATTTAATTGTAAAAGTAAGGTCAGTTTCTTTTCCATTTGAAGATATATTTTGAACAACCATATCTACATTTATCGAGTTTTGTGAAAGAGGTTTAAATATTGAAGCAGCAATACCTGGCCTGTCTTTTACCCCCAGCAATGTAACTTTAGCATCATTATCTGTAGAGGAAATACCTGTAATGATTTTGTTATTAATTATATTTTTTCTTTTAGTTATTAAAGTTCCATTTTTATTAACAAATGATGATTTAACTTCTATATCAATTCTATTTAATCTTGCATCCTGTATCGAGTGAGGCTGCATAATCTTTGATCCTAAAGAAGCCATTTCTAACATTTCCTCGTAAGATATATTTTTTATTTTTTTTGCTGATTTTAGTTTATTTGGGTCTGTAGTATATACTCCTTCGACATCAGTATATATTACACATCTATCAGCTTTAAAAAACTTAGCCACCATAATTGCACTAGAATCAGATCCACCTCTTCCAATGGTTGTGATATTTAAATTTTTATTAACTCCTTGAAAGCCAGCTATAATGGGAATTCCTCCAGATTTTAAAAATTTTAAAACTTTGGTTTTATTTATATATTTAATTCTTGAATACTTGTGTTTTCCCTCTGTAAGAATTGGTATTTGCCAAGCCATCCATGACTTTGCCTTTAAACCATTTACCAATAATTGACCAGCCAACAATGAACATGAAATCTGTTCCCCGGCCGATACCAATGTATCATACTCAAAATCAGGAAAATTTTTACTTATCTCTTTAGAGATATTTATCAATTTATTGGTAGTGCCACTCATTGCAGATGACAAAACAATTACTTTGTATTTTTTTGAGTAGGATTTTATTATTTTAGCAACTTCTTTAATTCTTTGAATTGATCCAACCGATGTGCCGCCAAATTTTAATACAATAATTTTCATTGGTAGTTTTATTTACAAGCTTTAATTTATTGATAAAATACATCTAATTTGTAATGTCAATAAAGAATGAGCAATAATACTATAAACAAGGAAGAGGTAGAAAAATTTAACAAAATTGCCAAAGAATGGTGGAATCCTAACGGTAAATTTAAACCGCTTCATAAATTTAATCCAATAAGGATAGAATATATAAAAAATAATATAATTAAGGATTTTAATATTTTATCAAATGACAAACCATTAAAAGGGATAAGTATTCTTGATATTGGTTGTGGAGGAGGTTTATTATCTGAGCCTCTAGCAAGACTTGGTGCGGATGTTGTGGGTATCGATGCATCTAGTAAAAATATTGATATTGCAAAACATCATTTAAAAACAAGTAATTTAAATATTGAATATTATGATAAATCACCAGAGAGTTTCTCTTATAAAAAAAAATTTGATGTAATCCTAAATATGGAAATAGTTGAGCATGTTGAAGATATTCCACAGTTTATTAATCAGAGTGCAAAATTTTTAAAAGATAATGGAGTAATGTTTATTGCAACTTTAAACCAAACATTAAAATCTTATGTATTTGCAATTATAGGTGCTGAATATATTTTAAGATGGCTCCCAATTGGAACTCATGATTGGAATAAATTTGTAAAACCTGAAAAACTAGAAAAGATTTGTAATAAAAATTCACTTATATTAAAAAGGATAGATGGAGTTAAATTTAATCCATTTTTAAATAAATGGAGTCTCTCAAGTGATAAATCCATAAATTATATCACTAAATATAAAAAGGGTTAATTTTCCTTACCTTCGATCCATGGAATAGTTGATGTTTCTATTCCTTCTTCTTTTAGTTCCTTAACATCTTCAATTGATGCTTTACCGTAAATATTTTTTTTATTCTTATCTTTATTATAATGAATAGATCTTGCCTCATAAGCAAAATCCTCTCCTACATATTCAAAATTTTCTTTTATAAATTTCTGATATTCTCTTAATTTTTTTTTTACATTTTTAATATTATTTAAAGTTTTATCATTTTTAAAATTGGAATTGGCTAAATTTGGCCTCATCAATGATTTTTCAATTTTTTGTGAATTGCACTGTTTACAATTAAGGAGATTTTTTTTTTTTAATTTATCGAATTCTTTTGAGCTAGCAAACCAACTTTCAAACTCAAGTCTACAAATTTTACAGTTTAATAAATACTTTATCATTAGATTAAAATAATTGTGTTTTATAGAATTTCAATACCTAGGATCTATAATCTGAATTAATTTCAATATATTCCTTAGATAGATCCATAGTGTATGCTGTAAAGTTTTTATTTCCAATAGATAAATCAATTGTTATCTCTATATTTTCATTTTTCATATACTCACTTAAAACACTTTCATTATAATTTTTATCTAATTTACCATCTCTAAGGATAATATTAGATCCCATTAATATAGATAATTTTTCATGTTTAACAGTTGCATCACTCTTTCCAACTGCCATGGCAATTCTTCCCCAATTAGGATCTTCTCCGAAGATAGCTGTTTTAACTAACGGTGAGTTGGCTATCGAGAAACAGATATTTTTTGCGTCTTTCTCTGTTTTGCTATTGATGCAATTAATAGTAACAAATTTTGTTGCTCCCTCTCCATCACTCGCAACTCTTTTCGCCAAGTTTAACATGACCTGATGAACGCTATTAATGAATTGTTTTAATTTTGGATCTTTAAAGTTTTTTATCTCTTTGTTATTTGCTTTGCCTGTTGAAAAAATTGAAACCATGTCATTAGTACTAGTATCCCCATCGCATGTTATAGCATTAAACGTTGTCTTAATATTTAAATTAAGTATCTGTTTCAAAATTGACGATGAAATATTGGCATCAGTAAAAATAAATCCTAAAGTTGTAGCCATATTTGGAAAAATCATTCCTGATCCTTTTGCAATGCCATATATTTTAACTTCAGAACCTCCTATTTTGCATTCAGCCATTGATAATTTAGGTTTAGTATCTGTTGTCATAATTCCAAGAGCTGCTTTGATCCAAATTAATTTATTTTGATTGTATTTTATTTTATCAACTAAGTTTTTAGTGTTGCTTAAAATTTCATTTTCAGGAAATTTTTCCCCTATGGTGCCTGTGCAAGCAAATAGTAATTGGTTTGGCTTAATTTCTCTTGGCTTTTCCTCATCTTCTATTTGTTTTGATGTTAATAATTTTGACAAATTTAAGGAAATTTTTTTAAGAGAATTATAACCATCAATTCCTGTCAAAGCATTTGCATTTCTTGTATTGATTAAAATACCAAATATTTTTTTATCTTTTATTTTTTTATTCCATTTAATATTTTCAGAGACTAATCTAGATTGCGTAAACACGTTTGCATAGTTTGCGCCTTCCCTAAAGTAAAATAAAACTAAGTCATCTCTTTTTTTATCATAGAGACCACAGCTAACTGTTGAAATAGATAATCCATCAATATGTTCAAGATCTTGAAAATGTCCTATTTTAGAAACTTTATGTTTCTTATCAAAAAAGTTGTTTATACTAAAATCCATGCTATTTAATTTTTTAAATAAATAACTATATAATTTATAACTATTAAAACATCAAAAATATGCTTAATCCTTTAAACATTATTAGTAAATTTATAAAAAGTGGCAATCAAAAGGAATTAGACAGAATTCAAAAAATTGTAGAAGAAATTAATCTTAAAGAAAGTAAGGTTAGCAAATTTGAGGATAATGAATTTCCTTTAAGAACAAATGAATTTATCTCTAGATTAAAAGAAGGAGAAAAATTAAACGATTTATTACCAGAGGCATTCGCATTGGTAAGAGAAGCTTCGAAAAGAATTAACAATGAGAGACACTTTGATGTTCAGCTAATTGGAGGTATTGCGTTACATGAGAATAAGATTGCAGAGATGAAAACGGGTGAAGGCAAAACACTTACTATAGTTCTTGCTGCATACCTTAACGCATTAGAAAAAAAAGGTGTTCATATAGTTACTGTAAATGATTACCTCGCAAAAAGAGATAGTATAAATATGGGTAAAATTTACAATTTTTTGGGTTTGAGCTGTGGATATATAAACTCAAACCAGTCAGATGAGGAACGCAAAGAAAATTATAATAAAGATATAACTTATGCCACTAACAGTGAATTAGGCTTTGATTTTTTAAGAGATAACATGAAATATTCAAAAAATGAGATGGTCTTGAGGAAGCATAACTTCGCGATAGTTGATGAGATTGACTCTTGTTTAATAGATGAGGCAAGAACTCCTTTAGTTATTTCTGGGGCAGCAGAGGATAAAACTATGCAATATATTGCTGTAGATAAATTAATTAAAAATTTGAAACAAACAGACTTTGACTTAGATGAAAAAGAAAAAAATATACTCTTAACAAATGAGGGAATAGATAATGTCGAAAAAATATTTTCTGATGCTGGTATTTTAAAAAATAACAATTTTTATGACCCAGAAAATTTACATTTAGTTCATCATGTAAACCAAGCATTAAGGGCAAATTATTTATTTGAGAATGGACGAGATTATATAGTTAAAGATAACGAAATAATTATAATTGACGAGCAAACAGGTAGGCAACTGCCAGGTAGAAGATTTGGTGATGGACTTCATCAGAGTTTAGAGGCTAAAGAAAAAATAGAAGTTAAAGCTGAAAATCAAACACTGGCATCAATAACCTATCAAAATTTTTTTAAGTTGTACGATAAATTAGCAGGTTGTACAGGAACAGCACAAACAGAGTCTGCAGAATTTTTTGAAATTTATAACTTGCCTGTTTTACAGATACCTACCAACAAAGAAATGATAAGAAACGATCTTAATGACCAAATCTTTAGAACAGGTTTAGAAAAAGACAACGCAATCATTCAAAAAATAAAAGAATGTAATGAAATTGGACAACCACTTTTGGTTTTCACATCTAGCATAAATAAATCTGAGCATTACTCGAATTTGTTAGAAAAAGAGAAAATTAAACATATTGTTTTAAATGCTAAAAATCATGAGAAAGAAGCAGAAATTATTGCAAATGCTGGCAAAACAAATTCAGTAATTATTACAACAAGTATATCAGGAAGAGGTGTTGATATTAAGTTAGGTGGACAAGATCAATCTGAAAAAGAGGATGTAAAAAAAAGGGGGGGGTTATTTGTTATTGGAACAGAAAGAATGGAAAGTAGAAGAGTTGACAATCAAGCAAGAGGACGATCTGGAAGACAGGGAGATGAAGGAAGTTCAATTTTTTTCGTAAGTTTAGAAGATGACTTGATGAGATTATTTGGCTCAGAAACCATGAATTCAATGCTAGAAAAGCTTGGTCTTAAAGATGGTGAAAGCATTGATCATCCTTGGATAAATAAAGCGATTGAAAGAGCCCAACAAAAAGTTGAAGCAAGAAACTTTGATATAAGAAAAACGCTTATTAAATTTGATAATGTTCTTAATGACCAAAGACATGTAATTTTTGAACAACGAAAAAATGTAATAGATGGTAAAGAAGATGAGAATTATTCAGATATTTTTCTAGAAGAAGTTTTAGAAAATTTAAAAAGACAAAAAATATTACATGAAAAATCTCCTAATTCTAAAGAATTTCCAAAAGCTTTAAAGCAGACTTTAGGTAAATCAATAACTGATAATGAGTTGGGTGAAATTTTAAATTCAGATCTCAAAACAATGGAAAAAAAAATAAAGGATAAATTTATAAATAACAGAGATGAAAGAAATAATTTATTAGGTATTGAACAAGGAAAAGAAATTGAAAAAAGAATATTGGTACAAATCATAGATCAAAATTGGAAATCACATATTCAATACCTAGAGCAATTAAGACAAGTAATTGGTTTAAGATCTTATGGACAAAGAGATCCTTTAGTGGAGTACAAAAAAGAAGCTTTTCTATTATTTGAAAATTTACTGGGGAAATTAAAAACTGATCTTGTCACAATGCTTTTAAATTTAAAAATAATACAAAAAGAAGAGGAAGATAACTCTCAAAACAAAGTGAAAGAAAACTTAAAATCAATTGCAAAAAGTAAAATTGGAAGAAATGAACCTTGCCCGTGTGGATCTGGGAAAAAATATAAACACTGCTGCGGTGCCTTATAAATTAAAAAATCACTGTTAATAAAATTAATAATAGAAGAATTGATGTAATTGAAAGAAATAATTTTTTATTAGATTTAATTTTTAAAATCAAATTTTGAAAGAGATTATTTTTAATAGTAAGTTTATCTTGATGCGTTGCATTAGTGGTGAAACCTTTATTCCTTCCAATATCTAAAAACTTATTCTTTCTTTGATTTATTATTTCTTCCTCATTTAATGTTAGAAATTTACTTAAGTTTCTATCAATAGCATTACGTACATTATCTAAAATAAGATCTTTATCTCGATGCGCGCCACCCAAAGGTTCGGGTATTATCTCATCTATAATTTCTAGTTTTAAAAGATCTTTCGCTGAAAGTTTCATTGCTTTCGCAGCTTCTAAAGTCTTTGTTGGATCTCGCCAAAGTATGGTTGCACATCCCTCTGGAGATATTACTGAATATATTGCATTCTCTAACATCAATACTTTACTTGAAGAAGCTAATGCGATAGCACCACCAGAGCCTCCTTCACCTATAATTATAGATAAAGTTGGAACAGTCAGTTGCATAGAACATTCAATAGACTTTGCAATTGCTTCCGCTTGTCCTCTTTCTTCAGCACCAACTCCAGGGTAAGCACCTGGAGTATCAACAAAATTAATAATTGGTATTTTGAATTTATTAGCTAAATTCATTAACCTTATTGTTTTTCTGTAACCTTCTGGTCTCATCATTCCAAAATTTCTCTCAATCCTTGTATCTAAATTTTCACCCTTTTCTTGTCCTATTACTAAAACTGACTTAGAATTAAATTTACCAAAACCACATATTACAGACTTATCCTCTCCATAAAATCTATCCCCAGAAAGTGAAATAAATTCATCAAATAAATTATCAATAAAAAATTTTGATTTAGGTCTATCCTCGTGTCTTGCAACTAATGTTGTCTGCCATGCATCTAGATTTGAATATACATCGTTAAGTTTTTTATCTATTTCATTTTGTAAATCCGTTATTTTAGTTGTATCAACTTCTGAAATGCCGTCTTGATTATAAGGATCTTTTAATTTATCTAATTCTGTTTCTAGGTTTTTTATATCAGTCTCAAAATTTAAATAATTTTTCATTGCTTTATTATATATAATTTTTTGGCGATAAAATGATCAAATTACAAAAATTATATTCTTTTCGGATGAAAAATAACATTTTTTTAAATAAAGTAATGACATAATTTATTGATTGTCATATACAACGGTTTCTAAATTTAAAAAATTATGGGTGATTCATTTATTAAAATAAATACTTTATCTGTTTCTAAGAATTTGGCTGATTTTGTAAAAAATGAACTTCTTACAGGATTAGATGTTAACGAAAAAGATTTCTGGGATGGATTTGATAAAAGTATTAATGAACTTGCGCCAATCAATAAAAAGTTATTAGAAGTTCGTGAAACTCTTCAATCTGAAATTGATTTATGGTTAAAAAAAAACAGAAATGGAAAATTTAATCATCAAGAGTATAAGAATTTTTTAAGAGAAATTGGATATTTAAAAGAAGAAGGAAATGATTTTAAAATAGATACCAAAAAGCTTGATAGTGAAATTTCAAGCATTGCAGGTCCTCAACTTGTAGTTCCTATAATGAACTCTAGATATACATTAAATGCTGCTAATGCTAGATGGGTAAGTCTTTACGATAGTTTATATGGGACAGATTTAATTGAGTCAGAAGAAACTGGAAGTCAAAAGTATGATCCTCTAAGAGGACAAGAAGTAATAAGATATGCACGTGAATTTCTAAATGACCACTTCTCTATCAATGAAATTCATTGGAAAGATATAAATGGATTTAAAATAAAGGGAAGTGACTTGAAAATTTTAAAAGATGATAAAGAGTTTGAGCTAGTAGATAAAAATAAATTTATTGGATACAGAGGAGAACCTAATAATCCAACAACAATAATCTTAGAAAATAATAATTTAAAAATTGAGATAATAATTAACCCAAAAGCATTTAGTGCTGTCCAAGATGCTGCGGGAATAAGTGACATAATTATAGAATCTGCAATATCTACAATATGTGATAACGAAGATAGTGTTGCAGCAGTAGATTCAGAAGATAAAATATTATGTTACAGAAATTGGTTGGGTTTGATGAAAGGAACTCTAAAATCTGTCTTCGAAAAGGATGGAAAAACTTTAGAAAGAAAACTAAATCCAGATAGAAGTTATATTTCAAAAGATAATAAAAAAGAAAAATTACATGGTAGAAGCTTACTCTTAATTAGGAATGTTGGTCATCTAATGACTAATTCAGCAATTATTTTAGAAGATGGTTCTGAAGTCCCAGAAGGTATCATGGATGCATTTATTACAACTGCTGCAGCAATTCATGATTTAAAAAGAAAAGGTAACTCAAGAACTGGATCTATATATATTGTAAAACCGAAAATGCATGGACCTGAAGAGACTGCATTTACAGATAAAATATTCACAAGAGTTGAAGAAGTATTAAAACTTGAAAAGAATACAATTAAATGCGGTATTATGGATGAAGAGAGAAGAACATCTGTAAACTTAAAAGAATGTATCAGAACATTAAAAAGCAGGGTTTTTTTCATTAACACAGGTTTTTTAGACAGAACCGGAGATGAAATGCATACATCAATGGAAGCAGGCCCAATGATAAAAAAAGGTGACATGAAAAAATCAAAGTGGATAGCTGCTTATGAAGATAACAATGTTGATGTTGGTTTAAAATGTGGATTTTCAGGTGTTGCACAAATAGGTAAAGGTATGTGGGCTATGCCAGATAAAATGAAAGACATGATAGATCAAAAAATATCACATCTTGAAGCCGGTGCGAATTGTGCATGGGTACCATCTCCCACAGCAGCTTCTTTACATGCAATGCACTACCACAAGTTAAATATTTTTGAAAAGCACAAAAAATTAAATGAAAATAAAATTAATTACATTGATAATTTATTAATTATACCAATTGCAGATAGGCCTAATTGGAGCAAAGAAGAAATAAATAATGAGTTATGTAACTCAGCTCAAACAATATTAGGATATGTTGTTAGATGGGTAGATCAAGGGATAGGGTGCTCTAAAGTTCCAGACATAAATAATGTTGGATTAATGGAGGATAGAGCAACACTAAGAATATCATCACAACATATAGCAAACTGGTTGCATCATGGTATTTGCTCAAATAGACAAGTTTTAGAAATTTTAAAAAAAATGGCAAAGATTGTTGATAAACAAAATCAAGGAGATTCAGAATATCAAAATATGTCACCTAATTTCGACAAGTCAATATCTTTTAAGGCGGCATGTGAATTGATTTTCCACGGTAAGTCGCAACCATCGGGCTATACTGAACCTCTATTACATTTAAATAGGTTGATTAAAAAAAGTTAATTAATTTATAAATCTTTTCTATTTTTAAAAGCAGATATAAGTGTTCCGTCATCTGATGTTTCAATTTCACCACCAACAGGCAAACCTTGAGCTAATTTCGATATTTTTACATTTATATTTTTTAAGCTGTCCTGAATATAAAAAGCGGTAGTTTGTCCTTCAACGGTGGCACTAGTTGCTAAAATCACTTCATCAATATTATCATTTTTTATTCTTTTTATCAGAGAATTAATAAGCAAATATTCTCTATTATTTCCGTTAGTGCTATCAGAAATTGTACCTCCTAAAATATGATAGTAGCCTTGATAAATAGATGAACTTTCTATTGCCCATTGATCCGAAATATTTTCAACAACACATATTTTGCTAAATTTTTTATTTTTGTCTTCGCAATTATTGCAGGGATTATTATTAGATTTTAATGTTCCACAAATTTTACAACGTGCAATATTTTTAAACACATCACTTAGATTATTAACCAAAGGTCTTAGTATTTCTTGGCGATTATTGATCATTTTTAAAATTATTCTTTTTGCAGACTTTGGTCCAAGACCTGGTAATTTAGATATTAGTTTAATTAGATTATCTATTTCAGGAAGATTTTGCATTTAATTATAAAGGCCATTTAAATCCAGGCACACCTAATCCACCAGTTGCTTTAGATATTTCTTCAGAAGTTTTTGATTTTAATTTGTTTTTGGCATCATTATGTGCAGCAGTTATTAAATCCTGAATTATCTCTTTATCTTCTTTCAGCACTTCATCACTTAATAAAATTTTAGTCATCTCCCCATCACCGTTAAGCGTAATTTTAACTACATCTCCTCCGGACATGCCGTTAACTTCAATTTTTTTGAGATTCTCCTGACTTTCTTTCATTTTTTTTTCAATTTCTTTAGCTTTTTCGAGAATTTTATTAAAATCAGTCATCTATTTTTTTAATATCAGTTAATTCAATATCAGGAATTTCTTTTAACAAATTTTTATATTCACTTGAGCTTTTATACTCTGTAATATTTTTTTTTTTTAGGTTGTGTTTTTTCTCTTTTTCACTCAACTCACCCTTTTCTTTTGAAAAAGAAATAAGCCACCGTTTTGTAGTCCAGTCATATAATTTTTCAGATAACTCTTTTATGAAATTCTTATTTAGTTTATCATTAATAGAAATTTCGATATTCATGTTTGAAAAAGATACTAAGTTTACATTATTTTCTAATTCGTATTTTAGTTTCATTTCTTTTTTTTCAAGGCATATTTCAATCAAATCTTCAAAATTTTTGATCTCAATAGTTTTTTTTCTTTCAATTTTTTCATCTTCTTGTTTAACATTTTTAATTTGATTAATTGGCTCTTTGATTTTAGTATTTTTCAAATCTACATTTTTTATTAAATCGTTACTTAGTTTAATTTGCTTGTTATTGTCTATTACTTTTTTTTTTTTTAAATAAGCTAACTGGATAAGAAACATCTCAATTAACAAATTTGGGTTAGCGACCATATTAATTTCTTTTAAGGTTTTTAAAGTAAATTCCCAAAATAATAATATGTCATTTGGCTCAATTGCTTTTGATAAAGAAGTTATTTTTTTGTGGTCATTATCATTTAATGTAAAATTATTTCCTTCATTTTCTATATGAGATATATTTTTGATATAATAAAGCATTTCTAAAAAATCATTTAAAAATAGATTTGGTTCAATACCTGAATTATACAGTTTTCTATAATGATCAATTATTTTTTCTTGATCACCTGAAAAGATTATTTCTAATAAATCTACATATGAACTTCTATTTACATAGCCAAATATTTTTTGAGCATCTTCAAATGTCAAACGATTTTCATTTATAGAAATAGTTGCTCTATCAAGTAAAGATAATGCATCTCTTACAGATCCTTCTGATAATTTCACTATTAATTTAATTGCATTATCTTCAACATCTTTTTTTTCTTTTAATGTTATATTTTTTAAATAATTAAATAATTCTTCAGACTTAACTCTGGATAAATCATATCTTTGGCACCTAGATATTACAGTAATTGGAATTTTTTTTACTTCGGTTGTTGCAAAAATAAACTTTAAATAATTTGGAGGTTCTTCCAATGTTTTAAGTAATGCATTAAATGCTTGTTTGCTTAACATGTGCACTTCATCGATAATAAAAATTTTAAATTTTGCTACTGATGGTGGATATCTAGAAAATTCTATTAGCTCCCTTACATCATCTACTCCTGTTTTGCTTGCTGCATCCATTTCAAGAACATCAATATGATTTGAATTTGCTATAGGTTCACAATGGCTACATTTTTTTTCACACTTCCCTTCAAGGGCTTGCTCACAGTTCAACGCTTTGGCTACAATTCTTGCAAATGTGGTCTTTCCAATTCCCCTGATGCCGGTAAACAAAAAAGCATTAGCTGAACTATTATTTTTAATAGAATTATAAATTGTAGTTGCAATTTCCTCATGCCCTATCAAATCTTTAAATGTTTGAGGTCTATATTTTAATGCCAGAACTTGAGATTTTATTTTCATAATGGGAGACCTACCAACCTGGAAAAAACTCATTACCCTTGCTCTTTTTCAAGTCTGGGGGAGTTCATGGTAATCCCACCCGGAAGGCCTCCAAATGTATTATAACAATAATTTTTTCTAATCTACAATAAAGTTAATTATTTTTTTTCTCTAAATTCATGTGCTTTGTAAACACCTAGGACGTGCATATCTTCACAGTGGAAAGCAAGCTCTTCTAGTGAATTTTTTATTTTTTTATCATCCAAATGTCCGTCAATATCACATAAGAAAAAGAATGACGAAAATGAATTTTTTTCTGGGAAACTTTGAAGTTTCGTCATATTCACTCCATTAATAGCAAAACCGGATAAAGCAGAATACAAAGCTGCCGGCCTCTCTCTAAGTTTAAATAGTAATGATGTAATGAAATTATTTTTATCAATTTCTGGCTGAATTATATCTTTGCCCATTATCAGAAATCTTGTGTAGTTATCATTAACATCCTGAATATTTTCTTGTAAAATTTCTAAATCATAAATTTTAGCACTTAATTTTGATGCAATTGCAGCTTTTGTTTTATCTTTTTCTTCTGAAATATATTTTGCAGAACCTGCAGTATCAGCTCTAACATTGGCAGAAAATTTATTTTTTTTAATAAATTCAGAAGCTTGACTTAACGCTTGAGCATGGGAATAAACATTTTTAATATCTTTTAATTTTGATCCTTTTATACCAATTAAATTATGATTGATTGGGAAAAAAAACTCTTCATAAATATTTAACCTATGTTTAAAAATTAAATATTCTACTCCAATATTTCCTGTAGTTTTGTTGGACTCTGGTATGATTGCTCTAATATTGCTATCTTTATGTGCTTTTTCAAAACATTCATCGAAAGTTTTGCAAGGAATAGTCTCTATATTCGGAAACATATGCTTTGCACAACTTTCACTATAACTTCCAGCAATTCCTTGGTAAACAATTTTCATATTGTTATTTATTCAATAAATTTATGTATTCTTCTAGATCTTTTTTAGTATCAATTCCAGAGGAAAAATAATTTGCCAATAGCACGTCGATTTTCATATTATTATCGATTGCTCTAAGTTGTTCTAGTCTTTCTTTGATTTCATTTTTACTTTTTTTTAAATTAACAAACTTTTTTAAAGCTGAATACTTAAATAAGTATATCCCAAAATGCTGGTATATATTGTCATAGCTGTCTTCTTTAATTAGTCGATGAAAATTCAAAGCTTCTGATATTGAGTTATCAGATATTTTGCTTTTTGTAATAACTTTTACAATATTTTCATTGTCATAATCTTCATTTTTCTCAATGTTGTATGCTAATGTTGAAATATTTAAGCTTTTTTCCTTTGATAACTTATTTAAATTTTTAATATCTAAAGGATTGATCATTGGTTCATCACCTTGGATGTTCATAATAAAATCTATATCTTTTAAATTTAATTTTTGAGAGGCTTCAAATACTCTATCCGTCCCAGTTGTGTGATTTATATCTGTCATTATAAATTTACCTCCATTTTTTCTTACTTCTGAGGCAATTTCCTCGTCGCATGTTGCAACATAAACCTCTCCAATTTGGCTTTGTACAGCTTTTTCATATACATGCATTATTAGAGTTTTATTATTAATTTTTATTAATGGCTTTTGAGGGAGTCTTGTTGCTGCTAATCTTGATGGAATTATTATAATTGAATTACTCATATATTCATATTTTATGCGTCTTTGAGACGCAAATTTATAAATTAAATTTCGTATAAATTTTGTTTAACATGTTATACGACCATAATAAAAAGAAAACATGGATTCATTTGAAATAAACAAAATTATTGCAGCTGTTCTTCTTATTGCACTACTTGTAATTGGAATTGGGAAAATTTCAGATATCGCTTTCCAGGTAGATAAACCAGAGAAATCGGCTTACAAAGTAGATATTCAAGAAAGCAGTCAAATTTCAAGTTCAACAGCAGAAAAAATTGAGGAGAAAGTTGATATTTCTGCGTTACTTGCATTAGGAGATGTTTCTCATGGAGAAAAAGTTTTTAAAAAATGTTCCGCTTGCCATTTAGTAAATAAAGGTGGAGAAAATAAAATCGGACCAGCATTGTATGGTGTAATAGGAAGAAAAGTTGCATCAAAACAAGATTATAAATACTCAAAGGCAATGGCAGCATATGACAAAGATTGGACATTTGAAGAGATGAATGGTTATTTAAAAAAACCTCAAAGTTATATTAAGGGAACTAAGATGGCATTTGCTGGATTAAGAAAAGAAAAAGACAGGGCATCTGTTATTTTATATCTAAACCAAAATTCAGATAATCCACTACCTCTACCTTAATTTTCCAAAACAATACAATAGAATACTTTTTTGAACATGAACTCTGTTTAATGCCTGTTGCCAAACATGTGAATTTTTCCCTAAAAATACACTCTCCTCAACTTCGTCTCCTCTTGGCAAGCAATGTAAAAAAATACAATTTTTTTTTGTATATTTAAATATCTCTTTTTTAATTTTAAATTGTTGAAACTGTTTTTTTTTTCTTTTTTTGTTCACTTTATCATTTAGAGATATTACTTTGTCAGAAAAAATTACATCTGCATCCATAGCTGCTTTTTTTGGATCATGATAAATAAAGATTTTTTTCTTATTTTTTTTTACCCAATTTTTAACCTTCTTACCTGGTGCAAATTTTTTCGGACATCCGATACTTAATCTAAATGAAAACTTAACAGATGCAGCTATTAAGCTGTCCAAAACATTATTGGAGTCTCCAATCCAACAAATTTTTAATTTTGATATTGGTTTTTTTTTTATTTCCTCAACAGTAAAAATATCTGATAGTACTTGAGTTGGATGCGATGATGGACTTAGACCATTTATTATTGGAATAGTTAAATGCTTTTGAAAATCCTCAATTTTTCTATCATCATCAGTTCTCAACATAAAACCATCACCATATGTAGATAAAATTTTAGCGGTATCAGCAATCGTCTCACCGCCTTGTCCAAGGTGAAGTTCGTTAGATCTAAGTGTCAATGTTCCTCCACCAAGCTGTTTAATCGCCAAATAAAAGCTTATTCTTGTTCTCGAACTAGCTTTTTCAAACATTTGTACTAGCATCTTACCTTTAAGAGGGGATCCTTTGTCTGGCTCTAAAGTATTTAATTTTTTTCTTTTTTTCTTTCTTTTTTTTGCATCAACAATTATTTTTCTAAGATCTTTATGAGGTATGTCTTTTAAATTTATAAAATGTTTCATATTACTTATATTTTTTACAAACGTCATCGATTATCTTTAAAGCTAAATCAATCTCACTTTTTTTAACGTTTAAAGGGGGTAATATTCTAACTACATTTTCTGCAGCTCTAATTGTTAATAAATTATTATTCATTAATTTTTTTATAAATTTAGTCTGGTCATGAAATAATTGTAAACCGATTAATAAGCCAAGTCCTCTTACATCTTTTATAATTTTAGGATATTTTTTTTTTAAAATATTTAAATTAGATATAAAATATTTTGACATTTTGTTCACATTTTTAAGTAAATTATTATTTATTTGATCTAAAACTGCGCTTCCAACAGCCATAGCAAGCGGGTTTCCACCAAAAGTAGAACCATGGGTACCTGGGGTCATAGATTTAGCAACTTTTTTTGTCATTAAAACAGCACCAATTGGAAATCCGCCCCCTATTCCTTTTGCAATTGGTACTATATCTGGTTTAACTTTTGCATATTCAAAAGCAAAAAACTTTCCTGATCTACCAATACCACATTGAACTTCGTCTAATATCAGGAGAATACCTTTTTTATTACAAATCTCTCTTATACTTTTAATACACCAGTTGGGTATTACTTTTATACCGCCCTCACCCATAACTGTTTCTATCATAATAGCAGCGGTATTTTTATTGATTAATTTTTTTAGCTTTTTATGATTTCCAAATTCAAAATGGTCGAAACCTGGTATTTTTGGACCGAAACCCTCAGTCATTTTTTTTGAACCACTTGCGTGTATTGCAGCGAGAGTTCTGCCGTGAAAAGAATTTTTTATACAAATTATTCTATTTTTTTTTGGCTTGCCAATAGAATAAAAATATCTTCTTGCAACTTTAATTGCTGCTTCTGTAGCTTCTGCACCACTGTTTTGAAAAATTACTGAGTCAGCAAAAGTTCTTTTTACTATTTTTTTTGCTAATTTTTCTCCCTCAGGAATTTTGAATGCATTAGATACATGCCATACTTTATTTGCTTGTTTATTAATTGCTTTAATCAAAAATTTATTTGAGTGACCAAGAGAATTAACTGCAATACCTTGAACAAAATCAAGATATTTTTTCCCTGTATTTGAAATCAAAAAGCTTCCTTTACCTTTTGAAAATGATATATTTTTTCTTTTATAATTATGTGCTAATGCGCTCATATTTATTTATATAATTTTTTTCAATTTCATAGTTAATATTTCAACCTCAAGTTATAAATTTTTTTTTAATTTATGTTGAAAAATTTCAAATATAACTTGTTTTATTAGTTTAATATGCAACATGATGTTATATATAAAATTTATAACACTAAATATAGTTATCTATGAGTTGGACTGATGAAAAAGTTAGTAAACTAAAAGAGCTTTGGGGAAAAGGCCAAACTGCCAGTCAAATTGCTGAAATTATTGGTGGCGTTACAAGAAATGCGGTCATTGGCAAAGCACATAGACTTAATTTATCTATTAAAATTAAACCTAGAAACTCAGTTCAGATTAATAAAAATAATTCTAAATTTTCTGATAAAGAGATAAAATTTAAAGGCAAAAGAGGAAAGTTTAAATCTTTACTTTTAAATAATGATTTTGAGCCAGCCAAAAATTTAAGTTTAGAAGAATTAACAGAAGACACTTGCAAATACATGGAAGGACATCCCGATGAAAAAAGTTCAAGTTTTTGTGGAAGAAAAAATGTTGAAAAATTTTCGTATTGTCCACTACACCTTATGGTTGTTTTTCAGCCAAAAGGTAAGAAAGAAGATGTCGTTGATAAAGATGATGAAATGCCAAAATTTATTGAGAAAAAAATAAAATCTGCTTAATCTAAAAGTTTATTTTTTGCTTTGATATATTCTTCTTCTGACAATACACCTTCTTTTCGAAGTTTATTTAGCTTAACTATTTCGCCAGATATAGAGAGATCATTATTTAACAATTTTGATTTATCTTGATCAATGATATCTTCATTAATATCCTCTTTATCTGCTAGATTTTCTTTTAAATCTCTTCTAGCTTCAATTCCCATGCTGATCGGTTTTATAGAAATAATTATTACAGTAAGTAATAAAAATATACAAAGTCCAATTACTAAATAACTCATCATTTTGTATTCACCGTTTCATTTTTTTTTGCAAACTGCCCACCA
Source organism: uncultured Pelagibacteraceae bacterium (assembly GCA_902614975.1). Classification (GTDB taxonomy): domain Bacteria; phylum Pseudomonadota; class Alphaproteobacteria; order Pelagibacterales; family Pelagibacteraceae; genus Pelagibacter. Next base: position 163,659 of record CACMND010000001.1, read on the forward strand.
GATCTCCAGTTATAACTATATTTATTAATTTCATCATCAAATAATTTATTAGTTTTAAATCCTAAATCAAAGTTAGTTTTATACAAACCAGATTTTATATTATCATATTTCAGTAATTTAAGTTGGTCCTCTGTTAATAAGGGATTTGGTAATATTTGTAATATTTTAGCTGAAAGATTTGCTAATGATAAAGGAAGAGGCAAAAGTATTCTTTTTTTTTGTATGGATTTTAATAATTTTTGAATTATTTCTTTAAAAGTAAAGGTCTCTGGACCAATACATTCTATAACTAAATCATTATCTTTACTTTGGATTGTTTTAAAAATTATATTAACTAAGTCAGTAACATGTATTGGCATAAACTTTGTCTCTCCGTTATAATATATGGGCATAAATGGCAATCTACTTAATAATGTCATAAACCTTGTTGTAAATTTATCATCTACCGAATAAACTATAGATGGTTTTAAAATAATAGAATTTATAAAATTTTTTCTAATTTTTTTTTCACCCTCTAGTTTACTGACTGCATATTTGCTGTCTTTTGCTTCCTCTATTCCTAATGATGATAAATGTATAAACTTTTCTATATTAAGTTTATTGGCTATTTGTGAAAGCATATCAGGTAAATCAGTATGTATTGTTTTAAATTGGTTCTTTTTCTTTTCATACAAAATTCCAATTAAGTTTATGCATATACTCGAACCTTTCATTAATTCTTCTATTTTTTTAAGTTCGAAGTTTTCTATTTCAACCAAATTAAGATAGCCGGGATTTGCCTGTGTCTTAATTATATAACCAGTTCTATGTGTGTTTCTTGTAACTGCAGTTACTTTATAGTTATTTTGAGTAAGCTTTCTTATTAAATTTCTTCCTATCTGGCCTGATGCACCGAAAACTAGAATTTCTTTTTGTTTCATATATATATTTTATCAAAATGAATATAGATATTAAATTACACAAAGAAGATTTGCCAGATCAATTAATACTAAGTGACAATATTGCAGTAGATTGCGAGTTTATGGGTCTTAACGTTGAGAGAGATGCTTTATGTTTAGTTCAAATTTCTACAGGGAATAATGATGCTCATATAGTAAAATTAAACAGAGACACATATGATGCACCTAACCTAAAAAAAGTTTTAGAGGATAAAAATATAAAAAAAATTTTTCATTACGCAAGAGCAGATTTGTTATTTATAAAAAAAAATCTAAAGATTAATGTAGAAAATGTAGATTGTACAAAACTAATGAGTAAAATTGCTAGAAGTTATAGCGATAAGCATGGTCTTAAAGATTTGATTAAAGAATTTACAGGAAATGATATAAGTAAAAATCTTCAGTCCTCAGATTTTGGGGGAGATCTAACAGACAAACAATTAAAATATTGTGCAAATGATGTTATTTATCTTCATAAAATTTATGAAAGTTTAAAAAAAATTTTAGTAAGAGAAAAAAGAGATAAACTATATGACAGCTCTGTTAAATTTGTTGGTACTAGAGTAGATTTAGATCTGGCTTCTTTTACATCAGATATTTGGTCTCATTAAAATGAAAAAAGAAAAAATACAAAAAATCGCAGAAAACGTTTTAGAGTATGAAATTAAAGCTCTTCAAAATTTAAAAAAGTATATAAATAGATCATTTATAAAATTAATAAAATTAATCTTAGATTGTAAAAATGGAAAAGTTATTATTTCGGGTGTCGGTAAGAGTGGGATAATTGCAAGAAAATGGGCTGCTACATTTTCATCAACAGGAACTCCATCTTTTTTTTTAGACGCTGCAAACGCAAGTCATGGAGACTTGGGTCAAATTACCTCAAATGACATAGTAGTTCTAATCAGTAATAGTGGACAGAGCGAGGAATTAAAGAACATTATACAATACGTTTCGCGAAATAAAAATATTCGATTAATTGGTATTACATCAAAAAAAGATTCAATACTCTATAAAAATTCGGATATGCCTTTTTTAACTCCAGAAATTAAGGAAGCAGGTCCTGAAAATATTGTTCCAACCTCCTCAACTACAACTCAACTAGCTTTAGGTGATGCAATTGCAATTTCATGTATGGTATTTAAAAAATTTACCAAATTTGATTTTAAAAAAATTCATCCAAGTGGATCTTTATCTGTTAAACTCAAAACTGTTGGTGATATAATGCTTACAGGTGAAAAAATGCCAGTTGTCAGAGAAAATATTAATATGAAAAAAGCACTTATGATTATTAATAAAAAAAAATTAGGAGTTCTTATCGTAAGAAATAGATTAGGTAATACTGTTGGTATAATTACTGATGGTGATTTAAAAAGAATGGCACAAAAGTACCTAAAGTTTCATGATTTAGAATTAAAAAAAGTAATGAAAAAAAATCCATTAAGTGTTCATATTGAAACTTTAGCAGCATCTGCACTTTCTATTATGAATTCAAAAAAAATAACTTCTTTGTGTATCCATAAAAGTAAAAATGTTAAAAAGACTGTTGGTATAGTTCACATGCATGATATTTTGAAATCAAATATAAATTAATGTCCATTAAATCATTGTTACAGTTAATACTGTTTTTATTAATCATTTTGATTATAGGAGGTATTTATTACGTGTATTTTTTTTCAAAAAATCAAAGTGACACGATAAATTTAGATACTAACATCTACAAAATAGAAGATAAAATTGATCAAAATAATGCATTAATAGACCAAGAAGTCCTAGAAAATAATAAAATTAATCAAAATGTGGATAGTAATTTGGATAATAATGATACTTTAAGTGAAATAGGTACAAATACACAACCAAAAGATAAGTCTAGTAAGTTACCAATTAAAGAAAACGATTCGAATGTTACTAAAGAAATAGAACATACAACAATCAATAAAAAAAACGGTGATATATATAAGATAATAGCTAAATACGGGAAAACAAATCTTAAGAATAGTAATATTTTAGATTTGGTTGAGGTTGATGGAACGATTATTTCTCCAGTTAGATCAAATGTGAATATTACATCTGATTATGCTAAATATAATTATATTAGTTATGAGTCAGACTTTTATGAAAATGTAATAATAACGTATGAAGGTAATACAATTACTTGTGATAATTTTAATGTAAATATTGAGAAAAATATAGCGGTAGCTTATAATAATGTTACAGTAACAAATGAAAACTCCATTATGAATGCTGAAATAATTACTATGGATTTAATTACTAAAGATATTAAGATAAATTCAGAAGAAAAAGTTAAAATTATCACAAATTAATGGGACTAATAAAAAAATTTAGAATTAAAAGTTATAAAAGTGAAGAGGCAATTGTTGAATTAAAAAATATATCTTTGTTCTACAATAAAAGACAAATTATAAATAATCTAAATTTGAAAATATATAAACAAGAAATTTTAGGAATGTTGGGACCAAATGGTGTGGGAAAATCAACAATATTTAATTTAATAACTGGTTTAAGAAATCCTAATCATGGAGAGATATTAATTAATGGAATAAATTGTACAAAATTACCTATAAATGAAAGGTTCAAAAAATTTAATCTTGCATTAGTTCCTCAGTATGGAGGGCTAATTCATGATTTATCAATGCTAGATAATTTAAATCTTGTTGCAGAAATTCACATCAAAGAAAAAGAGCTAAGAGAACAAAAAATAAATAAACTAATTTCACAGTTTGAGTTTGACGCATTACTAAATGTTAAGGCTAAACATTTGTCTGGTGGTCAAAAGAAAAAGCTGGTAATAGCAATGGCTTTAATTAATGATCCAAAAATTTTATTATTAGACGAGCCTTTTGCAGCATTGGATATTCTTACAATTAGAATGTTGCAAGAAATTATAATGAATTTACAATCAACTGATGAGATATCAGTTGTTGTTTGCGATCATCAGGCAAGAGATCTATTAAATTGTGTTGATAGAGCAATAATTTTATCAAATGGAAATATAATTGCTTCTGGTAGTCCTAGTGAAGTAATTAGTGACAAACTTGCAAAAACTGAGTATTTCGGAGATGAATTTAATATAAATTAATTCATCAATGCCAAAATACCTAAAAATTGAAAAAAAAGTTAAACCATTTAATAAAGAAATTTTAATAAGTGGTGACAAAAGTATATCAATTAGATGTGTTTTACTTGCATCACAAGCAATAGGAAAATCTAAAATTTATAATTTGCTAGAATCAGAAGATGTAATTAATACTTTAAAATCAGTAGAAAAACTTGGGATAAAATATAAAAAAATAAATAATTATTATGAAATTAATGGGTTTGGTTTAGAAGGATTTAATAATAAAAAAAATATAGTTATAGATGCAGGTAATTCTGGTACTTTGGCTCGACTGATTTTGGGTTTGCTAGTAAATTTTAAAAAAAGAGCAAGAATTATTGGTGACAGAAGTTTATCTAAGAGAGATTTTTCAAGAGTTACTGAACCACTAAAATTATTTGGAGTAAATATTTCCACAAATCATCAAAATCTTCCCGTTGAAATTAATGGAACAGAATTCTTAAGACCAATAAAATATTACGAAAAATTAGGAAGTGCACAATGCAAAAGTGCCGTAATGTTTGCAGCCCTGAAGACTCCAGGAATAACCAAAATAAAAGCAAAAAAATCTCGTTCTCATACTGAATTACTTCTTAAATTTTTAAAAATACCGATAAAAATGAAAAGTCTTCAAAACCATGATTACTTTGAAATCGAAGGAGTTAATAATTTTAATGGATTTGAATACAAAGTGCCTGGAGATATTAGTTCTAGCGCCTTTTTTATAGTAATGACATTGCTATCAAAAAAATCAAAAATAGTTATGAAAGATGTTAATGTAAATGAATCTCGGACTGGAATTATTAAAATTTTAAATAAAATGAAAGCAGGAATAATACTAAGAAATAAAAAAAATTATAATGGAGAAATGATTGCTGATATAATCGTTAAAAGTAAGAAAAATTTTGTCAGTACCAATTGTCAAAAAAAAATGAATTCTTCAGCTATAGACGAATTTTTGGTAATTTTTTTAGTTGCTGCAAAAGCAAAAGGTGTTTCGTCATTTAAAGATTTATCTGAATTAAATAAAAAAGAAAGTCCAAGGCTTGATATTGCTGTAAAATTTTTAAGGATGATTGGCATAAAAGTTGAAAGAAATAAAAACGATATTAAAATTTACGGAAATCCTAATTTAAATTTGCAAGGAAATTATGTAGTTAGGAATTTTAGAAAAGACCATAGAGTATTTATGATGTCCTGTATAGCCGCTTTGACTTTTGGTGGAAAATGGAGAATTTATGATCAAGATTCGACTAAAACATCTTTTCCAAATTTTTTTAAAACAATTAAAAGACTTGGTGCAAAAATAAATTGAAAAAGAGAAATAATATCATCACGGTTGCTATTGACTCGCCTGCTGCTGCTGGAGCCGGAACTCAAGCTAAATTAATTGCTAAAGAGTATAATCTTTTGTATTTAGATACAGGGAAAATATATCGATTTATTGGAAAGTTATTTTTAGAAAATAAAAATAAATTTGAATATAAATTTATAAATAAAAAAATAAAAAAATTAAAACTTGATAAACTAAACGATAAAAGTTTATTATCTGACAAAGTTGCCTCCTCTGCATCAATTATTGCGAAAGATTTCAAAATTAGAAAAATGATTAAAAAATTTCAGTTGAACTGTGCTTACAATCCACCAAAAAAATTTTCAGGATCCGTTCTAGACGGTAGAGATATAACCTCGGTTATAATGAAAAATTCTAAAATTAAATTCTATATCACAGCAAATATTAAGGTGCGTGCTATGAGAAGATATAAGGAATATAAAAACTTAAAAAAAAAAATTACATATAATGAGGTTCTAAAAAGTATTAAAAACAGGGATTATTTGGATAGGAATAGGAAAATAAGCCCATTAAAAAAAACCGAAGATTCAATCTTGATTAATACTTCTAAATTAAGTAAGAAGGCTTGCTTTAAAAAAATTAAAGCAATTATTGACAGAAAAATTTTAATTAATGGAAATATATAAAGATTTAAATACACCTAAAAACCAAAAATTCGAAGAATTACTTAATTCGCAACTATCAAAAAATAAGATTGAAGAGGGCAAGATAATTGAGGGAAAAATAACTAAAATAACTGAAAAATTTGTTTTTGTTTTCATACCAGGTCTTAAAAGTGAGCCTATAATTGATATTAATGAACTTAAGCTAATTGGTTTAAAGGATGAAGCGTCTATTGGAAAAACGATACCAGTTTTGTTAGAAAAAATTGAAGATAAAAATGGAGAAGTGGTTGTTTCAGCCTTGAAAGCAAAAAAAATAAAAGGTTGGTATGAACTAGAAAAAGCTTACGAAAATAGTGAATCAATCATAGGAAAAATTACGTCGAAATGTAAAGGTGGTGTTATAGTAGAGCACGTGGATACAGGTTCTTTGATGTTCTGCCCTGGTTCGCAAATTAGCGATAAACCTCTTAAAAATATAGATCATTTAATTGGTGTTGAGCAAAAGTTTGCTATAATAAAGTTAGACAAAATAAGAGGGAATGCATGTGTATCCAGAAGACAAATAGTTTCATCTAACAAAAGAGAAGATAAAGCCAAAATTATTGAAAAATTTAAAGTAGGTGACATAATAAAAGATGCAGTAGTCAAAGGATATTCATCATTTGGATGTTTTTTCGAAGTAAATAATGAAATAGATGTTCTAGTTCATCTTCAAGAAATATCCTACTCAAGAGTTAATCACCCAGATGAAATATTTAATATAGGCGAAAAACACGACCTAAAAGTAATTTCAATTGATAAAGACAAATTACAAATTGGCTGTTCCATAAAACAATTATCTCCAGATCCATTCGAACATATTTCAAATTATGAAATTGGAAAACAGTATAAAGTTAAAGTTGAGAAAATAACTGATTATGGGTGCTTTTGTTCTTTAGAACCAGGATTAAGTACTTTATTGCACAGTAGTGAAATTAGTTGGACAAAAAAAAACATAGTTCCAAAAAAACTTTTTAAAGTTGGAGATATGATCGATTGTATTATAACTGAGATCGACAAAGAAAAAAGAAGAATTGCAATTTCACACAAACTAACGGTAGAAAATCCTTATCAGAAATTATTGAATGAATTTCCTGAAGGTAGTCAAATTGAAGGTATTATTTCAAGTTCAAATGAATATGCTTTATATGTCAAATTGGAAAATTTTGATATAGATGGTTTTTTACATGCTAATGACCTAAGCTACACTAATAATCCTGAGGAAGAGCTTAAGAAATATAAAAAAGGGGAAAAAATAAAAGTAAAAATTTTAGAAATAAAAAAAGATGACCAAAAAGTTAGGGTTGGTCTTAAACAATTAAGCAAAGATCCTTTTGATTGGTTCAAAAATAAAAAAGTTAATGATGTTATAACAGTAAAAGTGATATCAACTGATAATAAAGGTTTAATAGTAAGGCCAGAGGAATGTGAACTTGATTTTTTAATTAAGAAATCTAATATCGCAGTAAATACATCTGATGCTAGACCATCTAGATTTGTTGGAGGAGAAAGAATAGACGCGGCAATAGCAGAGATTAATATGGAAAAGAGGAAAGTTAGCTTGAGCATAAAATTATTAGAAGAACTACAAAATAGAGAGGCTGTGACCAAGTTCTCAAGCCCACTGAGTGGTAAAAATCTTCCATTTTCATCTCTTTCAGAAAAATTGGAAGATAAAAAAAAGGATGATAAATAATTAATTGTCTACCAATAAGTCAGAGATAATAAACATATTAGCCAATAACTACCCTAATTTTTTAAAAAAAGATTTAAAAAAAATTGTTGATATATTCTTTGAAGAGGTAAGAAATTCTCTTAAAAGATCTGAAAGGGTAGAATTAAGAGACTTTTTTTCACTAGAAACCAAACTATACAAAGCAAGAATAGCTAGGAATCCAAAGACAAATGAAAAAATTTACATAAAAGATAGATATTCCGTAATTTTTAAATCCTCTAAATCGTGGGAAAGGAAGATAAATGAAAAAAAATAGGGTATTTATTGCATGCGATACTACGAATATCAGCAAAATAGAAAAAATTATTAAAGAAACCCAAACAAACAAATTAAAAATTGGTTATAAATTTGGTTTAGAACTTTTAAATTCAAAGTATGGAAGAAAATTTATATCCAAATTAAAAAATAAAATTTTGTTTGGTGATTACAAAATATCAGATATTCCAAATACATGTGCATCAACTATAAAGGCAGTTAAAGACTTAAAATTTAATTATATAACTATTCATATCAATTGTGGGCTTGAAGCGTTAAAAGCTGCTAAAAAAGTTTCAGGTAAATGTAAATTAGTTGGAGTTACAACATTAACATCATTGAATGATAAATCCTTAAAGCAGATAGGGCACAATATGTCTGTCAAAAATTTAGTATATAAACAAGCTAAAATTGCATCAAAAGCAAAATTAGATGCTATAGTTTGTAGCCCTCACGAAGTAAAAATAGTTAAAAAAGTCTTTAATAAAGAGATCATCACTCCTGGCATTAGATTAAATATGAATCTTAATGATCAAAAAAGAGTTATGACACCAAAAGAGTCATTTGATAAGGGAAGTGATTGGATCGTTATTGGTCGACCAATAACTAAGGGAAATATAAAAAAAAATATTCAATCATTGATTGATCACTTAAATCAATGATTAAGGGTTTAAAAATTTGTGGGATCTCAGATCCTAAAACTTTAAATTATATTTTAAATCATAGACACAAGCCTTCTATGATAGGTTTTATTACAAATTATGAAAAAAGTAGAAGATTTATTGAATATGATAAATTACAAAGTTTAATTAATATTGATAAAAAGAACGTTAAGTTTGTATCTGTTCTTGTAAGTCCAAACGATGAAATTTTAGAGAGGATTAAAAATTTAAATTTTGACTATTATCAACTTTACGATGTAGACCCTGAGAGAACTGAGGAAATTAAATCAAAATATAAAATAAAAATAATAACTGCAATAACAGTTTCTGGAGATGATGACGTAATTAAATACAAAAATTATCTAGAAATATCAGATATAATTTTATTTGATTCAAAAGGATACCATAAATCTGAAAGTTTTGATCATAAACTGCTAGATATTGTGCCGAATAAATTAAATAAAATGATTGCAGGAAATATACAAATAGAAGATATTCCAAATTTTAAAAATAAAAGCTTTATGATTGATCTTAGTGGAGCTTTAGAAGATGAAAATGGAAAAAAAGATATAAGTAAAATTGATAAATTGTTAAACTTATCTGCAAAATATGAAACTTAAAAAAGGGATTCCTGTAATAGACCAAGGAAATAAACTTGGATTTTGGGGAGATAAATTTGGAGGAAACTTCGTTCCCGAAACATTAAAAAAACCTATCGAAGATTTAGAAGCACTATTTAACAAACTTAAAAAAGATAAAAAATTTATACAAGAAAGAGATAAATATTTTAAAAATTGGATTGGTGTACCTACTCGATTTATTAAATTAGAGAATTTAACAAAACATGTGGGTGGAGCTCAAATTTGGTCTAAAGTTGTTTCAGATGCAAATGGAGGGGCACACAAGATCTACAATGCAACCGTCCATTGTTTGCTTGCAAAACGATCTGGTAAAAAAGTTATATGTGGGGACACAGGTGCCGGGTATGCAGGTAAAATGTTAAGTATGGCTGCAAAAAAGTTTGGTCTTAAATGTAAAATTTTCATGGGTGCAAAAGATATAGCAAGACAACAACCAAATGTAAAAGCAATGAAAAAAAATGGTGCTGAGGTAGTTCCAGTTTATTCAGGAAGTCAAACTCTTGTGGATGCCGTTTCTGAGTGTATGAGATTCTGGGTTGCTAATTGTGATACAAGTGCAATGTGTGTGGGTAGTACGGTAGGCCCAGCTGTATTTGTACGTATTTGTGGTTGGAGCACCAGTCAAATTTCGAGGGAGCTTAAAGTTCAATTAATTGATGAGTTTGGATCAATTCCAAAAAAACTTAAACTTTACAATTGTGTGGGTGGTGGAAGTTCGAGTTTTGGGTTTTGGAATGAGTTTATGGATTATGATAAAAAGCAGTGTGAATTTATTGGCGTGGAAGCTGGGGGACCTGCAAAAAGCAAAAAACATGCAGCACCTTTAACTTATGGTTCAAAGATTGGAATTCTACATGGTGCAGCCCAATATGTTAATCAAAATTCAGATGGACAAATAGAAGAGACTGAGTCTATTTCAGCAGGATTGGATTACCCTGGAATCTCTCCGCTGCATTGTTTTTTAAAAGATACAAAGAGAGCTAGATATACCGCTGCAAGTGATGAACAAGCATTAGAAGCTTACAAACTTGTTACAAGATTTGAAAACTTAAGACCATCTCTTGAACCTAGCCACGCATTCGCTGTTGCAATATCTGATTCTAAAAAATTAAGCAAAGATACGATCGTAGTAGTTAACAGTTGTGGTGATGCTTACAAGGACCGGGAAATTTTAAAGAAAAGATTAGGAAAAAAATATGTTAAATCCAATTAGTGCAGCATTTATAAAAGCAAAACAAGAGAATAGACCTGCTTTACTGACTTATACTGTTGCTGGTGATAGCTCAAAAAAACAATCTTTAGATATATTAAAATCAATTTCTAAAGATGCAGATATTTTAGAAGTAGGAGTGCCCCACAACACCCCTGTAGCAGATGGAAGTCAAATTCAAACAAGTGCGTATAGAGCAATCAAAAATGGAATTAAAGTAAATGATATTTTCAAAATTGTAAAAGAATTTAAAAAGTTTGATAAAAATAAACCCGTTATCCTAATGGGCTATTACAATATGATCTTTCAATACAGTGAAAATAAATTCTTAAATAAATGTAAGTTATCTGGCGTAAATGGATTGATAGTTGTAGATTTACCTTGGCCAGAAAATAAGGATTTCGCAAAAAAATGTAAAAAAAAATCTATCTATTTTATTCAGCTTTTATCACCAACAACTACAAAACAGAGGCTAAAAAAAATAATAAAAGACTCTCATCCTATGAATTATTTTATTTCCATGTTGAGTACAACAGGTGGTAAACTAAAAGTTTCACCTAATGATATATTAAAAAATTATACTAAAATAAAAAAAATAGATCCAAAAAAAGAAATTGTTATTGGTTTTGGAATCACAGAAAAAACAATTGGTAAACTGAAATCTGCAGATGGATTAGTTGTTGGAAGTGCTATTTGTAAGGAAATTAGCAAGAGTTTAAGGCATAGACAAAATCCTGTCACAAATGTAAGTAAACTGGTTAAAAAATTAAAAAGTAAAATTCTATGAACTGGATTACAAAAGCTCTAAGTTTTGGCGAAAAAATCAAAAAAGTTTTAAAAAAAAGACCATCAAAGGAAGATATTGCTAACTCTGACTGGACTAGTTGTTGCAAAGGCCCAATATTAAAAAAAGATCTTGAAGAAAATTTATGGGTTTGCAACTCGTGTGGGAAACATCATAGAATTAATTGCAGACAAAGGTTTGATATTATTTTTGGAAAAAATTCTTACGAAATACTTGAAACACCAATTCCTGCAGAAGACCCACTTGGATGGGTAGATACCAAATCTTATAAAGACAGATTAAAATCTGCACGAAAGAAAACTAATCAAAATTCAGCTGTTATGATTGCAAAAGGAAGAATAAATGGAATCGAAGTGACGGCTGGAGCGATAAATTTTGAGTTTATTGGTGGTTCTGTTGGCGCAGCAGAAGGTGAAGCAATTATTTATGGTGTACAACACGCTATTGACAATCAAACACCATTTATTTTCTTTCCATGTGGTGGAGGACAGAGAATGTTTGAATCACCAATTGCACTTGCAAATATGACAAGAACTACCCTTGCTATTAATGAACTTAAAAAAAATAATCTTCCTTATTTAGTTTGTTTTACAGATCCGACAGCTGGTGGAATTACTGCATCTTTTGCAATGTTAGGCGATATTCATTTTGCTGAACCTGGTTGTTTAATAGCCTTTGCAGGAAAAAGAGTTATACAAGCAACAGTTAAAGAAGAGCTTAGTTCAGACTTTCAAACCTCTGAGTTCGTCGAAAAGCATGGATTTGTCGACAGAATTGTTGAACGAAAAGATTTAAAAACCGAAATAAGCTTACTATTATCAATATTGTTAAAAAAAGACAACGCGGTAAATGAAAATCAAATAAATGAAACTTCAGACAATATTGAACCGCTTGCAAAAGCTGCATCCTAAAGAAATCGACCTAAGTCTAGATAGAGTTAAAAATCTTTGTAAAAAATTAGGTAATCCACAGAATAAATTAAAATATATTTCTGTGGTTGGTACAAATGGAAAGTATTCAACTATACAGGCAGTAAGATCAATTTTAAAAACAGCCAATATAGATTGTAATATTTATACTAGCCCACATATTCAAAAAATTAATGAGAGATTTATTTTTAATGATGAAGAAATATCTGACGATAACTTGTCTAAGTTATTAATAGAAGTTGAAAATGTTAATAATGGAGAGCAAATAACTTACTTCGAAATATTAACTGCAGCATATTTTTATCATGCAAGTAAATTCAAAGACAAAATAAATATTATAGAAAGTGGTCTATTTCATAGATTTGATGCAACAAATATTATAGATACTAATTTATCTAGTATTGTTACTTCAATAGGTCTAGATCATTTAGATTGGTTACCAAAAAATGAGCAGAATATTGAAAAAATTGTTTATGAAAAAACCTCATCCCTTCTAAATTCTACTATTGTAGTGAGTAAACAAAGCTCGGATGAAACGCTAAATTTAATAAAAAAAACAATTAATAATAATCAATCAAAAAAAATAATTTATAAAGATGATTTTAATTATTCATTAAGTGAGAATGGTTTTATTTATTATGAAGATGAATACGGTGGTTTAAAATTACCAAAACCAAACCTATTAGGTAATTTTCAAATTGACAATTGTGCGACAGCTATTGCTACAATAAGAAATTTACAACTAGAAGTAAAAGATGAAAATATTAAAGAGGGTATTACTAGGATAAAAAGTATTGCAAGACTACAAGAGATTAAATCTGGAAAGCTTAAAAATATTTGTAAGGATAATAGATTATATTTAGATGGATCACACAATCCTTTAGGTGCAAGAGCGCTTAATGAATATTTAAACACTCTTAATTGTAAAAAGCATTTAATTCTTGGAATGATGTCTAATAAAGATCACGAAGAATATTTAAGCAATTTTAATAATATATCTTCCATAACAACAATTGATATTCCTAACCAACCAAATGCTATCAAAGGAAAAGATTTAAAGGAAAAATTAAATAAATATCCTAATGTTAGTTACAAAAAATCTATTGAAGAAGCTCTTGACTCTATAAATCCAGGTAAAGATGATTTGATAATGATAACCGGGTCTTTATATCTTGCTGGTGAGCTACTTAATTTGAATTAAATATTTTCTTTAATAAAAGCAACAATATCGCTCTTAGGTGTGGCTCCAACTTTAGTTGCTTTTAATTCGCCACCTTTAAATAAAAGCATTGTGGGAATTCCACGAACACCGTACTTAGTAGGCATGTTAGGCTCTGAGTCTATGTCATGTTTTGCAATGACAACATCATTCGCCATCTCCTCTGAAATTTCCTCTAAAATTGGTCCTACCATTTTACAAGGTCCACACCATTCGGCCCAAAAATCTACTAAAACTGGTTTTTCGTTTTTTAAAACTTGTTCTTCAAATTTTTCGTCTGTAACTTTTAATGTTGCCATAAGCTTTATATATAAATAAAAATTTTTTTATCAATAGTTAAAAGAGAAATGTTAAAATTATCCACATTAAACATTTTCATACTTCTTCTGTATTGACATTGCATACTCATTAAACTCGTCTAGCAGAACAAGCTTTTCATTGTCATTTTCATTAGTGTATTTTTCTCTAAGTGTATCAATTTCTGAATAAAGTGTAGGAATTGTCCACCATTTTTCTTTCTTTTCACTCAAAATTCGCTTTGCAATTTCTCTTTTTATTGTTTTAAGCATGCTCTCTGGCAGAACTTCTGGTGCCTCTTGATATATGATTTTTTTTCCAAATCCTACTAAACGATCATCATCAAATTTATCTAGTAATTTAAGTTTATCTTTCCATGATGCTGCATGCCATGCGGGAAATAAGGCAGTATCTTTGTTTGATGTAAATTTAGTATAAATACTTTCTTCGGCATATATATCTTCTTGTGTTTTAGACTGTTCTTTTTCTTCAGCTACTTCTCTTAATGCGTGAAGTACATTTTGAGAAAATTTCTCATTATTTTTAACAATATCAGCTCTTTTATTAATTAATGACTTATCCATGGCACTATAAGGCTCTGCTTTCATGCCATATTTTGCATCTACAATAATTGGAGCCTTGTTAGCTCTAATAGTTCTTAAAAATTTAGGAGACTTTTTCATTTCAACTTTTAGCTCATTTATCGATAAATTTAATAAAGGTTCTATGTCAATCCTTAAGTCGAATGCATAATACCAACCCGCATATATTGGATGCATACAATATTTTTGATGAAGAGGAGCAACTAGATGAAGTCTAGACTTACCATAGTAATATTCATTTAAAGTAACTACTTCACCTTTTTTAATTATAGTTTCGGTGTCTGATTTATTCGCAGTTTTAAGAAAAGACTCCCAAGTGTCTGGTTGTTTTTTTTTGACAATGTTTAAAACTTTAGCAGTCATAATACTATCGCTTAAAGCACTGTGGGCATCTGTTGAGTCAATACCTTGCATTCTTGCTAATGACTCTAATTTAAACACTGCATTATTTTTTTCATTAAATTCTACTTCTAAAATCGAAGGATCAATTGCATATGCTGCCCGAGCAATATTAATCCCATCATGTCTCTTGTTTGGAGCTGAGTTCGTTAAATATGGATATCTAATCCCTTTAAAAAACTCTTTTCTTATCATTTCATCATCAAATCCTATATTAGACCAACCAAGAAATACAGCAGGGCTCCATTTTTTAAATATTTTTTCAACTTCTCCTAACATTTGATAATGAGAAAGATTAGTTTGAGTTAATTGCTTTATAGATGTTTTATTTACAATAAGTGCCATAGCCTGAAAGACCTCTCCTTCTGGTAAACTACACCTTAAATTAAATCTGTCTTTCTCTTTAAAATTCTCGTCAAGTAAAACACCACCTATTTCAATAATACTTCCAAAATCTGTGCTTGCACTTGATGATTCTATGTCCCAAATTGCTAAATTCATAATTTTATCCTCAAACTAGCTAATATTTAATTGATTTTTGGAAAGTTTTTTAAAGACTTAACCATTAGCATATAAACGATTAGCTTAGGTATTAATAACTCTTTTATGGATAGGTTAAGTAAAGTCAAGATATATTATTCAATTCGTAAAACTTTTTAACCCTTCCTAAAAATAAATTTTGATACATTTCTAATTCTGCTCCCTCAATTTTAAACTCTTGGAACAAAATATCTTTAGTACATAATAATATTATCCCTGCTTTCATCTTAGTTCCATGGACAGTGTCATGTGCTAATGTATATGCTCCTAATTGTAAAAAATAATCTTGAATGTAGTCTACTTTTTTCGGTTTATTAGACTGTTTAAAATCTACAATGACATCTTTACCTTCGTATACTCCTATCATGTCAGCTGTTCCAGCATATTGATGTGGATAATATAAAGTTTCTTCCATTCCATATACTTCGTTAAGTCTTCCAGTAATTCCTTTTTGAATTATTTCTTTAGCCATGTTTTTATATTGTTCATTACTCTCAAAAAAACTCTCATTAATTCTTCCTCTTAAATAGTCCTCAATATAAGAATGCATAGAAGTACCCCTCGATGACGCTTCTGTTTTAATTCTATTTGCTTCCTTAACTCCTACTCTCTCTTTCCAATTTGCAAGAGCTGCCTTCTCTTCTTCAGACTTTGTAGTACTTAGAATAGTAGTAACACTTGGTAGTTTGTTCTCTCCTAATAAATATTTTCTGTATCCATCTTCAATTGACCTCGAAGACTTAGGATAATTAAATTTATTATTCCACTTCATTAAATTTTTTGTATAAGAATTAATTTAATTTTTTGCCTGTCTTGGAATATCCTCAAATTTCTCAACATTTTCTGTTTCAATAGCCTTTTCAATTTGCTCGGGATCTTTTATATTTTCTAATGTTCTTTTAATAGATCTTGCATCTGTTCCAAATTTATCAACAGCTGTCATTGCCTCTTCTAATTTTTTTCTTAGATTAACAATTCCATCAAAGTGTTTTGTAAATCTAGTGCTTATTGTTTTTAAGTGATCATATATTTCTGTTGCGTGTTTTTGAACTTTTAATGTTTGAAAACCCATGTGTAATGATTGTAGATATCCAGATAAATTATTTGGTCCCATAACTGTTACTTTATATTTTTTCATTAATTCTTGGCTCAATAATTCTTTAGTATTTGGATCTTGATAATTAGCTAACTCTAAAAACAAACTCTCTGTTGGTGCATACACAATTGCAAAATCAGTGGTTTTAGGTGGGACAATATATTTTTCATTTATACTCTTGGCTTTTTCTTTGAAAGCTTTTGCAAGTTTAGTTCTTGCATCCGCAATAGCTTTTTTATCATCTTCTTGATGAGCATCTTGAATAGCTTTAAATCTCTCAACAGGAAAATGGCTATCAACCGGAACCAATACACCTTCTTGAAGTTTAATCGCAAATTCAACATTTTCGCTAGTTTCCTCCTTCATTTTAACATTTGAAAGGTACTGTGAAGAAGGTAGTAAATCCTTAATAAGTGAGCCCAGGCTGAACTCAGCTAAAGTTCCATACTTTTTGACTCCAGCTAAAATTTTATTAATGCCTTTCTGACTTTCGTTTAAATTTTCAACTTGGGAATTAAAAGCTGCAACTTTCTCATCAACTTTTGTCAGAGCTGTTGTCATATCTTTCGTAACACCAGTTGAAAGATTGTTAAAAGATGAAGACATCGAACTTAAAGATGTATTTATAGTAGTATTTAAACTATCTTTTAATTTAATTATTTCGGCATTTAGATTAGCTATCTCATCAGCTTTGTTATCATCCTCTTTTTTTATATTTGATTTAATATTTAAATAAAGGATAGATAAAGTAGCTATTAAAATAGAAGTTAAAATAATTATTAAAATTATATCCATGATTCGTATGTTACACTTACTTAATAATATTTAAAGTTTATTTAAAACACTTTTAAGAGTTCTACCTCTTTATTTTTTTTTGGGGTCATTAAACACGCTTGGGATTTAAGAATTATTCCGTCTTTTAATATCCTTAATTTATTAGCTTTTAAAGTTGCTCCTGTTGAAGTTATATCAGTAATAATTTCTGATGATCCAGTAAATGGATATATCTCTGTTGCGCCGAGACTCTTTACCAATTTAAATTGTGTAACTCCTCTTGAGAACATGAATTCTCTAGTTAGATTAGGATATTTAGTAGCTATACGTAATCTATTTCTTTTTTTATCTTTAAATTCAAAAGCTATTTCTTCGAGATCAGGCATTGTCTGTACATCTATCCAATCATCTGGAATTGCAACTACCAATTTAGCCTCTCCAAAATGGTACTTTTTTTTTACAATCACCTTTTTTTGAATATTAATTTCGCTTTCCATTAATAAATCATATCCAGAAAAACCAATATCTAAAGATCCATCTGCAAGACGTTCTACTATCTCTCTAGCATGAAGATAATAAATAACTATATTTTTTTTTCCTTTGATAAATCCAAATAAGTCTCTCTCACCTCTTTCAGATAGAATTTTTAATTTCTTTTTTTTAAAAATATTTAATACTCCGGACCGTAAACGACCTTTACTTGGAATTCCAATTTTAACGATATTGTTACTCATATTTATATTTTACTAATTCTTCTTGAAATAAATTGTTCATTTTGTTTATTAAATTCTCATTAAGTAATTTCCTATAATCATTATCTTTTCCTAAATTAAAAAATTTTATTTTTTCGTCAGAACCTTTTTTCGTAATTGCTTCTGCAAAACCTTTTTCGTCCTCTAGTTTTTTCAAATTATTAAAATTGCAATTTCTTATACATTTTAATGCTTTTTCTTTATTAAATTTTTCACCTGATTTAGAAATTTTATGAATGAAGTTGATAACTTTTTTAAAAGTATTTAGTGCATCACTTTGTAGATCTTCATACCTTACAGTTAAAACTGGATATAATTTATTATCTACCCATGATTTCTGATTTAACTTCCATGAAAAAAGTGCTTGAAATCCTAAAAATCTCTCTTTTTCTTTAGAGACAATTCCTCTTTTTTCATCTGTCATAAATTGAAAAGCTTCATCGACAGAAATTTGATAATGGTTTGATAATGAGGAGATTACATTCCTTGGGTCTCTAATTATATAAATAACACCTACTGTATTTTCTTTATTAGTAAATTGATTACCATCTATTTTACAAAGTGCATTATGGGTTTTAAAAAATTTCAAACCTTTAGATTGATTAATTTTTTCTTGCTCCTTTATCCAATACTTCGAGGTATCGTGGGGCTGGTTAAATTTATCTAAATACTTTCTAAAATATTTGTTGCTTGGAAAAGAGTCTATTTTTTCTAAAAGTTCAAAATTAAAATCACCTGTTTCTGAAAAATAGTAATTTGCTATTAAAGATCTTAACCAAGTATTTCCACTTTTAGGATATGAAGCTAACCAAATTATCATATTTTTTCTAAGTTAATAGCAGCTCCAACAGCTGGTATATTTTTTTTAAAGCCAAGATCTTTAATTAAAGAATCATATCTACCACCTCTAATATTTAATTTCTCAGACTTCGATTTAATATCGATCTTAAATACCAAACCAGTGTAATATTCGAGGTGTCTTCCAAAAGAAGAGTTAAATCTAACATTTAATTTATTAATTTTATTTTTAGTTATTGGAAAATAATCATCCTGAACTCTAAGATTAATTTTATTTTTTTTAAAAAATAAATTTAACTTTTTAGATGCTTGATTAATAGGACATTCAATTTTTAAGTACTCTTTTAAAATTTTTACAACATTACTACCTTTTTTTGTTCTTCTTGGATCTTTAATTTTAGTGTCAAATCTTAATAATATTTCTTCTATTGATCTTCCGGCAACTTCTTTTTTTTGATTTCCATTAATCATTTTAGAATATTTTTTTTTATCTATTTCTACAATTGTTGGATCAATATCAGAGTTCGTCTCCAATCTTTTTAATAAATCATTAAAATATTTTTCTCTCCAAAAATGACGTTGCAATCTTAATTTCCATCTTGCTGGACAATCCAATTTATCTAACAAAAGCCTAAAAATTTCTATGTTACCTATTACTAAATTTCCGCTTTTATATTTAATTTTTGATAATGCTTTAAGTGAAGTTTCTATTATTTTTTTATCATCTTTTTTTTCAGTAAAAGATCCTAATATTTCAAAACCAATTTGACTCCTGATAACAGAATCTTTTTTATTTAATCCTTTTCTAAATGCTTGACCGCTATAGAAAATTTTTTCACTAGTTTTCTTATTATTATTTAAATATCTAACACAAGATGCAATTGTTAAATCAGGTCTTAAACAAAGTTCATTTCCTAATTGATCATTGAAAGAAAATATAAATCTCTTGAAATTTTCTCCTGATCTTTCCAATATTAAATTGGTGTCAATAACTGTATCAAGATCAATATATTTATATCCATTTGACTTAATTACTTTTAAAATATTTTCAGATAAGTTTTTTGATTTCATCAATCAGGTTCTCCTTATCAAATGTAATTTGAGTATTTTCAGATTTTTTCCATTCTTCTCTAGATAAATTTCTTGATGTTTCTTCTAAATTTGGAACTAATT
The DNA here is from genome assembly GCA_902614975.1 of uncultured Pelagibacteraceae bacterium. Taxonomy (GTDB): domain Bacteria; phylum Pseudomonadota; class Alphaproteobacteria; order Pelagibacterales; family Pelagibacteraceae; genus Pelagibacter. The sequence goes on from CACMND010000001.1 coordinate 183,600, forward strand.
TTTTTATAGTAATTTTATTATTTTTAAATTCATCATCTCCACAAAGAATTACAGCTGGCGAACTTCTTTTATCAGCATATTTTAATTGAGATTTCAAACCTGAGTCTCCCAGATAAACTTCGGATCTTATATTTTGATTTCTAAGTTGTGATAACAATTCATAATAATTAGAGAGATATTTTTCGTCTAAAACACATATTATTATTGGTGAATTATTTTTTACCTCAATTTTGTTTAACTGAACTAAAGCGTATAATAAACGATCAAGACCTATAGATACACCTGTTGCAGATAGGTCTACTTTTTTAAACCGTGAAACTAAAGAATTGTATCTTCCGCCTCCACCAACAGAACCAAACTCCACCTCCTGGTTTTTTTGATTTTTGACTTTAAATGTTAAGTTTGCCTCAAATATTGGGCCATCATAATATTCAAGTCCCCTAATAACTTCAGGAGAAAAAATAATTTGTTCAAAATTAGATGAATAATTTAATCCATCTAATACTTTATTTAATTCATCAACACCGTCTTCAACTAATTTGTTTGGTATAGCTGACTTAATTTCATCTAAAGATTTCATATTAATAAAACCAATTATTTCTTCAGCTTGATCATCAGAGAGGTTTGCTCCAATAGTTTTATCACCAGATTTGTCTTCACGTCCTGTTGTAAGCAATTGTTTAACACCATCAGTTCCAACTCTATCAAGTTTATCAATAGCTCTCAAAACAGTAAGTTGTTGTTTGCTTTCTAAAATTTTTAAATTTTCAATAAGTCCTTGAATTAATTTTCTATTACTTAATTTGATTTGATATTGATTTTTTTCTAAGCCACAGAAATATAATGTGTCAGCTAAAAGATTGCATATCTCAGCATCGGCTAAAGGATTACTAGATCCAACAATATCACAATCAGCTTGTGTAAACTCTCTAAATCTACCAGGACCAGGTTTCTCATTTCGCCATACATTACCGATCTGATATCTTTTAAAAGGATTTGAGATATTTAAATAATTTTGAGATACGTATCTTGCTAATGGCGCAGTTAAATCATAACGTAATGATATCCAACTATTATTTTCCTCTTGAAAACCAAATACACCAGAGCTCGGTCTATCTTCATCTGGTAAAAATTTTCCTATATTTTCTGATATTTCAAAACTTGGGGTTTCAATCTTAGAAAAACCAAATTTTAAAAAATTTTCTTCAATCTTAGCAATTAATTTTTCTTTTAACGCTAATTCTTTACCGTATCTATCAACAAAACCCGAAGGGGTACTTGCAGACAATTTTTTTTCTTTATTCATTTTTTGGTACACGGGGACAGATTCGAACTGTCGACCTTCGGTTCCACAAACCGCTGCTCTAACCAACTGAGCTACCCGTGCTCCTTCTACTGTTTTATACTAAATGTGGATAAAATTAAATTTATAAATAATTAAATAGCTAGCTTGCAGCCAGCATGAAAATGATGTCTGTGAGTTTTTTTGTTAATATTAACTAACTTATTCATTGCTGTGTAAATAACATTTTTTTTTTTAAATGCAAGCCAGAAAAGGCTCTGCACAGGAATAGTTATGTTTATTAACATATCCTATTCCTATACAAATATTTTTGATGAATTAAATTTTATTAACCTAATTTTTTCAAATTTACAGCGCTTGGACCTTTTTCGCCATCTTGAATTTCGAATTCTATAGCATCGTTTTCGTTCAAAAATCTTAGCCCAGCTTCTCTAACTGCGCTCGCATGAACAAAACAATCTTTTTCTCCGTCTTCTCTTTCAATAAAACCGTAGCCCTTCTTGCCGTTGAACCACTTTACTTTGCCTTTTAATGTACTCATACTTTAGTTACTCTTTCTTTGTTATTATATAATTAGCTATAAATAGCTGGTGGATAGGTATTAGATTTTAATTTTGAATGCAAGCATAATGATGGATATTAATACCACATGGAGTGGTGGCTTCGGCGGGACTCGAACCAGCGACACAAGCCTTTTCAGGGCTCTGCTCTACCAACTGAGCTACGAAGCCATATTAAGACCTAAAAATTATACGACCCTTTGATAAATCGTATGGAGAAACTTCTAGTTTTACTCTATCACCTTGTAAAACACGAATACGATTTTTTCTGAGTTTTCCTGCTGTGTGAGCTGTAACGTTATGACCATTGTCAAGTTTAACTCTAAACATAGCATTAGGAAGAAGATCTGTTACTACACCTTCAAACTCCAACGTATCCTGTTTACTCAAATTATTATCTCCTCATTCTTGATCTTATACTTAAAGCATGTCCATATAATTCTTCATACTCTGCGAGATGTGTAGCGGATTCTCCTATTTTCTCAACACCTTTTTTAGATAGAGTTATATAGCTAATTTTTTTATAAAATTCGTTAACGTTCAATCCTGACGCAAACTTTGCAGATCCAAAAGTTGGTAAGACATGATTTGTGCCAGCATTATAGTCTGTAACTGCCATGGGAGAATATTTACCAATACAAACGCTTCCAACGTTGATTATTTTATTAATTATTTTATTTGGTTTTGAAATATTTATTTCTAAATGCTCTGGAGCTATTTCATTTATTGAATTAATTATATCTGAATTTTTTTTTGCAAGAATTGCTAAACCATTATTTTTAAGACTTTTAAAAGCTATTGATCTTCTTGGTAGTTTTTTTATTTTTTCTTTAATTTTTTTTTGAAATTCTTTTATCAATTTTATATCTTTTGAAATAAGGATACACTGCGAATTTTCATCATGCTCTGCTTGACCTATCATTGATGTGAGCACATCTTCGATTTTAGTTTTATTATCTGCTAAAATTGTTATTTCTGAAGGACCAGCTACCATAGACTCTATACCAACCTGGCCAAATAATTCTTTTTTAGCTGCAGCGACAAAAATATTTCCAGGTCCAACAATTTTATTAACTTTTTGAATATAAGCTAAACTTGCTATAGCTTGAGCACCACCCATTGAATAAATTTCATTAATTCCAACTTTCTGAGCAGCATATAAAACAGCAGGATTTAATTTTCCATTAAGTTTGGGATTCGCTAAGACAATTCTTTTAACACCAGCAATCTTAGCAGGTATAGAATTCATAAGTAATGTAGAAGGTAAATTTGCAGGAACGTAAATTCCAACAGACTGTAACGGCACATATTTATAAGCAAGCTTATTCTTATATTTATCTTTATAAAAAATATTTTTTCTCTGCTGTTTTTTATGAAAATTAAAAATCCTATTATATGCTAAATCAATTGATTGTTTTATTTTTTTATCTAAAGATTTAATTGAAGTTTTTAGTTCATTATCTCTAATTTTTATGGAATTATTTTTGCTAAATTTTTTTTCGTATTTTAACAATGCCTTGTTCTTATTTACCTTTACATCTTTTAGAATTCTTTTTACTATAGTTGTATCAATATTCTTTCCAGATCTCCTCAAATCCAAAAAGTTTAGTAATTTAGTCTGATAATTTTTACTTTTAGCGTCTAAAAACTTAATCATTTTTAATTTTTTGGTCCTCCAATGTTACATCAACAACTTCCGTGGACAGTGTTATAATTCCATTTTTTGAAAATAACAGAACTATTTCAAAATTTTCTTGTTTTTTAAAAATATCAATTGCAAATAATTCTAAAGTTAAGTCTGCATTGGACTGATTAATGTTTTTAGACTTGGAACTTTCAATAAATTCAAATTTTATAACACTATTAATAGGTTTGCCATTAGCTGTTTCTTTATCCATTCTTAAAACAGAAAGTAAAAAAATTTTTGTAGATGGCAAATATTTTATACCAGAAATTTTGACTTTAGACTCTGCACATATCGCTGATATAATTTGTAAGTCATCTGGAGATTGAGCGATTACTTTCTTTAAAAAATTATTCACTAAGATATTCTTTTAATTTTTACCCCAATTTTTTTTAATTTATTTTCAATTTTTTCATAACCTCTATCCAAATGATATACTCTATTAATAATTGATGTGCCTCTTGAAATAAAAGCTGCTAAAACTAAAGCTACTGATGCCCTCAAATCACTAGACATTAACTCGGCTCCATCTAGATTATTCGTTCCTTCAATAATTGCCTTGTTACCTTTAATATTTATTTTTGCACCCAATCTTTTTAATTCTGGAACATGCATAAATCTGTTTTCAAATATATTTTCTTCAATTGTGCTTTTCCCATTTGCTCTAGTTAATAACACCATAATTTGGGCTTGTAGATCAGTGGGGAAGTTTGGATATTCTCCAGTTTTTAAAAATACCAAACTTCTAATTTTTTTTGGTCCCTTAATTTGAATTGTATTTTTTGTGGTTTTTATCTTTGCACCAATTTTCTTAAGTAAATTTATCTCTGTGTTAATAATTTTTGGCTCAAAATTTTTAATTTTTAAGTTTCCGCCATTCAAACATGCAGCAACACAAAAAGTACCTGCTTCAATTCTATCATTCATAATTGAGTAAGTTATACTTTTTAATGTTTTAACACCTTCTATTTTTAAAGTTCTTTTACCAATCCATTTGATATTAGCACCAGCTGTTTTAAGAAAATTTGTCAGATCCTTGATCTCAGGTTCTATAGCACAATTCTTTATTGTGGAAGTTCCTCTTGCAAGACAAGCAGCAAGAATTGAATTTTCGGTAGCTCCAACAGATATTTTTGAAAATCTTATTTCTGAACCAACTAATCCTTCTCGAGCTTTTGCATTAACATATCCTTTTTCAATTTGTATTTTAACACCTAACTTTGATATAGCTTTTAAATGTATATCTATTGGTCTTACTCCAATACTGCAACCACCTGGGCTACTTACTTTCGCTTTTTTATTTTTTGCCAATAAAGGGCCAAGAACTAAAATTCCTGCTCTCATTGTTTTAACTAGAGAATAAGGTGCAAAAAAATTATTTTTTTTCCCTTTAGAGATTGTCGCTATTTTTTTATTATTTTTAAAGCTAATTTTTTTTCCTAGTGATTTTAGCAGATTAAGCATTGTATCTATGTCTTTAACTCGTGGAAGATTTTTAATTGTTACATTTTTATCAAAGAGTAAAGTTGCAGCAAGTATTGGTAAAGCAGCATTTTTACTTCCAGAAATAGATACCTCTCCTCTGATCTTAGAGGGACCAATGATTTTAAATTTATCCATTTTATATTTTAGGGAGGGTTACTCCTTTTTGACCCATATATTTTCCGTTTCTATCCGCATATGAGACATCTGGTTTCTCGTTTCCTCTTAAAAATATAAATTGGGCAACACCTTCATTAGCATAAATTTTGGCTGGTAATGGAGTTGTGTTAGAAAATTCAAGAGTTACATGACCTTCCCATCCTGGCTCCAGAGGCGTTACATTAACAATAATTCCACATCTAGCATAAGTGGACTTTCCTAAGCAAATAACCAAAACATCACTTGGGATTTTAAAATATTCTACTGTTCTTGCCAAAACAAAAGAATTTGGTGGAATAATGCATTCATCAGATTCTTTTGTTACAAAATTTGTTGGTTTAAAATTTTTTGGATCTACAATTTCAGAGTTAACATTAGTAAATATTTTAAATTCATTAGATACTCTCGCATCGTACCCGTATGAAGAAACACCAAATGAAATTTTCCCTTCCCTTATTTGTTTATCCTCAAATGGTGAAATCATTGCTTGTTCTTTCGCCATTTTGATTATCCACTTATCTGATTGCACTGACATTTATTTATTTTTTTTATTTTTTCTTTGAAAAATTTTTCTTTTTCTTAAATTTTTACGCAAAGCTTCTTCGAGTTTAGCTTTTTTATCCTTCTTCCTGTCCATCTTGATTACTTTTTGTCTGGATTGGTAAGGTGATCCAAAGTTATTACTTGATCGATTGGTATTGTTTTATCCTCTGGAATTTTGGGGTCACCTTGTTTGGCTATTTTTTTTGCTCTTTTTTCTGCAAGCTTTTTTTCTCTTTTAGCCTGCTTCTCCATAGCCTTAGCTCCTCTTGTTGATTTATAATCGTAGTGAATTCCCATATCATTTACCTAATTTAGATATACCCGATTTTCGTAAAAAATTAAGGCAATTATTTGAAAAAAACAATTTTATACACTAATTTAATTAAAAATTGCCCTTATAGTTAAATGGTATAACACATCCATGGTAAGGATGAGTTTCCAGTTCAATTCTGGGTGAGGGCACCAGTCATTTGTAGAATTTTTTTTTAATTATAAATCCAGTTATAACTAAGATTATCATGCCGATTACAGGTACATAAATATCTGGAGTTAAAATTATATCAAATATACTTGGAAGTTCTTGATTGTTTTCAATAACTTTGTTTAGGCCTGCGCCAAGTGAGGCTCCAACAAATAACTGAGGGGTCATTCCAATAACAGATCCTAAAAAGAAATTTTTAATTCTAACATTAAATAATGTTGGCAAAATATTTGAAATAAAGAATGGTATTCCACCAACAAATCTATATATCAGAAAAAAAGTAAATTCATTTTCTTTAAATTTTTCAGTAAGATTAGAAAACTTAGATGAAAATTTTTTTTTAATTAAATCTTTAAAAAAATAATTTGCGCTGATGTATAAAAGAGTTGCTCCAATTGATAAACCAAATACAATAAGTATTGTTCCAATCCATTTTCCAAATACAAATCCTCCAACTAAAAAAACTGGTGAACCAAATCCTAAGAGCATAACCCAAATAATCACTCCAATAAAAAATAATATGCTAGCAAATAAAAGATTGGAATTTTTGATATCATTTAATTTGTCTCTATTATTTTTTATAAGTTCAAAACTTGAAAAGTCGTCAAATGAGAAATAGCTAAAAAAAAACAACAAAAAGCCAGTAACTATGGAAAGATATATAATACCGAGAATAATTTTTAATTTATTTTCATTTTCCATTTTGTTCTAATTTATTAAAAATTGCTGTACTTATATACATTAAATTGTATAACTACCGAAATTTAACAAAAAAGAAGCCTTAATATGAAACGTACATATCAACCTAGTAAAAAAGTGAGAAAAAGAAGGCATGGTTTTAGGTCCAAAATGAAGACCAAAGGTGGAAGAAAACTAATTAGAAGAAGAAGAAGTAAGGGTAGAAAAAAACTCACTGTTTAATGCAGGCTAAATTAAAAAGTTTATCAAAAAATGAAGATTTTAAATTTATTTTAAATGGTAAAAAAATTTCAAATAGATACTCAACAATTTTTTACAGGAGATTAGAAAATAAAAGTAATAGATATTTTAATATAAGTTTTATTACAAAAAAAAAGATTGGTACAGCTGTTATAAGAAATAAAATTAAAAGAAGATTAAGAAATATGATGAATGAGGCTTTAAAAAAAATTAAAATTAATCTTAACTATAGTTACTTATTAATTGCTAGAAAATCTGTTTTAGATGATGAGTACAATTTTATTAAAATAAAACTTTTTAGTGAGTTAAAAAAAATTAGATAGTTATGATTAAAAAAGGATTAATATATTTAATTAAATTTTATAAATATTTCATTTCACCTGTTCTAGGTAATAATTGCAGATATCTTCCAACCTGTTCAGAATATTTTATTGATAGTTTAAATGAATACGGTGTTTTGAAAGGTTGTTACAAAGGTATTAAAAGAATTTTAACATGTCATCCTATAAAAATTTTAGGAGGAGGACATGGGTATGATCCGGTAAAGAAAAAGAATATTAAATAATGGACACGAGAAACGTAATAGCAGCAATTTCATTAAGTGCAGCAGTAATAATTCTCTATGGATTATTTTTTGCTCCACCAAGTCCTGATCCAAAGCAGGTAAATAATAATGATCAAAATAAGAATAATCTTCAACTAAACGAAGCACCAAAAATAGAGCAAAATATTGAGAATAATAAAATTTCTAGATCAGAGGCAATTAACAAAGTTGAAAGGATACTTTTTGAAAATGAAAATATTAAAGGTTCTATTTCTCTAGAGGGATCATTAATCGATGACCTGATCTTTAAGAAATACACTGAAACTTTAGACTCTGAAGAAAATGTAGTTTTGCTTAATCCTAAAGAGTCTGAAAATGGTTATTATATAGAAACAGGTTGGGCTATAAATAATAAAGATATCGAAGTTCCTAATTCAAATACAAAGTGGGAAGTTGTTGGCAATAAATTGCTAACACCAAAAAATCCAATTAAATTAGTATGGAATAATCAGCAGAATATAACTTTTGAGAAAGAAATAAGTATAGATGATAAATTTTTATTTACTGTTGACCAAAAAATTACGAATAATACTCAAAATACTTATAACTTTTATCCCTATGGACAGATTATTAGAAACCTAGCTCCTGATGTAACTGATTTTTATATATTGCATGAAGGTTTATTAGGTGTTTTTGATGATAATCTTGTTGAGGAAGATTACGATGACATTAAAGATAAGAAGTACTCTGTAAATGCCAATAAAGGATGGATGGGTATTACAGATAAATATTGGATAACAAGTTTAATCCCAGAAAGTAATAAAAGTTTTAGATCAGATTTCGATTATAAAAATAAATTTAAAGCTAACTTCATAGAGACTGCCGCAACAGAAGTCAGGGCTAATGAAAGTAAAACTAATCAGGTAAAGGTGATTATTGCAGCAAAAGAAGTGGATGTTGTTGATGGTTACGCCGAGAAACTAAATATTAATAAATTTGATTTAGCGATTGATTGGGGTTTCTTATATTTTTTAACAAAACCCATATTTTTAATATCCGATTATTTTTTTAAATTAACTGGCAACTATGGAATTGCAATAATACTAATTACTGCTTGTATAAGAATACTATTTTTTCCTCTTGCTAACTACTCATTTAGATCTATGGCAAAGATGAAAGTTCTTCAACCCGAAATGGTAAGGCTTAAAGAACTTCATAAGGAAGATAAAATGAAGTTACAGCAAGAAATGATGGCTCTTTATAAAAGAGAGAAGGTGAATCCTGTAAGTGGGTGTTTGCCTATTTTAATTCAAATACCATTCTTCTTTGCAATCTATAAAATGTTATTTGTAACAATTGAAATGAGACATCAGCCTTTTTTTGGTTGGATACATGATCTAAGTGAAAGAGATCCAACAAGTTTATTTAATCTATTTGGTTTGTTACCATATGATGTACCGTCATTTTTAATAATCGGGGCTTGGCCTGTAGCAATGGGTGTAACAATGTGGATGCAACAAAAACTTAATCCAACACCACCAGATCCAATTCAGCAAAAAATATTTATGTTTTTTCCTGTATTCTTAACAGTGATACTAGCACCTTTTCCATCAGGATTAGTTATATATTGGACAATTAATAACGTGCTTACAATGGCACAACAATATGTAATTATGAAGAGAACTTCAGTTAAAACAGTTTAATTGATGGAATTAGATAAGATTATTCCAGCAGATGGGCCTAATATTAATGAGGTTGAAAAATATATAAACAAATATCAGTCTGAGGTAATAGTAATTAAATGTGGTGGATCTGTTTTATTAGATAAAAAACTATTTAATCAGTTCATAGAAGATATTTCAGTAATAAACAAAATCGGTTTATCAGCAATAGTCGTTCATGGTGGAGGTAAAAATATTAAAAAAAAATTAGATGAAAATAATATTGAAACAAAATTTATCAAAGGACTTAGGGTTTCAGATGAAAAAACAATAAGATATATAGAAGAGGCTTTACTAGAGCTTAATTTAGAGATTTTACATGAATTAAAATCTAAAAACACTAATGTTTGTTCAATATCACCTAAAGAAAATAATGTAATTAATATTATTCCTGAAAGTAAAGAATTGGGGTATGTCGGGAAACCAAAAAAAATTAACAAAGAGAAAATATTAAATTTTATTAATAATAAACAAATTCCAATTGTTGTCCCTTTAGGATTGGGTGATGACGGCAGAATTTATAATATTAATGCAGATGTTGCTGCAGGTTCAATTGCAAAAGAGATCGATGCCAGACGTCTTCTTTTGATGACAGATGTTCAAGGAGTTCTTGATGAAAATCAAAAACTTATATCTGAAATTAATCTCAATAAAGCCAATGAAATGTTAAAAAATAATATTATTTCTGGAGGTATGATACCAAAAATAAACACTTGTCTAGATGCTATATCTAATGGTGTTAGAGGTGTAGTTATTGTTGATGGGAGAAAACCTCATTCAATACTATTTGAGTTATTTTCTGATAAGGGTGCAGGAACATTAATAAGAAAATGAATAATCTAAAAAATATAAAGAATATTTTGTTCGACTGTGATGGTGTTTTATATAGTGATCTAGAAGCAGTTTTTGGTCAAGTTAGCAAGAGGATGACAAAATATATCTCAAATAAACTCAACCTAGATCTTGTAAAAGCTAAAGAATTACAAAGAGATTATTTTCACAAATACAACACAAGTTTAAATGGATTGATGATACATCATGATATACCGCCTGAAGAATTCTTGGAGTATGTTCATGATATCGATCTTTCATTTATGGAAAAAGATCTTGTTTTAAGAAATGAGCTTGAAAACATAAATTTAAATAAATTCGTATTCACAAACGGAAGTAGAGCGCACGTAAAAAATATAGTGAAAACTCTTGGTATTGAAGACCAATTTAAAGATATATTTGATATCGTGGACGCAAAATATCACCCTAAGCCTGAAGCGAAAGCTTTTGATCTTATGGTTGATAAATTTAAGATTAATCCAAAAGAAACTCTTTATATCGAGGATATAGCTAAAAATTTATCAATAGGTAAAGAGCGGGGAACTATAACAGCTTGGCTTATCAATAATGAATACTGGGGTAAAAAAGAGTCTGATAAGGATTACATCGACTATAAAATCGAAAATCTCTCTTTATTTTTAAAAGAAATAAGGTTATTAAAAAACTCATAAAATTATGAGTATTGAAAAAATTATAAATAAAGCTTGGGAAAATAAAGACCAAGTAAATCAAAATTCAGATAAATCTTTAAAGGATGCTGTTAATCAAATTATTAATGATCTAGACAGTGGAAAAGCAAGAGTAGCTGAAAAGATCAATGGTGAATGGGTTACTCATCAACATCTAAAAAAAGCTATCATGTTAAGTTTTCGAATGCATGGAATGGATATCATGGCGGGACCATATTCAACATGGAGAGATAAGAGTCACTTATTAAAAGGTAAAACTGCTGGCTGGACGAATGAAGATTTTGAAAAAGCTGGGTTCAGAATGGTCCCCAACACAGCAGCAAGACGTGGTTCCTTTGTTGCAAAAAATGCTGTTCTTATGCCATGTTATGTAAATATTGGAGCGTACATAGATGAAGGTACAATGATGGATACATTCAGTCGTGCAGGAAGTTGTTGTCAGATTGGAAAAAATTGTCATATCTCGGCCGGGACTGGGGTTGGTGGAGTATTAGAACCAGCCCAAGCATTACCAACAATTATCGAAGATAATGTTTTCTTAGGAGCAATGTCAGAAGTAGTAGAAGGTGTAATAGTTGGAGAAGGCTCTGTTCTGAGTATGGGAATGTATATTGGGCAATCAACAAAAATTGTTAATAGAAAAACTGGTGAAATAACTTATGGAAAAATTCCACCTTACTCAGTGGTAGTTCCAGGATCCTTACCAGATAAAAACAATCCACAAGCACCATCTTTATATTGTGCAGTAATAATTAAACAAGTTGATGAAAAAACTAGATCAAAGACATCAGTTAACGATCTTTTAAGAGAATAAACTAATGAGAACTTATAATGAATTAAAGTTAGCTCAGGAGCTAATAAAATTTCAAACAATTAAAACAGAAGATAAGGGTATTATGAGGTTTCTTTCAAAGAAACTTTCTTCATTAGGTTTTAAATGTCAGATAATAAAATCAAAAGGTACAGGTGCTAAACCTGCATTAAATTTATATGCAAAATTTGGTAAATCAAAACCTAACATTAATTATTTGGGTCACACAGATGTTGTTGCTAACCTTAATAATTGGGAGTTTCCGCCATTTAAAGCATTAGTAAAAAAAGGATATTTATATGGCAGAGGATCTCAAGACATGAAGGGTAGTGTGGCGTGTTGGATAAGTGCTGTAAGTGATTTTATTAAAAATGAAAAATTTAAAGGTTCTATATCAATAATAATTACAGCTGATGAAGAAACTACAGGTCATGGTTGTCCAGCAGTTATGAAATATTTAAAGAAAAAAAGAGAAAAAATTGACTTTACAATAGTAGGCGAACCGTCTTCAAATAAATCAGTTGGGGATGAAATCAGGATTGGAAGAAGAGGTTCTATGAATGCAACAGTAACAGTGTATGGAAAAAGTGGACACTCTGCATTTTATGGGACATATATAAATCCATGTACTGCTCTTGCTAAAATAATATCTAAACTAAAAAGTGTTACGCTGGACAAAGGAACGAAGTATATGCCACCATCAAATTTGGAATTTACAAAAATGAATGTGGATAATATATCTGAAAATGTAGTCCCACAATCTGCAAGTGCTAAATTTAATGTTAGGTTTAATTCAACTTATAAATCAACATCTTTGAAAAAAAAACTTAGTAAAATTATTAATACAGTTGCAAAAAAAGAAAATTGCAAAACCAAAATAGATTATAAAATAAGTGGAGAAGCATTCTACACAGAGCCAAATAAAGAAATTTATATGGTAAAAAAAGTTGTAAAAAAAGTTACAGGTAACAATGCAAAATTAAATTGTAGAGGTGGCACAAGTGACAGCAGATTTTTAGGTTCAATACCACGTCTTGAGCTTGGGTTAAGAAATAATACTATTCATATGGTTAATGAAAGAACATCGATCTCAGATTTAAAAAAGTTAACTAAGATTTATAAGAACATTTTACATAATTATTTCGCTTGAAAACTGCAATTATAACATCTGAATCTTCAGAAAAACATATAACAGGCGATGGTCATCCGGAGCAACCGAAGAGAGTAGTTTCAATAATTGATACTTTAAAAAAAAATAAAGAACTGCTTTGGGATAAACCAGATGTTGTTCCTAATGATATTCTTAATATGACTCATTCTGAAGATTATATTAATAATTTAAAAGACTCATTTCCTAAAAGTGGCTTAAACTTTTTAGATGGTGATACTGTTGTATCGCCTGGAAGTAAGGATGCAGTATTTCAAGCCGCAGGATCAGCTATAAGTGCAATAGATGGAATTGAGAATAAAAAATATAAAAATGCATTTTGTGTAGTACGACCACCAGGACACCATGCTGAAAAAAACAAATCAATGGGCTTTTGCTGTATTTCTAATGCAGGTGTTGCAGTTAATTATTTAATAAAAAAATATAATTATAAAAGAATTGCATGTGTAGATTTTGATGTTCATTGGGGAAATGGAAATTATGATGTAATGTATGACAACAAAAATTCACTTTATATATCAACACATCAATATCCATTTTATCCAGGCGGTGGCTCAGAAAAAGACAAGGGAAAGTATAATAATTCTCTTAATATACCTCTTCCTGCTGGCACAAATTCTGAGGAGTATTTTAATGCTTATGATAGAGTTTTAGATAGGTTAATTGAATATAAGCCTGATTACCTAATCTTTTCTGCTGGCTTTGATGCTCACAAGAACGATCCATTAGCTCAATTTGAACTTTCATCTAAAGATTTTTATGAAATAACAAGAAGGACACTAAAAGCCACTAATAAATTTACTAACGGGAAAGTGGTATCTTTATTAGAAGGTGGATACGACCTAAAAGCACTTGCTGAAAGTGCTAATTATCATGTAAATGCATTAATCGAGTCGGAAAATACCTAATCATGAAACTATATAAACAAAAATCATCAAATATTGATAACAGGGGACTGTTTGCATCTAAAAATATAAAAAAAGGAACTAAGATTATTTACTATATAGGTAAAATAATTACAAAAAAACAAACAGAAAATAATCCAAAATTTGATAACGATAAAGCAATTTATCTTTTTAACTTAAATAATAGATATGATTTAGACGGTGATTTTGCTTACAATACTGCAAGACTTATTAATCACTCTTGTAATCCAAACTGTGAAGTTGAAGGTAAAGGTTTAAAATTATGGATTAGTTCTATCAAAGATATAAAAAAAAATGAGGAACTAACTTATGATTATGGATTTAGTTTTGATGAAAATTATAAGGATTTCCCTTGTAAGTGTGGCTCCAAAAATTGTTGTGGTTACATAATTAGAGAGGGATCAAGATGGAGAATAAAAAAGAAAAAAAAAAAATCTAATAAATAATTTTCTCAAGATATAAACCATGTGCAGGGGCAATAGGAGCACAATTTTTTCTAGATTTCGATTTAAATATACTGGTAAATTTTTTTAAGTTCCATTTATTTTCACCAAGGTATTTGAGTGAACCAACCATGGATCTAACTTGACTCTTAAGAAATGATTTTGACACAAATTGAATTTTTATGACATTTTTAACTTTAATTATTTTTACTTTTTTCATGGTTCTTACCGGACTTTTTGCAGCACAATTAGATGCTCTAAAAGTTGAAAAATCATGAGTTCCAATTAATTTTTTTGCTCCCTTTTTCATCAATTCAACATCGATTTTTTTTTTAATATGCCACTCTCTGTTAAAATTGATAACTGAAGGAGAAGCATCATTTCTAATTAAGTACGTATACCGTCTTTCTTTTGCAGAATATCTTGAATGAAAAAGTTTATTTTTTTTCTTTATTTTTAAAATAGATATTTTTTTTTTATTTAAAAAGAAGTTTAGTGAATTCAATAATTTATCTTTTTGAATAATTTTGTTTGTAGTATCAAAGTGAGCTGATTGCTCTTTAGCATGAACTCCTGCGTCTGTTCGTCCAGACCCATAAATTTTTATTTTTTCTTTTAATAGTTTAGATAAGACAATCTCAATATTTTCCTGGATTGACTTATCTTTTTTTTGAATTTGCCAACCATTGTATAAAGTGCCTTCGTATTCTATTAGGATCTGATATCTATTCACTTGTAATTATTGTTCCTTTTCTAACCTTATTCCCTAATAAAAATTCCTTAATTAATTGAGGATTCTTGCCCTCTTTTTGTATCTCAATAATATTTATTGAATTTTCACCACATGCTATTGTCATTTGTTCGTCGATTACTTCACCAATTTTTGCTGACTGCTTGTTTATTTTGGCTTTTAATATTTTATATCTTTTGTTGTTAAGCTCAAACCATGCACCAGGTTTAGGATATAATCCATTTATTTGAGCAATTATTTTACGAGCACTATTATTCCAATCTATTTTTCCCTCTATTTTTTGAATTTTCTTTGCGTATGTAGCTTTTGCATGATCTTGCTCTTTAAATATTGCCTCTCCATCTAAAACTTTTTGCACATTTTCTAAAATTTTTTCTGTACTCAAATAAGATAATTTTTCTGATAAAATTTCTGCGTTATCTTGATCAAGAATATCAATTGAATATTTATTACATACTGGTCCAGAATCTAATTTTTCATCAATTTTCATAAATGATATACCAGTTTTTTTTTCATTGTTTAAAATTGATCTTTGGATTGGTGCCGCCCCTCTCCATTTTGGTAATAATGAAGCATGAATATTCAAAAAACCTTTTTTACTCAAATCAAGAATTTTTTTTGAAATTAATTGTCCGTATGCAACAACAATTACAAGATCTAAATTTAATTCTTTAAGATATTCAAATTCTACATCAATTTTTTTTGGAGTTTTAACTTCTAGATTAAGTTCCTCTGCACATATATGAATTGATGATTTCGTAAACTTTTGACCTCTATTTGATTTACTTGGAGGCTGAGTAAATACACAGTTAATTTTATATTTTTGATTAATTTTTTTTAGGATAGGCACAGCAAACTGCGGTGTGCCCATGAATACAATATTTGACATTTAAACAACAACTCTATTAGAAGTTTTTTGTTTAGACAATTTTTTTATTATTAAATCTTTTTTGATTTTAGATAAATAATCAATTATTAGTTTTCCATCTAGGTGATTTATTTCATGTTGTAAACATGTTGAAAGTAATCCATCGCATTCCATTTCTTTCTTATCGCCATTTTCATCTATATATGATACGGTACAAATTTCTGGTCTCTCTATCTCAATAAAGGTATTAGGTATTGATAAACAACCTTCCTCATATGTAGACATTTTTTCACTTAAAGTTTTTATTTGTGGATTAATAAAGCATAAAGGTTTTTTTTCATTTTCATTTTTCGAAACATCTAAAACAACTACTCTTTTAAGAATTCCTACTTGAACAGCTGCCAAACCTATACCATTGTGATGGTACATAGTTTCAAATAAATCTTTTATGAGTTTTTTTTCATTAACATCAACTTTATTTAATGGCTCAGATTTTCTTCTAAGAATATCATCAGGTACTGTAATTAGTTCTTTCACTGGCATAATTTATTTATTCTTTAGACTTTTAAAGGCAAGACTTCTATTAGAATTTCATTCCTTAAATCTACATTTTTTAGCTCATTCATAGTTGAAACTAATAAATTCACTGTGTTTATATCTAGATCTTCAAGGTTACTTTCACCAACAATATCTACTATTTTAATTAATAATAAGCCCAACTCTCCATTCGATAGCATTTGTTTTATATCAGAGGAAAATTGAAAGTTGTATTCATAAAGGTTTGAGTATTTTTTATCTATTTTTACACCATCTGATTTGAGCGATTCAATAAGAATCATATCTTTTGTAGAAAAAATATACTTTTTGTTTCTTTTAATTTTTTTCAAAATATCATTTGTTTCCTTTTCAGCTTTCGGCAAACTAGTTTTATTTAAAAAGTAATTTAATAATTTTGATTGATGTATTTTTTTATTATTAAATTTTATCTTTCTCTCTTTTTTTAACTTATTGTTGGTATGATTTTCATAAAAGGTAGTAAAATTCGAGGGAACATCATCTTTTTTTATTTTTTTTAAAATTACTTTGATTTCATTATCAAATGCATTATCTAATTTTTTTTTTTGGAAAGATTTATATAATTCAGAAGCCATACTTAATCTTTGCTCAACATCAACAGATAAAAGTAATCTTTGATATAATAAAGCTCTGCCCTCATAATCTGGAAGAAGCTTATAAGCATCTTTGGCATTTAATAGTTGCGTTATGTTAAATTGAAATTTTTTATATGTATCTAATAGTTCTCTCTCTTCAAATACATTTTCATGAGTTGCCCTTTCTAATAATCTTAAATCCTCTGGATTTTCAATATCAAAGGAATTTGCATTTTTAAGAATATTTGATGAAGACAAATAACTCCAGATAAATCTAGGTGAGTCCATTTTTGGCTCATAATTAAAATCATTATTTGTTTTATGAGATAAGTGAAAATATAAAATATTTTCGTCCGAAATTATTTCATCTTTACTTGCGTAACCCATTAATATATTAAATTTATTTTCAAAAAAAATGTCAATCTCATCCAACTCTTTTGATAAATCGAAAAGTAGTTGAGCTTGTTCTTTTTTATCTTCTAGAATTAAACAATAAATTTTAAAATTATTTAAATACTTATCAGTAATAGCGCCACTAATATTAAATATCTCACATGCTTTTTTTACCTCCGAGTTTGAAAGAAAATATTCTGAGTAAAATTTAATCAATTTATTTTTATTAGAAACTTCAGAATTATTGATTAAAAATTCTTTAATTAATATAAAATCTTTCTTATTTATTAAGTGATTAAATTTAAACTCTAAAAATTCCTCTTCAGTAATATTATTTGTAGGAATATATGAGTTTGTTAGTAAAGCTATATCTAATATTTTTTTTGAAAATTCAGATAAGTTTCTATTTAAATTTTTATTTAATATGCTTTTAATTAATTCACCATCACTGTTCGACCACATATCGATTTTTAAACCATTCTGTGCAGGGTCATATAATCCTGCTAATTTAATAGTGGATGACTCAATTTCTTTATTTATCACTATCTCAGAACTAGATTGAACTGATAATGTTGTGTTAGTATTTAGATTATTACTTGCATTTATATTTGAAGTAGAATTTTCTTTGTTAATGATGTCTTTTTTTTCAATTTTCCATATATCGATTGGTTCGTTCGCAAAAGAAAAATTATAAAAAAATAAAATTAAGGTTATTTTGAAAATTATTTTACTTAATTGTTTTAAAATTTTCATTAGGCAAAATCACTTCAATTTTTTTGTTGGGAGATGGGAAATCAATCTGACTTAAAACAACAATAGACAAAATTAATATAAAAAAAATAATTCCAGCTTTAATTGCAAATTTCATATTATGTTATATTCCTTTGTAGTATAATGTTTTAAAAGCATATAATTTTGTAAAATCAAAATAAGACATATTTGTGTTTTTTCAACTTAGAAATATATGGAATCAAATAAAAATCTAGTTTTAGTAGGTATGATGGGATCAGGAAAGACATTAATCGGAAAATTGATTTCTAAACAAACCAAACTTAAATTTATTGATATAGATAATAAAATTGAAGAAAAAGAAAAAATGAAAATTGCAGAAATTTTCAAAAAAAAGGGAGAAAAATACTTCCGTGAATGTGAAGAAGAAATAACATTATCATGTTTAAAAGGTGAAAAACAAATTGTATCACTAGGTGGAGGTGCATATATTAATACTAATATTAGGAAAGAATGTAAGAAAAGTTCTTTTAGTTTTTGGTTGAACTGGAAAAAAGATATAATAATTAAAAGAATAAATGGTAGCAAAAAAAGACCTCTAGCCATGTCATTAAGTGAAACAGATCTAGAGAGACTAATAAGTGAAAGATCTAAAATATATAGTCTAGCAGATTTCACAATTAATTGTGATCAGCTAAATAAAAATGAAATAGCAAATAAAATTATAAAAAAATATGAAATCAAAAATAATAAAGGTTAAAACTAAAAGTAAAAATTACGAAGTTCATATTGGTACCAATCTAATTTCAAAATTAAGAAATATTATAAAAAAAAATAAATTATCATTTTCAAAATGTTTAATAGTAATTGATAGTAAAATACCAAAAAAATTTAGAACAATACTCTTAGGAAATTTAAACGATCAAAAAGTTTTTACTTTAAACTTTAATGCAAATGAAAAAAATAAAAGTAACTTAAGTATCGATAAAATACATAATATTTTATTTAAAAATAATTTTTATAGAGAAGACTGTATAATTTCATTTGGTGGTGGAATTACAGGAGATGTAGTTGGATATGCGGCCAGCACATTTAAAAGAGGAATAAAATTTATTAACATACCCTCCACTTTATTAGCTCAAGTCGACTCTTCGATAGGTGGTAAAACAGGTATTAATAATAAATTTGGAAAAAATCTTGTAGGAAGTTTTTATCAGCCAGATTTAGTAATTTCAGATATTAATTTACTACGTACCCTGCCCAAAAGAGAAATTATATGTGGATATGCTGAAATATTAAAAAGTAGTTTAATTGATAGTAAAAAAAATTTTATTTTTTTAGATAAAAATTTTAATAAGATTTTAAATCTCAAAGGAAATTTTATAATTAATGCAATTTTAAATAGCTGTTTATTAAAAAAAAAAATTATTGAAAAGGATGAAAAAGAAAAAAATTTAAGAAAATCTTTAAATCTTGGCCATACTTTTGCTCACGCATATGAGGCCAGTCTTGGTTACTCAAAAAAATTAAATCATGGAGAAGCTGTTATATTTGGTTTAATGAATGCTGTAAATTTTAGTAAAGAAAAAAAAATTATTTCAAATTCAAATTCAGAATTAATAAACAATCATATTAAAAAGATAGAAATTAAAAATAAATATAAAGACCTTTTTAATAAAACGAAAATTACATCAATTCTTAATTTTATGAAAAGTGATAAAAAAAATAAATCAGACAGTATAAACTTAATTTTAATAAGGAATTTTGGAAAATTAAACCTTAATTATCAGGCCAAATCTGGTGAATTGAACAAATTTTTAGTAAAAGAGTTAAATAAAGCTTATTTGTAAAGAATGAATATCAGTTTTAAGTTCTTCGCTTAAAATTTTGTAGATTACTTTATTAGACTGAATTCTATTTGTTTTTTTTAATATTTCAGAATTTATTTCTAATTTAATATGATATTTACCTTTCTGATGTGAATTGTGTTTTAAATGCTTATAAGTGTTGTCAATTATCTTTACATTTTTTATAGAGGTGTCTTTCAAAAGTTTATTTTCAATTTTTTTTGAAAGTTGATTAATATCCATTAAACTTGATATTATATTATATGAAAAATATTTGTGAATGGAATAATTGCAATGAAGAGGGTCTTTACAAAGCCCCAAAAGAAAAGGATAACAGCAAAGAATATAGGCTTCTATGTCTAGAGCATGTAAGAGAATTTAATAAAAGCTGGAATTATTTTTCAGGTATGAGCGACGAACAGGTAATCAACTTTTTAAAGTCTGACATGACATGGCATAAGCCAACGCAGAGTTTCAGCTCTTCAGACAATTTTTTCAAAATATTGTGGAATAATACTTTAAAAGATGAAAATGGAAAATTTAAAGATTTTAGTAATTTGAATCATATGAATAAGTTTAAGTTTAATAGTAATGATCTTAAAGCCTTTGAAATTTTGGGTGTCGGAGTTGGTTTAAAATGGGCCAAAATACAGGAAAAATTCAAAAGACTTGTGAAAAAATTTCACCCTGATATGAATGCTGGCAATAAAAAATTTGAAGATAAGCTTAAAGTGATAACTTTAGCTTATACCCAATTAAAAAATACTTATAAGGAAAAAATTGACAACTAATATTGAACAAACCCCAGATATTAAATTATCGATTAAACAAACATTCGGTATAGATTCCGATATGGAAGTGGACGCATTTTCAAAAAAAACTGATTATGTGCCAGATATAGATAAAACTTATAAATTTGATAAAGATACAACTTTAGCAATCCTCTCCGGATTTTCATTTAATAAAAGAGTCTTAGTGCAAGGTTATCATGGAACAGGTAAATCCACACATATAGAACAAATTGCAGCCAGATTGAATTGGCCATGTATCAGAATTAACTTAGATAGTCATGTCAGTAGAATAGATTTAATTGGTAAAGACTCAATTGTAATCAAAGATGGAAAACAAGTCACAGAATTCAAGGAGGGAATTCTTCCTTGGTCGATACAAAATCCAGTAGCTTTAGTATTTGATGAATATGATGCCGGTAGACCAGATGTGATGTTTGTAATTCAAAGAGTTTTGGAAGCTGAAGGAAATTTTACTTTATTAGATAAGAATAAGGTCATTAAGCAGAATAAATATTTCAGATTATTTGCAACCTCAAATACTGTTGGTTTAGGGGATACAACTGGACTCTATCATGGAACACAACAAATAAACCAGGGACAAATGGATAGATGGAATATCGTAACAACATTAAATTATTTAGCTTTAGAAAAAGAAATGGAAATTATTTTAGGAAAAAATAAATCTTTAGATAATAATAAAGGCAAAGAGAAAGTTGCAAACATGATAAAAGTTGCGACACTTACTAGAAAAGGATTTATGGCTGGAGATATTTCAACTGTTATGAGCCCTAGAACAGTACTACATTGGGCAGAAAATTCTGAAATATTTAAAGATGTGGGTTATGCGTTTAGAGTAACTTTTTTAAATAAATGTGATGACGTAGAAAAGAATACAATCGCAGAATACTATCAAAGATGTTTTGGCGAAGAACTGCCAGAGTCGATGATAAATATTCAGGTTTAATGAACAAAGATGATCTTATAAAAGAGCAATTTAAACAAGCTTTAAACTCAACGATTAAAGCCATTTCAGGTGAAACATATCCATTAAAAGACAAAAAAAATTTAAAAGAATTTAATATTTCTAAATTTGATAATTTAAAAGATAAAGAAAACTTTATTAAGTTAAGAGCCGAGGCAGATTCAGAAGCATTAAAAAGAAAATTTTCTGATAATTCCACTTTAGAACAAAATATTCCAAAAACTCCTACATGCCATACACTTTATAAAATTTCTGAAAAAATAAGATATGAATTTTTAGGCTCACAAATGATGAAGGGAATTTCTAAAAATTTAATGACCAAATACAACAATAAGATAAGTACGGCAAAATCTGAAAATATAAAAAAGAAAGAAGAATCTAACGTTTCTGAAGCATTTGAATATTACATGCTTAATAAAATAATGAACGTAAATTTAACTGAAAACGCTGAAAAAATTTTATCATACTGGAAAGATGATTTTGAAAAATCTTTAGATAAACACATAAATTTTTTAAAAGAAAATTCAGAGAAACAGGACATATACAATTCTAAAATATCAGAAATTCTTCAGAATATGGAAATCTTCGAATCCGAAGAAGAAAACAAAAGGGAAGAGCAGAAAGAAGATGAGCAAGATAACAATAATTCAAAAGATGATCAAAAGACAGATAGTGGAGACTCTCAGGAAAGAGAAGAGGAAGACAGTATTAATGAAGGTGTTGATAGTTCTGACGAAATGAATGAATTTAGACTTGATGAACAACTAGGAAATGATGATGCTGAAAATAATGAAATAGAAAATATTGTTCAGAAAAAAAATTTAGGAATTAGTAATAAAGAATATAAAATATATACTTCAGAATTTGATGAGACAGCAAAAGCAGAAACATTGGAAAATTCTGAAGAAATTTCAAAACTAAGAAAAAATTTAGATCAACAGCTAACTAGTTTCCAAGACATAATTACCAAACTTGCAAATAAATTACAAAGACAGTTACTTGCAAAACAAAATAGATCTTGGGAATTTGATCTTGAAGAAGGTTTATTAGATAGTTCAAAATTACCAAGAATAATAATTGATCCATATAATTCCCTTTCTTTTAAAAAAGAGAAAGATTTAGAGTTTAAAGATACAGTTGTGACTTTACTAATAGATAATTCTGGATCTATGAGAGGAAGGCCAATTACTATTGCCGCTCTTTGTGCTGATATATTATCTAGAACATTAGAAAGATGCTCGGTTAAAGTTGAAATTCTTGGTTTCACAACAAAAAATTGGAAGGGTGGTAAGAGTAGAGAAAAGTGGAATAAACTTGGAAAAATAAAAAATCCAGGACGTTTAAATGACCTAAGACATATAATTTATAAATCTGCTGATACCCACTGGAGACAATCAAAAAAAAATTTAGGTTTAATGCTAAAAGAAGGTTTGCTCAAAGAAAATATTGATGGTGAAGCTATTACTTGGGCTTTCAATAGACTTAAGAAAAGAAAAGAAGAAAGAAAAATTCTTATGGTTATTTCTGATGGAGCTCCAGTTGATGATTCAACATTATCTGTTAACTCGGGTGATTTTTTAGAAAAACATCTAAAGCAAACTGTAAAATCGATTGAAAACAAAAGTGATATCGAAATTCTTGCTATAGGTATAGGCCACGATGTTTCGAGATATTACAAAAAAGCCATAAAAATTGCTGACGTTCAAGAATTGGGTGATGTAATGATTGGTCAGCTTAGTGGATTGTTTGAAAATAATAAAAAATTAAATTAATTTTTTTAAATTTTTATTTTCCCATTCTATATTTACTTCAGCTCCACCTCTAGTTTCAGAATTTCTAATTGTTACCCTAGCAGAATTTTTTTCTAACAATGTTTTGCCTATAAAAATCCCTAAACCTAGTCCAGTTTTTTTGTTATCTTTGGGTTTAAGTGTCTTAATATAAGGCTCTCCAATCTTATTAAGTATATCTTTTGGCATACCAGGGCCATCATCCTCTATTGTTATTTCAGTCTTTTGACTGTCACTTTTGATAGCAATATAGATATTTTCACTTGAAAATTTGTTTGCATTTCCAATAAAATTCCTCAAACCATAAACAATTTCAACAGATTTTAATATTTCAAATGAGTTAGAATCTTGCTCTTTATCAATATTGAAATTCTTATTAGAAATTTCCTTAAATGAGTTAACTATCTCATTAATATAATCGTAAAGCGTTTTATTTTTGTCAATAAAATCATCTTCTATCGTAGGATTTAATGTTAATTTTTTTAAAATCTCATTACACCTATTAACCTGGCTAATTAATAGATCGAGATCTTTTTTAACATCATTATTATCTTTAAATTGATCAAATAAATCGTGGGAAATAATTTTAATTGTAGATAAAGGAGTACCAAATGAATGAGCTGCAGCTGCAGCCTGTCCCCCAAGTGAAACCAGCTCATGTTCTTTGGAAATTACTTCTTGGATTTTATCTAATGCATCTTTCCTTAGATTTGTTTCTTGTCCAAAAATAAATGCAAAATAATTTAAAAATAATAACGCAATTATCAATGCAAGAGGAATTGCATAGTAATAATACAAACTGATACTATATTCATCCAATGGTTTTGGCAATTCATAATGATAAAAAGTTAAAATTATAATCGATGCTAGAGTAATTAAAATTAAAGCAATATTTGTTTTAATATTTAAATTGGATGCAGCAAATACACTTGGTATCAAAAGGAATATTGAAAATGGATTTAAAATACCCCCAGATAAGTAAAGTAAAGAGCTCAATTGAAGTATATCTAAAGATAAAAAATTAAAAGAAGTCGCGTTTGAAAGTACTGGTTTTTTATAAAAAAACATTAAATAGAAGTTGCTTAAAGCTCCAATAAAAATTATTAGATTAGATAAAATAAAGTTGAACTCAAAACCAAAAATAAATTTGACTGTATTTATAGTTATAAATTGACCTAAAATCCCAATCCATCGTAAATTGATATATGTTGACTTATTTAATGATGCTGCCTTGACAGATTGTTTTAAATCCATCTAAATATCTAAGTTTGAAACATTTATTGCGTTTTCAACAATAAAATCTTTTCTTGAGGAAACATCGTTACCCATTAAGGTTTGTATCAAATCTTGATCTTTTTTATTATTCTTTGAATATTGAACCTGTAATAAATTTCTTGTTTCAGGATTTAAAGTTGTATTCCATAATTCATCAGGGTTCATTTCTCCCAGTCCTTTAAATCTTTGAATGTTAAGTTTAGACTTTTCAATTTGGAGAATGTTATTAAATTCTTTAGAATTTTTTTTATATTTTTTAATATCTTTTGAATTTTTTATTAAATAACTTTCAAGCTCATTTTCATCTTTGATATATACGCTTTTAGTTCCTTTATTAATTTTAAACAAGGGTGGCTGAGCAAGGTAAACATGTCCAAACTCAATTAATTTATCAAATGGTTTGTTATTAAAAAACGTTAATAATAATGCTCTTATATGTGAGCCATCAACATCAGCATCTGTCATTATTATTATTTTACCATATCTTAAATCTTTGAGATCTATATCCTCATTTTTTGGATCAAGACCAAGTGCATTAATCAACGTAACTATTTCATTTGATGAAATCATCTTTGATAAGCTTTTAGTTCTTAATTCATTGGCATTTCCATTCTTTTTCGATCCATTAAGATCTGTAAAAGTATTTAATATTTTTCCTCTAAGCGGCAATACTGCTTGATTTTCGCGGTTTCTGCCTTGTTTGGCTGATCCACCAGCTGAATCACCCTCTACAATAAATAGTTCAGTACCATCTTGCTTTGAGTTTTGACAATCGGCTAATTTTCCAGGCAATCCCGTTAATTCTAAGGCTCCTTTTCTTCTTACATTTTCTCTTGCCTTTCTAGCTACATCTCTTGCTACTGCAGCCTGGATAATTTTAGTTAAGATAATTTTTGAAATTGATGGATTTTGATCAAACCAAATAGACAGCTTCTCATTAATGATAGTTTCAACAATATTTCTAACTTCCGATGAGACTAATTTATCTTTTGTTTGAGACGAAAATTTAGGGTCAGGAATTTTGATAGAAAGAACTGAAGTTAATCCTTCTTTAACATCATCTCCTGATAAAGAAACTTTATTTTTTTTTAACAAGTTTTGTTCATTTGCATATTTATTTACTACTCTTGTTAATGCACTTCGAAATCCAAGAAGATGTGTTCCTCCGTCTTTTTGATAAATGTTATTAGTATAAGGTAATACATCTTCGCTATACCCTGCATTCCACTTAAGGGAGCATTGAACATCAATATTATTTTTTAAACCTTCAATATAAATTGGTTTTTTAAAAAGATCATTTTCATTTTTGTTTTTTAAACTTTCTTTTTTCTCATCAATGAATTGCACAAATTCGCTGATACCTCCTTCAAATTTGAACTCTAATGTTTTTGGTTTTTTTTGTCTTAAATCGCTTAAAACTATTTTTATGCCCTTATTTAAAAAAGCTAACTCTCTCATCCTTTTTTCTAAAATAGAAAAACTAAATTTAATGGATGAAAATATATCTTTGGAGGGAACAAAATTAATTTCAGTTCCACTCGTTTTTGATTTTCCAACTTGTTTTAAAGAAGTTTTAGCATCTCCATCTTTAAATTCTATGTAATATTTTTTATTATCTCTATTAATTGTAAGTTTTAATCTCTCAGAAAGAGCATTAACAACCGAAACACCTACTCCGTGTAGTCCTCCAGAAACTTTATAAGAATTATGGTCAAATTTACCACCAGCATGAAGTTGGGTCATTATAACTTCGGCTGCTGATTTTTTTTCACCCTTGTGAATATCAACAGGAATTCCTCTTCCGTCGTCAATCACTGTTACAGAGTTATCATCGTTTATACTTATTTCAATTTTTTTGCAAAAACCTGCTAGAGCCTCATCAATGGAATTATCTACAACTTCGTAAACCATATGATGTAATCCGGTCCCATCATCGGTGTCACCGATATACATACCTGGTCTTTTTCTTACTGCTTCTAAACCTTTTAGAACTTTTATTGAGTCAGCTTGGTAATTGTTTGAATTATTTTTTATCATTAATTTATAATATGGAAGAATTTTTTATAACATTTTTACAAAAAATTTAAAAATGGTAGAGACGCAAATGCTTAAATTAGTGTTGGATACCAACGTTTTTTTGATGTTTTTTAGATTTTTTTTCTATTTCTATAAAACCCTTTAAAAAGATCATTTTTCTAACAAAAATATGGCGGAGAGAATGGGATTCGAACCCATGATAGAGTTTCCCCTATACACGCTTTCCAAGCGTGCGCCTTCAACCGCTCGGCCACCTCTCCTTTAATCACTATTTCTAAATACACATAATGATGTATTTCTGATATTTAAGATGTTTTTCTCTTTGGAAATTTCATTTAAGTAATTCACAACATTTTTAGCAGACTGTTTACCGGGAACGTAATCATGCCATAAAATTATTCCATTTTTGTTGAGCATTTTGAATGATTTCTCCGTATCATTTTTTACAACAGAATAAGTATGACCTCCATCTATAAATATTAAATCAAATTTATTCATATATTTACTCTCGTCAAACTTTGTTGAATCTTCAAAAATAATGTTAATTTTATTTTCAACATCAGTACCTGAAAATAGAAATTTTTCATATATGCTCTCATTTATTATATTTCTAAATGAAATCTTATTATCTATATTTTTTTTATTTAAATTTTTTACCTGATCTGGCCCAAGAGTTAAGGATGTAATTTTAGCATCTTTATCTGAATTAAGCGCCATTAAATAAGTAGTTTTTCCACTACAAGTACCAAATTCAAATATATTATTACTTTTCTTACTTAACACAGATATTATCCATGCTTCATAATCAGAGGTCATTCCTACAATTTTATTTTGTGGGGAAATAATAAAATTTTTAATTATAGTTTCTTCTTTTGGACCTTTTAAATTTTTACTTATCAATTTCTCATCAAAAATTTTGTCTAGCTCAGATATATCTATTTGTTTTATTTTACTTTTATAAAATAAATTTCTAACTTTTTTTTTATTTGTTCTGTATGTTAGAAACAAAATTGTTAAAGATAAAATTAAGATTATAGTGTTTTTTATCATTCTTTATTAATTCTTAAAACACCAATGAACGCTTCTTGGGGAATCTCAACTTTTCCAAATTGCTTAGCTCTAGCTTTACCTTTTTTCTGTTTTTCTAGAAGTTTTCTTTTTCTATCGGTCGCTCCACCTCCATGGATTTTTGTTAATACATCCTTTTTAAAACCTTTGATAGTTTCTCTAGCAATAATTTTACCTCCGATAGCCGCTTGGACTGGTATCATAAAATTATGCCTTGGAATTAAATCTTTTAATTTTTCACAGACTTCTCTGCCAGTAGTTTGAGCAAAATCTTTATGTATCATCATTGCAAGAGCATCAACAGGTTCTGAATTTACAAGTATATTCATTTTTACCAGATCTCCTTCTTTGTGATCAATAATTTCATAATCAAAACTAGCATATCCGCTTGTCATAGATTTAAGACGATCATTAAAATCGAATACAACCTCATTTAAAGGTATCTCATAATTAATTACTGCACGATTTCCTGAATAACTTAAATTAGTTTGTATACCCCTTTTATTTTGACATAACTTAATAATTGATCCCAAATACTGATCTGGAGTAATAATTGTAGCTCTAATCCATGGTTCTTCAATAAATTTAATGTGAGTAGGATCTGGTAAATTTGAGGGATTTTGAAGTTCAAAAATTTCACCATTGTTTAAGTGAACTTTATAAACAACACCTGGTGTTGTGGTTAATAAATTTATATCAAATTCTCTTTCAAGCCTCTCTGTGATTATTTCAAGGTGCAAAAGACCTAAAAATCCACATCTAAAACCAAGTCCTAAAGCAGATGATGATTCAGCTTCATAAGAAAAACTTGCATCATTTAATTGTAATTTCGCAAGTCCATCTTTTAACTTTTGATATTCAGAACTATCTACAGGAAATAAACCACAAAAAACTACTGGTTTACTTGGTTTAAAGCCAGGTAATGCATCTTGGAGAGGATTTTCTGCATCGCATATAGTGTCTCCAACTTTAGTTTCTGATAAAATTTTAATACCAGTTGTAATAAAACCTATTTCTCCAGCATTAAGTTCACTCACATCTTTTGCCTTAGGAGTAAAAACACCAACTTTTTCTACAATATATTCTTGATTTGTAGACATCATTTTTATTTTCATATTTTTTTTTAGTTTTCCATCTATAATTCTAACCAATATGACTACTCCAAGATAAGTGTCATACCAGCTATCAACTAATAAACATTTTAATTTGCTATTTTTTTCACCTTTAGGTCCAGGCAAAGAGTTAATAATTTGCTCAAGAATTTCATCTATTCCTTGTCCAGTTTTTCCAGAGCAAGGAACAGAATTAGATGTATCTATTCCAATAACATCCTCAATTTGATTATTTGTTCTCTCAAGATCAGATGCTGGTAGATCAATTTTATTTAATACTGGAATAATCTCATGATTTATATCAAGTGCTTGATATACATTTGCCAGTGTTTGAGCTTCAACCCCTTGAGTGCTATCTACAATTAATATTGAACCTTCGCACGCATAAAGGCTTCTACTAACTTCATAACTAAAATCTACATGTCCTGGGGTGTCTATAATATTTAAAATATAATTTTTCCCATTTTTAGCTTTATAATTTAATTTAACTGTTTGTGCTTTAATTGTTATACCTCTCTCTCTTTCTATATCCATAGAGTCAAGCACTTGAGATTTCATTTCTCTATCACTCAAACCTCCACATTTATGAATTATTCTGTCAGCTATAGTTGATTTCCCATGATCTATATGAGCTATAATTGCAAAATTCCTTATGTTGTCTATTGTATCACCCATTTTTAGGATCTAATTTTTGCGCCAGACTTTGACTCAACTGATGAGATAATTAGTTTATTAATATTGTCCAGGTCATTTTCATTTAATGTTTTTTCTTCTGACTGAATAGTTACATTAACAGCTATAGATTTTTTTCCCTCTGGTATATTTTCTCCTTCAAATACATCAAATACTCTTACCGACTTAATTAATTTGTTATCAACAGATTTAATTATATTAACTAATTCTTGAGATTTAAAATTTTTATTAATTATAAATGCAAAATCTCTCTCTGATTTTTGGAAATCAGAAAATTTATATTCAGATTTTAAATCTTTTATCTTTTGTTTTGATTCTTTTATGTAATCAAGGCAAATTTCAAATATTACTAAACTTTCTGTTTTTATATCTAATTTTTTTATTATGTTTGGATGAATCTCACCAAAATATGCTAAAGCATTTTTTTCGTTTTTATTTTGGTACACCCCTCCAGATTTTCCTGGGTGATAGTAAGAGGGTGTTTTATCATCTATAACAATATCATCTTTATAAATTCCTGCTTCACAAAGACTTTGAATCACATCTTTTTTTACATCAAATGTGTCTACATTTCTTTCTTTATCATTCCAAGATAATCTTGAAACCTTACCTGCCTTCACAGCACCTATAACAGTCAGTTGATCTCCAGGATTTTTTCCTTTAAAAGCCGGACCAATTTCAAATAAAGAAATATCTTTAAATCCTCTATCTAAATTTTTTTTTAAATAAAATATCAAATTTGGGAAAATAGAATTTCTTAAAACATTTAGATCTGAACTAATTGGATTTACAATTGGTATTTCTTGATCATTTTCTTTGAATAATTGATTAATTTTAGAGTCCGTAAACGACCAAGTCACAGTTTCTAAATAACCTTTTGATGCCACGGATCTTTGTAAAAAATGAAATAATTTCTGATAATAATTAAGTGTAGGCTTTAATCTTGTCTTAACAGGTTCTGAAGTATTAATATGTTCATAGCCTTTTATTCTTACTATTTCTTCAACAATATCAATTGATTGAGTTATGTCTGGTCTCCAAGAAGGTACTACTAACTTTAAAATTTTTTTATTCTTAGATACATTAAAACCTAGCTTTTCAAGTATTTTAATTAATTCTTTATTTTCAACATTGAATCCAGTTGTTTTTTCAAAAAGAAATGGGTCAAAATTAATTATTGTTTTTTTATAATTTTCAATTTTTTTTACATCTAAGTTACTTAT
Source organism: uncultured Pelagibacteraceae bacterium (assembly GCA_902614975.1). GTDB lineage: Bacteria > Pseudomonadota > Alphaproteobacteria > Pelagibacterales > Pelagibacteraceae > Pelagibacter. Next base: position 214,594 of record CACMND010000001.1, read on the forward strand.
TTCGCCTCCACAAATTTGTTTTATTAGCTCAGATGCTTTTATTAATCCTTCTTCAATCGATAAAGGATCTACGCCTCTTTCGAATCTGAATTTTGCATCTGTATCTATATTTAAATGTTTAGAAGTTTTCCTTATTGAACGTGGTAAAAAATAAGCAGATTCTAATAATATGTTTTTAGTTGAATATTCTGTTCCAGATCTTGTCCCACCAATTATGCCACCAAGACCAAGCACTCCAGATCTATCAGAAATAACACACATATCATTATCTAAAATATATTTTTTATTATCCAAGGCTTCGAAACTTTCTCCTTTAGAAGAGCTTCTAACAATAATTTCATTATCTATTTTATCTGCATCATAAGCGTGTAATGGTCTATTTAAATCAAACATCACATAATTAGTAATATCAACTATCGCAGATATTGGTTTTTGGCCTAAAGACTTAATTTTGTCTTTTAGCCATTTTGGACTTTCTTTATTTGTTACACCTTTTATTAAACAACTTCCAAATATTGTACATCCTTGAACTTTTTCTTTTTTTATAGTTACATTTATATTTTGATTACCTCTATATTTTAAATTAGATTTTTTATTAATTTTTAATTTACCAGCACCAGCAGCGGATAAATCTCTAGCAATTCCTCTTACCCCTAAACAATCTGGTCTATTGGGCGTAATTGACAAATCTATTACTTTTTCAGAAGTAGTTTTAAAATATTTTTCTCCAATTTTATTTGAATATTTATTATTTTTTAAATCTATTATTCCGTCGCTTTCATTGGATAATAGTAATTCTGATTCAGAACAGAGCATTCCATATGATGTTACACCTCTTATTTTGCTTACAGACAATTTCATCTGATTTTTAGGAATAATCGATCCTGGAGGTGCATAAACTGTCAAAAGACCATTTTTTGCATTTGGGGCTCCACATACTACTTCTATTGTTTTATCACCACCTATATCAACATCACATAACTTCAATCTGTCTGCATTTGGATGGGTTTTGGCATTTATAATTTTTGCAACAATAAAAGTATCTAATTCAGATGTAGAACTCTCAAAACTTTCTACTTCTAGACCAATATCAGTTAATTTATCTATTATTTGATTATTATTAAATTTTGTATCAAGATGGTTTTTTAACCAGTCAATTGTGAACTTCATCTACTCAGTCCTCTATAATTTGAAGGGACATCCAATGGATCAAAGCCAAAGTGACTTAACCATCTATAATCAGTCTCAAAAAAGGCTCTTAAATCATTAATTCCATATTTTAACATTCCAAGTCTGTCTATGCCAATTCCAAAGGCATATCCTTGATATTTACTTGGATTAACATTTACATTTTTTAAAACATTTGGATGAACCATTCCACAGCCTAGAATTTCTAACCATTTATTACCTTCGCCAATTACTATCTTTCCATTTTTAATTTCATATCCTATATCTACTTCTGCTGAGGGTTCCGTAAATGGAAAATGACTTGGTCTAAATCTCATTTTAATTTTATCAACTTCAAAAAACTCCTTAATAAAATAATTTAAACATCCTTTTAAATGTCCCATATTTATATTCTTATCTATATGAAGCCCCTCAACTTGATGAAACATCGGAGCATGAGTTTGATCACTATCCGATCTGTAAGTTCTTCCCGGAGCAATAATTTTAAAAGGAGGTTTACCTTTTAACATAGTTCTTACCTGAACTGGAGATGTGTGAGTTCTCAAAAGTAATTCCTTATTATTATCAAGATAAAAAGTATCATGCATATCTCTAGCTGGATGATTATCAGGTGTATTTAATGCTGTAAAATTATTATATTCATTTTCAACATCTGGACCTTCCTCAACACTAAATCCAATTTCAGAAAATATAGACGAAATTTCATCTATCACCTGAGAGACTGGGTGAATTTTACCAATTTCAATATCTCTCTCTGGAAGAGTTACGTCAATTTTTTCTTTCTCAAGCTTTAAATTAATTTCTTTAGTTTCTATTTCTTGAATTTTAGTTAATATTTTATTTTGAAGTTCGTCTTTAATGTTATTTAAATCTGAAGCTAACTCTTTTCTTTCCTCTACAGAAATCGAACCTAATTTTTTAAATTCGTTTGATATAATTCCGTTTTTTCCAAATAGTTCAGATTTAATGTTATTTACTTTATCAATATTATTTTCTGTATTAAGCTTATCGATATAATCATCTTTTATTTTTTTAATATCAGACATTCTAATAGAATATTTGTTAAAGGAAGAAAAACAATAGTCTTGATTAATTTAATGCTGCTTGAGCCCTTTTAACTATAGTTTTGAATGCTTCGGGGTTATCATAAGCAATTTCTGCAAGAATTTTTCTATCTAATTTAATTCCTGATTTACTCAAACCATTAATAAACTTTGAATATGTTATACCTTCAGATCTGACACCAGCATTAATTCTTTGTATCCACAGTGATTTAAAATCCCTTTTTTTGTTTCTTCTATCTCTATAAGCATACTGCATAGCCTTTTCCATTGCTTGTCTTGCAACTCTTATAGTATTTTTTCTTCTTCCCCATTGACCTTTAACAGCTTTTAAAACTTTTTTGTGTTTAGCTCTGCTTGTAACTCCTCTTTTAACTCTTGCCATTTTATCCTCTTAAGCTGTAAGGCATATAAGATTTTACTATCTTACCATCTTGTTTGGATAAAACAGTTGTGCCTCTTTGTTTTCTAATTTGTGAATTTGTTCTTTTAATCATGCCGTGTCTTTTTCCAGCCTGTGGGGTAATAACCTTGCCTTTAGCTGAAATTTTAAATCTTTTTTTAGCTGAACTTTTTGTTTTTAACTTGGGCATAATTTTCGGGGTTATACAAATATTAAATTAAATTTACAACCAGAAATATGGCTTATAAAGGCTGGATTACCATAATCATTTGCTTTCCATCAAATTTTGGCTGAAGCTCTACTCTTCCAATAGTCTCCATATCTGCCTTAATTTTATCCATTAATTCATTGCCAAGGTTTGAATGTTGCAACTCTCTCCCTTTAAACCTTATTGTAAATTTAACTTTATCGCCTTTTGCCAAAAATTTCTGAGCATTTTTAATTTTGAAAGTGTAGTCGTGAACTTCTGTAACCGGCCTTAATTTTATTTCTTTTAATTCAATTTTCTTTTGTTTTTTTTTTGCTTTGTTAGCTTTTTTTTGTGCGTCGTATTTATATTTACCCATGTCCATAATTTTACAGACAGGGGGTTTTGCATTCGGAGCAATTTCAATTAAATCTAGACCTTCGTTTTTTGCTTTATTGATTGCTTCATTTAGATTTAAAATTCCTAAATTTTCTCCATCACTTGCGATAACTTGAACTTCATTTGATGTAATCCTATTGTTAGACCTTGGGCCTCTTGCTTTAGTTCTTTTTTGAAAATAATTTTGTTTAAAATCTGCCACTTAGATTGAAGGGGCTTTATTTAGATCGGAGTATTTTTTTATAAATTCTTTCAAAGCCATATTTTCTTGTTTATTAGAATCCAATCTTCTAATAGTTACACTGTTGGAGTCAACTTCTTTTTTTCCACAGATCAATAACATTGGTACTTTTGTTAAAGAATGATCTCTTATTTTATAATTTAAATTGTGATTTTTAAGATCCACCTCGACAATCAAACCACTCCGTTTTAATTCCTTAGCTACACTTTTAGCATATTCATCAAAATCACTAGAGATTGGAATAACTACTGCCTGTAAAGGTGATATCCAAAACGGCAGCTTGCCTGCATAATTCTCTATAAGGATACCTATGAACCTTTCTAAAGATCCAAATAATGCCCTGTGTAACATTACAGGTACTTTTTTAGTTCCATCTTTATCAACAAAAGAAGCTCCTAATCTACCTGGTAAATTTAAATCTACTTGCAAGGTTCCACACTGCCAATCTCTCCCGATTGCATCTCTTAAAACAAATTCAATTTTTGGTCCATAAAATGCACCCTCACCTTTATTAATTGAGTACTCTAGCTTTGTCGCTTTGATTGCCTCTAACAACGCAGCCTCTGACTTATCCCAAACTTTATCGTCTCCAACTCTTAAATCTGGTCTATCTGAATATTTTAAGATAACATCTTCAAAACCAAGATCTTTATAAATTTCTAAAATTAAATTTGTAACGCTCAAACATTCTTCAGTAATTTGTTCTTCTGTACAAAAAATATGTGCATCATCTTGAGTAAAGGCTCTTACACGTAATAATCCATGCAATGCACCTGAAGGTTCATATCTGTGAACTTTTCCAAATTCTGACATCTTTAAAGGTAAGTCTCTATAACTTTTAAGTCCTTGATTAAATACTTGAACACACCCAGGACAATTCATGGGTTTAATTGCAAATACTTTTTCATCTGGTGTAGTTGAAGTATACATATTAGCTCCAAATTTTTCCCAGTGGCCAGACTTTTCCCACAAAGATCTATCAAGTATTTCTGGCGTATTTATCTCTTTGTAACCATCGTGATCTTGTTTCATTCTCATATAAGAAACTAGTTTTTGGAATAAATTCCATCCTTTCTGGTGCCAAAACACAGATCCAGGACTTTCTTCTCTAAAATGAAATAAATCCATCTCTTTTCCAATTTTTCTATGATCTCTTTTTTCTGCTTCCTCAATTCTCTGAAGATAAAGGTCTAATTCTTTTTGAGTTGCCCAACCAGTACCATATATCCTTTGAAGCATTTCATTATTAGAGTCACCACGCCAATAAGCTCCAGATACTTTTGTCAGTTTAAAAGCCTTACCTATTTTACCAGAAGATACTAAATGAGGACCTCTACATAAATCATGCCATGTTTCGCCATGATGATAAATCGTAAGTTCTTCGTTTTTAGGAATGCTCTCAATTATCTCAGCTTTATATTTTTCTCCAATTTTATTAAAATGACTTATTGCTTTATCTCTCTCCCAAACTTCTTTTCTTGTTTTTACATCTTTATCTATTATCTCTGACATTTTTTTTTCAATCTTTTTTAGATCATCGCTAGTAAAAGGCTCTTTTCTTGCAAAATCATAGTAAAATCCATTTTCTATAACTGGCCCAATTGTTACCTGTGTGCCTGGGTATAGTTCTTGAACGGCCATGGCCATTATATGTGCAGTGTCATGTCTAATGACTTCTAAACCCTCAGGATCTTTAGCTGTAAATATTTCAATAGAACAATCTTGATCAATAACAGTATATAAATCTTTAAGTTCACCGTTTATGCTCATCACCAAAGCTTGCTTACCTAAAGACTTGCTAATTTTTTCAGCAACCTCTGTGCCTGTCACACTTTTTTCAAAGTTTAATTTTTTTCCATCAGGTAATGTAATATTTGGCATTAGTTTATTAATTTTTTATACTCTGAATAAGTAGAAAAACACATTTTTTCAACATTAAATTTAGAAACGACATTTTTTCTACCTTCTATGCCCATTTGATTGATAGTCTGTTCATCTAAATTCATAATTTCTATTAATTTTTTTGAAAGATCCTCAGAGTTATTTGCTTCAAATAAAAATCCTGTTTTATTTTCATTTATAGTCTCTTTTGATCCCCCAATATTACTTGCAACTATTGGTTTTTTCATTGCCTGAGCTTCAACAGATATTCTTCCAAAGGCTTCTGGTTCTATAGATGAAGAAACAATGATGTCTGAAACTTTGTAAGCTAAAGGCATATTTTTACAATGATCTATAAATTTTACTTGGTTAGTTAATCTGTACTGTTCAACTAACCTGATAAGTTTCTTTTTATAAAGTTGTCTTCCTTGATCGCTTCCAAGAATAATTACATTAAATACCTCATGTCCTAAATTAATATTTACTTTATTAATAGCATCTAAAAACATTTCTTGGCCTTTCCATTCTGTTAATCTTCCAGGCAATAGAACGGTTTTTCTCTCAATTTTAAGTCCCCATGATTTAAATAATTCATCTTCCTCTGTTTCTATAGTAGTTGATGGATCAAAATAATCAGTATTAATGCCCCTAAATATCACCAAGAATTTTTTTTTATCATTAAGGTATTCAGAGTAGTTTTCTTTAATATGCGAAAATATAAAATTAGACCCAGCAATAATTAAATCTGATCTCAACATTACAGAATTATATAATTTTTTTAATTTACTTTTAAAATTATATGTTCCATGAAATGTAGTGACAAATTTACGTCGTGTGATTTTGGTTGCTAACAAACAAGACCATGCAGGCGCTCTACTTCTCGCGTGAACAATATTAATTCCATAAAATAGAATTATTAAAGAAATAATTATAGAATTAATAAAAACTAAAATGGGGTTTTTGGAATTAACAGGTAATCTTATATATTTAACTTTTTTTTTATCAATAAACTTTGTTAATTCACCACCGTTGCATATTAAAAAAGATTTACACTCATTTTCATGTAGATAGTGTGCGATATCATAACAACCTGTTTCTGCGCCACCGTATCCAAGTTTTGGTATAACTTGCAGAACTTTCAATTTTGAATGCATATGGTAGAGTTATTATATTTCAAATCAATTTTAATACTTTATATGAAAAAATTTAAATTTCTAAAAATTTCTAAAACAAAAAAACTAAGATTTATAAGCAATTATTATAAGAAAAATCTTTATATTATATTTTTACCAGGTTTTGCATCCGATATAGAAGGAGACAAACCTAAAAGATTTTTAAACTATGCTAAAAAAAATAAATTTGGTTTTTTGGCACTAGAATATTCTGGATACGGAAAATCTTCAGGTGAATTTACAAAAGGGAATATTTCCACTTGGGCAAATGATGCAAAACAGACTATTAAGAATATAGTTAAAAAAAATGATATAATTTTAATAGGTTCAAGTATGGGTGCTTGGATTTCTTTATTATTATTTAAATCAATTAAGAAACAGATTAAAGGCTTTATGGGAATTGGCTCTGCTCCAGAATTTTTAACAAGAATAATGTGGAAAAAATTTTCAAAAAAGACAAAGAGTGAAATTATCAAAAAAGGTATTAGCAAAATTAAAAATGGCGGATATGAATATCTCATAACTAATCAATTAATTAAAGATGGAAGAAAAAAACAAAATAAAGTTTTGAATATTAAAATTCCAATGAAAATACCTGTTACTATGGTCCATGGTCAAAAAGATGAAGTTGTACCAATTAAATACTCAAGAGAAGTTTTAAAAATCTTTAGCAAAGCAAAAAAAAAATTAAATATCATTAAGAAGGGCGACCATAGTCTCTCGTCAAAAAAAAATCTAAATATTATTTGTAAAGAGTTAGATAATATTATTAAAAATACTAACTAGCTTGACCGACTAATTTTTTGTTTGATATAGGATTTTCTAACTTATCCAACATTTCTTTTGGACAAACTTGGACGAAGTTATTTATTTCATTTTCAAAATTCTCAACAATTTTTTTCGAGATTGTTGAATTTGTTTCTATCGCATGCTCTTGAATAAATTTCCTTAGATGCTCAATCCAAAATTTAGTTTCTGGAGTTTGCCAAACTACACTTTCAGGATTTACTTTTTTATCAAATTGATTTTCAGGGTCATAAATAAATGCCATACCTCCTGTCATGCCAGCTCCAAAATTATCGCCAATATCTCCTAATATAATAATATTTCCGCCAGTCATGTATTCACAACCATTTGAATCACAACCTTCTACTACTGCAGTTGCACCTGAATTTCTAACAGCAAATCTCTCTCCTGCTTGTCCTGCAGCAAATAATTTTCCTGAAGTAGCTCCATACAAAACAGTATTTCCAATAATAGTATTTTCATTTGAAACAAGGTTGCTTTCATCTTGTAATTTAATCACAATAGTTCCACCTGATAATCCTTTGGCAACATAATCATTTGCATCCCCTTTTAAAATTAGTTTTAATCCTTTAATAGCAAAAGCACCAAAGGATTGGCCTGCTGAACCTTTAAAATTTAATTCGATCGAATTTTCATCAAGATTGTTATTTCCAAATTTTTTGTACAAATGATAAGAAATTCTAGTACCAACTGCTCTATCGGTATTCTGAATTTCAAATTCTTGATTTATTTTTTCTTTTTTATCTATTTTGTCTTCTATTTCTGGCCATAATTTTTGATCTAAAGTATCTGGAACAGAATTAATTTCAGGTTTCTCACAATATCTTTTATTTTTTCCAGGATCTGCCTGAACAAAAAGAGGATTTAAGTCTAGATCATCCAAGTTTGATGATCCTTTGCTCACTTGCCTTAGTAAGTCAGTTCTTCCAATTACTTCATTTAAAGATTTGAAACCAAGATCAGCAAGTATTTCTCTTACTTCCTCTGCTATAAATGTAAAAAGGTTAACTACTTTTTCAGGAGTTCCTGTAAATTTCTCTCTTAATTTATCATCTTGAGTGCAAACACCAACTGGACATGTATTTGAATGACATTGCCTGACCATTATACATCCCATTGCGACTAAAGCAGTTGTTGCTACGCCAAATTCTTCTGCTCCCATCATGGCTGCAATTACAACATCTCTTCCTGTTTTTATTCCACCGTCAGTTCTAAGCGTCACTTGATGTCTCAAGTTATTTAAAGTCAATACCTGGTTTGCTTCTGTTAATCCCATCTCCCAAGGAACTCCAACATATTTAACACTTGTCTGTGGAGTGGCTCCTGTACCTCCTGAGTGCCCTGAGATTAAAATTATGTCTGCTTTAGCTTTTGCAACTCCAGCAGCTATCGTTCCAATTCCTGATGAAGCAACTAATTTAACTCCAACTCTAGCCTTAGGATTTATTTGTTTTAAATCATAAATTAATTGAGCTAGATCTTCTATTGAGTAAATATCATGATGTGGTGGAGGTGATATTAAAGTAACTCCTGGCGTTGAGTGTCTCAATCTCGCAATTTCATCCGTAACTTTAAAACCTGGTAATTGTCCACCTTCACCTGGTTTAGCGCCCTGTGCAATTTTGATTTCAATCTCATTACAATTATTTAAGTAATTAATGGTTACTCCAAATCTAGCTGATGCAATTTGTTTAACCCTTGAATTTGCACTATCTCCATTCTCCATAATCTTAAATCTTTTTTCATCTTCTCCACCTTCACCACTACAAGATGCGCCTTTAATTCTGTTCATACCAACAGCAAGAGTTTCATGTGCTTCTTTAGATAAAGCTCCATGAGACATACTTCCACTTCCAAATCTTTTTAATATATTAGATGCAGGCTCAACATTAGATATATCGATGGGATTTATAGATTTAAAATCCACTAAATCTCTTAAACTTATTGGATTTAGATTATAAATACCTTTTGTGTATTTTTTATATATTTCATAAGATCCTTGTCCAACCGCAGTTTGCAGTAAATGAATTAGTTTGCCTTGATACTGATGTGTTTCACCATTTTTTCTATATCTGTAAATACCTCCAATGGGTAAAATATTTGAATTATTGAAAAATGCTTCTTTGTGTATAGTTCTGATTTTCTTTTCTATTCCTTTTAAACCAATTCCAGAAATCTTTGATAACATCCCAGGAAAATAATCTTTCACAATTGTTCTGCTTAGTCCCACAGTTTCAAAATTACATCCACCTCTATAAGAACTTAAAACAGAAATTCCCATTTTAGACATTATTTTAAGAAGACCGAGATTGACTGATTTAATGTATCTTGAAACACATTCATCAAAAGTGAAATTTCCAAATAATCTCTTGGAATGTCTTTGATATAAGCTATCAAAAGCTAAATAAGGGTTCACAGTAGTAGCACCAACACCAATTAATGTTGCAAAAGAGTGAGTATCTAAAGCATCTCCAGTTTGAACATTAATAGAAACATAACCTCTTAAACCTAATTTAACTAAATGTGTATTTATTGCCCCTATACATAAAAGCATCGGCATTGGCATTCTATTTTCTGAAATATTTTTATCTGATAATATTATTTGTTTAATTCCCTCTCTAACGGCTTGTTCAGACTTAACTTTAAGTAAATTTATTGATGTCTCTAAATCATCATCTTTGCTGAATGTACAATCTAAAACTTTATTATTATTTCCAAAGAATTTCAAAAATTTTTCAAATTGTGCATTTGATAATATCGGACTATTTAAGACATAAATATTGTCTTTAGTTAATTTACTAAAATCTAAAATATTACCAAGATTTCCAAATCTTGTCTTTAAACTCATAACTTTATTTTCTCTTAGAGAGTCAATTGGTGGATTTGTAACCTGACTAAAGTTTTGTCTAAAGTAATGATATAGTGGTCTATATTTGTCAGATAAAACTGCTAAAGGCGTGTCATCACCCATCGAGCCTGTTGCTTCTTTAGCATCTTCTGCCATTGGATGAAGAATTAATTCTAAATCTTCTATGCTATATCCAAAACAATGTTGAAAATTCCTCAAACTTTGGCCTTCTAGCTCTACTTTTTCAGTTTCTGCCTCTAATTTTTTATCAAGATCAATAATCTGATTGTTGTAATGCTTATACTCTTTTGAAAGGTAGTTTTTTATTTCATCGTTTGAATATACTTTGCCTTTTTCTATTCTTACTCCTAATATTTCTCCAGGTCCTAATCTTCCTTTAGATACAATTTTTTTCTCATTTAAATCTATCATTCCTGTTTCACTTCCTGCAAAAAGAAGTTTGTCTCTTGTCACTGTATATCTAAGTGGTCTTAATCCATTTCTGTCGGTTGCAACAATTACCCATTCATTATCTGTTGCAGCTATAGCAGCTGGCCCATCCCAAGGCTCCATGGTACTATTTAAAAAATTGAATAGTTGTTGATGATCTTTTTTTAATACCTTATTTTTTTTTGACCAGGCGTCTGGTATTAACATTAATTTTGCTAGAGGAGCAGGTTGTCCAGAAATATTTAATAACTCAAAAACATTATCTAATGATGCAGAGTCAGAATTTCCAGCTGGTATTACGGGCTTAAGATTCTCTATATCTTCGAAAACTGGACTAAACATCTCTTCTTCGTGAACCTTCATCCAATTAACATTTCCTTTAAGGGTATTTATTTCACCATTATGCGCTATAGATCTAAACGGTTGAGCTAAGTCCCAACTAGGCGCAGTATTGGTTGAAAATCTTTGGTGAAATATTGCATACCTAGATATAAATCTCTCATCTTTTAGGTCAGTATAAAAATCTGACAAAGCTTCTGCTAAAAACATTCCTTTATAAATGATAGATTTAGAACTAAATGAACATATATAAAAATTATTTAATTGATTATTGAGAGCTTCTTTTTCAATTACTCTTCTAGTTTCATACAATTTTTGTTCCAGAGATTTATTGACAACTTTTTTGTCATTATATGTGAACAATACTTGAGTAATTTCAGGTCTTGTTTGTTCAGCTTTTTCTCCTAAGACAGAGGGATCAACAGGAACTTGTCTCCAGCCATAGATACTAAAATTTCTCTTTGTTAGTTCACTTTCAACAATAGTTCTACATTGCTCTTGAGCACTATAATCATTTCTTGGTAAGAAAATCATACCCACGCATAGTTCAGAATTATCATGTTTATGACCAGTGACTTCAATTTTTTCCTCAAAGAAATCTTTGGGAATTTCAATATGGATTCCAGCACCATCTCCTGTTTTTCCGTCTGCATCGATTGCACCCCTATGCCAAACAGCTTTTAAGGCATCGATTCCATATTCTACGACTTTTCTTGATTTTAGACCTTCGGTAGATGCTACTAAACCTACACCACATGCATCATGTTCCATTTCTTCCGAGTAAACATGATTACTTTTTAAAATTTTTAAATTTTTATTTCTTAACTTCATTAAGCAACTCTAAGTTTTTGTTTACTTTGTAAATAATTATCAATTGATGTTGCGGCATCTCTCCCGTCTTTGATACCCCAAACCACTAAAGATGCTCCACGAACTATATCTCCGGCTGCAAAAACTCCCTCTATACTAGTTTCCATTGTATCAAAATCTGCTTTTATTGTTCCCCATCTTGATACCTGTAATTTTTCTTCATTAAATAATTTTGGAAGATCTTCTGGATCAAATCCAAGTGCTTTGATTACAAGATCAGCTTTAATTACAAAATCTGAATTTTCTTCAACAACTGGTTTTCTTCTACCGCTATCATCTGGCTCGCCCAATTTCATTTTATTAACAACTACACTTTCAATTTTATTTGTTCCCTTAAACTCTTTAGGGCTTGTTAACCAAATGAATTCAACACCTTCTTCTTCTGCATTGCCAACTTCTCTTGCTGATCCTGGCATATTTTCTCTATCTCTTCTATACAAACATTTTACAGATTTAGCATTCTGTCTCACTGAAGTCCTTAAGCAGTCCATTGCTGTATCGCCACCTCCAATTACTACAACATCTTTGCCTTCAGCATTTAAGGTTCCATTATCAAACAACTCAACTTTATCACCTAGTCCTTTTTTATTTGATGCTGTCAAAAATTCCATTGCAGGGAAAATATTACTCAAATCGTTACCAGGTAGATTAACTTCTCTAGCTTTATAAACTCCTGTAGCTATTAAAATTGCATCATGTTTTTCTCTTAACTCTGTCAAGCTGGAATCTTTTCCAACTTCAAAGTTTAAGACAAATTTAATTCCACTTTCTTCTAAAAGTTTTATTCTTCTTTGAACAACATGCTTTTCTAATTTAAATCCTGGGATACCGTATATTAGTAGCCCTCCAGCTCTGTCATAACGATCATATATAGTTACCTTATATCCTTTTTTTCTGAGTTGTTCTCCACAAGCAAGTCCAGCGGGACCAGAACCTATAATTCCTACACTCTCATTTTTTTCACTATTTATTTCTATTGGTTTAACCCAACCATTTTCCCAAGCTTTCTCTGTGATATATTTTTCTATTGATCCAATAGTTACTGTTCCATGACCCGATTGCTCTATTACACAATTTCCTTCACAAAGCCTATCCTGGGGGCAAATTCTTCCACAAACTTCTGGCATGTTGTTTGTGCTTTGTGATAATTGATAAGCTTCCTCATATCTTCCCTCAGCAGTTAGTTTAAGCCAATCTGGTATATTGTTACTTAATGGACAATGAACTTGGCAAAATGGTACTCCACATTGGGAACATCTGCTTGACTGCTGAACAGCTCTGTCTTTTAGAAATTCTTGATATATTTCACCAAAATCCTCTTTTCGGTCTGATATATCTCTTTTAGGTGGATTTTGTTGACCTATATCAACAAATTTAAGCATTTTTTCTGACATGGTGGACGCTGTATATACGATAAAAATTTAATAATAAACAATTACTAGGTCATAAATATTGACTAATATTTGACAAAACTAAAGTAAATCTGAGGTTTTTTCTTATTATGCATAGATGATATGCAAATATGTAATTGCTTTAATTTGGTTACAATTTCATTATGAAGTATTGGATCTAATGATTTCAAAATATGTGGAGATTCTAATTTTATCAATTATTCAAGGAATATCTGAGTTTATTCCAGTTAGCTCGTCTGCACATCTTTTAATTATATCAAGATTGAGTGACTTCAATGTTAGCAACCTACAATTAGATATTAGTCTGCATTTAGGTTCTTTGTTAGCAATTATTTTATTTTTTAGAAAAGAGTTAATAAATATCATTAATAATAAAAATATATTTCTACTAATAATTCTTGGGTCTATACCATTAGTTATTGTTGGTTATATTTTTTATTCCACAAATTTAATTGATCAATTTAGAAACTTAAAAGTTGTCGCTTGGACAACTTTGATTTTTGGAATTTTATTATATTTTTCAGATAAGTTTGAATTGAAAAATAAAATTTCTTCAGAATTAAATATTAAAAATATTATTATAATAGGGTTATTTCAGATTTTAGCTATTATTCCAGGAGTCAGTAGATCAGGTATAGTAATTACAGCTTCAAGATTTTTAAAATTTGATAGAGTTGAATCATCAAAGATAGCTTTTTATTTGTCTATTCCAGCTTTGGCAGGTGCAAGTGTTTTGGGATTTAAAGATGTTATTGATGATCAAATAAATTTTGATGCTATATTTATTTTTTCTACTTCAGCTTCATTTTTATTTTCTTATTTTACAATTAAATATTTTCTTATTTATGTTAAAATATTTAGTTTGAGTTTTTTTGTTATTTATAGAATAGTTTTAAGTATCATTCTTTTTTCAATTATTTACTTATGATTTTTTGGACGTTGGAGCAATTTGAGAAAATATTACGGCAATAAGAATTAATACACATCCTATAATATTATTTATGTTAAGAACTTGACTTAAAATAATCCATCCAGCAATTGTTGCAAAGACGCCTTCAAGAGAGTAAATTATTGCTGCAGGAGCTTCTTCAATATTTTTTTGTGCAAACATTTGTAAAGTAAAAGCAATTCCTCCAGATAATACGCCTGCATATAATATTGAGCTGTACTCAGTTAAAATTTTTGTAATAACTACTTCCTCTAAAATAAAAGCAAATATAAGAGATAAACCAAAAACAAGAGCTGCTTGTAATGCTGCATAAAAAATCGGTATATTAAATTTCTCCATAAATTTTCCAGCGAAAATTATATGCAATGCCCAAAATAATGAGCATATAATAACTAAAGCATCACCTATCATAATTTCTGAGTTTGAAAAATCACTTAATAGGTAAACACCTACTATACACAAACCTATTGAAGGCCAAAGACTCCAATGGACTTTAATAGAATAAATAAAAAATAATAAAATTGGAACTAATGGAACGTAAAAAACCGTAAAAAAAGCTGCATTAGCTATATTCGTGTATTGTAATGCAGCTTGCTGCAAGTAGGTGCCCAAAAATAATGATATACCCATTAAAAATAAATATTTTAAAAATAATTTTTTATTAGAATTGATTTCGTAATTAATTTTTTTTCTCTCTAAAATTAAAGCAATGGGTAGGACTGTAAGAAAACCAACAAAAAATCTAGATGCATTGAATGTTAATGGACCAATATTGTCCATGCCTGTGTCTTGAGCAATGAAAGCAGTGCCCCAAATAAATGTTGTTATCAAAGCGCATATAAGCGATGTAGTTTTGGACATTAATTTAATTAAATTTAGATAATATTATTCATTCTACAACAGCTATCAAAATCTTCTTTATTGATATAGCAACCAGCCATTTTTCTTATACCTGAAAATGCACCTCTACCATGCATTACTCTCCAATTATTAAAAATTAGTAATTCACCAGGTTTTAAAATATGCCTCCACTGATATTGCTTTTGGTTTGCCATCGTATCAAATACTTTAATTGCTTTATAAAAATTAATTGTTTTCTGATTGGTTTCTCTAAAAGGTGCTCTATCGTAATTGTTAAAACTAATTTGATCAAAATTATTTTTTTCATTTAATTTTATTACTGGTCTTTTTGCTTCAAGGCGAACACCATCACCAATATAAGAACCTTTAACTTTTGTATTTGTTAAAGTTTTAAAATGTTTTTTATATTTTTGTTTGATTTCATTTGCCAATTTAAATCCATCTACCATTATAGAATCTCCACCTTTAGCATAATACTTACAACAAAGCAGTAATTGTAAACCCGGAGCATCATTACTGTATGTAGAGTCTGTATGTGGTCTCAGTTCTTGGTTTGAATATGCGCTGTCTGCTTTTTTATTATTTGATTCAAAAGTCCACAATCCTCCAAAAATTGAATTTCTGACATAACCTATTTTTTTAGCTATATATTCAACAGAGCTTAAATTCTTTGAACAATTTCTTACGACTGCAAAACCATATATGTGAATTTTTTTTAATAAATTTTTAAATCCAACTTTAGTTTGTAATTGCTTATAGTTAATGAAAATTTGATTTTTTATGTCTTTATCTTTCCAAAATTGAGTGTCACTTTTAGTTTCTTCTTTTTTTAAAGAATTTTTTTTTAAAAATTCATATGAATATTTAGTTGGTTTATTTTCATCAGACCATAATATTTCAATGAATTTCCCTTTTTTTAATAATTTTGCTTTTTTAACTTTGATATTAATGTCTAAATTTGCGGTATAAGTTATTCTTTGATTGGTTTTAAAATCCCAGTTTTCTTTATTTTTAATATGATCTCTTAACCAAATATTAGGAAATGTTTCAAACTTATTGTCATTAAAGTAAAATACAGTTTTATTATTTAAAAGTTTAAAATTTTTAATCATTGCTTAGCTAATTTGTAGGCAAAGTTTTTACCAAGGTTATTTTTTAATTCATTATTAAATCTTGATCCCTCAGCACCGTCAATAATTCTATGATCGTAAGAGAGAGATAAAGGCAACATTGTTCTAGGTTTAAATTGTCCATCAATATAAACAGGTTTAATATAAGTCCTTCCAATTCCTAAAATAGCAACCTCAGGATAATTTATTATAGGAGTAAAATAAGTTCCTCCAATGCCACCTAGGCTTGTTATAGTTATGGATCCTCCATAAAACTCTTTTTTATCTATCTTCAAATTTCGGCAATCATCACTAACTTTTTTTAGGTCCTTGCTTATTTGATCTATATTCTTTTGATTAGCATTTCTTATTTTTGGCACCATTAAACCATTGGGAGTATCAACTGCAATTCCTACATGGAAGTATTTTTTTAATGTTATTTTTCCATTTTCAATATTGTCAATAGAACTATTAAATCTTGGAAAAACTTTCAAAGCTTCCACAACTGCCTTTATAATAAATGCCAATGGAGTAATTTTCTTTTTTTCTCCAGTAAATGTATCAGTCAAATTTTGTCTAAATTCCTCTAGCTCAGTAATATCTGCTTCATCACAACTAGTAACATGCGGTATTGTTTGCCAAGAATTTGATAAATGTGGAGCAGCAATTCTTTTAATTCTTGGTATATCCTGAATTTCTACATCTCCAAAATCAGCGTGATCATATTCTGAGGGCTTTATAGATGGAGCCTTCTTTTCTTCTTGAGGTTTATTAAAATTAGAAGATACGAATTTTTTTATATCCTCCTCTATAATTCTTCCTGATCTTTGTGATCCAGTAATATTATTAATATCAACACCAAGTTCTCTTGCAAATTTTCTAGTTTTTGGGCTAGCAAGTGCTTTGCTTGATTTGAATACACTAACTCTATTATTTTTTAATATTTCTTTTGGTTTTGAAATTACTTTTTCGGATGGTTTTTGTATAATAGTTTCTTCTTTAATCTCTTTGACCTCTTCTTCAATTTGCTCATCTGGTTTTTCTTCTTCTGAACTAATTATTAGTATTGATGAACCCTCTGAAACCTTATCACCAACTTTTAAATTAACTTTTTTGACACTACCTGAGTATGGGCTTGGTATCTCAACACTTGATTTATCGCTTTCTATTGTAATTATCGGATCATCTTTATTAATATTTGATCCTGCCTCTATTAATACCTCAATTACTTCAACATCTTTAAAATCACCAATGTTAGGAACTAATACTTCTTTCTCGCTCATTATAATTTTGTGGGCATAGGCTTATCTTTATCAATTTTATATTTTTTAATTGCATCTACCGCATGTTTAGAAGCAATTAATTGTTCATTAGATAAAATACTTAAGCCATATGCAACTATATGCTCTTTATCGACTTCAAAAAATTTTCTTAGATTTTTTCTTGTATCACTTCTACCAAATCCATCTGTACCCAATGAATAAAAACTTTTATTTATGTAAGGTCTAATTTGGTCAGAATTCATTCTCATGTAATCTGAAGCTGCTAAAATAGGACCTTCGGTTTTTCCAAGGCATTTTTCAACGTAAGAGATTTTTTTCTCTCCTCCTGGATTAAGCAAATTATACCTTTCTGTTTCAAGTCCATCTCTTCTTAATTCATTAAAACTGGTAACACTCCATACTTCACTATCAACTTGATATTCGTTTTGTAAAATTTCTGCTGCTTCGATCATCTCTCTTAAAATTGTTCCTGAGCCCAATAATTGAATCTTATTTTTTTTATTCTTGCTGAAATCTTTTATTTTATACATCCCTTTTAATATGCCTTCTTCACAATCTTTGGGCATCTCTGGATGAGAATAATTTTCATTCATTGTTGTAATATAGTAAAAAATATTTTCATGTTTTTCATGCATTCTTCTTAAACCTTCTTTAAAAATTGTAGCTAATTCATAATGAAAGGTTGGATCATAAGAAACACAATTTGGAATTGTTGATGCTAATAAATGACTGTGACCATCTTGGTGTTGAAGGCCTTCTCCAGCCAAAGTTGTTCTTCCAGCTGTAGCTCCAATTAGAAATCCTCTTGTTTGACTATCTCCAGCTGCCCACGCAAAATCGCCAGTTCTTTGAAAACCAAACATAGAATAAAAAAGATAAATTGGTATCATTTCTATATCATGATTTGAATACGATGTTCCTGCAGCTATCCATGATGCCATGGATCCAGCCTCATTTATTCCTTCCTCTAAAACTTGACCACTTTTCTCTTCCTTGTAAGAGCTTAATTGAGCTGAGTCCTCCGGCTCATATTTTTGACCTTCATGCGCATATATACCTATTTTTTGGAAAAAACCTTCCATACCAAATGTTCTTGCTTCATCAGGGATTATTGGAACAAGTCTTGGAGCAACATTTTTATCTCTTAGCAAATTCGTCAACATCCTAACAAGTGCCATAGTAGTTGACATTTCTTTTTCACCAGTTGATTTTTTCATAAAGTCAAAAATATCATTACTTGGTGTTTTGATTGGTTTCGAAAAAGACGATCTCTCAGGAATATATCCTCCTAAAGCCAATCTTCTTTTTTTTAAGTATTTTATTTCCTCTGAATTTTCATCAGGTCTAAAGTATTCTATATTTTTGACTTGTTCATCTGTTAATGGAACATCAAATCTATCTCTATAATATAGCAAATCATCTACACCTAATTTTTTTTGCTGATGGGTTGTATTTATACTTTCACCAGATTTTCCCATACCGTATCCTTTAATTGTTTTAGCTAATATTACTGTTGGTCTGTCTTTTGTATTAATAGCTTTATGATAAGCAGCATAAACTTTATGTGGGTCGTGACCGCCTCTATTTAATTTCCAAATATCGCTATCTGTATAACTTGCAACTAGATTTTTAAGTTCAGGGTATTTTCCAAAGAAGTTATCTCTAACATATAAACCGCCTTTTGCTTTAAAGGCTTGGTATTCTCCATCAACTGCTTCGTTCATTCTTTTTACAAGTAAACCTGATTTATCATTTGCGAGTAAAGGATCCCAATATGATCCCCAAATGACTTTTATTACATTCCATCCAGCTCCTCTAAAAATTCCTTCTAATTCTTGAATAATTTTACCATTGCCTCTTACTGGACCATCTAATCTTTGTAGGTTGCAGTTCACAACATAAATCAAGTTATCTAATTTTTCTCTTGCTGCTAAACCAATAGATCCCAGAGCTTCTGGCTCGTCTATTTCACCATCTCCTAAGAAAGACCAAACTTTTCTATTCTCGTCTTTTATTAATTTTCTATTAATAAGATATTTCATAAATCTTGCCTGATAGGTTGCCATCATTGGTCCAAGACCCATAGAAACAGTTGGAAACTGCCAAAACTTAGGCATCAGCCATGGATGGGGATAAGATGATAAACCTCCTGGGTAAACTTCCTGTCTGAATCTATCTAATTGCTTTTCTTCAAGTCTTCCTTCTAAAAAAGCTCTAGCGTAAATACCTGGTGCTGAATGTCCTTGGAAATAAATTAAATCTCCACCAAATTTATTACTTTTAGCTCTCCAAAAATGATTCATTCCTATATCATAAAGAGTTGCTGCTGAAGCAAATGTCCCGATGTGACCTCCTAATGAAGGATCTCTCATATTTGCTCTGACAACCATCACTGCTGAATTCCATCGAATTAGTGCTCTGATTTTTCTTTCGATATTTTGATCTCCTGGAGATTTTATCTCTTCATCTGCTGGTATAGTGTTTATATATGGTGTATTTTGGGTGTAGGGTATATTTGATCCCTCTTTATATGCCTGATCAATTAATTGTTTAATTAAAAAATGAGCTCTCTCAGGTCCTTCAGAATGTACTACAGCAGACAAAGATTCTAACCATTCTTTTGTCTCTTGAGGATCAATGTCATTATTATTTTGAACTATTTCTAATCTTTCATTATGTTCTTCTTCTTGTGTATTTTCTATTTTGATCTCTTTATGTACACTCGTATCTAATTCAGAATTATTATATCCATTAGAATTTTCCGCTTCGGCAATTATTTTTTCCGTTGCAGGTGGTATCTTTTCAATAGTTTCTTGTTTTTGCTTAGTTCCATTCTCAGAGGATAATGTTAGTATCAAATCTCCTTTAGAAACTTTATCACCAATCTTTATGTTAATACTATCTACAACACCCTCAAAAGCAGATGGGACTTCAACACTTGATTTATCACTTTCTAAAGTTATTACAGGGTCATTTTTAGAGATTTTGTCTCCTTCTTTTACAAGAATTTCTATGATTTCTACTTCTTCAAAATCTCCAATATCTGGAACTAGTAATTTTTCACTCATTTCGCTATTTGTATATATATATATTATTTACTTTTAATAGATGTATATTTTTGACCATTATTAAAATTTAGTAAAATTAATAATAAATGTTAAAAGAATAGATTATATTTAGCGCCTGTAGCTCAATTGGATAGAGCGCTTGGCTACGGACCAGGAGGTTCTGGGTTCGACTCCTAGCAGGCGCACCAAAAAGAAGGAAAAATGAAAATATCTTTGCAAAAATCTGTAATTTATTTTTTTGTAATAGTGTTAATAATATTATTTTTAATAACTTTAATAATTTAATGAAAAAATTTAAACAAATTAGTGTTAAAAAAGGTTTCATGAGACACAATGGTGGTTTGCTACTAAGAGATATCTCAAAAACTAAATATGAATTTAAAACTAAAATAAAAAAAAACCATCTTAACAGAGCTGGCATAACTCATGGTGGGTATATAGCATCGATCATAGATACCGGGTGTGGATCTGGAGCCCATAGAATTTCGGGTAATCAGCCTTGTGTAACTATAACACTTAATATTAACTTTATCGGACCTTCAACTATTGGTGATGAAATTTTTGGATATGTAAAAATTAAAAAAAAAACAAAAAGCATGGTTTTTTTAGAGTGCTATTTAGAATGTAAAGGTAAAATAATTGCATCTGCTACAGGTATTTGGAAAATACTTCAACGTAAGTTACCGCATGCAGGTCTAAGCTAAATCCTTCTTCTTATATTTAAATAACCAAAGATTGATAAAAGAATAAGAGCGATAGGATAAATTATTTCTTTTTTTGGTCTATTCTGATTTTCAATTTTAAATTCATTAATAATATCTCCCATATCTAAACCAGATTTTTTTGCAATTCCATTCCATTTTAAAGTATCAATTATGGTTTTGTTATCTTCTACAACTAAGCTCATTCCATAATCATCTAAACTGAAATTTTCATCAAAACTATTTTTTTCAATTACAAATAATTTATATCTTTCGCCGTACTCTGTAAGTCTAGTAATTTTAATTCTTATCTCTTTATTATAATCAAACCGTTTTTTGTTTATTTCTTCAATACTTAAATAGTTATATTTTGGGTAAAATTTATTTAGAATAAATTCTGGAGATAATAATGATATTGAAATTATTAAAAAAATAATAATCTCATACCATCTCAGTTTATTTATAAACCATCCCTGAGTAGCAGAAGTAAATACTAAAATCCCAATCAATGAGGTTGCTATGACCATTAAGCCATGCCATATACTTTCAATACCAATTAATAATAACTCACTGTTAAATAAGAATACAATAGGAAGTATTCCTGTTCTCAGACTATACCAAAATGCCTGGGCTCCTGTTCTTAATGGGTCTCCACCAGAAATAGCAGCTGCTGCGTAAGATGCTAAGCCAACTGGAGGTGTTACGTCTGCCATTAGACCAAAATAGAATACGAATAAATGAACCGCAATTAAAGGAAAAATAAATCCTGATGCATTTCCAACATCAACAAGAACAGTTGCCATTAGAGACGCTACAACAACATAATTTGCCGTAGTTGGTAAACCCATACCCAGCAGTAAACACAAAATAATAGTCAAAAATAAAAGAATAATAACATTATCTTTTGCAATAGACTCGATTACAATTATTAAATTAGTGCTCAAACCTGTAGATCCAACTGCACCAACTATAATACCTGCTGTTGCAATTGCTATTCCGACACTAACCATATTCAAGGCGCCCTTTTCAAAACCAACAACAGTTTGGTTATACCAATATATTAAAGCATTCTTAAAGTTCTTTTCTTTGAAAAATTTATTTAAAAGATTGACTACAATTAAAGTTATTGTTGCAAAAAAAATAGAGTAAGAAGCTGTAAGCCTCATATAAACTAGTAGATATATGAGAACGAATATTGGAACTAAAAAATGTATTCCTTCAAAAAATGTTTTTTTTAATTTTGGGATATCGTTTTCATCCATACCTTTTAAATTTAATTTAAGCGCTTCAAGGTGAGATATATAAAATAGTGCAATGTAAGAAATTATAGCTGGTAAAAAAGCATGTTTGACAACTTCAAAATATGTAACTCCAATAAAACTTGCCATCACAAAAGCTGCTGCTCCCATAACCGGAGGCATTATTTGACCATTAACTGATGAAGATACTTCGATCGCACCCGCTTTTTCTTTTGAAAAACCTGTCTTTTTCATAATTGGAATTGTAAATGTTCCAGTTGTAACTGTATTAGCAATTGATGATCCTGAGATTAATCCTGTCATACCAGATCCAAGAATAGCTGCTTTGGCAGGACCACCTCGCATTTTTCCAACCATTGCAAAAGCTAAATCTAAAAAATATTTACCTCCTCCAGCAGTTTCTAAAAGTGCTCCAAAAAGTACAAAGAGAAAAATGAAATCCACAGAAACACCTATCGGAATTCCAAAAATTGCTTCTTGATCAAACCATTGAAAACCAACTAGACGTTTTAATGATAATCCACCATGTGAAATTATATCTGGTGCATATTGACCAAAATAAGAAAATAACAAAAAACCAACCGCAATAACGACTAACGGAATGCCTATTACTCTGCGTGTAGCCTCTAAAAGAATTAATATTCCAATTATTCCGAGTATCAACTCAATTGGAATAGTAAAATTATCGGAAATATTTATTTTAAGTAATATTCCACCCCTATCTACTAATTGATCATAAAAAAAATAAATATATAAACAACAAACCGCACCTGTTATCGCAATTAATATATCTATAAAATTTACTTTTTTACCCCGTGCATATGGAAATATTAAAAAAGCTAACAAAAGTGCAAAACCAAGATGAATTGCTCTAGCAGGTAAACCTTTAAACATTCCAAAATTAAGCCAAAATGGAAATGGAGAAGCATACCAAAGCTGAAATAAAGACCAGGTTATTGCAATAACTGCAACTAACTTTAAATGAAATCCTGATAGGTTTCTTGTAGGAGAAAGATCTTCTTTAATCTTATTTTCAATTTTTTTTTCTATGTCTGCTGACATTCAGCTTAATATATAAAAAAAAAGGCCCAATAGATATATTGGGCCTCAATTTTTTTTATATAGATTTAATTACATTAAACCAGCTTCTTTGTAGTATTTAACAGCTCCAGGATGAAGTGGTGCTGATAAACCGTCAGCTATCATATTTTTTTTCTCTAAAGGAGCGAAAGCTGGATGTTGTTTTCTAAAATCATCAAAATTTTCAAAAACAGCTTTTGTAACTTGATAAACTAAATCTTCAGATACATCTACACTTGTTACTACAGTAGCTTTAACACCGAATGTAGTCACATCTTTTTTCTGTTTAGTATAAGTACCTTTTGGAATTGTTGCAGATGCATAATAATCAGCTCCACTAATAATTCCATTAATTACATCTCCCGTTAAATTGATTGGCATAGCTTTAGCTGCACATGTTGCTGCTTGTTCCATTGCTCCATTTGGAAAACCTACTGAATATCCAAACGCATCAATTTTTCCATCACATAAAGCTTTTACTTGCTCTGAAGATGTTAGCTCAGTAACTGATTTAAAGAAACTGTTATCAACGCCCATAGCTTTCATTAATTCTTCCATTGTTCCTCTTTGACCAGAACCTGGATTTCCAATGTTTACTACTTTTCCTTTCAGACCCATAAAATCTTTAACTTTTGCTTTTTTTCTAGCCCAGATTTGAAATGGCTCGTTATGTACTGAGAAAACAGCTCTTAAATTTTTGAATTGTTTTCCTTCCCATTTGCTTGATCCATTGTAAGCATGAAATTGCCAGTCAGATTGTGCTACACCAAATTGAAACTCACCATCTTTTATTTGTCCGATGTTATAATTTGATCCTCCAGTTGAAGGAGCGGTACATCTGTAAGCTTTATCTTTCATACCTTTTTTTCTACCGTGTTCAGCACTAATTGCTGATTTATGTAACATTTTACAAATAGCGTTTCCTGTCTGAAAATAAACTCCAGTTGGTCCTCCTGTACCTATTGTAAAAAACTCTGCTGATTTTGCTATTGATCCAAATGAGAATATAGCAGCAAAAATAATCAGAGAGCTTGATATTGTTG
>CACMND010000002.1 GCA_902614975.1 uncultured Pelagibacteraceae bacterium
ATTATTTTTTTTAAAAGAATTTATAAAATAAAATTTATTTGGAATATTTTTATGCATATAACTGTTAAAAACTTACTTAATATTAGTGAAAAAGTTAAGACAAAGTTTGATACAAGTAATAAATTGGTAAAGTTACCAGAAATAATTGCTGTTTCTAAAACATTTAAAATTGAATACATATTACCGGTTTTAAATCACGGACACATCCATTTTGGAGAAAATAAAGTTCAAGAGGCTGTTGAGAAGTGGGGCCCAATAAAGGATGAAAACAAAAAAGTAAAACTACATTTAATAGGAAAACTCCAAACTAATAAAGTTAAATTAGCCTTAAATTTATTTGATTATATTCATTCATTAGATAGCGAAAAACTTGCAAATAAAATTAGCAAAGTTCAAAATGAAATAAATGTAAATACTAAACTGTTTATTCAAGTAAATATTGGAAATGAAATTCAAAAATCGGGTATTTCAGAAGATGAAGTTGTAAGTTTCTATGATTATTGTAAGAGTTTAAAACTGGATGTAATTGGACTAATGTGCATTCCACCTTTAAATGAAGAAACTAGCAAATATTTTTCGAAAATGAATGAAATAAATAAAAAATTAAAACTTAATGAGTTAAGTATGGGTATGTCGTCTGACTATTTAGAGGCTATAGAGAATAATGCAACTTTCATAAGAATTGGATCTAGTATATTTGGTCAAAGAAGTTAAAGAATTTGTATTTCAGTTTTCTTGCTCAACAATTTTAACATTATTAAGAAATCTTTTTCTGCAAGTCCAATACATCCTGCGGTGGGTCTATAATTTTTTGTTAAGTGTATAAAAATAGCACTACCTCTCCCAATTTTTGGTTTATTCCAATTGTACTTAATTGGAATTAAAAAATTGTATTTGTAGTCATGTCGGAATAATCTTTCGCATTTTAATTTAGAATTTAAATTTATTAATTTATTATATTTATTTAATGAATTAATATCATCGCACCAACCCATATGTTTTCTTATCTCGAACACTTTCAATTTTGTTTTAGGAAGTTTCTTTCTATCTTTTCTGAAATACAGTGGTCCTAGCGCATACCTTCCAGTAGGTGTTTTTTTATCCCCTTCATATTTATTTTTTGAAAATCCATTTTTTCCAACGCAACATTTAAATTTAAAATCACCAAAAATTAGTGTATGTTTATTTTTTACAATAATTGTCATCTTTATATTTATGAGTTTAAACCAATCTTTAATTATTTATAGGTTTCCAACATTATTCAAGATATTAAATGAAATAAAAAGTAATTTAAATTTTAATATTGAATACTTTAATGATGACCAATTTAAAAAAAATCTGAATAATAGAAATTTCGTAGTTATTTCAGGAGATAACAAGAAAAATTTTCAAAACCAGCTTAAAATCGAGGAATTTCCATTAGATATCCAAAAATTTATTGAAATCGTTAATGTCCAATTTTTAAAAAATAAATTTAATCAGCAGAACAATGTCAAAACAGGTAGATATAGTATCAATTTAAACTCAAGGGTTATGCTATTTGATGAAAAATCACTTCAGCTAACAGAGAAAGAAATGAAAATAATAAGTTTTCTAAATAATTCTAAGGGACCAGTAAAGATAAATAAACTGCAATCAGAAGTTTGGGGATATAAGTCAAAATTAGAAACTCATACTGTTGAAACCCATGTCTATAGACTAAGAAAAAAAGTTGAAAAAAAATTCAATGATAAATCATTTATAATCAGTTTGAAAAATGGCTATAAAATCGAAAATTAAAAAAAACCAATTTGCAAAAGAATTATTTACTAAGAAATATAAGCAAAGAGTTGTAAAACCAAAAAAAGGGAAAGGAAGCTTTAGTAGAAAAAATACTAAAGTCTAGCTCCAATCTGCTGTATCACCTTTGAAGACATTTCTCTTCCTTTGTCCAAACACTGTTTAGTATCTAATTTATTTAAATATCCATGTAAATAACCAGCTGCAAATAAATCACCTGCACCTGTAAGATCTTTCACTTCTAAATTTTTGAATACATCATTTTCTATTACCTCATTATCAAATATTGAAACAGCTCCTTTTTCTCCGCGAGTAATTACAAGATGTTTCTTTAAACTTTTACCAAAATCAATTACTTGATTAAAATTTTCAGCGTCAATTAATGACATCATCTCTTGTTCGTTAGCAAAGGTAATATCTAATTTATTTTTTACTAAATCTAAAAAATTAGCTTTATGTCTATCCACACAAAATTTATCTGATAAGGACATAGCAACTTTATTTGCACTCTTAATTGCTTTTTCAAATGCATTTTTGGGTTCGCCCTCATCCCACAAATAACCTTCTAGGAAAATCATTTCAGACTGTTTTATGACGTCATTGTTTATATCATTTTCATTAATTTTTCCTGCAATACCTAAAAATGTGCACATTGTCCTTTCTGAGTCTGGAGTTATTAAAATTAAGCATGTCCCAGTTGGTAAATCTTCTTTTTTTTTTGAGTAAAAATATTCAACTTTTTCTGATTTTAATCCATCTTCATACTTAGATCCCAGTTCATCATCGCTAACTTTCCCGATAAAACCTGCTTTATTTTTTAGTTGAGATAATCCAACAATAGAATTAGCCACTGATCCACCAGATATGGTTTTTTCGATTTTAAGACTTGATAACATTGATTGAAATTCTTGTTTATCGAAAATCAATTTCATAGTTCCTTTTGTTAATTTATTTTGATCAATAAAATTTTCATCAACTTTACAAATTACATCAACAATTGCATTTCCGATCCCTAATATTTTCATATTTACATTTTTGTCCATTCGTTTAGTGGAGGCATACCCATCTCCAAAAGATTTGAATCTTTTGCTATACACACAATATCTGCTGATATAGAAATTCTTTCATCATTACTTTCGGTAGGTTGTGTAGAATGAATTGTTTTTGAGGGAAAAATTATAATGTCATTTTCTTCAACATTAACAATTGCCTGAGTTACATTAAAGGGATTCATTTTTTTAACTATACCTTTCTGTAATGCTGTATCTGATCTGAAAATACCAGGCATAATTTCATTTTTATAACTTTCATCAAACATAACAAGATTTGAATCTTGTTTATTCTTTTTCAAATAGAATGCAAAAGAAATATGTGATTGAAAATGTCTGTGTTTTTTTATTCTTTCATTTCCTTCTGAAATAGTTGCCCAGGATCTTTGGATGTATAAATCTATTAATTTGCTATCAATTTCGACACAATTTAAATATTCCCATATTCTTTTAGTAATTTCGTTAAAAAGATTTTGGAATTTTACGTTCTTATGTATAAACTCATAACCTTGTGTATCTCCAGTCCAAGCATTAGTTTTAGTTTGGTAATTAGTATTTTTCGAATTTTTTTTCATATCTCTTATTTCATTAATCATTAGAGCTTTTTCATCATCTGAAATATCAATTTTGTCCTTGAGTATTGTTAGTGGAAAAAGATTTATTAAATTCATTTATGCTTTAATTGTTCTTATTGGTTTTTTTCTATTAGGATAACAAGTAGTACAAATTTTACAAGTTATACCGTAACACTCTCTTGCTTTGCAATATTCTCTCCCATAATAAATTATTTGAAGATGTAACTTATTCCAATACTTCTTTGGAAATAATCGCTTCAAATCTTTCTCAGTTTGCACCACATTTTTTCCATTTGTTAAACCCCATCTTTGTGCAAGTCTATGTATATGTGTATCAATCGGAAATGCTGGATAGCCAAATCCTTGAGACATCACAACACTAGCTGTCTTGTGTCCAACGCCAGGTAATTTTTCCAACTCATCAAAAGTTTTGGGAACTTTACCATCATACTTTTCAACTAAAATTTTTGATAAAAAGTAAATACTTTTTGCTTTAACTCTAAATATTCCAATACTTCTTATTAATTTTTCAATTTTTTTTCTTCCAAGTTTAACAAAATCTTTAGGTTTATTATATTTCGGATAAATATCCTTTGTAACATTATTTACATTCACATCTGTACATTGAGCAGAAAGTAAAACGGATACTAGTAGTGTAAATTTATTTCTATGTTTTAGTGGTATGGGTGTTTTTGGATAAATTTTATTAAGTATTTTTAAAACAATTTTAGCTCTCTGTACTTCATTCATTAATTAAAATTGAGAATGTCTCTCATTGAATAAAGACCTGGCTTTTTATTAATTAGCCATTTAGCTGCAGTTATTGCACCATCTGAATACAATGTTCTATCAAAAGCTTCGTGGTTTAATGCAATTATTTCCTTTCCGCTCGAGAAAGTAACTTCATGTTCACCTATTATTTCACCTTTCCTAATAGAATTAAAATTAATTTTTTTTCCGTAAGGAAATTTTTTTTTATTTAAATATTTTTTACCTACTAGCTTATAAAAGTTCTTTTTTTTTCCTATAGCTATACCTTTACCTAGCATGAGAGCTGTTCCAGATGGATAGTCTTTCTTATGTTTATGATGCACCTCATAAACTTTACTTAGATAGTTATTACCCAAAGTTTTAGATGTAATTTCAGTAAGATACATAAGTAAATTTATTCCTAGGCTCATATTACCGGCTTTTAAAATTGGAATTTTTTTTGAATAATTCTCAATTAGACTCTCTTGTTTTTTTGTGAACCCAGTTGTACCTATGACTACCTTTTTTTTTAGTTCAGTCGCAATTTTTAAGACCTCGAATGTGCAATTAGGTACAGTAAAATCTATTATAACATCTGCTTTTTTTAGTGATTTTTCAGAGTTCATCTCAAGTTTAATGCCATTAATTTTTTTATTAATTATTCTATTTTCTGTTAGAGAGATTAATTTAGTGGACTTATCTTTTTTGGCAGATTTGATGAGCTGCTGGCCCATTCTACCCATGCATCCAGTTATCGCTAATTTAATTATTTTCATTATGTTTTTTTGTTAAAATATAATCACCAATAGTTTGATATCTAGTATCAGTTTTATTTAAAATTTCAAATAACTTTGTAGTTTGAATTTTTTTAAAATTTAAATCGAATAAATTAAGTTTATTTCTTAATAAAAATTTATCAAATTCAAATTTGAAATTTTCTTCATTGTTGATCAACATTTTTGAAAACTCAAAAAATATAAAAATATTATGATATTTTATCATTTCCTCCATTCCTTTTAATGCTTTAAATTCATATCCTTCAATATCAATTTTAACAATTAAGTTTCTGGATAAATTAATAATTTTGTTTTTAACTAGTCCATCCAAAGAATAAATTTTTAATCTTTCAGTTTCATTTTTATTATCATTTATAAATCTGAAGGATCCAGAATTGTTATAATTATTTAAATTTTCATCAAATAATTTATATTCATTCTTATCTCCTATACCGTAATTAAATATTTTAATATTTTTAAAACTATTTAATTTTACATTTTCTGTTAATCTATTTATGTTTTTTTTAGACGCATCGAATGCGTAGACGTTTATAGCTGGATTATGTGCTGCAATGGGTATTGAATATGCACCATAATTACACCCACAATCTATAAAAGTGAAATCATCATTTTTTATTAAATTTATTATTATATCTATGTTTTCTTTATCCCACTCTTTAAGGTTTTTTAGTATCCACCTGCTTAAATCTTTTTTACTTGGATATGAATAAAATTTGTAATTTTTAAAATCTAAGATAATTGGACCTTTAGTTAAAAACTTAAATAAAGAAAAAAAAAAATAGTATAATTTACTTTTTTCTTTATTTATATAGTAGTTTACAACTCTTTGGAAAATAAAATTAAACATCTATTTAGTATAAAATAGATTAGCACCACTAACTAGTTTTTCCAAAAACTTTTAGCTTTTTGAAAGAATTTTTTAATACTTGGGTTAGATTTTTCATTTTCAATTTCTCTAAATTTTTCTAGTAATTCTTTTTGTTCTTTATTTAGTGATATTGGAACCTCAGTATTTACTTGTACGTAAAGGTCTCCAAAGTCATTCCCTCTCATATAAGGCATTCCTTTCCCCTTTAACCTGAATTGCTTACCACTTTGAGTACCTGCAGGAATTTTAATTTTAGCTTTACCGCCATCAATTGTTGGAATTTCAATTGAGGTGCCAAGAGCAGCATCTGCTATAGAAACTGGACATTCAAAAAATAAGTTTTCATCAGATCTTTTAAATAACTCATGAGAATGAACATTAATGAATAAATATAAATCACCAGTACTACCCCCTCTTGACCCAGCTTCACCTTTTCCTGAAAGCCTTATTCTAGTTCCATCATCCACACCTTTTGGAATAGTAACCGATAATCTTTTTGAAGCTTGTTTTTTCCCTTGTCCATTGCAGTTTGTGCAAGGATGAGTAATTTCTTCACCAACACCTGCACATTGAGGGCATGTTTGCTGTACTGTGAAAAAACCTTGGCTTGATCTAACTTGACCATGACCACCACACATCGAGCATGCTCCAGCTTGATACCCAGGTTTTGAACCTGAACCACTACAAGTGTCACATTTTTCAGATGTAGAAAATTTTATGTCTTGTTTCTTTCCAGAAAAAGCTTCTTCCAAAGATATAGATAAATCATATCTTAAATCCGACCCTCTATTATTTGACCTTCTTGATCTACGGCCTCCACCAAAACCTTCACCAAAAAAGTCCTCAAAAATATCAGAGAAATGATTTGAAAAGTCAAAATTTCCAAATCCACCTCTTCCACCACCTCCATTTTCAAAAGCAGCATGACCAAAATTATCATAATTTTGTTTTCTCTCTGAATTAGATAGAACGTGGTAAGCTTCTGATGCTTCTTTAAACTTTTCCTCAGCTCCTTTATCACCCTTATTTTTATCAGGATGAAATTTAACTGCGAGTTTCCTGTAAGCTGATTTTATTTGGTCTGCTGAAGCACTTTTATTTACACCTAAAACTTCGTAATAATCTCTTTTTGCCATAACATGTTATAGACAAACAGTTGTTTTGTTAGGCGCTTTTTTCTTTATTCTCGTCTTTTACTTCTTCAAAATCTGCATCAACAACGTTATCGTCTTTCGTATCTTCTTTCTTTGCGTCTTTTGGAGCATCTTCAGGTTTTGCACCTTGTTGTGATTTATAGATTGCTTCACCTAATTTCATAGATGCCTGAACTAAATCTTGTGTTTTCTTCTTAATTTCTTCAACATCAGTTCCCTTAAGTGCATTTCTTAGGTTAGCTGATGCATCTTCAATAGCTTTCTTATCTGCGTCTGAAACTTTACTTCCGTGTTCCTTTAAATTTTTTTCAGTAGAGTGTATTAATGTATCTGCTTGATTTCTTGCATCAACAGCTTCTCTTTTCTTTTTATCCTCTTCTTTATTCGATTCTGCATCTTTTACCATTTGACTAATTTCTTCATCACTTAATCCTCCAGATGCTTGAATTTGAATTTTTTGTTCTTTACCAGTCCCTTTGTCTTTAGCCGATACATTAACTATACCATTTGCATCAATATCAAATGTCACTTCAATTTGTGGAACACCCCTTGGTGCTGGAGCAATACCAACTAATTCAAAATTCCCTAAAACTTTGTTATCTGATGCCATTTCTCTTTCACCCTGAAGAACTCTGATTGATACTGCGGGTTGGTTGTCCTCAGCGGTTGAAAATACTTGGCTCTTTTTAGTTGGAATTGTTGTATTCTTATCAATTAATTTTGTTGATACACCACCCAATGTTTCTATTCCTAAAGATAAAGGGGTTACATCTAAAAGTAACACATCTTTTACATCACCTTGTAACACACCTGCTTGAATCGCTGCACCCATTGCAACAACTTCATCAGGATTGACTGATTTATTAGGATCTTTGCCAAAGAAATTTTTTACTTCTTCTATTACTTTAGGCATTCTAGTCATACCACCAACTAATACAATTTCATCTACCTCGCTTGCAGATAGACCTGCATCTTTTAAAGCAGTTTTGCATGGTGGTATTGTTCTTGAAATTAGATCTTCGACCAATGCTTCTAATTTAGCTCTAGTCATTTTCAAGTTAATATGTTTCGGTCCAGTTTTGTCAGCTGTAATAAATGGTAAATTTATCTCAGTTTGTGTCGCAGATGATAATTCAATTTTTGCTTTTTCTGCAGCTTCTTTTAATCTCTGCAAAGCTAATTTATCTGATTTTAAATCAATGCCGTTTTCTTTTTTAAATTCTGAAAGCAAATAATCTACAATAGAATTATCAAAATCCTCTCCACCTAAAAAAGTATCACCATTGGTTGATTTAACTTCAAATACTCCATCGCCTAATTCAAGAATTGAAACATCAAATGTTCCACCACCTAGATCGTAGACTGCTATTTTTTTATTAGCTTTCTTATCTAAACCATAAGCTAGAGATGCTGCTGTGGGCTCATTTATAATTCTTAAAACTTCAAGGCCAGCTATTTTACCGGCATCCTTGGTAGCTTGTCTCTGAGCATCATTGAAGTATGCTGGAACAGTTATAACAGCTTGTTTTACTTCTGAACCTAGATATTTTTCTGCTGTCTCTTTCATTTTTTGCAGAGTGAAAGCTGAAATTTGTGATGGAGAATATTTTTGGCCCTTTGCTTCAATCCATGCGTCGCCTTTATCAGAATTAACTATTTTGAAAGGTGCAGTCTCTACATCTTTTTTAACTGTTGAATCGTCAAAATTTCTTCCAATTAATCTTTTAACTGCAAATATTGTATTTTCAGGATTTGTAACTGCCTGTCTTTTTGCAGGTTGACCTATTAATTTTTCACCTTCATCTGTGAATGCAACAACTGATGGCGTTGTTCTTGCTCCTTCAGCATTTTCTAAAACTTTTGCTTGTGTTCCTTCCATAACGGCTACACAAGAATTTGTTGTTCCTAAATCTATTCCTATAACTTTACTCATAATT
Organism: uncultured Pelagibacteraceae bacterium; assembly: GCA_902614975.1. Taxonomy (GTDB): domain Bacteria; phylum Pseudomonadota; class Alphaproteobacteria; order Pelagibacterales; family Pelagibacteraceae; genus Pelagibacter. The sequence goes on from CACMND010000002.1 coordinate 8,910, forward strand.
AATCCTATTTGAAGCTCATATAAGTGTTAATTTTACAACTACAACCATGATAAATAATTAATTTTCTCCCTCTTTTCCCTCATTTTCTTGGTTTTTTTGGTTATTCTGTTTAACTTCGACTTTTTTTTTAGACACAGCTACTAACGAAGGTCTAAGCAACCTATCCTTCATCATAAATCCCTTTTGAATTTCTTGAACAATTGTTCCTTGATCTTTGGTATCATCTTCTATTTCCATCATTGCCTGATGTAAATTTGGATCTAATTTTTCGTTAATTGCTTTAATTGGCTCAATATTATTTTTTTTGAAAATTGAAATCATATCTTTATTAATAATATCAATGTGCTCTATTAATTTTTTTAGTGTGACTTTATCTTTTATAGTTTCGTCACTTTCCAGCGTTTGTTTTGATCTCTCCAAATTATCTAGAAGATTAAGTGTTTCTCTTGCAAATGAAAATCCACCATATTCAAAAGCTTCATCCTTCTCTTTTTCAAATCGTCTTCTCTGATTTTCCATTTCAGCAAATGTTCTAGCAACTTTATCTTTGAGATTTGCAATTTCATCTACGGGTGAAAGTTGTTCCTCTTCTTCTTTTTTTTCGGTTTCTTCCGGGGCCTGTTTATCTGTGCTTATCTCTGAGTTTTCGTCTTTTAAATTTTGATTTTCTTTATTTTGTAATTCTTCTTTTTCCATTAGTGTCTATATGGTAAGAAATTCATGAAATTCTAGATGTTAAAAAAAAAAATTAAAGAAATCGTAGTAGGGTCAAATAATGAAGGAAAAATTAAAGAAATTAAAGATTTATTGCCCAAATACTACACTATTACTTCTCCAAAAGACTATGGTCTAAAAAGCCCTAGAGAAAATGGACATACTTTTCTAAAAAATTCTTTAATTAAAGCAAAGCATTTTTCAAAAAAAACAAAAAAAATTTGCATCGCGGATGATTCTGGGCTTGAAATTGACTTACTAAATAATCAACCAGGTATTTTTTCAGCAAGATGGGGTGGAAAAAGGGGTGATTTTAATTTTGCAATATCGAAAGTATATCAAAAGCTATCTAAGGTAGATAAAAACTGGAAATCAAAAAAGATTAAAGCGAGATTTATTTGTGCATTAACTATTTATGGATTAAAAAAAAAACCGATCCAATCTTTAGGGATTATTAGTGGCAGAATTTCTAAAAAAAAAGTTGGTAATAAGGGTTTTGGTTATGATCCAATTTTTATTCCTGAAAATAAAAGATTAACTTTCGGTCAAATGAGTCAAAAGTTAAAATTTAAAAGTGATCACCGAGCAAAAGCTTTTAAAAAAATTAAAAAATTTCTTTAAAACTTTTATCTTGTATTTCATAAAAGTTTAATTGATGCGTAATTGTTTTTTTATTAATTTCAAAGATGCCTATTTTTCCTTTAAATTTATTTTTCTTAACAAATAAATTTTCATTTGTTTTAAAATCATTATTTATTAATAAATAATATACCAACCCTATTAGATCATAACTTAAAAAAGAAATTTGATTTGGAGTATTTTTGAAGTTTCGAATGTATTCTTTTCGAAATATTTCAAAATTATCTTTATTTATTGATGGAAAATATATTGGATGCAATGAAGTTTCCTTTAAAAGGCTTTCATCAAACCATTGATTTAATGTGATGTATTTAATTCTTTTTGAAGAGACATCTGTATATAATAATGATGTAGTAACACTTTTTAGACTTTCACTAAAATCAGCAATTATTACTGAGTCAAAGTTTATGAAACCTAAAGTATCTTTTTTTTTCAATTCATCTATTTTTTTCTTTTTATTTAATGTATTTGAATTTTCTATTCTTTTAATTTCATTTTCTAAATTTTTTTTTCTTTGTTGATATCTTGTTAAATCTTCTATTTGCTTTGTTAGCAATGTTGGATCTTTGCTATATATAAATTTTTCTTTTAATATTAAATTAGATTTCTCTATAGCTTCTTCAATTTCTCTTTTATATTCTGTTTCTGGGATTAAAAAAATTGTGTTATTTAAATTATTTTCACTTAAATATTTTTTAATTGTATTTATTTGTGATATTGCATTTACCCCTGCAGAAATTACATTTTTTGGATTATTTCTTATTTTGTTTGTAAAAGATATGAATGTTACTTCATTTAATTCATCTAAATACTTAATACTCTCATTGAATACCGGTCCAATAATTGTTTTTACACCATTATTGTAAAGTTCATTTGATACTTTCAGTGCATCTATCGGGTTTGCTTTGGTATCTTTAGGTATTACTGTTATTCTGTCATCATTAATTTTATTTAACGCCATTCTTGTAGATTTAAGAATTGATTTACCAATATATGAATATTCACCTGATAGAGGTATTATTAAACCTATCTTAATTTTCTCTTTCGATACCGCTTTAAGTTGAGATAAAACGATTATGAGAAAAACTTTTAAAATTATGATATATAATCTTCTCATCATCATTAAATGTACAATTTTGAATTAAATGATAATTTAAAACCTGGGCTATATTGTGTTTCAACACCAATAGGAAACCTGGGGGATATTACTTTAAGAGCTATATACATACTTAATAAATCAGATGTGATTTTGTCAGAAGACACAAGAGTTTCAAGTAAACTATTATCTAGGTTCAATATAAGTACAAAATTATTGTCTAATCACAAATTTAATGAAAAAAAAAACATTAAAAATGTTTTAAATTTATTAAAAGAAAACAAAATAATTTCTCTAATCTCAGATGCAGGTACCCCAACAATTTCAGATCCAGGAGGAATTTTGATAAATGAATGCATCAAGAATAAAATTAATATATTTCCAGTTCCAGGATCCTCCGCTGCTACAGCAGCTGTTTCTGTAAGTGGCTTTTCAAACAATTTCTTTTTTTGTGGTTTTTTGCCTGATAAAAAGTTGCAAATTGATCAACTTTTTAAAAAAATTTCTAATTTAAATTATTCAATTGTTTTTTTTATTTCACCTAAAAAAATAAAAAAAATAAGAACTCAAATCCAAAAATATTTTAATGATAGAGATATTTTAATTACTAGAGAAATGACTAAATTGCATGAAGAATATATTAGAGACAAGGTTAAAAACCTCAATAATATTAACATATCTGAAAAAGGTGAGATGACTGTAGTAATATCAGAAAATTTAAATTTACAAAACAGGTTACAAGTAATTGAAGAATCTGTTAAAAAAAAAATCATCAAACTTTTAAAAAAAATGTCAATTAAAGATGTAACCTCAATAATTAGTAACGAAAATAATATATCAAAAAAAATTGTTTATAACTTTTGTTTGAAGAAAAAAAATGAAATTTAGAAATTTAATATTAATTATAATTATTATATTAGTATCAGGATGTGTTGGATACTCGTCAACTGGAGTTTTAGGCACTGGAGTTTCAGTAGCAATGGATCCAAGAACTATTGGAACACAAATAGATGACTCATTAATGCAAAAAAATTTAAGAGCAAAATTGATATTAATGGATAAAGGTTATTTACTAAATGTGAAAACCAAAGTTTTAGATGGAAGAATTTTTATAACAGGTAAAGTAAATACAGTGGAAGAAAAATTAAAAATTACAAAACTAGGTTGGGAAATAAAAGGGGCAAGGTCAGTTAAAAATGATTTAAAAATTAAAGAAAAATTTAATTTTAAACAAACAGCTAAAGATGTACTTATAACTTCCCAATTAAGAACAGCAATGATTGCTAATAAAAAAATAAGGTCTGCAAATTATGATATCGATACATATAAAAAAATTATTTATATTTATGGTATTTCGCAGAATGAAGAAGAAAGAGTTGAAGTTATAAACGAAGCTAAAAAAGTTCTTGATGTAGAAGATGTAGTTACAAGTATTTTTTTAGTTGAGGACTTGAGAGTAATAAAAAACTAATTTAGCTTTTTGTAATTAATTACTCCTGCCGAATATGCTGCAACAGATGCTAAATTTAATATGTCAGATGTCGATGATCTTAACGGGGCAATTTCAATTGCTTGACCTAAACCGATTAATAGTGGCCCAATAACTTTTGCGCCACCTAAAGTTTTCATTATTTTATAAGTTATAGCAGCACTGTGCTGTCCAGGCATAATCAATATATTTGCATTACCAACAATCTCTGAGAACGGATAAAGGTCTTTATATTCATCACTTAAGGCAACATCAGGCTGCATATCTCCGTCAAACTTAAAGTTAACCTTTTTATTTTTTAAAATTTCTACTGCATCTCTTATATGTTTGGTTCTAGCTGTAATTGGTTGGCCGAATGTTGAGTGTGAAAGAAAAGCAACTTTTGGTTCAAATCCAAATAATTTTGCTACTCTAGATGCAGAAATAGCTATTTCAGAAAGTTGTTCAGATGTTGGATATTCGTGAACACTTGTATCTGCAATAAATACAGTTTTTCCTTTATTTACAATCATGTTCAACCCAAACATAATCTCTCCTGGTCTAGCATCTATGACTTTTTTTACTTTATCAAGAGATTGTCCATACCTTCTCGAATTTCCAGTAACCATTGCATCTGCATCACCACATGCAACCATGCAAGAACCCCATATGACTCTGTCATTTCTAACCATTTTATCACAATCTCTTTCAAGCAACCCCTCTTTTCTTTGCAGTTTTTTAAATAAATAATTCACATATTTTTTTCTTTTGTCACTTAAAGTAGAGTTTACTATTTCAATATCAAAGTTTTCTCCATAACCAATTTCTTTAAGTTTTTCTTTAACCACTTTTTCTTTAGCAACTAATATAGGTGTACCTAATCCACTATTTTTAAAAGCTATTGCAGCCTTTAAAGTATTTTCATCTTCACCATCTGCAAAGACAACTTTTTTATTTGTTTTTTTAATTTGGTTATTAATTCCTTGCATAATCGTAACTGATGGATCTAATCTTTGTTTTAATTGTTCAGAATATTGATCAAAATTTTCAATTTTTTTTCTAGCTACTCCAGATTTCATAGCAGCTTTTGCCACTGCTACTGGTATTACGCTTATTAACCTTGGATCAAAAGTAGATGGAATAATATACTCTTTTCCATAATTAGGTCTCTCACCACCCATTGCAGCTGCAACTTCGTCAGGCACAAATTCCCTTGCAAGTGAGGCTATAGCATTAGCTGCCGCAACTTTCATTTCTTCATTAATAGTTTTTGCTCTCACATCTAATGCTCCCCTAAATATGTAAGGAAACCCAATTAAATTATTTACTTGATTTGGATAATCAGATCTACCCGTTGCTATAATTGCATCATCTCTTACTTCCTCTATATCTTCCGGTCTTATTTCTGGATCTGGATTTGCACAGGCAAATATAATTGGATTTTTTGCCATCTTTTTAACCATACTTTTTTTTACAACACCAGCGGCGGATAAGCCCAAAAATACATCTGCATTTTTCATCGCATCATCTAAATTTTTATCATTTGTTTCTACTGCAAATTCTTTCTTCCAAGTGTTAATGTCTTTTCTCTTTTTATTTATTACGCCTTTTGTATCCAACATTTTGATATTATTTTTTGGAATACCTGTGCTTCTGAACAACTTTGCACATGCCATAGCTGCAGCGCCTGCACCGTTAATTACTATTTTAATTTTTTTTAAGTTCTTTTTTGCAATATCTACAGCGTTAATCAAAGCAGCTGTTGTTATGATTGCCGTCCCATGTTGATCATCATGAAATACAGGAATATCTAGAATTTTTTTTAATTCTTCTTCGATTATAAAGCAGTTTGGAGCCGCAATGTCTTCGAGATTTATACCACCAAAACTTTTTGCTATATTTTTTATTGAATTAATTATTTCTTTTGTATCTTCTGTGTCTATTTCTAAATCTATCGAATCAATATCTGCAAATCTTTTAAATAGTACAGCTTTACCCTCCATCACTGGTTTTGATGCTATCGCACCCAAATTTCCTAGCCCTAATATTGCTGATCCGTTACTAATTACTGCAACTAGATTTCCTTTTGTGGTGTATTCATATGCTAACTCAGGATTGTCAGCTATTGCTTTTACAGGAGCAGCTACACCTGGAGAATAAGCTAGGGCCAAGTCTCTTTTTGTAGTAACTGGCTTGGATGAAACAATCTCTATTTTGCCAGATTTATCATTAGTATGAAAATCCAAAGCTTCTTTATCAGAATAATGTTCAATTTTGTTTTTTTTCATTATTTGTTAGATATACAAAAGGATTAAGTTACTAATATGATTTATGAATTTAATTAAGTCAACAGGCACATTTAGTCTGTTTGTTATTATTAGCAGAATCTTAGGATACATAAGAGACTTTTTTATAGCTATTTATCTTGGTTCGGGACCAATTGCTGATGCATTCTTCGTAGCATTTAGAATACCAAATACCTTTAGAAGATTATTTGCAGAAGGTACTTTTAATGCAGCATTTGTTCCATCTTACACATCAGAACTTTTGTCTAGTAAAAAAAAAGCTCAGAAATTTGCAAACTCAGTATTTAATTTATTGGTCTTAGCTCTTTTAAGTCTAACAATACTTGTCGAGATTTTTATGCCAAGCTTTATAAAATTGATCGCTCCAGGCTTCTCAGATTTAGATGAAAAGTTTAAATTAGCTGTTGATTTAACTAGAATTACTTTTCCATTTTTATTTTTTATAAGTATAGCGTCTTTTTTTTCAGCAATTTTAAATTCTCATAACAAATTTGCAGCCGCTGCTGCTGCTCCTCTTTTTTTAAATGTAATATTAATAATTTGTTTTCTTATTATAAAAAATGATACAGATTTAGTTTACTATCTAAGTTATGCTGTAACTTTTGCAGGAATTATACAGTTTATATTTTTAATTATTTTTACTAGAAAATACTTTTATCCCAATTTTAATTTTAATTTCCAAATAGATAAAAAAATAAAATTTTTTTTTAGTAAACTTTTACCAAGTATATTTTCATCTGGGGTTACCCAAATAAATATATTAGTTGGAACTATAATTGCATCTTTCCAAGCAAGTGCAGTCTCATATTTATATTATGCAGACAGAATATATCAGATAAACTTAGCGATAGCAGGTATTGTGATTGGAATAATTATTCTACCCAACTTAAGTAGATATGTTAAGAGTAAAAACAAAATAAAATTGGAAATTTTACAAAATAAGTCTTTGGAATTGAGTTTATTTTTAAGTCTTCCTGCTACATTTGCATTAATTTTTGCCTCTGAAGAAATTGTTTCTGCGCTTTTTGGATATGGATCTTTTAACGAAGAAAGTGTTAAAAATTCTGCACATGCATTATTTTATTTTGCATTAGGACTACCTGCATTCTCGATGATAAAAATATTTTCAAGTTTTATATTTGCAAGAAACGATACTAAAACACCTTTTTACTTTTCATTGATTTCTGTAATATTAAATATTGTTATTAGTGTATCTTTATTCAGTAAACTAGGTTTTATTATAATTCCTATAGCAACAAGTATTTCATCTTGGTTGAATGGATTCTTACTGATGGTATTTGTCCTAAATAGAAATTACTTTAATTTCAACGATTCGTTTTTTATACAGCTATTTAAAATATTTATTGTAAATTTAATTTGTTTGGGATTATTTAAAATATTAATTAATTATTTTAGTAATTATTTTATATTTACAAATACTTATAAATTTTTAGCAATTATATTATTAGTTATTTTAACTTTTGCTTTTTATTTGTTAATTTCAATACTCATTAAGGCCTTTAAAATATCTGATATTAAATTAAACTATTAAATTATGTCCAAAAAAATTTTTTCAGGAGTTCAACCAACGGGAAATTTACATCTTGGTAATTATATAGGTGCAATAAAGAATTTTGTAGATTTACAAAATAATAAAGATAATAGCTGCATTTTTTGTGTTGTTGATCTTCATGCGATTACAGTAATGCAAGATCCGACCAAGTTAAAAAATAATATTAGAGAGACAGCAGCAGCATTTATTGCAAGCGGTATTGATCCAAAAAATAGTATAATATTTAATCAATCTTTAGTTCCTGCACATTCTGAGGGTTCTTGGATTTTAGGATGTATTGCTAGAATGGGTTGGCTAAATAGAATGACACAATTCAAAGAGAAAGCTGGAAAAGATAAGGAAAAAGCAAGTGTTGGTTTGTATATTTATCCAATTCTAATGGCCTCTGATATTCTTTTATATGACGCTACTCATGTACCAGTTGGAGATGATCAAAAACAGCATCTAGAACTCTGTAGAGATATAGCTCAAAAATTTAATAATGAATATAAATGTCCAAATCTCTTAAGGCCTCCTGAGCCTCTCATACAAAAAAATTTTTCAAGAATAATGAGTTTGAAAGACGGCACAAAAAAAATGAGTAAGTCAGATATTTCTGAAGGAAGTAGAATCAATTTAACAGATACTGAGGATCAAATTATCAACAAAATAAAAAAAGCAAAAACAGATAATGATACTTTGCCCGGAAATGAAGAAGGACTTAAGGACAGACCTGAAGCAGAAAATTTGATGGGTATTTATTCTAGCTTAAGTAATCAAAATATTACTAATACATTAAACGAATTTGAGGGAAAAAATTTTTCTGATCTAAAAAATAAACTTTCTGAAATAATTTTGACTAAACTGTCACCTATATCAAAAGAAATACAAAAATTGTTGTCAGATAAAAATTATATAGATCAAATTTTAAAGGATGGTGCAGCAAAAGCACATGATATTTCATCTAAAAAAGTAAAAAAGATAAAAGAAATAGTTGGTTTTTAACCATTTAATATTTTGAAATAAACATTATATAAAACCTATGTTTATACAAACTGAAAATACACCAAATCCAAATTCGTTAAAGTTTCTACCTGGCAGAAAAGTATCTAATAATGGTCCTTTGGAAGTTTTAAATCAAGAAGATACAAATAATTTATTGATAAAGAACTTATTACAGATAAATGGAGTAACTGGAGTATTTTTAGGGGAAGATTTCTTTTCTATAAATAAAGATGAGAATAAAAAATGGGAGGATATTCAGCATATTGTTATATCTTATGTCAATGAACATTATGCAAATGGAAACACTTGTATTATAGATAAAACAAATGAAGAAGAGCAAAACAAAAATTACTCAGATATTGAAAAGAAAATAATAAGTATTCTAGATACTAAAATTAGACCTGCTGTAGCAAGAGATGGAGGAGATATAAAGTTCCAAGAATTCAAGGATGGAAAAGTTAAAGTTTTGTTAAAAGGCAGTTGTTCAGGCTGTCCATCTTCAACTCTCACTTTAAAAAAAGGTGTAGAAAACTTGCTTTGTCATTATATTCCTGAAGTTAAAGAAGTTTTAGCTGTATAATTAAATAATAATAATTATATTGAAATTAATGGTTAGAAGGGCAAAAAATAAAAGTTTTAAACTAAAGCAAAAGAAAAACAATGTATTTAAATTTTCTGCGATTAGCATTTTTGTAATATTTTCATTCTTTTCTTTGCCAACAGTAAACAATTTTTTTGATAAAAATTTAAATTTCAAAAAATCTATAATCTCAAATGCTGGTGTAAATTTTGACCAAGAACTAAATAAAAGAAAAAAAATTCTTGATGGAGAGAGTGAAACTAAATCAAATAATCTGAGTCTAAAAAATATTTTTGCTGATATTGATTTTTTTAGTACAGATGACGAGGGACAGAACTCAATTAGATTTGATGCAAGAACAATTGAGCAATTGTTTAAAGATACAAATTATAATCTTGAAAGAGTTAGAGAGACTAAGTTGGTAAATATAGGTAATAAAATTGATCATCTTCCAAAAGAGATTAAAAGTATTGAGAGTTCAAAAAAGAGAAAAAGACTATTTATTCAAATAGTTTTACCATTAATTGTAGAAGAGAACGCTAAAATTCGACTTGATAGAAAAGAATTATTTAGAATATTGGCTAAGAATATCAATACGCAAAAAGAAAAGAATTGGTTAAAAGAAAAATTTAAACAATATGGTTTAAAAGATGGAGATTTTTATTCTCTGAAAGTTAGAATGGATGAAATACCTGTCTCTTTAGCACTTGCTCAAGCTGCTAAAGAAACTGGATGGGGGACATCTAGATTTGCGCAAGAGGGTAATGCATTATTTGGACAATGGACTTGGAATGGTGATGGAATTAGACCAGCGGGTGTAGATAAAGATGCAAAACACAAAGTTGCAAAGTTTGCAGTTCTCAAAGCATCAGTAAGAGCATATCAACGAAATTTAAATACTCATAGCAGTTACATCGAATTTAGAAAAGAAAGAGCAATTCAAAGAGATAATGATGAAAAATTAGACAGTCTAAAGCTAGTAAATTATTTAGATAAATACGCGGAGACAGGACAACAATACATCGATGTGTTAAAACAGATTATAAAGCAAAATTCTCTTACAGATTTTGATGATGTAAATGTAATGCCTACAAGCAATAAGACAAAAAAATTAATTTAATTTTGAACAAACTGGAAACCTGAAAATCTCCACCCACTTTCATCTTTTAAAGAACAGTTAATTCTTCCTCTTCTTTCAATAAATTTTTCTGCAAAATTAATATTTAGTATATTTTCGATTAAGACAATTTTTGTTTTTCTCCATTTAGAACCTTCATTTGAAAAGCAATTAATATTATCCAAATTTTTTTGATCTTTAAAAAATTCTATCGTCATTTTGGGGGGATTTTCTCCATCATTCATAAATTTGTTTTCCGGTTTAATAATTCTATACTGAAGAGGCAAATAAGATATTACCTCTTTAAATCTTTTAATTTCTCCATATTTTTCGTTTATGGGGAATCTTGGTAGTTCATATCTATCTTTGTTTAAATCAATAACACCTGAATGTTGGCCAAATGCAAATTCAAAATTTCTTGAAATATAATTTTTCTGCTCCAAATTATACTCCCCAAAGGGATATGAAAAAAAACTTGGATTATAACCTAATTTATCATTAAAAATTTTAATTGATTTTTCAATATCTTCTACAAAATTTTGAAAAGTAAATTTAGTTAAATAATCGTGTGAATGTGAGTGATTACCAATGTAAGCAAAATCCTCTTTTTCCACTTCTTTTATTTGGTTCCAACTCATATATCCTTTATTTCCAACAGCCTCAGTAGAGACAAATAAAATAAAAGGAATTTTTTCTTCTTTTAAAATTGGCCAAGCATTTTCATAAAACGACATAAATGCATCATCAATAGTTAATAAAATTTTTTTTTGTTTCTTAACCTGTTTAAAATTTTTTGAAAATTTGCCAGGATTATAAAAATTTAGATTACTTTCTTCTATTAAATTAATATGTTCTTTAAATATATCTAATTTTATATTTGTAGATGGATAGTTGTTTTCTTCAAATCTATGATACATAATGGCTAAAACTCCCTTTTCATCTTTAAAATATTTTTTATTTACTACTTCAGCTTTAACGTTTAAAAAAATAATAAAAAAAATGAATACTTTAGTTATAAACGCTGCAGATGATAAAATTTTATTTTCTCTCATAACTAATATAGAATCTTATACTACCGCTCATATAAACAGTAGGGAAAATTTTGACAAAATAATGATATTAATTTTCAATTTCCTTAAAGAACATAATTCAAATTTAGATAAAATTAGTGAAATATTTGTCAATCAAGGTCCTGGTAAAATCTCAAGTATTAGAAATTCAATAGCAATCGCTAAGGGTATTGCTTTTGCAAAAAATATTGATTTATATGGATTTTTGAGTGAACATTTAACTGATAAAAGCTTAGATCAATTAGTAAAACTTGATAAGAAAAATTTTACAAATATTAATTTGATTAAACCCCTTTACTCGAGTTAAAATATAATATGTTAGAAACTATTGAAGAAAAATGCCAAAAAAATGGAGTTAAGCTTACCGATCAAAGAAGGATAATAGCAAGAGTTATCTCTGAATCGAAAAAAACATATGGAGAATCTGACCATCCAGACGTTGATGAGTTATATAACAGAGTTTCTCAAATAGATTCTAAAATTAGTATTGCTACAGTTTATAGAACAGTTAAACTTTTTGAAGAAGCGGGTATTTTAACAAAACATGACTTTAAGTCAGGTAAAGCTAGATATGAATTAAATGATGATCACAACCACTTAATTGATATTAAAACAGGAGAAATTATTGAATTTGTTGATCAGGAAATTGAAGAACTACAGAAAAAAATTGCTGATAAATATGGTTATAAACTGGTTGATCATAAATTAGAATTGTACGGAATCAAAAAAAAATAAATCATGAATAAGAAGGTTTTTATTAAGACATTTGGATGTCAAATGAATGAATACGATTCTAATAGAATATACGATGCTGTTAAATCAATAGGATATAATAAAACAGAAAATCAAAACGAAGCTGACTGTTATATATTAAATACTTGTCATATCAGAGATAAAGCCAAAGATAAAGTTTACCATGAAATTGGAAGAGTTAAAAAGTTATATAAAGATAAAAAAAAACCAATAATGGTAGTTGCAGGATGTGTTGCACAAGCTGAAAATACAGAAATGCTTAAAAGAGAAAAATACATTGACTTAGTCATAGGTCCACAATCATATCAAAAAATAAACAATATATTGAGAAATTTTGAGAAGGAAAACAAAGTTGAAGAAACTGAATTTGACTCAGTTTCTAAGTTTAGGTACTTCGATAATATTAAAAATAATAATACCAACGTTTCATCTTTCTTAACGATTCAAGAGGGTTGTGATAAGTTCTGTCACTTTTGTGTTGTTCCTTATACTAGAGGACCAGAATACTCTCGACCATTTAAAAGCATTATTGATGAAGCTGAGAGATTGATAAAGAACGGATCTAGAGAAATCACTTTTCTCGGCCAAAATGTAAACGCATATTCTTATATAGATGGATCCAGAGAGTACCGACTGTCAGATCTTATCAATACACTAAGTAAATACAACGAAATAAGTAGAATTAGATATACCACTTCTCATCCAAGAGATATGACAGATGATCTTATTGAATGTTACAAAAATTCGAAAAAATTAATGCCATTTGTTCATTTACCAATTCAAAGCGGTTCTGATAGAATATTAAAAATGATGAACAGAAAGCATACTGTAAATTATTATTTAGATATTTATGAAAAATTAATCAAAATTAATCCTGATATAAAATTTTCTAGTGACTTTATTATTGGATATCCTGGAGAAACAGATAATGATTTTAAAGAAACCATAAATTTAGTTAACAAAATTAAATTTATAAATTCATTTTCTTTTATTTTTAGTCCTAGACCAGGAACAAAGGCTGCCGAATTAGAGATTACTGATAAAGACAAACTTAAAAATAGGCTAATAACTATTCAAGAAAAATTATTTAGTAATCAAATAGAATTGAATAAATCTTTAGAAGGCAAAACCTTAGAGGTACTTGTGGAAAATAAACTTAAAAACCAAAACAAATATTTCGGACGAAATAAATTTTTAAATTCAGTTATTTTTGATGGTAATGAAAGTTATATTGGCAAACTAATTAAAGTTAATATCGAAAAAAGTAATCAAAATTCGTTATTTGGTAAAGTAATAGATGAAATGAAAGCAGCATAATTTGAAAAATTTTGCAAAATCAAAAATTAATCCCGATTTAAAATATGTGTATTCCGAAAACAACGCCTTAAGTATTGTATTCCAAAGTAATGAATTACTTTTAGGTGTTTTAGGAGAATTTAATAATAACTTAAAAGAATTAGAAAAAATTACAAATACTAGCATTTACTCTAGAGGAAATTCAATTTTATTAAAAAATACTCCTGAAAAAAATGAATTGATAAAGAATGCAATTCAATTTCTTGTAGATCAATTTTTAAATAATGGAACATTAGAAAAAAAGGATATAGAGTCATCTGTAAACAAATTTATGATTGATGAGAAAGTTACAAATAAAAGTGGAAATGTAGAATACATAATAAAAACTCCAAAAAAATCTGTAATACCAAGATCAGAGAAGCAAAAAAATTATATAAGAGCTTTAAAAGAATCAGATATCGTCATTTCTGCAGGACCAGCTGGAACTGGTAAAACCTTTTTAGCTGTTGCAGTTGCTTTAACAATGCTACTTGAAAAAAAAATAGAGCGTATCATTTTATCTAGACCAGCAGTAGAAGCAGGAGAGAGATTAGGTTTCTTACCAGGAGATATGAGAGAAAAAGTTGATCCTTACTTAAGACCTCTTTACGACTCATTATATGATTTGTTAGATTTTGAAAAAATACAAAAAAAGATTGAAGTTGGAGATATTGAAATTGCACCACTCGCTTTTATGAGGGGTAGAACTTTAAAAAATTCTTTTGCAATTCTTGATGAAGCACAAAATGCAACTGATACACAAATAAAAATGTTCTTAACAAGAATTGGCGAAAATTCTAAAATAGTTATTAACGGTGATCCTTCTCAAATAGATTTACCTAATAAAACAATGTCAGGTTTAAATAGATCAAAAAAATTACTTGGTCATTTAAAGGAGATATCTGTAATAGATTTCAATCATACTGATGTTGTTAGACACCCACTAGTTTCCAAGATAGTTAAGGCTTATTCTGAAAAAAATTCAGATTAATGATTAAAGCCAATATAGTTATAGATAAAAAAATTTGGGAAAAAAAATTAAAAAAACCAAAAATTTACTTCAAAAAGAAATTAAATAAATTATCTAAAATAAGCTCTTTTAAAAATAAAAACCAAGAATTTACTGTGATGCTTACTAATAATAAAATAATGAAAGATTTAAATTCGAAGTTTAGAAATAAAAATGTTTCAACAGATGTGCTTTCTTTTCCTTTAAAAGTTAAATTAAAAAATAAATTATATTTAGGAGATATAGCTATTTCTTTTGAAATAATTAATAGAAGAGCAAAATCATCTAGCTTTGATCATGAATTAGATAAAATGTGGATACACGGTTATTTACATCTCTTAGGACATGATCATAAAAAAAATAAAGATTATTATTTAATGAAGAGAAAAGAAAATTTAATATTTAAGAAATTGAATAAAATAAATTGAAATCTATTTTAGAAAATAAAACGTTCCTATTTTTAATATGTTTACTTTTAGGTATACTAACGTCATTTAGTTTACCCCCATTCAATTTATTTTTTATTAATTTTTTAACACTTCCAGTTTTACTTTACATATTAGTAAATTATGTAGATAAAAAAACTATTTCATTTTTTGTTGGTTGGATCTTTGGATTTGGTTATTTTATTTCAAATATTTATTGGATTACAAATTCTTTGACATTTGATGTAAAATTTAAATTTATTATTCCATTCGCATTAATATTAATACCTCTATTTTTGGGAATATTTTATGGTTTAGTTACTTTCTTATGCAATTTTTTTAATTTAAAAAATAAAATCTCATCAATTTTAATCTTTTCAATTTTTTTTGGTGGAATTGAGTTTATAAGAAGTTTTATTTTCGGTGGTTTCCCTTGGAATTTAGTAGTTTTTAGTCTTTCAAATAATTTGCATTATTTACAAATTTTATCTTATGTAGGCACTTATTCATTAAATTTATTATCAATAACCATATTTTTGTTACCAGTAATAATTTTTTTTAAACATAAAATCTTAACTAAGTTTTTAATTTTTAGTCTTAGTTTAATTTTATTAGTAATCAATATTTTATATGGAAATTTGATTATTAAAAATTTTGAAAAAAAAAATTATGATAATTTAAGTTCCATTATTCGAGTTATCTCTCCAAATATACCCATTGAAAGATTTTTATCAAACCAAGATGCTGAAAAAAGTATTAATGAATTGATTAGTTTAAGTAATCCACATAACCTAAAAAAAACAATATTTGTTTACCCAGAGGGAATTATTACAAGCATATATTTAAAAGATCTCAAACTTTTCAAAAATAACTTCAAAGAAAATTACAATAATAACCATAAGGTTATATTAGGTATTAATAGTATTAACCAAAATAAAATTTATAACTCTCTAATAGTATTAAATAACGAATCAGAAGTATTATATAAATACAATAAGAATAAACTTGTTCCATTTGGAGAATTTTTACCTTTTGAAGATTTCCTTAAAATATTAGGTTTAAAAAAAATAACTCAAGGATATCAATCATTTTCAGCTGGTGTTAAAAGAGAAATTTTGGAGATCAATAAATTAAAATTTATTCCACTTATTTGTTATGAAATTATCTACTCAGGAAAAATCAATCCAAATAAAAAATATTATGATTTTATATTAAACATTTCCGAGGATGGTTGGTTTGGAAAAACCATTGGACCTCAACAACATTTGACTCACTCAATATTTAGATCAATTGAGGAAGGTAAAAATGTAATAAGATCAACAAACAATGGAATATCTGCTTTTGTTAATCCTAAAGGTCAAATTATTAAACAAATTAAAGAAAAAGGATATTTTGATGTTATAAAAATTAAACGTGTTAATAAAACTTATTTTGCTAAACACGGTAATAAGATCTTCTTTTATTTTGTTCTAATTTATACTACTTTCATTGTTATTTTAAAAATTAGGGAGAATAAATGAAAAAAGATTACTTATTTACTAGCGAGTCAGTATCCGAAGGTCATCCAGACAAAGTTTGCGATAGAATTTCAGATATGGTTGTAGATACATATTTAGCAGCCGAACCTCAATCAAGAGTTGCCTGTGAAACTTTAACAACAACAAACAAAGTTGTATTAGCTGGTGAAGTAAGAGGTCCAGAAATTAAAAAAGAGGATTTAATAGAAAAAGTAAGACATTGCATTAAAGATATAGGTTATGATCAAAAGGGATTTACTTGGAAAGAAGCTACTTCAGTTGAAAGTCATTTACATGCCCAATCCGCTGATATTGCTATGGGTGTAGACTCTGCTGGAAATAAAGATGAAGGTGCGGGTGACCAAGGAATTATGTTTGGTTATGCTTGTAATGAAACCGATGTCCTTATGCCAGCTCCAATACATTATTCTCATAAAATATTAAGACTTATGGCAGAGGATAGAAAATCGGGAAAATTAAAAAGTATTGAACCAGATTCAAAAAGCCAAATAACAATTGAATATAAAGATGGAAAACCATCGTCGGTGAAATCAGTGGTAATATCAACTCAACACTCTTCTGATGTAAATCAAGCTCAAGTAAGAGATCTGGTTAAACCTTATATTGAAAAATCAATACCAAAAGAACTGTTAAGTTCTTTAGATGAAAAGGAAATTTATGTTAATCCAACTGGAAATTTTGTTATTGGAGGCCCTGATGGTGACAGTGGTTTAACAGGTAGAAAAATTATAGTTGATACTTATGGTGGAGCTGCTCCACATGGAGGAGGAGCATTTTCAGGTAAAGATCCAACCAAAGTTGATAGATCTGCTGCTTATGCATCTAGATATTTAGCAAAAAATGTTGTTGCATCTGAAATAGCTGATAAATGTTTGATACAACTTGCATATGCAATTGGAGTATCAAAACCTCTATCTATTTATGTTGATTTGTTTGATAATGATGATGAAAAAAACAAGCATGTAGAAAAGCTTATTCAAGAAAACTTTGATTTAAGTCCTAGAGGAATAAGAGAAATGCTTGGTCTAAATAAACCTATATACGAAAAAACAGCTGCTTATGGACATTTTGGAAGAATCCCAGATGGTAAAGGTTCGTTTTCATGGGAAAAAACCGATAAATCAGATATATTTAGCAAGTAAATAAAGTTGAATATTAAAAAAAAATAAATATATTTCATTCACATTATTGAAATTTCAAAATGGGCCTCGGCCCATTTTTTTTTAGGTAGATTAAAATGTTAAATAGAAGAGCAGATAAACTAGAACTGATTAGAATAGCAGAAGCAGTAGCCTTAGAAAAATCTATTGATAAAGAACTAATTATTGGATCAATGGAAAATGGTATTGCAAAAGCAGCTAAATCTAAGTTTGGATCTGAAAACGAAATTAAAGTCGAAATTGATAGAGAAAGTGGAGATATTGGAATATTTAGAAGATTAGAAATAGTAGAAAATCCAGAAAATTCGAATTTAGAAATAACTCTTGATGATGCAATAAAACTTAACGAAAATAATAAAGGAAAACAAATAGGCGATGAAGTCCTTCAACCATTACCATCTTTTGATTTTGGAAGAATTGCAGCTCAAACAGCTAAACAAGTAATCAGCTTTAATGTGAGAGAGGCAGAAAGAGAAAGGCAGTACAATGATTTTAAAGATAAAATTGATACTATCTTAAGTGGTATAGTTAAAAGACTAGAATTTGGTAATGTAATTGTAGATTTAGGCAGGACCGAATCAATAATACAAAAAAATGAAATGATTCCAAGAGAGAATATTAAAGCTGGAGATAGAGTAAAAGCATATTGTTTAGACGTCAGAAGAGAGCCAAGGGGCCAACAAATATTTCTTTCAAGAGCACACCCTAAATTTATGGAAAAATTATTTATCCAGGAGGTGCCAGAAATTTATGATGGGCTTATCGAGATTAAATCATCCTCAAGAGATCCAGGTAGCAGAGCTAAAATTTGTGTTAAAGCAATTGATACTTCTTTAGATCCTGTTGGAGCATGTGTTGGAATGAGAGGAAGTAGAGTTCAGGCAGTTGTAAATGAGCTTCAAGGTGAAAAAATTGATATAGTAAATTGGTCAGAAGATCCTGCGGTTGTTGTTGCAAATGCACTATCACCTGCAGAAGTACAAAGAGTAAATGTAGATGAAGAAGGAAGAAAATTAGATGTTATTTTAACCGAGGAAAATCTTAGTAAAGCGATTGGTAGAAGAGGTCAAAATGTAAGGTTAGCAACAAAATTAATGAATTATGAAATTAACATTATGACTGACCAAGAAGATTCAGAAAGAAGGCAAATAGAATTTAAAGAAAAAACAGATAATTTTGTAAAAAATTTAGAGTTGGATGAGACATTGGGTCAGTTACTTGTTGCTGAAGGATTTTCATCTATTGATGATATTAAAGATAGTGATCCTGAAGCTTTAATGAAAATCGAAGGTATTGAAGAAGAAACAGCAAAAGAATTAATTGAAAGAGCTAAGGAATTTTATCAAAAAGACCAAGAAGAAATAGCTGATAGAATTAAAGATTTAGGATTAGAAAATGACTTAATTAATCATAAAGGCCTAACACCAGGAATGTTAGTAACACTTGGTGAACAGAAAATACTAACACTAAACGATTTCGCAGATTTAGCGTCAGATGAATTGACAGGTGGTTATGATGTTGTCAAAGGTGAAAGAGTAAGAATTAAAGGTTATTTAGAAGACTTTGCCCTTTCAAAACAAGAGGCTGACGATCTAATTATGTCTGCAAGAAATATTGTGTATCAAGATTGAGAGATGAAAAATGGAAAAGAAAAAGTTAAAGTTATCAATTTCTGGAGCATCCAAAAAGACTATAAATAGTATTGAACAAGCTAAGTCACAATCAAAGAACACAGTAGTAATAGAAAAAAGATCACCAAGATTTGGTGGTAAATCAAGTTTTTCTAGGGGGGCAAAATTAACAGATAATAAACCTCAAAATACTTTTATACCAAAAAAAACAAATTTTTCTAAACATCCGTCTCCAATTACATCTGATTTTGAAAAAAGAAAACTAGCTGAACAAAGAGCAACGAGGAGATTAAAAGGTGATAATTCGCAAAAAGAAAATAAACTCACTAAATTAGGTGGCAAAAAAAGAGAATTAAAACTTACAGTCTCAAGAGCCTTAAGTGGAGATGACATTGGCATGAGATCTAGAAGTTTGGCTTCCCTCAAAAGAGCAAAGCAAAAAGAAAATAGATTATTAAACAAAGAGGAGTCTAAGGAAAATTTTAAGCCAATTAAAAGAGATATTAATATACCCGAAATTATAACTATTAGAGAATTAGCAAATAGAATGGCTGAACAATCTAGCAGTATAATAAAGCATCTAATGGGTATGGGTGTAACAGTCACAATAAACCATACAATTGATGCAGATACAGCAGAATATTTAGTTAAAGAATTTGGACATAACCCCGTTAAAGAGGAGAAAGCAGAAGAAATTTTAGAAAAAATTAAAGAGATAAAAACCCAAAATTTAAAAACTAGAGCCCCTATAGTAACAGTTATGGGTCACGTTGATCATGGTAAAACATCTGTTTTAGATGTATTAAGAAAAGCCAATGTTGTCTCTGGTGAATTTGGAGGTATTACCCAACATATTGGTGCATATCAGATTACACATAATAAAAATAAAATAACTTTTATTGATACCCCGGGACACGCTGCATTTACTGAAATGAGAGCAAGAGGGTCAAAGTTGACTGATATAGTAATTCTTGTTGTAGCAGCCGATGATGGCGTAAAACCACAAACTGTAGAGTCAATCAAACATGCAAAAGCTGCCAAAGTACCAATTGTTGTTGCAATAAATAAGTGTGATTTGCCAGAGGCTGACCCTCAAAAAATTAAAAATCAACTTCTAGAATACGAACTAATAGCTGAAGATTTGTCAGGAGATACTTTAATGGTAGAGATTTCTACGAAAACAAATCAAAATTTAGACAAATTAGTCGAGAGTATTATCTTACAAGCAGAAATTTTAGACTTAAAAACTGATTTTGAGACTGATGCGAAAGGAGTAGTTCTAGAGTCAAAAATTGATATAGGCAGAGGACCTATTGCGAATGTAATTGTTACTGCGGGAACTTTAAAAAAGGGTGATTACTTTGTTAGTGGATTAAAATGGGGGAAAGTTAGAGCCATAATAAATGATCAAGGAAAACAAATCGAAAATGCTGAACCTGCTACACCGATTGAAATATTAGGTATTAATGGTGCAGCAAAATCGGGTGATGATTTTATTGTATTAAAGAGTGAAAAAGAGGCTAAATCTCTTAGTGATGGAAGAATACAAGAAGCAAAAGATAGTGAAAATCCACTCTCTTTTGTGACCCAAGACTCTGCATTCAAAGATACAATTTCTCAAGAGTTAAATATTATAATAAAATCAGATGTTCATGGTTCATCTGAAGCTATAAAAAATGCAATAAATCAAATCAAAAGTGATGAGGTAAAGCCAAAAATACTTTTATCAGATATAGGCATGGTAACAGAAACTGATGTTACTTTAGCAAAGGCATCTAGTGCTGTAATTATTGCTTTCAATGTAAAACCTAGCAAAGAAGCTAAAAAAAGAGCTGAACAAGAAAAAATTTCTATATCTAATTTTAATATTATTTATGAAGTTTTGGATTTTATTAAAAGTAAAATGTCAGGTTTATTAACACCAGAAGTTGATGAAAAAATTATTGGAACAGCAGAGATATTAGAAATATTTAAGGTATCAAAAGTGGGTAAAGTTGCAGGTTCAAAGGTAACTGATGGAGAAATCACTCAAGATTCTAATGCAAGAGTTATCAGAGATGGAGCTATAATTTTCAACGGAAAAATTGGCTCAATTTTTAGAGAGAAAAATCAGACAAAGCAGGTGTCTGCTGGATTAGAATGCGGAATAACTCTTAAGGATTTTGTCGATTTCCAGAAAAATGACGTAATTGAAGTATATAATTCTATAATAACAGAGAGAACAATATAATGAATAGCTTAGGAAAACCAGTTACCCAAAGGCAGTTAAGAGTTGGTGAAATGATTAAGCAAGCTTTAGGGATGTTATTTATTAGAGATGAAGCAAAACTACCAAATTTGTCTACAAAAGAAATAACTGTGACTGAAGTTAGAATGTCTCCAGATTTAAAGACAGCAAAAATTTTTGTAATGCCTTTAGGCGGAAAAAACGCTGAAGAAGTCGTTGCTAAATTAAAGGAATTTTCATTTGTAATAAGAAAAGTCTTATCAAAAAAAATAGTAATGAAATTTTTACCAAAACTATTTTTTGTAAAAGATGATTCATTCGATTACGCAGAAAAAATTGAAAATTTAATAAAACAAACAAATAAATAAGGAAAAAAAATGACAAATAAAGCAAAAGAGCTGGCAATCCATGACAAGGATACAGGTTCTTCAGAAGTTCAAGTTGCTCAATTAACTGATAAAATTGAGAACTTATCTAAACATATTAAACAGTTCAAAAAAGACAAACATTCATCTGTTGGACTTTTAAGAGCAGTAAATAAGAGAAAAAAATTGTTAGACTATTTAAAGAAAAATAAAATAGACTCTTACAAAGAAGTAATATCAAAATTAAATTTAAGGAAATAAATGTTTAAAGTTGTAAAGAAAGAAATAGAAATAGCAGGAAAAAAAATTAGTTTAGAAACGGGAAAAATAGCAAGGCAAGCAGATGGAGCAATTATAGCTCAGTGCGGTGAAACTGTAGTTTTAGCAACTGCAGTTGGAGCTAAAAAAGTTAATCCAGATATGGATTACTTTCCATTGTCAGTAAATTATCAAGAAAAATATTATGCAGCGGGTAAAATCCCAGGCGGGTATTTTAAAAGAGAAGCAAGACCAACAGATAGTGAGACATTAATTTCAAGATTAATTGATAGACCTATCAGACCACTTTTCCCAGATGAATTTAAAAACGAAGTTCAGGTACTACCAACAGTGATATCTTATGATAAAGAAAATGAAGCAGATATTTTATCGATAATTGCTTCATCAGCAGCTTTGGCAATTTCAGGAATGCCATTTTTGGGTCCTGTCGGAGCTTCTAGAGTTGGCTTTATTAAAGGAAAATATGTACTTAATCCAACTAAAGCAGAACTCAAAGATTCAAAACTTGATCTTGTAGTAGCTGGAACAAAAGATGCTGTTTTAATGGTTGAGTCCGAGGCGAGTGGTTTAACGGAAGAGGAAATGTTAAATGCTGTTAAGTTTGGCCATGAAGGATTTGTTCCAATTATTGAGATGATAGAGGAACTAGCTAAAGAATGCAAAAAACCTGATTGGGAAGTTGAGAAAAAAGATCTTTCAGAAGTAAAAAATAAATTGGAAAGCGAATTTACAGAAGAGCTTAAAAAAGCATTTTCAATAAAAGATAAACAGGAGAGATCAAATTTAATTTCAGAGATAACTGATAAAGCAAAGAAGTTATATGAAGAAGACGAAAATTATACAGATCTTGATGTAAATTCTGAACTTAAAAATTTAGAAAAAAGAATCGTAAGAACAGATATTCTTAAAAATAAAAATAGAATTGATGGTAGAGGTCTTGCAGATGTTAGGCCAATTATGTGTGAAGTTGGAATTCTTCCAAGAGTCCATGGTTCTGCTTTGTTCACAAGGGGAGAAACACAGGCAATAGTTACAACTACACTTGGTACATCTGATGATGAGCAAAAAATAGAGAGTCTTGAAGGATTACAAAAAGAAAGATTTATGCTTCATTATAATTTTCCGCCTTTCTCTGTTGGAGAAACTGGTAGAATAGGTACAGGTAGAAGAGAAATAGGTCATGGAAAATTAGCTTGGAGAGCAATAAATTCTTCTTTACCTTCTAAGGAGAGCTTTCCCTACACATTTAGGATCGTATCAGAGATAACTGAGTCAAATGGTTCATCATCAATGGCAACTGTTTGTGGTTCATCTTTAGCTTTAATGGATGCAGGTGTTCCAATTAAAGAACCAGTTGCTGGTATTGCAATGGGATTAATTAAAGAAGGAGATGAATTTAGCGTTCTTTCAGATATTCTTGGAGATGAAGATCACCTAGGTGATATGGACTTTAAAGTCGCTGGAACTAAAGACGGAATAACATCTCTCCAAATGGATATTAAAATCACAGGAATAACATTTGAAATTATGGAGCAGGCTTTAAAACAGGCAAAAGATGGAAGAATTCACATATTAGGTGAAATGAACAAAGCTTTATCCAAATCAAGAGAAGATGTAGGAAAACATACACCTAAAATGGAAAAAATAACTGTAGATAAGAAGGATATTGCTACAGTCATTGGAAA
Source organism: uncultured Pelagibacteraceae bacterium (assembly GCA_902614975.1). GTDB lineage: Bacteria > Pseudomonadota > Alphaproteobacteria > Pelagibacterales > Pelagibacteraceae > Pelagibacter. The sequence goes on from CACMND010000002.1 coordinate 32,864, forward strand.
AGGTGGAGCAACTATAAGAGAAATAGTAGAGGTATCCGGTGCAAAAGTTGACATCAATGACGAAGGTGAAGTTACAGTAGCTGCTCCAGACGAGGAATCTAGAAATAAAGCTATGCAGATGATAAAAGATTTAACTGCTAAAGCTGAACTCAATAAAATTTATAACGGTAAAGTAATGAAAATTATGGAGTTTGGTGCATTTGTTAATTTCCTAGGAAAACAAGATGGCCTTGTTCACATATCAGAGCTTGCTGATAAGAGAGTCGGTAAGGTAACTGATGTAGTAAAAGAAGGTGATGAAGTTAAAGTTAAGGTAATCGGCTTTGATAGAGGAAAAGTTAAGTTATCAATTAAACAAGCTGCAATATAAATTTATAGGAGAACTATGAGGAAATTTGATGATTTGATGAGTGTGAGTAATGAGATAGAAAATATCAGTGCTAGTGATGCAAAAGAAAAACTAAATGACCCAAATGTTCAATTTATTGATGTTAGAGACAAAGAAAGCTTTTCAAAAGGAACAATTGGTAATGCAATTCACTTGGATAGAGGCTTATTAGAATTTTATTTAGCAGAAGGCAGTCCTTTAGAAAATGATATGTTCAAAAATAATCCTGATAAAGAATATGTCGTTTTTTGTGGTGTTGGTGGACAAGGAACATTAGCAACCAAAACCATGCAAGACATGGGGGTTAAAAATGTTAAAAATATCACTGGTGGAATGAAAGAGTGGGAAAAAATCAAATAGAAAATAATTCTAATAAATTTTAATAAAATGAAGCTTTTAAAGAACTTTAAGATAGAACGACAGAAAAATAAATTTGGAAGGTATTTATTACTTGGTAGTTTTGCATTTTTTTTTATTAAAGGTTTAATTTGGTTAAGTATTTTTATAGCTGTTGGTTTAGGTATAACTAATATTTTTTAAATTAAGATAATTACTAACAAAATCATTTGCACAAAATTTATCACTACAGAAATAAAGTGTGACTGTTTAAATCTTTTATCCTGCTTTTCATCTCTGAACTTATTAATCAGTGGCATTAGTACAAAATTTGATACAGCAAATAATATCGCAACACTTAAAATTAAATAAAAATCTAAGGAAAAAATTTTTAGAATTATAAATAAAATTAAAACTAAAGCACTAATAGCTAAATTAACAGTATAGTAATAAGGAAATATTTTTCTTATAAATTTCCTAGCATTTTCTTCATTTAATGCAGTGAAAGTAACAGGCGCTACGACAAAAGAAAAGAAGAGCATAATTCCCAATATAATACTTGTTAGATAAATACTAATTTGTTGCATCATAATTTAACTAAATTTAACTAAATCTCAGTTGATGTTCTTAGGATCTGGCATTCCAACTTTATTGTAACCAGCATCTACATAGTGAATTTCGCCAGTAACACCACCAGCCATATCACTTAAAAGATATAATGCTGAATTTCCGACATCAAGATTATCTACATTTCTTTTCAAAAATGAATGATCGGCATTCCACTTGTAAAGAAATTTAGCATCCCCAATAGCAGAAGCAGCTAGAGTTTTAATTGGTCCCGCACTTATTGCATTAACTCTAATATTCTTTACTCCTAGATCCCTTGCAAGATATTTAACACTAGATTCTAGTGCAGCTTTACATACTCCCATTACATTATAATTAGGTATGGCTTTATTTGCCTCATAACTCAAAGTAATCATACTACCACCTGGTTTCATTATTTTAGATGCTTCTCTAGCAACTTCAGTAAATGAAAAACAAGATATTAACATACTTCTTAAAAAATTTTCTCTAGTTGTATTTAAATATTCTCCTGATAACTCAGACTTATCTGAAAATGCAATTGCATGCACAACAAAATCAATTTCTCCCCATTGACTTTTTACATCTTCAAAAAGTTTTACAACTTCTTCTTTTTTTTCTACATCACAGCTAAATGTTACATTTGAATTAAGTTTTCCCGCAAGTGGAACAACTCTTTTTTTTAAAGCATCACCTAAATATGTAAAAGCTAACTCTGCCCCAGCCTCTGCTAGTTTTTGAGATATACCCCATGCAATTGATCTCTCATTGGCAACGCCCATGATAAGACCTTTTTTTCCCTTCATTAAACTCATAGATTTAAACTTTCTCAAAAACTAATGTTGCATTAGTTCCACCAAAACCAAAGCTGTTAGACATAATTGCACTTAAATTTACGTCTTTTTCAACTTGTGTAACAATCGGATAGTTTTTTGCTTCGTCATCCATTTCTGAAATATTTGCTGAAGCAGAAATAAAATTGTTTTTCATCATTATCAAACTATAAATTGCTTCGTGAACTGAAGTTGCACCTAATGAATGACCTGACAAAGATTTTGTAGAACTTATCTTAGGTTTATAGTCTGGGAAAGCCTCTCCAACTGCTTTTAATTCTGTAATATCTCCTACAGGTGTTGATGTCCCGTGGGTATTAATATAGTCAATTTTATTTTTTGAAGTTGCTAGAGCCATTTTCATACATCTCACCGCTCCCTCACCAGATGGTGCAACCATATCATAGCCATCAGATGTTGCTCCGTATCCGGTTAATTCTGCGTATATTTTAGCACCTCTTGCTTTTGCATGTTCGTATTCTTCTAAAACAAGAACTCCACCTCCACCAGCAATCACAAAACCATCTCTTGTTTTATCATATGGTCTTGAAGCTTTTTCAGGGGTATCGTTATATTTTGATGATAGTGCAGTCATTGCATCAAACATTGCAGTCATAGCAAAGTGAACCTCATCACTACCACCAGCAAAAATAATATTTTGTTTTCCTAATTGAATAAGTTCCATTGCATTACCAATACAATGACCACTCGTTGCACAAGCAGAACTTATTGTATAATTAGTGCCTTTTATTTTAAATGGAACTGCTAAAGTGGCAGAAGCAGTACTTGCCATTGTTCTTGGAACTATAAATGGACCCATCTTTTTTGGATTTTTTTCTCTAGTCTTATCTGATGCTAATATTACATTTTCAATTGATGGTCCTCCTGATCCCATTACCATCCCAGTTGAAATATTACTAACTTCATTTTCCTCTAATCCAGAGTCTTTAACTGCCTCACTCATAGCAACATAATTATATGCTGATCCAGCACCCATAAATCGAATAACTTTTCTATCAATGTAATCCTCTAACTTGATATTAGGTTTACCATGAACATGACTCTTTAAATTATGTTCTTTGTATTCCTCAGAAAATGTTATTCCTGATTTTGTATTAACTAACGATTGATAAACTTCATCTTGATTATTTCCTAAACATGAAACCACACCAAGTCCTGTTACAACTACTCTTTTCATTATTTAAATAATCCTACCTTAAGATTTTCTGCACTATAAATCTTTTTTCCATCAGCAAGCAATATTCCATTTGCAAGACCTACAGTTGTTTCTCCTTTAATAAGAATTCTTTTCATATCTATTTCATATGTTGCCATTTTGACATTTTTAAGAACTTCCCCAGTGAATTTTACAGTGCTTACACCTAATGCTCTACCTCTTCCTGGATTTCCCAACCAACCAAGAAAAAAGCCAACTAGCTGCCACATAGCATCTAAACCAAGACAACCAGGCATAACTGGATCCTCTCTAAAATGACAATCAAAGAACCATAAATTATCTTTAATATCAAGTTCGGCTTTCATGGAGCCTTTTTTATAAAAACCTTGATTCTCAGTAATTTCTGTAATTCTATCAAACATTAACATGGGTGGAGATGGCAATTTTGCATTCCCTGGACCAAATAATTTGCCGTTAGCACAATCGATAAGTTCGTCGTAATTAAAGGAACTTTTTTTCATAATTTTTGTAATCTTATTACTTGATTTAGGTACATTATAATATAGAAATAGTTTAGAATAGTTTTAAATTGCTTATGACTAGTAAACAAGAATTTATCGAAAAACTAAGAAACTCTAGCTTAAGACCAACTAAACAAAGAATAAATATATGTGAGGTTTTATTCAATAGAGACAAAACTTTCCATTTCACAATAAACGACTTGTTCAATCTAATTAAAGATAAAACGGGTGAAAAAGTTTCTTTAGCAACTGTTTACAATACAGTCGATGCATTTCTTAAAAAAGGATATCTAAAAGAGATACCAATTAATTCTAATCAAACTTACTTTGATACAAATGTCACAGATCATCACCATTTCTTCGATGTTAAAGAAGAAAAGCTTATTGACATTAAAAATGAGGATGTGGGACCGATAGAGATTCAAAAATCTATACCTGGAAAAAAAATTAAATCAGTAGAAGTTTTAGTAAAATTAGAAGACTAGGTTTCCGAAATTACATCATAAATATTCTGACTTATTGACAATCTTCTTTAGAATAATTATAAACAACGAATTAGAATAATTATAATATTAAAGGAGATATATAATAATGAGTGCGGAATTTCATAAAAGCAAAACATTTAAATCAGCAGAATTAAGTAAGTGCCCTTTTACGGGCGCAGGTACACCAGCAAAATTTAGCGCTGGTAGAGGACAAACAAATAGAGATTTTTGGCCAAATAGTTTGAATTTGAAAATTTTAAGTCAGCACTCGAATTTATCAAATCCAATGGAGAAAAAATTTAATTATTCTAAAGAATTTAAAAAACTGAATTACAAAGCACTCAAAAAAGATTTAAACAAATTAATGACTGATTCACAAGATTGGTGGCCAGCAGATTACGGTCATTATGGTCCTTTATTTATTAGATTAGCATGGCACGCAGCAGGTACATACAGAACAGGTGATGGTAGAGGGGGAGCTGGAACAGGTAATCAAAGGTTTGCACCGTTAAATGCTTGGCCTGATAATGTAAATCTAGATAAAGCTAGATTACTTTTGTGGCCAATAAAACAAAAATATGGAAAAAGAATTTCTTGGGCAGATTTATTTATACTAGTTGGAAATGTAGCATTAGAATCTATGGGCTTTAAAACGTTCGGTTTTGGAGCCGGAAGAACTGATATCTGGGAACCAGAAGATGATATTTACTGGGGTTCAGAAAAAGAAATGTTAGGTGTTAAGAGATACAGCGGAAAAAGAGATCTTGAACAACCTTTGGGGGCTTCTCATATGGGATTAATTTATGTAAATCCACAAGGTCCAGATTTTAATCCAGACCCATTGAAAGCAGCTCATGATATTAGAGAAACATTTGGACGAATGGCAATGAATGATTATGAAACAGTTGCACTTGTTGCTGGTGGTCATACTTTTGGAAAATCTCATGGTGCTGCACCTGAATCGCACAAAGGACCTGATCCAGAAGCATCAAGAATTCAAGATCAAGCAACTGGTTGGAATAGTAATTACAAATCAGGAAAAGGTGTACACGCAATAAGTAGTGGTATTGAAGGGGCATGGACACAAACACCAACACAATGGGATATGGGTTACTTTGATTGTTTATTTAACCATGAATGGGAATTGACAAAAGGACCTGCTGGAGCATTTCAATGGACTCCAAAAAAGAATGGCCAGAGAATTAAAATGGTTCCAGATGCTCATGATAAAAGTAAAATGCATCCTCCAATGATGCAAACAACTGATTTATCTTTAAGAATGGATAAAAGTTATGGACCAATTTCAAAACATTTTTATCAAAATCCAGATGAATTTGCTGATGCATTTGCAAGAGCTTGGTTTAAGCTTACTCATAGAGACATGGGACCAAGAGCATGTTATTTGGGTAGCGAAGTACCAAAAGAACAATTAATTTGGCAAGATCCTATAGATAAACCAAAATATAAACTTAAAGCAAAAGATATAAGAGATTTAAAATCAAAGCTTTCAAAATCAAAAATCTCTGTTTCTGATTTAGTTTCTACGGCTTGGGCTTCTGCTTCTACATACAGAGGTTCTGACAAAAGAGGTGGAGCAAACGGAGCAAGAATTATGCTTGAACCTCAAAGAAGTTGGAAAGTCAATAACCCTAAAAAACTTTCAAAGGTTATTAAAGCTTTACAAAAAATTAAGAAAAAATTTGATAAAAATAAAAAATCAGTCTCAATGGCGGATCTTATAGTATTAGGTGGAAATGTAGGAATAGAGATGGCAGCAAAAAAAGCTGGTCACAAAATTCAAGTTCCATTTAACCCAGGAAGAGGAGATGCTAGACAAGATCAGACAGACATAAATTCATTTGGATTACTTGAGCCGCAAGCGGATGGTTTTAGAAACTACATGAAAAAGGGTAAATCCAATGTTTCAGCTGAGGAAAAATTAATTGATAAGGCACAATTAATGGGATTAACGGCACCTGAGATGACAGTTCTTGTAGGAGGAATGAGAGTTTTAGATACAAACTATGATAGTTCTAAAAATGGAGTTTTTACAAAAAAACCTGGAACTCTATCAACAGATTATTTTGTAAATCTTCTTGATATGAGTACCACTTGGAAAGAAACTGACAAATCTGAACAATATTTTGTTGGTAAAGATAGAAAGTCTAAAAAAACTAAGTGGAAAGGTTCAAGAGTTGACCTTATTTTTGGTTCAAATTCTCAATTAAGAGCATTAGCTGAAGTCTATGCCTGCAAAGACTCATCTGACAAATTTGTTAAAGACTTTGTATCTGCATGGGTCAAAGTGATGAATGCAGATAGATTTGATTTAAGATTAAACTAGTATTAAGGAAAGCGGAAAAATGACATCACTATCGTTCGAAGACTTTTATAAAGTTCCTGAAATTAAGTTTGATATAAATAGATTGCGAAATGACCTAAATTTAATTTTAGAGAAAAAGAAATTTAATTCGCCAGGTGTTACTCACTTTGGTGCAATTCCTCTAAATCAAATTCCAAATAACAAAGACTCTATAGAAGGGAACAATATCAGAGGTAGATATTGGACTATTGCAGATGAGACAGGCAAAGAAGTTTCAAGAGATATTGATATTGATGAATCGAAATATACTCAGTTGATACCGGAGTTCGAGAAAACTTATTTTAAAGAGGTTTATGAAATTCTTAGTAAAAAATTTAAACTAGGAAGAGTAAGGCTTTTATTAAAAGAGCCAAGATCAACGCTAAGCTGGCACAAAGATCCAGAGTGTAGATTGCATATTCCGATAGTAACTAATGCAGGTTGTTCAATGGTCATTGAAAATGTTGCAAAACATTTGCCTGCAGATGGACATGTATGGATTACTAACAATACAAAGTATCATAACTTTTTTAATGGAGGAGAACAGGCTAGAGTTCACTTAGTTGCTTGTGTTCTTGAAAGCCCGTTTAAAGAATAATGGAAGTTACCAACGGTATTTTTAAAGCTGCCGGTCAGATTTATTCCAATAACAGAGGCTCTATTTTAAGAACAATTGTTTATACAGTTGGTCATTTTGCAATTGCTATAACTGTTTTGATGTTAGTAGCTGATGTATCTTTTATGATAGCTTTGACCGATGCAATTGTAGAACCAATTGCCAATTCTATTTGGTATTTCATTTTAGATAAGTGGTGGGCAAGTAGATCAAAAAGTAAATAATAATCATTATCAATAAGTATTTAAGAAAAATTTAATAAGGATAATTAGTAGTAATAATAATTATTCGCAAAAAAAATGCGTAAATAATAATTATTCGCAAGGATATTTGTTGAAAATAATTTTTTCATATTTAATTTTTAATATATGCAAATAGAAAATTATAATTGTAAAAAATGTGGATTAACAATTTCCTCAACTTGTTCCAAGTGTGATAAAATAGTTGATGTTGAAGTCCTTGATGATGGTTGCATAGTTCAAAAGACTAAATGTGTTGATTGTGCAAATGCTCCAGTGATCAAAGACGTATGTGTCCAACAAAAATAATTAGTAAATACATATAATTCAAAAGGTTAGTTGATTTTTCCCCAGAGATTTTCTTCATCAACCCACCCTTTAAAACTTTTTGTTTCTACTAAACACCAATTTCTCTCACATTTTTTTACTAACAGTAATCTTCCAGCCTCTATTTTAGCCAAGGGTTTAGAAAATTTAGTTGGTTTTTTGAAAAGAATTTTATTTGATACAGTTATAAATGATTTTGATTGCTTCAATTGAGAAATATGTATCCACCCACCATTCTTTTTATTGTCAATTATTCTTCTAAAATTTTCTTTTTTATCAATCACTTTTACCGGCAAGTTTATTTTCTTGTAAATATACTTTATTGGATAATCAAAACTTGGGCCATATCTTACGTTTACCTTATCATTTTTAAGCATTAAAAATTTTTCATTATTTTCAGAAATGGCGTTAGAGGTAAAAAATATAATGATTAAAATCTTGAAGATTAATTGCACAAACAACCTTTTTTTTTAGTAAATTTTATTTTTCTAAATTCAAGTTTTTTCAGATTAACAATCAGAATTGATGAGTGAAGACTTTTATCTGACGAAATTATGTTTTTTAAAACTTCATTTGCTTGCATACTCCCAATTATATTTGATGTAGTTCCTAATATTCCTTCACTTTCACAATTTAAAACTTCATCAGTTGGTTCTGATTGATAAAAGCACTTTAAACATGGACTTGATTTATTGTTAAAATCAAATGAAAAAAGGTGTCCATCAAATTTGTTAATAGCACCAACTATTAATTTTCTTTTATATTTTAATGAAAATTTATTTAGTAAAAATTTAGTTTTAAAATTATCTGTTCCATCTACAATTATATCGAAATCTTTTACAATTTTATTTAAATTTTTTTCTGATGCTTTTTCTTTTAAAATTTTGACTTTTACATCTCTGTTAATTAATTTTATTCTTCTTTTAAAGATATCAACCTTAAATTTTCCAACATCTTTTGAAGTATACAAAATTTGTCTTTGAAGATTTGAAATATCTACTTTATCGTGATCAATAGCACCTATATACCCTACACCGCATCTAGCCAACAAATCTGCAACTGGACTACCTAATCCACCAATTCCTACAATTAAAACTTTTGAATTAATTATTTTCTTTTGTCCTAATATACCAATATCCTTAAGTATTATTTGTCTAGAGTATCTCTCAAGCTTTCGTTTAGATAATGAATTTTTCACTTACCTGTTGATCCAAATCCACCTGAACCTCTAATTGTCTCAGGCAAAGTTTCTACAGTTTCAAAATCTACTTTTAGAATTGGCATTAATATCATTTGCGCAATCCTATCATCGTTATTTACTGTAAAGTCTTTATCTCCATGATTAAATAAAATTACTTTTATTTCTCCTCTATAGTCACTATCAATTGTTCCAGGAGTATTTAATACACTTATATTATTTTTAGCTGCCAAACCCGATCGCGGCCTGATCTGAACTTCGGTATCCTCAGGTATTGCAATGGATATACCTGTTGGCACTAAAGCATTTTCGCCTGGTTTAATTACTATTTTCTTTTCAATGAATGCAGTCAAATCTAGTCCAGATGATCCTGTTGTTTTATATTCTGGCAGTTTAACTTTCTTGTCTAATTTTTTAATTAAGACTTTCACCATTAAGTTAATTAATCTGTTGAATTACTCTTTTGACTATCTCTTCAGCGACCAATGATTTACTCATCTTTTCAAAATTTTCTTCAGGTTTATCTTTGTAAAATATAGAAATTTTATTAAAATCTGATCCAAATCCTATAGTTTGATCTGAGACATCATTTGCAATTATCCAGTCACAATTTTTTTCATTCAACTTCTCCTTTGCATTTGTGGAGAGATTGTTTGTTTCTGCCGCAAAACCAATTGTTATTTTTGGTCTTAATGAATTATGATTAGATATATGATTTAAAATATCTATATTTTTTTCTAGCTCTAAGTTAAATTCTTCATTCTTTTTAATCTTTGTACTTTTATAATTTTTCACTTTAAAATCAGAAACAGCTGCAGAAAAAATAGCTACATCTGTTGGAAGATTATTTAAACTTTCTTTGAACATCTCTTCAGCCGTTTCAACACTTACAAAATTAACACCCTCCAAAGGTTTAATGCTTGTCTTTCCAGAAATAAGTGTCGTATCAAATCCATTATCTCTAAGACATTTGGCTATTTCATATCCTTGTTTGCCACTGGATTTATTTGTAATAAATCTTACAGGATCAATATATTCATTAGTTGGTCCAGCAGTAACTAAAGCTTTTAATTTTTTATTTTTGTCTAAATTAGAAAAATAATTTTTAAGCGTATTGACTATTTCATTTGGTTCTGTCATTTTTCCTTCACCATATTCACCACATGCCATATCTCCTATCTCTGGCCCAATAATCTTGTATCCAAAATTTTTTAATTTTAATATGTTTTCTTTAGTAGAAGGATGCTCCCACATTCTTACATTCATTGCTGGTGCTATAAATATTTGTTTGTTAGAGGCTAATAAAACAGTAGACGCCAAATTTTCTGCATTTCCTGAGGCTACTTTAGATATGGTATTAGCTGTAATTGGTGCAACTAATACTGCATCAGCCCATCTTGATAAAGATATATGGTCCATCTCAGCTTCGTTTTCTGCACTAAATATATCGTCATAAACTTTTTCTTGGGAAAGAGACGAAACAGATAATGGAGTTACAAATTCTTTTGCATTTTTTGTTAATATAGTTTTTACATGAGCACCATTTTTCTTAAATAATCTTATTAACTCAAGGCTTTTATAAGCAGAAATTCCACCACATATAATTAACAGTATTTTTTTATTCTCAAAATAATTCATCGTCGAGATTAAAATACTACTAATCCTAAAATTACAAGTAATAATAAACCAATGATTGATTGATTTCTGAAAGCTACCATTTCATTTTTTTTTGTATTTAGATCATTATACGTATTAGTATTTTGTGGAATTTGTCCACTTGCAAGAAATGTTAATGCTTGGTTTGCTTTATCCATTATTTGCGGCATTTCTGGTAATCTTTTTATAACTTCTGCAGAATTTTTTAGAGTTTCATTTAATGTTGTTATAGGATCTTTTGTTTCTTTAAGCCATTTTTCAAGAACAGGTCTTGACGTTTCCCAAATGTTTGTTTCTGGATTTAATCTTCTTGCAACACCTTCAACTACTACCATGGTTTTCTGTAGCATGAGCAATTGTGGTTGAGTTTGCATATTAAATTTTTCTGTCACATCAAAAAGCTGTTTGAGTAGTTTACCGCCAGATATATCTTTAATTGACTGACCAAATATTGGCTCTCCTATTGATCTTAGTGCTTGGGCGAGATCATCAACAGGCACTTCTTTTGGAACTAAACCTGCAGCCAAATGAACTTCAGCCACTTTTTTATAATCTCGTTTAATAAATCCATATAAAATCTCAGCAAGAAATTTTTTACTCAAATCATCGAGCCTTCCCATTATACCAAAATCGATAGGAACTATTTGACCAGTATTATTTATAAAAATGTTACCCTGATGCATATCTGCATGAAAAAAACCATCTCTAACAGCATGTCTTAGAAAATGTTGAATAATATCTGATGCAATTTTTTTGGTATCTATATTTCTTTTTTCTAACTCTTCTGTTTCTCTTATAGAGACACCTTCAATCCAGTCTAAAGTCATTACATTTTCACTTGTAAAATTCCAATAAATTCTAGGAACTTGAAATCCACTGTCATTCTTAGTGTTTTCAGAATACTCATTAGCTGCAGCGGCTTCAAATCTTAAATCCATTTCTAAATTGGTTATTTCTTTTAGCAAATAAACAACCTCAACTAATTTAAGTCTTTTTGTCTTTTTGATAATTGACTCAGTTAAAAAAGCAAAAAGCATCAAAGCATCAATTTCTTCGTTAAATATTTTTTTTATATTTGGTCGTAAAACTTTTATAGCCACATCTTTAATTGTGCCATTATCATTTATTTGCGCTTTATGAACTTGAGCAATAGATGCTGCCGCAACTGGTTCTGATAGATTTATAATTGAATTAAAATTATCTTCCCCTAGATCTTTTTTGATTATTTCTTTAGTTATAGATAATTCAAAGGGAGGCAAACGATCTTGTAAACTTTCAAGTTGCTTTGATAACTTTTCTCCAATTATATCTGGTCTAGTTGCTAGAAATTGACCTAATTTAATGAATGTTGTACCCATAGATTGCAAGGAGTTTGATAATCTTTCACCTTCGGTTTCATTTACAAAAGAATTATCTTTTTTTGAAAATGATAAAGACAACAAATAGAATAAAATTTTTATTCCAATCGGTGGATTATGAAACTTTGTGAATATACTTAAAGCGTCAGATTTTGCTAATTTCCTTCCAAGCTTAAAAAGTATGTATAATTTTTTAATCATATTTTCCAACCTGAATGAATAGCGACTACTCCACCAGAAAAGTTTCTATATTCACATTTAATAAAATTATTTTTCTCCATTAAACCCTTTAATTCCTCTTGATTAACAAATTCTTGGATACTTTTTATTAGATATTCATAAGGCTCTTTTTCACCAACCACAAATTTTCCTATTTCTGGAATTAATTTAGAGTATCTTTTATAGATTAAATCTAAGTTTAAATTTTGAATTTTTGAAAATTCTAAACAAAAAAATCTACCTCCTGACTTTAAAACTCTGTACGCTTCACTTAAGGATTTATTAATATTTTTTGTATTTCTTAAACCAAAACTGATTGTGTAATAATCACATGAATTAGACTTTAAAGGTAATTTCTCTGCCGATCCCTTAATCCACTTAATATTTTTGTAATTTGATAGTCTATTTTTTCCCTTTTTCATCATTCCTTCATTGGGATCAATACAAAATAATTCTATATTTTTATTTGAACTATTATCGATAAAAAGTTTTGCTATATCACCTGTGCCACATGCAACATCCGCTAGAATTTTATTTTTACCTGGGTTCATCCAATTTATTAAATTTCTTTTCCATATTCTATGAACTCCAAGTGACATCAAATCATTCATGATGTCGTATTTATCATAAACTTTATCAAACACACCTTGGACTAGACCTTTTTTATTTTGAAGATATTGTTGCATAAAATAAATAATATTAATTAATATAATAATAAATGCCAGAATTGCCAGAAGTAGAAGTTGTTAAAGAGTCACTAAGTAGAACAATAACAGGAAAAAAAATAAAAAAAGTAAGTATAAAGAATAGGAATTTAAGGTACAAAATAAAAAAAGGTTTTGAAACAAGACTTCAATCAAAATCAATAAAAAAAGTTAGGAGGTTTTCAAAATATATCATACTAGTTTTAAATGATGAAAAATTTTGCTTAATTCATCTTGGAATGTCTGGCACTATACATCTCTTAAGAAAAAATATTTTAAATCAAAAAACAAATGCAAGTTTTTATCATAGTCCTTATTTGCCAAAAAAACATAACCATGTATTTTTGGAATTTGATAACATAAAAATTATATATAATGATCCCAGAAGATTTGGTTATTTCAAATTATTTGAAAATAAGAATAATTTAGAAAATTTTATAAATAACTATGGTCCTGAGCCTTTTTCTTCAAAATTTAATCTCAACTACTTAAAAAAATATTTTTATAAAAAGAAAAAGAATATAAAAAATTTTCTCTTAGATCAAAAGTTTGTTTCAGGTTTGGGGAATATTTATGCAAGTGAAATTTTATTCAGCTCTAAAATAAATCCAAAAAAAAAAGCAAAATCTTTAAGTGAAAACGATTGTATTAATATTATTAAATATTCAAGAAAAATTTTAAATTTAGCGATAAAAAAAGGAGGGTCTAGTATTAGAGATTTCAAAAATATAGTTGGTAAAAATGGATCTTTTCAAGATAACTTTAAAGTATACAATAGAGAAAATAAGAGTTGTCTTTCACCAGGATGCAAAGGGACAATAAAAAAAAAATTTATCACTAATAGATCAACATTTTTTTGTAATATTTGTCAAAAATAAAAAATTATTATATTGACCGTATAAATTTCTCGTTATATACAATCGCGCTTATGGCAAACACTAAATCAGCTATTAAACGAATAAGACGTATATCACGTCAAACAACGGTAAATAAGTCTAGAAAAAGCAGGTTTAGATCTGCAATAAAAAAAATGAATTTAATTCTTGATAAAAAGGACAAAAAAGAAGCTTTAGCTTTCTTGCCAAAATTAAACTCTGAATTGATGAAAATAGCAAAGACAGGGGTGATAAAAAAGCAAAACGCGTCAAGAAATATTTCTAGAATAACAAAAAAAATAAATTCCTTATAACAACTTTTAGTTTACTTAAAGAAATTACAACCCTAGAGATTATTTTTTCAATTAAAAAAAGAATCTTTTAATCTTTTAGTCCTAAGATAAAAAAAAAATAAAAAAAGTAAATTTAAGATTACTAATTTTAAGTCCTTAAAAAGAGATTCAATTATTAATTTATACAATTGTAAATTTTATTTTTTTTTGAGAATAAAAATAAATTTATTGCATTGAATTATGAATAGGAGTTTAACAGACTCTCATGAAAAATAATCTCACTAACATTAAATCAGACAATATTAATAAGATTGATTGGAAATTATTACAAAATGAAATGAAAAATAAGTTTGGTTCTGAGATTTATGATAGTTGGTTAAAAAAAATTGATTTAGTTGATGAGTTTAAAAATTATGTTTTGTTATCCGTTTCGACAAGATTTATTAGAGACTGGATAACCTCAAGATATTTAGATCAAATATTACAAATAGTTAAATTATATAAAAAAGATATTTCCAGAATAGAATTTGTGATTAACGAGGATATAAAGAACAAAAATAGTGATGATATAAAACAAGACAATTCATCTGCTAATGAAAAGGTTTCATTTATTAAAGATTCATATCTTCAATATAATCGAATTGATCCAAATAAAAACTTTGAGAATTTCTTGCTAGGGAAAAGTAATAAACTAGCTTTTGAGGCTGCAAAAAAAGTCTCAGAGCAAATAGCTCACTATAATCCCCTATATATTTATGGAGGAGTTGGAATGGGTAAGACACATTTATTGAATGCAATTGGTTTAAGTTTGAAAGAAAAAAATAAAGTAATGTTTATCTCAGCTGAAAGGTTTATGTATCAATTTGTAAAATCGATAAAATCCAATGAAATGGTAAAGTTTAAAGAGTATTTTAGAAATACTGACATATTTTTGATTGATGATATTCAATTTATGAATGGAAAAGAAGCTATGCAAGAAGAGTTTTTTCACACATTTAATGTTTTGCTAGAGAAAGGATCTCAAATTATTGTATCAGCAGATAGACCACCAAACAAATTAACTAGAATACAAGAAAGAATTAAATCTAGATTTTCAGGAGGTCTAGTAGTTGATATCCAAAATGCTGATTTTGAATTAAGATACAATATAATAAAATCTAAAAATGAAAATCTTGCAATTCATGATCCAAATAATATTAAGATCAGTGACGAGATCATAAAATTTATTAGTACTGAAGTTAATACTAGCATCAGGGAGCTTGTGGGTGCATTTAATAGAGTTGTGTCATTCTCAAGAATTTATGGAAAAACACCTTCAATGTCAGAGGTAAAAGTAATATTAAAAGATCTATTAAATTTAACCGAAAATAAAGTTGATATAGACAATATTCAAACAATAGTATGTAAATATTTTAAAATAAGTAAAAACGAAATGTTGTCACCAAGAAGGTCAAGATATCTTGTAAGACCTAGACAAACTGCTATTTATTTAGCAAAAATGCTAACATCTAAATCTTTACCAGAGATAGGTCGATCATTCGCTAATAGAGATCACACAACAGTTATTCATTCAGTTAAAACAATAGAAAAATTAAGAAAAGAAGATAATGAATTAAATTTAAGCATTGATAGCCTAAAGAACAAAATATTATTCAAACAAGAAAATGAAATTTAGTGTTAATCAACAGGATTTGCAAAAATCTTTAGGTTACTGTCAGGGTGTAATAGAAAAAAGAAGCACTTTACCTATTCTTTCAAATATTTTGATAGAGGCAGCAAATTCAAAGTTAAAAATTACAGCAACAGATTTAGATTTAATATTTGTAAATGAAATTTCAAATATTAAAATTTTTGATGAAGGCAAAACAACTACGTCTTCATCAATTATGTTTGATATTGTGAGAAAAATACCCTCTGGTAGTCAGATAAATTTTGAAAACACTGGAGAAAGTAAATTACAATTAGAATCAAACAAATCTCTATTCAATTTAAATTCAATTAATGCTTCTGAATTTCCAATCACAGATGAAAATTTCAATGAAAATGAATTTACTATAAATTCAAAAGATTTATTAAAACTTTTAAACAAATGTAAATTTTCAATTTCAAATGATGAAACAAGGCATTATCTCAGTGGTATTTTTTTCCATCAGACCCAAACAGATGATAAGAATTTTTTAACTGCAGCCGCAACAGATAGCCATAGAATGTCTATCTCAAAAATAAGATTAAAAAACAAAATTGAATTTGAACCAATAATACTTCCAAAAAAAACTATATTTCAATTATGTTCTCTTTTAGAAGATTATGATGGCGAGGTTAAAGTCTCAAATATTAAATCTAAAATTAAATTTGAACTTAATAATAGTATTTTGATATCAAAATTAATCGATGGAAAATTCCCTAATTATATTCAAGTTATCCCTAGAGAGAATCAAAAAAAACTTGAAATAGATCTAAAATCTTTCTTAAACTCTGTTGATAGGGTAGCATCAGTTTCTCTAGATAAAAAAGATGGAGTAAAATTTAATTTGACTAAAGATAATTTAGATTTATCTGTCAATAACACTAATAGTGGTGATGGTAAAGAAAGCCTATCTGTAAAATTTGAGTCAGATTTAGATATAAGTTTTAATTCTAGATATTTGCTAGATATAGCATCCCAACTAAATGGTGATAACATTGAAATATATTTGAAAGATACTGGATCTCCAGCTTTAATAAAAGATCCTGCAGATTTTGACAGTATTTATGTTGTAATGCCTATGAAAGGTTAGTTAGCAATACCAAGCTCGGAATAAATTTCTTTTTGTAATAATTTTACAAATTCTGCTTCTTCGATACCTGTATTAATTGGTTTTAAAATAGAAATTGTAATCGTTTTATTGGGAATCATCTTTCCGGTTTTTGGCCATACTCTTCCAGAGTCAATAGCTACGGGTTGACATTTTACATTTAATTCTTTGTAAATTCTTCCAACTCCTTTTTTAAAGGGAACAATTTCGCCTGGTAGAACTCGAGTAGCTTGTGGAAAAATTATTACAGGTCTTTTTGTTTTCTCAATAGCTCTTTTAATTTTTTCAGTAAAATTAAGGTTTTCTTTAGAAACTTTATTTCTATTCACAGAAATAGAATCTATCTTTCTTAAATACCAACCAAATATCGGTATATTTAATAGTTCTTTTTTAAGAATAAAAATTGGTGAATTAAATATTGTTTGCAAAAAAAAAGTTTCAAACATCGATTGATGAGAGCATGCAATAAAGTAATTCTCGTTATTAATTATGTTTTCTTGACCTTTAATTACTATGCTGGTTGAGTAAAAAATTTTTAAGCAGAATGAGGACCAGTATCCAAAAAGTTTACCTCCAAAAAGAGTGATTTTCTTTGGTAGTATTAATGATGGAAGAAAAATAATACATATTAAAATTAATCCAGAAAAAAATATACTTTTAAAGAGGATATTTCTCATTATAAGTTTTAAGTTAGATTATATCTGTTATTTTTTGTCTTTTTCTAATAATCTTTACTTTATTTCCTTTAATCAAAATTTCAGCAGGCCTTAATCTAAGATTATAATTAGATGATAATGAATAACCATATGCGCCTGTATCGCAAATTACCATTATTTCATTTTCTTTTATATTTTGAAATTTTCTTTCTGTTAAAAATTTATCAGTTGTTTCGCATACTGGGCCAACAAATTCTAATATTTTCTTCGATTGTGACTTATTTCTTAGGGACGGAATTATTCTATGTTTTGCGTTGTACAAGGCAGGTCTTATTAAATCATTCATTGCTGCATCCAATATCACAAATGTTTTTGTTTTATTGTGTTTTAAATAAATTACTTTAGTTGCGAGTATACCCACATTTCCAATTATAGATCTTCCAGGTTCAAAAATTATTTTACAATTATATTTATTTTTAAATTTAATTATTGATTTTTTATATTTTGTATAATTAAGTTTTTTTGTTTTATTGTCGTAATTAATCCCCATCCCACCACCTAAATCAATAAACTCAAATTTATAATCTAAACTTCTTAAAAGTTTATCAAGAACATTTAGCATTTTTTCGTAGGGTTTGTGGTTTAAGATTTGACTACCAATATGAACACTTAAGCATTTAATATTTATAAATTTTGATTGTTTCATCAAATTAATAATTTTTACAAAAGTCTTTTTATCTACACCAAATTTATTTTCACTTTTACCAGTTGAAATTTGTTTCAATGTTTCAGCATCAGTATCTGGATTTAATCTCAGTCCTATATTAACGACTTTATTAAATTTTTTTGCAACCTTTTCAATTTCTAAAACTTCACTTAAAGATTCAGAATTTATTAATAATATTTTTTGCTTTATTGCATACTCAATTTCATCTTTTGTTTTACCAACACCAGAGAAAACTATTTTGTTTTTGTTAATGCCAGCCTTAAGTGATGCATATAATTCACCTTTTGAAACCACATCTGCTCCAAGGCCAAGTTTTTTTATTTCTTTTAATAATGAAATATTTGAATTAGATTTTACAGAAAAACAAATTAAAGGTCTTATTTCCTTAAAAGATTTTTTAAAATTCTCTACATTTTCTCTTAAACTTTTATATGAGTAGCAATATAGAGGTGTATTAAATTTTTTTGTTAGACTCTCAATGTTTTTTCCTTCAATAAAAAATTTATTGTCTATATATCTCATAATACTTTTTGAATATTCTTACTTAATTCAGATTTATATTCTGGATCACCTTTACGTCCACAAGCAACTACAAAATATAAACAAAGTATAATTATTAAAATTTTTTTACTCATTTCTTGCTTTTTTTATCATTTTCTTAACGTTCTCAAAAGAAGTTCCGCCATATGATTTTTTTGAATTAATCGAATTTTCTAGATTTAGTATTTTATAAACATTTAATGTTAGCTTTGGCTCAATTTGATTTATTTCTTTTAATTCTAGTTCGTGAAGTTTTTTGTTTTTTTTTTCAGCCAGATTAATTATTTTTGCTGTTTGTATGTATGCCTTTCTAAATGGATATCCAAGCTCTCTTACAATATAATCAGATAAATCTGTAGCTGTAGTAAATCCTTTTCCTGCAAGGGATAGCATACTTTTTTTATTTATTATCAAATTTTTTATTACATCATTCAATAATGATAGTGATATTTTTAATTGATCATTTGTTTTAAAAACAATTTCTTTGTCATCCTGTAAATCTTTAAAATATGATAAAGGCAAACCTTTTAATATTGAAATCATAGAATTGATATTTCCAATAAATATTCCAGTTTTACCTCTCAAATATTCCAATGGGTCAGGATTCTTTTTTTGTGGCATTATAGAAGAACCGGTTACTAATTTATCATTTAAAGTTATCATATTGAATGCATCAGAATTCCAAATTATGAGTTCTTCAGCAATTCTAGAAATATGTAAAGAGCAAGCTAGAGAAGAATACAAAAAGTCTAATACAAAATCTCTATCAGATATAGTATCAACAGAATTGTTTGTTGGTTTTTTAAATTTAAGTTTTTTTGTGGTGTAATTTCTGTCAATTTTAAAAGAAGTGCCAGATAAAGCTCCTACACCTAAAGGATTTTCATCTAAAAACTCTAAATTATTCTTAAATTTTTTTTTATCTCTATTAAACATTTCAACATATGCTAGTAGATAATGTGCTAAAGATAATGGTTGTGCATTTTTTAAATGTGTAAATCCTGGCATAATTGTTCTAATATTTTTTTGCGCAAGATTAAGAATATTTGAATTTGTATTATCTAATAAAATTATAATTTTTTTTGTTGCCTCTTTTAACCATAATTTAAGATCGGTAATTACCTGATCATTTCTAGATCTAGCAGTATGGACGTATCCAGCATCATCACCAATAAGTTCAAATAATCTGTTTTCTATATTCATATGAATATCCTCTAAATCATAATTAAAATTGAATTTCTTTTTTACAATTTCATTTTTAATCCTTTTCAATCCCCAAATTATTTTATTTTTTATCCTGAAATTTATAATTTTCTGTTTGTGAAGCATTTCGACGTGAGCAACTGATCCTTCGATATCTTCTTTAAATAGTCTTTTATCTACTGGTAATGAACCACCAACTTTTTTAAATAAAGTTGACGCATTCTTCTTAATTCTTGTACCCCAAATTGGTTTATTGTTTTTATTTTTACTCATGTTATTCAATTATAAATTTATGAAATTTATATTTATATCCATTAAAATAATATTACTTTACTTCATATCATTTAGTTATTCATATTCAATAGAAGCGCCTAATATAAAAAATCTAATAATTTATGAGAAAAAACAAAAAATTAAGTTTTTTGATTTTTTAAATGAGGCTGGAAATAAAGTTAATTTGAAAGATTTTAAATCAGAATTAATTATTTTGAATTTTTGGGCAACATGGTGTGCACCTTGTAGAGAGGAAATGCCATCATTAAATAACCTTCAAAAACTTAAGAGTGAAAAAAAAATAATGGTTATCCCAATAAATATAGGTGGAGAAAATATTAGTACATCTAAGAGGTTTTTTCATGAACTGCTAATAGACGAATTACAAGTTTTTGTTGGTGATGGTGCTGAAATTGCAAAAAATTTAAAATTAAGAGGACTACCCACAACACTATTCATTGATAAAAATGGTTATGAGTTTGCAAGAATTGTGGGCTCGGTAGATTTTAACAGTGATGAACTTTTAAATTGGTTAAATGAATTAAATTAATTCTTATAAAAGTAAGCTAACGCCACAAGCACAATTATAGCAACAAATTGTAGTAAAACTCTAAGCTGCATTAATTTGTTAGATGTTTTTTTATCTCCATCTCCTTTAAAAAGAGTTCTAATTCCAAGAATTAAGACTACAGCTACGGCTGCAAGCAAAACAATCGCTGCAATTTTAACAAATATTTCAGAAATCATACTTTGATTTTAGTTTCTTTTTAAAATAAAAAAACATAATTACTTATCTATGACATTTTGCCTTGAATCAACAATTATAAAACCTGAAAATCGGTCTGATATTAAAAATGCAGTAATTTTACTTCATGGATATGGTGGAGATGGAAAAGATATAAGCATGTTAACTCTGAATTGGAAAAGATTTTTAACTAATACAGTATTCTTATGTCCGAATGGACATGAACCATGTAAAATTAATCCAATTGGTTATCAATGGTTTGATTTAGAAACAAATGATAAAAATTATATTTTAAATGAAGTAAAAAAAGCTGAAGATAAATTAAGAAAATACATTGAAGAAGTTAAAGCAGAATATAATTTAGAAAATTCAAAGATATGTTTATCTGGATTTAGCCAGGGTTGCATGATGTCAATAAACTTGGGCTTAACTTCTAAAGATCCCTTTAATTGTATAGTTGGATTTTCTGGAAAGATTATTGATAAAGAGGATCTTATTTTAAGATTAAATTCTAAAACAAAAACTTTATTAATTCATGGTGAAAAAGATGAAATAGTTCCACCCCACAATTTATTGGAAGCAAAAGATTTTTTTACACGTAATAATATTAGTATAGAAACTTTAATGATCAAAGACTGCGACCATCATATACCAGTTGAAGCTTCAAGTAATGCATTAAAATTTATCAAAGATAATTTTGATATTTAAAGAGAATTAACTTTTTTGTTACATTGATTAATAACAATATATAATATAATAAATAATTATGACTTTGATGATCAATGAAAACCTTTCACTTGAAAAATGTCCAGCTCTAGTTCTTAATGCAGATTATAGACCACTAAGTTATTATCCTTTATCATTATGGTCATGGCAAGACGCTATTAAATCTGTATTTTTAGATAGAGTCTCAATTGTAAGTCATTATGATAGAATGATAAGAAGCCCATCATTCTCTATGCAGTTACCGAGTGTTATTGCATTAAAATCTTTTATAAAGCCTCGTTCAAATCCAAATTTCACAAGATTTAATGTTTTCTTAAGGGATAAGTTTAGTTGTCAATATTGTGGAAGTAATGATGAACTAACTTTTGACCATCTTCTTCCAAGATCAAAAGGTGGGAAAACTGATTGGGAAAATGTTGTTACTGCTTGCTCAGCATGTAATGTAAAAAAAGGTGGAAGATTGCTAAAAAATTCTGGAATGAGGTTAAATCAATGGCCTTTTCAACCAACAACAGAAGATCTTCATAGAAATGGGAAGAATTTTCCTCCTAATTTTCTACACAGCAGTTGGATGGATTATTTATATTGGGATGTGGAACTAGATCCTAGTTAAATTTTTTCAGAGATATTTATAGCAATTTTCGAGCCAGTTTTGATAATTTTATCCATTACTGAATATAATCCTTTTTTTGTTGCGCCGTGTTCATATGCAATATCTTTATGTTCTAATTCATCAGCTCTAAATTTTTTAATTTTTTCTCTCAGTTTTTTCTCATCATCTTGTAATTGATCTATCTGACTTTGGTAATGTTTATCAATTACCTCCTCAACCGAGGCTGTGCAAAGCATTGCTGCTTTTTTTCCTAATATTGTTGAGCCAAAACCTAAACCTACTCCTAATAAATCCCATAGTGGTAAAAATTTAGTTGGTTTTATTTTTCTTTCTCTAATTTCATTTTCAAAAAAATCGCTATGTTCCTGTTCATGCTCTCTCATTTCCTCTACTAATTTTAATAGTTCAGGATCTTTTTTGAACGTTTTAAGAGCCAAAAGTTGACCTTCATAAATTTTAATTGCACCTCTTTCTCCAGCGTGATCAACTCTAATAAATTCTTCCAATTTTCTTTTGTTAGTTTTTTTCATAAACAAGAGCTCTTAACGAAAATAACACAATTAGTAAAGATGTTAAAAAATTCAATCCAGATAAAGAGATGCCTAAAATAGTGAACTCTACATCTTTACAATTTTTAACCATTCTTAGACTTTCGATTATTTTTTCTTTATTTGTGATATCTATATTTGTGTTCGTACAACCAGCATATTCATCAAAAATTCCATTTTCTATACCAAAATGATATCCTGCAAGTGTAGTGCTTAGTGTGAATGTAATTATTAAAGCAATTAATATTCTATCAGACTTAGAATAGTTATATCCTAAAAAACAAATGAAGATCGCTACTAAAAAAGGAATTCTTTGATAAATACATAATTTACATGGCAAATATCCTAAAACTTTTTCAATATAGATCGCAGATAATAAGGCAATAATTGAGTATATAAAGATTAACGAATAAATATTTTTTCTTTTTAAAATAAAATTCATTTTAGTTCATAAAGTGTTGTAAAAATTTATAAATTAAAAAAACAAAAACTATTAATACAACTGAGATTATAATTGAAACTTTAAGCAGTTTTTTTTCAATTATTGTTTTCATAGCTGGACCAAAATTTCCAACCAAAAAAGCTATAATAAAAAATCTAGATCCTCTTGTTAGTAAGGAGACGATTATAAAATAAACAATATTAAATTGAACAAACCCACTAGTTATTGTGAGTAATTTAAATGGGATGGGTGTAAAACCTGCTATAGCCAGTAACGTTGCCCATGCAAAAATCCCTCCATCTGATGAAATTTTATCTTTTAAAAATGAAGTATTATCTACACCGTAAAGCTCAAAAATCTTAACTCCTATTTCATTGAAAAAAACATATCCTATGAAATATCCCAAACATGCACCTAAGACAGATCCTGTCGTAGCAATAATTGCTATCTTCATCCATCTTTGTCTATCGGCAATAGACATTGGAATAATAAGAACATCTGGTGGAATAGGAAATATGAAACTTTCAATAAAAGATATAAACCCTAAAATTTTTTTTGAATTTTTATGTCCTGCAAGTTTAATTGTTTTATTAAATAGTTCCTTAAACATATTTTCTTTTAATATATATAGTGTTTTAATACTATTATTTATATTTTATGAAACTAAAAATATATGGGCGAATGGCGGAACTGGTAGACGCGTTGGACTCAAAATCCAATAGTAGCAATACTGTGAGAGTTCGATTCTCTCTTTGCCCACCAAAAAATATATGAACTTAAAGCAAATTAATAATTTAACTGAATTATTTTTTGATCAATTTAATAAACAAATTGATAAAAATAAAATTTTATTATCAACTTTAGGTGATAAAAGAAAAAATTATTCTTGGCAAGAAACCTATGATTTTATTAATTTAGTTTCCAATGAATTAAGAAAAGTAATATCAAAAGGTGATAGATGTTTATTAATTTCTGAAAATAGACCAGAATGGTTTATTGCAGACTTGTCTATTATGTTATCAGATGGGATTACTGTTCCAGCTTACACAACTTATGCAGAAAATGACTATAATTATATTATCAATGATTGTACTCCCAGTATAATTTTTGTTTCAAACATTGCACAATTCAACAAATTAAAAAATATTATTAAGGACAAAAAATTTATAAAAAAAATATTTTCCTTTGAAAAATTACCAAATATTGAATTTGAATATTTTAATTTAGAAGACTTAATAAAAAAAAATAATAAAAAAAATTTACAAATTCACAAATCTTTAGCCTTAAGAAAAGATCCATCTTGCATAATTTATACCTCAGGTACGCAAGGAAATCCTAAGGGAGTGATTTTAAGTCATGGAGGCATCTTAAATAATTGCGAGGGCGCAATAGATATTCTAAAGCCATTATTAACTAAACAACAACCCAGGTTTCTTACTTGGCTTCCACTTTCACATTCTTATGAGCATACTGTTCAATTTGTACAAATTACTGTAGCTGCTAGAATTTTTTATGCAGAGAGCATCGATAAATTAGTAAAAAATATGGGTGATTGTTCGCCAGAGATTATGACAGCTGTTCCAAGATTCTATCAAAATCTTTATCAAAAAATTAATGCAAGTTTTAAAAAAGCTAAAGGATTGAAAAAAAAATTAATATTTAAAATGTTAGAATTAGGTCTAAAAAAAATAAAAAAAGAAGAATTAAATTTATTTGAAAAAATACAGGATAATATTTTAGAGAAATTAGTTAGAAAAAAAATAAAATCACAATTTGGTGGATCTCTTAAAACATTTGTTTCTGGTGGAGGTGCATTAGATAAAGAAGTTGGATATTTTCTTAATGCTATTGGATTACCAACTCTACAAGGATATGGCTTAACAGAAACTTCTCCAGTTGTAAGCTGTAATCCAATAGATGATATAAGAATAGATACGGTCGGTCCACCATTTAAGGGAAATGAAGTAAAAATTGCCACAGATGGTGAAATTTTGGTAAAAGGTGAAAATGTAATGTTGGGTTATTGGAATAATCAAAAAGAAACCGAAAAAGTTTTAATAGATGGCTGGCTTCATACAGGAGATATTGGAGTATTTGAAAATAAATTTTTAAAAATTACAGACAGAAAAAAAGATATTCTCATTACTCCTGGTGGAGATAATATTTCTCCATTAAAAATTGAAAATGAATTAGTAAATCTAGAATTTATTGAGCAATCGATAGTTTATGGAGATAATAAACCATATTTAGTAGCATTATTAGTTTTAAACGATGAATTTATCAATATTACAAATGAAGAAATTCAAAATGCAATAAATAATTTGAATAATAATCTTTCAAAAATAGAAAATATTAAAAAATTTTTTGTTATCAAAGAAAAAAAACTTATCTCAGTTAAGCTTTTATTTATAACAGATAAATAAAAAAACATTAAAAGAATTGAAATAATAACCAAAATTATAAAAGTTTTTATTTGTGTGTCTTTGAAAAATATTTTCTTATCTCCAGCCAAGTATTTGATGTAACTAATAAAAGGTATACTTCCAAGAATAATAAATATTATTGCATTAATTTCTATTAACGAGCTGTTAAAATAACCTATAGATTCATTATAATTTGCAAAACCTCCAGTCGCTATTGTTGTCATAGCATGCACGATGCTATCAAAAAAACTCATCCCAAATATAAAATAAAAAAAAGCACAAGTTAAAGTTAATAAGGAATATATAGACAATAATCTCAAAGAAACTTCTTTAGTTTTAGGAAAAATTTTTTCAGAAGTATCATTAGATGAAATATTGAAAAGTTGCATACCCCCTATATTCATTAAAGGCATTAAAGTGATTGCCATTACGATAATTCCAATACCACCAAACCACTGTAACATTCCTCTCCAAAGTAATATCGCTTTAGAAGTTTCATTTAGATTCGTGATAATTGTAGATCCTGTTGTTGTAATACCAGACATGCTCTCAAAAAATGCATCTGTAAAACTCAAATCCGTACTAGAAAAAATTAAAGGTAAAGAACCAAATATAGCAATACTTAACCACGAAAGTGCTGTGAGCAAAAAAGCTTGAGGTAAACTTATCTTTTTATCGTGATCATAATTAGAAATGAAAAATAAAAATCCAAAAACAATAGTAACAATCATTGATCCGATAAATCCTGCATCAATTTGATCAAATATTAATTGAACCAAAATAGGTACAATCATTGAAAGACCTAAAATAATTTGCAAAACCCCTAATGTAAAAAAGACAGTTTTATAATTGGACATTTTGAATGGACATTATTTTATGGTAAATAAATTTCAACTCTATATGAATTATTAAAAAGGCTGATATTAAGGATATTTAATTAGTTGTGATAGACAAAACAAATTTTGACAAAACAAACGCCTGGCCATTTGTTGAGGCTAAAAAGCTATTAAGAGAGAGAAAATCGAACATAGAGAAAAAAAATAAAATAGTTTTACAAACTGGTTATGGTCCTAGTGGTCTACCACATATAGGTACATTTGGAGAAGTTGCAAGGACGACAATGATTGTCAACGCTCTTGATCATTTAACAGATATTCCAAAGGAAATTATTACATTTTCTGATGATATGGATGGTCTTAGAAAAGTACCTGAAAATGTTCCAAATCAAGAAAAACTCAAAAATAATCTTCACAAACCTTTAACGGATGTCCCTGATCCATTTGAAAAGTTTAGTAGTTTTGGAGAACATAATAATAATATGTTGAAACAATTTCTGGATAATTTTAAATTTAAATATTCATTTAAAAGTTCTACAGAACTCTACAAGTCTGGTTATTTTAATGACACCCTAAAATTAGTTCTAGAAAATTATGAAAAAATTATGGAAATAATTCTTCCAACTTTAGGCAAAGAAAGACAGAAAACCTATTCCCCCTTTTTACCAATATGCCCAGAAACTGGAAAAGTTCTTGAAATACCTGTTTTAGAAATTGATTCTAAATCTTCTAAAATCATATTTGATAATAATGGATCAAAATTGGAAAAAAGTATTTTAGACGGGAACTGCAAATTGCAATGGAAAGTTGATTGGGCAATGAGATGGTACGCTTTAGATGTTGATTTTGAAATGTATGGAAAGGATTTAATTGAGAGTGCAATTCTTTCAACTAAGATTATTAAAACATTAGGTAAATCTAACCCATCTGGTTTTGCGTATGAACTTTTTTTGGACGAAAAAGGTGAAAAAATATCTAAATCAAAAGGTAATGGAGTAACTATAGATGAATGGCTGAATTATGCATCTCCTCAAAGCCTATCTCTTTACATGTATCAAAATCCAAAAAGAGCAAAAAAATTGTACAGAGAAGTTGTTCCAAAAGCTGTTGATGAATATCTAGATTTTATAGAAAAAGGAAAAACTCAAAATGATTTACAGAAGTTAATGAATCCAGTTTGGCATGTACATAATGGATCAATGCCAGAGGAAAATACAATTATGACTTTTTCAATGCTTTTAAATTTAGTTGAAACAAGTAACGCCGACAGCAAACAATTACTTTGGAAATTTGTAAAAAAATACAAGTCAGAAATTAATGAAAATGATCATCCAATTTTTGATAATTTAATTGAATATGCAATAAAATATTTCAATGATGTTATAAAAACAAAAAAAATTTACAAAACTCCAAATGAAAAAGAGAAAGTTGCACTGAAAGCATTAATTACGTCTTTAGATAATTGTAATGATAAAATGGCTCCTGAAGATATTCAGACAAATATTTTTACCGTAGGAAAAGAAAATGGTTATAAAGAAAATTTAAGAGAATGGTTTAAGCTTATCTATGAGGTTGTATTTGGTGACGAAAATGGACCCAGAATGGGCTTCTTCATTAGTTTTTTTGGAGTAAATGAAACCAAAGAATTGATAAGAAAAAAGGTCGAAAATGTTTAATCTTATAAGACCTTTTATATTTAAATTTAGCCCTGAAGTTGCACACTCGCTAGCAATAAAGGCTTTAAAGTTGAATCAGATACCAGCTATAGATAAAACAACCAGAGTTACTATCCAAACTAAATTTTTAAACAAAACCTTAAATTCTCCTCTAGGTGTTGCTGCTGGATTTGATAAAAATGCAGAAGTTTACAATCCTCTATACAAACTAGGATTTGGTTTTGTTGAGGTAGGTACAATTACACCTAAACCACAAATAGGAAATCCGAAGCCAAGAGTGTTCAGATTGGAGGAAGATGAGGCTTTAATTAATAGACTTGGATTTAACAATATTGGATCAGAAGAAAGTAAAAAAAATATTGAAAATAATTCACCTAATGGATTACTTGGTATTAATATAGGACCTAATAAAGATACTGAAAACAGAGTTGAAGATTATTTAATTTGTTTCAGAAAATTTCATAATTTAGCAGACTATATTACAATTAATATCTCTTCTCCTAACACAGAAAATTTAAGAAACTTTCACAAAAATGAAGAGTTAGATAATCTTTTAAAATGCATAAATGAAGAAAAGAAAAATTTAAATTCAAATGTACCAATAGCAGTCAAAGTATCTCCTGATATTGATGAAAAAAGTATTGATGAAATCTCAGAACTTTTTTTAAAATATAATGTTAAAATAGTTATAGTTTCAAATACGACAGATAGAAATAGAGAAAATATATCTAATATAAATAAATTAGAGAAAGGTGGTTTGTCTGGAAAACCACTTGAAAATATCTCTAATGAATTGATTAATAAATTTTTTAAATTAGTTGGAAAAAAAATCTTAATAATTGGAGTTGGAGGCGTTGACTCTGCCGATGGCGTTTTTAATAAAATTGTAAGCGGTGCAACTCTTGTGCAATTGTATACAGGTATGGTTTATAAAGGACCAACTATTGCTTCAAAGATTAATAAAGATCTCGACGAAATTGTAAAAAGAGAAGGTTTTAAAAATATTTCTGAAGCTATTGGAACAAAAAATTAATCTTGACTGGTATTCTTTAAGACCATATACATCTTGAAAATTTATGTCTAAAAAATGCGAACTTACTGGTAAAATCCCTCTAAAAGGCCATAATGTTAGTCACGCTAACAATAAAACTAAGAGAAGATTTCTTCCAAATTTAAAGAAAGTAAAATTTAAAAGTGAACTTTTAAAAAAATCGATGAGATTAACAGTTTCAAATGCAGGTGTTAGATCTGTAGATAAAAAAGGTAGCTTTGATAATTTCTTAAAATCTGCAAAATCAAGAGATTTATCGTTAAGATTAAAAAAGCTTAAAAAATCAATAATCGCAAAAACAGCATAATGAATAAAGTTTTCCTTACTCTCTCATTTTTAATGGGATTGGTTGTGCTAGCATCTAATTATTTAGTTCAATTTCCTATAAAATATTACGGTTTAGAGGAGATTTTAACTTACGGTGCTTTTAGTTATCCAATTGCATTTTTAATTACAGATTTAGCCAACAGATCCTTTGGAAAATTAGTAGCTAGAAAAATTGTCTATATAGGCTTCACAATTGGAATTTTGTTTACTTTAATATTTTCAACTAATTTTACTGATCTTATTTCCATAAGAATAGCAATTGGTTCAGGAACAGCTTTTATAATTGCTCAACTTTTAGATGTTCAGATATTTGATCAATTAAGACAAAAAAAGTGGTTTATAGCACCTTTAACATCTTCTTTGATAGGTTCGACTGTTGATACTTTTTTATTTTTCTCAATTTCATTCTATGGAACGGGAATTCCTTGGGTAACTTTATCGTTAGGAGATCTTGCGGTAAAAATATTTGTAGCTCTTGTAATGTTGATACCTTTTAGATTATTACTCGGCACACTAAAAGCAGCATAACTAAATTTTAGGTTCTTGTTGGGTCATGCAATGTATTGCACCAAATCCCCATATCAATTTGCTACAGTCAACCGTTTCGATTTTTCTATTTCTAAAGTAATTTTTGAAAATTTTAATTGCAATATTGTCTTCTTTTACTTTGAATATTGGAAGAATTATTTTTTTATTACAAATATAAAAATTCATATAACTTGCAGGAACTCTTGTATTCTCAATATAAATTGGTGAAGGCATAGGAACTTTTATAATTTTGAATTTCTTTCCTTTCTCACATTTACTTTCTTTCAATATATTTAAATTCTTATTTAAGTTTTTGTAATTTATATCTTTTTTATTATTTTCAACCGCGGTCATAATCGTATTTCTTGAAACAAATCTTGATATGTCATCAACATGTCCATGCGTGTCATCGCCAGTAATTCCTTTTTTAAGCCATATAAAGTTTTTTATATTTAAGTATTTATTAAACATTTTTTCGTAGTCTTTTTTTTTAAAATTTTTATTTCTTTCTTGAATTTTGCTTAACAAACATTCTTCAGTTAATAAAATTGTACCTGAGCCATTTACATCAAATGCCCCTCCTTCCATGATTATTTTTCTAATTCTGCCTTTTTTTTTGATTATTGGATCAATCTTTTTAAAATTAGCAATTTTACTAATACTATTATTGATTTTATTGTCATTTTTATAATTTTTATACTTTGACCATCCGTTAAAACCAAAATTTAGTATTACTTTTTTCTTTTCGACCTTGTTTGTTATAAATATGGGTCCAGAATCTCTTAACCATATTCTATCAGTTTTAATATAATGGAAGTTGATATTTTTAATTTTATTAAGTTTTATTAATTTTTTTATATTTTTTATATTTTTGCTAACGATTAAGTTAATTTTTTGATTTTTTGAAATTTTTTTTATAATCTTTAAAATTACTCCAGGAATAAATTGATATAATCCAGGCCAATCATTTTTATTATAAGGCCAAGCAATCCAAACTGAATTTTGAGGCTCCCATTCAGCTGGCATTCTAAATCCATTAAAGTTTTCATTCATCTGCAGGATTTTTTAGTATGCCTTTATAAAAATCGATTCTTCTATCTCTTAAAAAAGGCCAATGCTCTCTGGCTGAATCAATTTTTTTATAGTTTATTTCACGAATTAAAATTTCTTCTTTTTTATTCCCAAGTTTTCCAATTATTTTCCCACTAGGATCTATGATCATTGAGTTTCCCCAGAATTCTATTTTCTTCTTACCTTTTTTTTCTGTTCCAACTCTATTTATAGCAACCACATAAGTACCATTTGCGATTGCGTGAGATTTTTGCATTGTTATCCAAGAGTCTAGTTGAGATTTTCCAAATTTTTTTTTCTCTTTAGGATGCCATCCAATAGCAGTAGGGTAAAAAATTATTTGTGCACCTTTAAGTGCAGTCAATCTTGCAGCTTCTGGAAACCATTGATCCCAACAAATTAAAGGTCCAATTTTACCAAATTTTGTTTTAACAGATTTAAAACCTAAATCTCCAGGAGTAAAATAAAATTTTTCATAATAACCAGGATCATCTGGTATATGCATTTTTCTATATTTCGATAAAATTTTACCTTTCTCGCTAATAACGATACTAGTATTATGATAGAAGCCATGTGTTTTTTTTTCAAATAATGAAATCATTAATACTATTTGTAAATCTTTGGCTAATTCACAAAATATTTTTGTAGTTCTGCCAGGTATTTTTTCTGCTAGCTTAAAGTTGGAATGACTTTCTGTTTGACAAAAATAATTTGATAAAAATAGTTCTGGTAAACAAATTATTTTAGCTTTTTTTGATGCTGCTTTTTTTATATTTTTAATAGCTGAATTTATATTTTTTTGAATATTATCTGAAATTTTACTTTGAATAATTCCAATTTTTACTTTTTTGATCATCTATCAAAATATTTTGGAAAAGTTTTTTCTGTCTCTATTTTTCCATTCTCCAGTATGATAAGCGTCACTTGCTATTAATGGTAAAACACTGGTAGCTTCAGCAAATACCATTTGTTCTTTGGTAGTATCAACCTTACCCCATGAACTTGCTTCTTTTAATGTCGAACTACTGCAAGCTCCATCTCTTGAGTCAGCAACAGTAATTTGTATTGCATATTTGTGCATATCTACATTTTTTCCCAAAAGTTCAGCACAAATTACCGTGTCTTGTATAAAGTTTTTAGGAACTCCACCACCAATCATGAATAATCCCGAACCTTTAGATTTAATTTTAATCTCTGTTAATTCTCTAAATTCTCTAATTGAGTCTATTGTAATATGATTTTTTGGATTTCTTTCTTGATGCATGACTAATCCAAAACCTGCACTTGAGTCTGTAAATGCAGGACAGAATATAGGTACATCGTTATCAAAAGCTGTTTCAATTAAAGAACCTTTCTTTTTAGAATTAGTTTTTAGATATTTACCAATCTCTTTAATGAATTCTCTCGATGTGTAAGACTTCGGCTCAAGTTTGTCAGCTATTTCTCCTATTGTTTTATCACAAACCTGGAGCTCCTCTTCATCGATGTAAGTATCATAAATCCTATCTATATAATTGTCTCTAAGTTCATTATCATTTTGATATTGTGATCCTTGGTAATGTTTAAATCCAAGCGCTTCAAAAAAATCCATATCTATTATAGATGCTCCAGTTGCTACAATTGCATCTACCATGTTGTATTTAACCATATCTCTATAAATATGCATACATCCAGCGGCAGAAGTAGATCCTGCAAGAGTTAAGAATATTGTACAATCTTTATCTTTAAGCATTTCATTATATATCTTGGATGCATTAGCAGTTTCTCTTGAAACAAAAGACATTTTTTCCATAGAAGATATAATTTTTCTAGAGTCAAAAGATGTAATATCAATATGCTCAACTTCTTTACTTAAAAAGTCTTTTTTTCTGTTATGATTAAGGTTTTTTGTATCTGACATTATGCAACAAGAAACTCTTTATTTGTTTCTTTGTCATACATCGTCATTATTGGATCATCACATACTTCGTAAATACTATCAGAATAATATCCATTAAATTGAGTTCTAAATGTCAATCCGTATGCTCCTAATTGACCTAATTCAATGTAATCACCTTCTTTAATATTATTTGGTAGAATAAAAGGTCCCTTCATATAATCCATGCTATCACATGTTGGTCCATAAAAATCAAATGAAGTCAATTTTTTTGATATAATTCTGCCACTTGTAATTATCCTTGATGGATAAACTATATTAGGCACACCTGCATCAAATAAAGTTCCGTATGTTCCATCATTGATATATAGCTTTTGTTTTTTTCTTAAGTTTACTCTCACAATTGTCGAACCACTTTCTGCAACAATTGCTCGACCTGGCTCACATATAATTTCTGGTTTTTTTTCTAATTTTAATTTATTTAATGAATTTTTTATTTCCTCAAAATAAGAGTCTAATGATTGAGGAACTAAGTCAGGATAGATTGTTGGAAATCCTCCACCTATATTTATAACATCTGGAACTATTTTTGTTTTTTTTATTATATATTTAATTTCATTAATCCCTTTTGAATAGGATATTGGATGCATACATTGCGAACCCACATGAAAACTTAATCCTATTTTTTTTGCATACTGTTTTGTTAATCTATAAAGCCCTATTGCTTCTGAAGTTTGTGCGCCAAATTTTTTAGATAAATCTATTTCTGCGTGTTCATTAGAAACTGCAACTCTCACAAATAACTCTAAATCCTTAGCTTGATTAGTACTATTAAGAATTTTTATTAATTCATCTTTTGTATCTATTGAAAAAGTCTTAATATTATATTTGAAATATGCTTCGTTTATACTTTCCTTGCTTTTTACAGTATGCATGTAGGAGCATTTTGCATCTGGGCTAACACTTCTAATTGCCTCAACTTCTTTAATTGAAGCGATATCAAAATCATTAATTCCACTTTCCACGATAGTTTTTAATACTAATGGATGCGGGTTAGTTTTAACTGCATATAGGATTTTACCAGGAAATTTATTCTGAAAAAATTTAGAAGCTATGTTTATAGAATCTCTTCTAATACAATAAACAGGTTCTGTTGGTTTCAGTTGATTTACTAATTTATCAACTGATTTAAATTTTTGCATTTAAAGCTCCAAAAAAAATTTAACAAAAAAAACCGGCATAACTGCTATGCAAGTTTATATAAAACGAGCATTTATGCTGAAAATGAGCCAATGTAAAGTAAAAATGTACCCTTGAAATAATTTAGAATGTTTCCATATAAGGTCCATGCCTGAAGCAGAAGTATTAAAAAAAATAACAGAATTTGAGGATAAATCTCTACTTATAGTAGATGATGACAACCCTTTTAGAGAAAGACTAGCTCGAGCAATGGAGAAAAAGGGCTTTTCTGTTTCACAAGCAGAGGGTGTAAAAATTGGAATAGAGTCTGTGAAATCAAAAAAACCTGCTTTCGCAGTTGTTGATTTGAGACTAAATGATGGAAACGGACTAGAAGTTGTAAAAGAAATCCAAAAAAATAACTCAGAAAGTAGAATAGTGATGCTTACTGGTTATGGAAATATACCAACTGCAGTTGCAGCCATTAAAGAGGGTGCAATTGATTATCTAGCTAAACCAGCAGATGCAGATGACGTAGAAAAAGCACTTTTAGCTGATCCAAATAAAAAAGCTGCTCCACCAGAAAATCCAATGTCCGCTGATAGAGTAAAATGGGAACATATACACAGAGTCTTTGAGCTATGTAACAGAAATGTATCTGAGACTGCAAGAAGACTTAAAATGCATCGAAGAACTCTTCAAAGAATTCTATCAAAAAGATCTCCAAGATAATACTAAATATATTTTCTAAATTTAATAATTTTATTAACTAAAGCTGTTAGTAATAATATCTTAAATAATTCAGCATAAAGAAATGGGTAAACACCAAATTCTAATATTGGTTTATCCCAACCGATTAAATTTCCAAGCCACAAAATACCCAAAATATATATTACGGTTGTTGCTATTATAATTTTTAAAAAATTTAATATATGGTTTTTATCGTATGTAAATATGCCTGCTATCAGACATGCAAATATAAAACCTATTAAATATCCCATTGTGGGACCAACAAAATAAGCTAATCCTATTCCTTTCTCTGGTGAGTTAGAAAATACCGGTAATCCCATAATTCCTTCTATCAAATAAAAAACTACCGAAAGTACCCCGACTTTATATCCAAAGGAAATTCCTAAAAACAAAACTATAAATGTTTGCATAGTCATAGGAACTGGATAAAAAGGTATTTTAATTTTTGCAGATATTGTCAATAAAATAGAACCTATTAATGCAAATATTATGATTTTAATTATTTTATTATTAGAAATTGAATTTACTAATTCCATTAGCTTTAAATTACTATTTTAATAAAGTTTAATCCACTAATATTTATTAACAGGATGTTTTATTCTTACTATAATACGTCAATTTATTATAAATTAAATTATGGGTAAAATTAAAAAAACAGATCATTTCTATCTTATTGATGGGTCCGGATACATATTTAGAGCCTATTATGCATTGCCACCATTAACACGAAAAAGTGATGGTTTGCCAGTAGGAGCAGTAAGTGGATTTTGTAACATGCTGTTTAAATTATTAGAGGACTCTAAATCTAGCGAAAATTTAGAAAAACCAACTCATTTCGCAGTAATCTTTGACTCTGCAAGAAAGAATTTTCGAAACGAAATATATTCAGATTATAAAGGAAATAGGTCTGATGCTCCCGATGATCTAATTCCACAATTCGATTATATTAGAAAGTCAGTATTAGCATTCAATTTACCCTCTATAGAAATGTTAAATTACGAGGCTGATGATTTGATAGCCACCTATGTAGAGCAAATATTAGACGAAGGTGCAAAGGTTACAATTGTATCATCTGATAAAGATTTAATGCAACTTTTCAAAAAAAAGGTTCGTATATACGATCCAATGAAGAATAAATTTATATCTAATGACGATGTAATAAATAAATTTGGGGTTGGTCCAGATAAAGTAATTGATGTTCAATCACTAGCAGGGGATAGTACAGATAATGTACCAGGCGTTCCAGGTATTGGTGTAAAAACAGCAGCAGAATTAATTAAGGAATATGGAAATTTAGAAAACCTTCTCAAAAACGCAAATAAAATAAAACAGAATAAAAGAAGAGAAACACTTTTAGAAAATAAAGATAAGGCTCTGGTAAGTAAAAAACTAGTCACATTAAAAAATGATGTTCCGGTGAAAGACAAATTAACTGACTTTGTTCTAAAAAAAGTAGACGTAGACAAGTTATACAATTTTTTGAGAGAAATGGAATTTAATAGGTTATTGAGTTCAGCAATTTCGACGTATGGTCAATCCAAATTTAGTGATGAAATAGAAGTCAAAAAAGAAACATCTAAAATATCAAAAGATAAATATGTTTTGATAAAAAATTTATCTGAAATAAAAGATTGGATGCAAGAAGCCGAAGAAGCTGGTGAATTTTCTATTGATACTGAAACAGACTCTCTTGACCCACATCAGGCAAATTTAGTTGGTATCTCAATTTCTAGCAAAATAGGTAAAGCTTGTTACATTCCAACAGGTCATATTGATAAAAATAATCTAAATGAAAAAGATGTTTTGAGAATTTTAAAACCATATTTAGAGGATAAAAGTTTAAAAAAAATTGGGCAAAATATTAAATTCGATTACATAATATTTCGTAAAAGGGATATAGATATTCAAAGCATGGAAGATACAATGTTGATGTCATACGTTTTAGATGCTGGGAAAAATAGACATAATATGGATACCCTTTCAGATATTCATCTTGGTCACAAAACAATTAAATATAAAGATCTTGTTGGATCTGGAAAAAAAGAAATTAAATTCAGTCAAGTAGAGTTAAATATTGCAAAAGATTATGCGGCAGAAGATGCTGATATAACTTACCGTTTATATAAAATATTTCTGAAATCGCTTAAATCAGAAAAATTATTAAATATTTATGAAATTTTCGAAAAACCTTTAATTAAAATTTTAGCATCAATGGAAATTAATGGCATAAAATTGGATAATAATTTTCTTAAAAAATTATCTGTTAAGTTTGAAAAAAAACTTCAAGATTTAGAAAAACAAATTTTTAAAATTTCAAAAAAAAAATTTAATATTGCATCGACTAAACAGTTAGGTGAAATAATGTACAATGACCTCAAAATTGCATCTCTAAAAAAGACTAAAAAAGGCAGTTTTGCAACTGGTGCAGCAGTTCTAGAGGATTTAGCTTACAAAGGGAATGAATTTCCTAAATTAGTTTTAGAATGGAGGCAATCTAGTAAATTGAAAAATACATATTCAGATTCTTTGCCAGAGCATTTAAATCCCAATACAAAAAGAGTGCATACATCTTTTCTGTTAGCCGCAACCACAACAGGTAGACTTGCATCTAGTGATCCAAATTTACAAAATATTCCAATTAAAACTGAGGAAGGCAAAGATATTCGTAAGGCCTTCATATCAGAAAAAAATAAAAAACTTATATCAGCAGACTATAATCAGATCGAAATGAGAATTTTGGCTGATCTAGCTGATGTAAAGGAACTAAAAAAAGCTTTCAAAAATAATGAGGATATTCACTCATTAACCGCTAGCCAGGTTTTTGGGACAGACATAAAAAAAATCAATGCTGATATGAGGAGAAAAGCTAAAGCTATTAATTTTGGAATAATTTATGGAATATCTCAATATGGTTTGGCCAAACAGATTAGTGTATCAAACAATGAAGCCGAAGAATTTCTAAATTCATATTTTATTAAATTTCCAGAAATTAAAGAATACATGAATAACACAATTAAATTCTGTAGAAGAAGTGGATATGTAAGAAATATTTTTGGTCGAAAAACTCATATTCCTGGAATCAATGACAAAAATTTTAATGTTAGAAATTTTCAAGAAAGGGCAGCTATAAATGCACCTATACAAGGATCTGCATCAGAAATAATGCGACTTGCAATGATTAGAATCAACGATGAGCTTGATAATAAAAAAACAAATGAATTTAATATGTTGCTTCAAATTCATGATGAATTGATTTTTGAGGTAATTGATAATGGTACTAAATCTGCTTCGAAGAAAATTAAAGATATTATGACAAGTGTGAAAGATAGTGATTTGCATTCATTTTCAATACCATTATCGGTAGATATAAATATAGGTGATAACTGGGGAGAGCTTCATTAATAAACATTTAATTGCCCAATTTTAAACATTTTAGTATTTTTATAGTTAAACATGAAACAAACAATTGCCCTTGTTGATGATGATAGAAACATATTAACTAGTTTAAGTATTGCTCTAGAGAAAGAAGGCTTTAATATTCAAACTTATTTGGATGGAGAAAGTGCCTTAATAGGTTTGTCAAGAAATCCTCCAGACCTTGCTGTTGTTGATATTAAAATGCCGAGAATGGATGGAGAAGAATTGTTAAAAAAATTGAGAAAAAAAACATCTATGCCTGTTATATTTTTAACTTCAAAAGATGAAGAGGTGGATGAGCTTTTAGGACTAAAACTAGGGGCAGATGATTTTGTAAAAAAATCAGGTGGCTTTTCAACCAAAGTTCTTATCGAAAGAATTCGTGTCCAACTCAGAAAAAAAGATAATAATTTAGAGGATAATAGAAATATAATTTCACATGGAAAATTAAAACTTGACCCTTCACAGCTAGAGTGCGAATGGGATGGTATGCAATTACCAGATAAGTTAACAACAACAGAATTCTTAATTGTAAAAGAATTAGCAAAAAGACCTGGAATTATTAAAGAAAGATCTCAATTAATGGATGTTGCATACAGAGAAGACACAGATATTGAAGATAGAACAATAGACAGTCACGTAAAAAGGATTAGAAAAAAGTTTAAAAAAGTAGATAATAACTTT
This sequence comes from uncultured Pelagibacteraceae bacterium, assembly GCA_902614975.1. Lineage (GTDB taxonomy): Bacteria > Pseudomonadota > Alphaproteobacteria > Pelagibacterales > Pelagibacteraceae > Pelagibacter. Next base: position 72,122 of record CACMND010000002.1, read on the forward strand.
TCAGCGATAGAAACCAGATATGGTAGTGGTTATCGTTGGAATGTTAAATAATGGCTACTTTAAAATCTACTAATCAATCAATTTTAAAAAAATTCTTAGTTATCAACTTTATTGTTTTTTTAGTGATAGGTGTATTAACGTTATTTTACCTTAACACGGTAAAACCTACACTCATAAAAAATAAAACTGCTTCGCACATAAAAATTATTGATAATACAACAGAAAATATTGATCGTTTAAAAATAAATTTCTCAACTGAAGATATTAGAGAGTTTTTGTTTTCCACTAAATTTTTATTTCAAAGTATAGATAGAGTACAGATATTTGATAGTGAATTTAATCTATTAGGAGATACCGACACGTTAGACTTAGATCCAAATGCTTTCTCAAGAAGTCTAAACATAATTGAAATGAGTGACTTAAATAATCAAAGTATTCAAAATAAGAATTTGGAAGCGAGTAATAAAAGCTTTGAAAGTAAAGAAATATTTGAAGATTTAAAAAAGTATTCATATTCATCAGATTATGGAAAACCGTTAACCTATTCTAAAGAAAACTATGATCAATTTTTATTAGTAACTGTTAAAAATGTAGTTAGCGAAAACAAAACAATAGGCTATTTAGCTATTACTGAAAATGCCAATGAAATAAAGGTTGCAATAGATGAAAGAAGAAATTTTATAATCAGAACTGCTTTGCTTGTCGCATTAGTAATTTTAATTTTTTCATATGTATTAAATAGATACTTCTTAAAACCAATTAAAAATTTGGTTCAATATACAAATATTATAAAAAACAAAAGTAAGGAAAAGACTAATATTGGAAATATAAAAAAAAGAAATGACGAATTGGGAAAATTATCAAATTCTCTTGATGAAATGACTAATGAATTAAACAAAAGAATTACTACTGCAGAAAATTACTCAACAGATCTTTTGCATGAAATCAGAAATCCTTTGGCATCTCTAAAAAGTGCCTCTGAGATAATTTCTGAAACAAATGATAAATCTCAAAGAAACAAATTAATTAACATAGTATCACATGACGTAGAGAGAATAGAAAGATTAATAACTGATTACTCTCAAATGCTCAGAGATGAGGCTGCAATTTCCTCTGAGAAAATGCAAAAATTAAATTTAAAAGAGATCGCTCAATCTGTTGTTGATGATTTTAACAGTATCTATGAAACGAAAAAATCGATTGGAATTAAATTGAAATCTAATGGAATTAAAAATTATAGTATCTTAGGGATAGAAAATAGAATTGAACAAATTATTGCAAACTTATTAGAAAACTCAATTTCTTTTAGTGAAAGTAACCAAGAAATTACTGTTGAAATATCAAAAGATGAGGATGACAAAATTAAATTAGTTGTCGTTGATCAGGGGTCTGGATTTAGTGAAAAGGATACAAATAAGATATTTAATAGATTTTATAGTAATAGACCTGAAAACTTTGGAGAACATTCGGGTTTGGGATTAAATATTGTCAAAAATTTAGTCGAAATTCATGGTGGCGAAATCAACGCATCTAATAATAAAGATAAAGGGGCAAGAATTGAAATAATTTTCCCAGAAGCTTAAATCTTTGTTGATATATTAAGTGAAATTGTTAAAAGCCTCTTTCTATGGAAGATTTTAAAGTAAAAGATATATCTCAAGCGGAATTTGGAAGAAAAGAAATTTCACTGGCTGAAACTGAAATGCCAGGATTAATGGCTCTTAGAGAAGAATATAAGGGTAAAAAACCTTTAAATGGAGCTCGAATTGTTGGTTGTTTACACATGACAATACAAACAGCTGTCTTAATAGAAACTTTAGTTGAGTTAGGAGCTGAAGTAAGATGGTCCTCATGTAATATATTTTCGACACAAGACCATGCAGCAGCAGCAATTGCAAAAGCTGGCATACCTGTATTTGCTTGGAAAGGCGAAACAGAAGAAGAATATTGGTGGTGTGTAAAGCAAACTATTGAAGGAAAAGATGGCTGGAAACCAAATATGATACTTGATGATGGTGGTGATCTTACAGCATTGATGCACAAAGATTATAAAGAATTATTAAACGATGTTAAGGGTTTATCAGAAGAGACAACTACAGGAGTTTTAGCGTTAAAAAAAATGGAAAGTGAAGGCAATTTACTTGTCCCAGCAATAAATGTTAATGACTCAGTAACAAAATCTAAGTTTGATAATTTATATGGTTGCAGAGAAAGCTTAGTTGATGGAATTAAAAGAGCTACTGACGTGATGATGTCAGGTAAGGTAGCTATTGTAGCTGGATTTGGAGATGTTGGAAAGGGAAGCGCTGCCTCTCTTCGTCAAAGCGGTGCAAGAGTTATGGTTACAGAAACAGATCCAATTTGTGCTCTCCAAGCTGCAATGGAAGGTTATGAAGTAGTCTTAATGGATGAGATGATAAAAGAAGCCGACATTGTTGTTACTGCAACAGGAAATAAAGATATTGTGACAGCTGACCATATGAGAGAAATGAAAGATAGAGCAATTCTATGCAATATCGGTCACTTTGATAATGAGATCCAAGTAGATGCTCTTAAAAATTATAAATGGGATGAAATAAAGCCACAAGTTCACGAAATTACATTGCCGGATGGAAAAAGAATTATTTTATTAGCAGAAGGTAGATTAGTTAATCTTGGATGTGCAACAGGACACCCAAGTTTTGTAATGAGTGCTTCTTTTACAAATCAAGTAACAGCTCAGATAGAATTATGGAATAACTCAGATAAATATGAGAAAAAAGTATATGTTTTACCTAAACATTTAGATGAGAAAGTAGCCAGACTTCATTTAGAAAAAGTTGGAGCTAAATTAACCAAATTATCAGATGATCAAGCAAAATATATAAGCGTAACACCAGAAGGACCTTATAAACCAGATGCCTATCGCTACTAAAAGTAGCAAAATAGATATTTCAAAAGAAATTATCACACAAAAAATTGCTGAAAAAATTGCAACTAAAGTTAGCAAAAACACAACTTTGCTTTTTTATGGAAACATTGGAGTAGGCAAGACTACATTTATTAGGTATCTAATCAATTATCTTCAAACAAAAAATGGTTTAGAAACAACAGAAATACCTAGTCCAACTTTTAATATTATAAATGAATATGAGATTAATTCTTTGATTGTTAGACATTTTGATCTTTACAGAGTTAAAGATAAAAAAGAATTAAATAATTTAGGAATTAATGAAAACTTAGAAGATTATGCTAGATTAATTGAATGGCCTGAAATCTTAGGTAAAAATATAGAAAGTACTTTTACATTAAAATTTGAATATGATGAAAAGCTTGAAAATAGGTACTTAATTATATCTAATAATAATGATTTTGACTTTAATGAATTTGAAAAAATTTAAAAAACTATCAGGAGATGCATCATTTAGGCAATTTTATAGAGCAAATAATTCAGTATTAGTTTATAGCAAAATTCAAAAGCGATCAAACCTGTTAAATTATGATGCAGTTAACAAAATATTGATTAAAAATAAAATATTAGCACCAGGTTTAATTAGTCAAAATTACAAAAAAAACTTTATAGAAATTGAGGATTTCGGCAATAAAAACATGTTGGATAAAATTAAATCCTCAAAAACTAAATTAAATGAATACAAAAAAATACTAAAAATTCTATATAAAATTCAAAAAATTAAAAATTTTAAAACTCAAAATTTTCTTAAAAAAAAATTTAATTTATCAAACTATTCAAAAGCTAAAATACTTAAAGAGTCATACCTTTTTTTGGATTGGTACTTACCAGCAAATAAGTTAATTATTCAAAAAGGATATTTAAAAAAAAAACTCAAAAAAATAATAGATAATTTGTATTTAAATTTAAAAATCAAACACAAAGTGTTTGTACATAGAGATTTCCACGTCTCAAATATGATGTTTTATAAAAATAAAATTGCTTTAATAGATAGTCAAGATGCTGTCCTAGGTAATCCAGCATATGATTTAGCCTCACTAATAGACGATGTAAGAATTAAAACTTCAAATAGTATTAAGTCAAATATTTTAAAAGTTTTTCTTAGTAAATTTAAGTATAAAAATGAATCTCAATTTATTAATGATTTTGAAATTTTATCTGTTTTAAGAAATCTAAAAATAATTGGTATATTCACAAGACTTGCAAATAGAGATAAAAAAAAGAAATATTTAAAATTAATACCTTATGCATGGAAATTAATTGATAATCGTATGAAAAATAATTCAAATTTTAATGATTTAATAAATTTTCTAAAAGAAAATCCAAAAATTAAAATAAAATGAAAATTAAAACAGCAATAATTTTATGTGCAGGCTTTGGGAAAAGATTAATGCCATTAACTGAGAAAACCCCAAAACCACTCTTGAGAATCAATGATACTAGCTTATTAGAAAATACTATAAATTTGATAAAAGTATTAGAAATAAAATCTTTAAAAATTAATACTTTTTATTTAAGTGAGAAAATAAAAGATTTTATATTTTCAAATAATTTTGGTTTAGAAATTCAAATCATAGAAGATGGTGCTGAAATATTAGATACAGGGGGCGGTCTTTTAAATGCTGTAAATAATTCAGTTGAAACAGATTTTATAGTTTTTAATCCTGATACAATTTGGAACACTGAATATGCAAATGAAATTAAGCAGATGGAAAATATATATTTTAAAAATAACTTAGAAAATATTTTAATGGTTGTAAAAAAAGATTTAAGTTTTGATAAAAGACTTAAAGGCAATTTTTCTCTTGCTGGTAATAATTTAAATAAAAATAATGATAAAAATTATATTTATACGGGATGTCAAATTATAAATAAAAATATTTTAAAAAATTTATCAAAAAAAATATTCTCAATGAATGAGATTTGGGACAACCATATTGAAAAGGAAAATTTGCATGGTTTCGAAAGTAATATTGAATTTCTACATTTGACAGATAAAGAGATTTACGAAAAACTTTTGCAAAAAGGTTAGAATTTAATTAAATCCCTAGATCTACTCTGATCGAGGTATTTAGCTTCTTTTATATTCTTTTTTTCAAATTTCAAAAGTAGAGGATTTCCGGTTGGTATTTCAAGTTTGGAAATTTCATTGTCATCAATTTTAAATAAATATTTTAAAAGCGATCTAATAGAATTTCCATGAGCAGATATAATTGTGTTATCGTGTAAATTTTTCTCAATGTTTTCAACAAAATAGGGCACAACTCTATCATAAGTATCTTTTAAGGACTCTGTATCTGGAATTAAGTTACGAGGTATATCATTATAAATACTTATATTTTTTGGATGATATGGACTATTTGTGTTCAATGGTTTTGGCGGATTATCCCAAGATCTTCTGAATTTGTGAACTTCTTCTTCTCCTAATTTTTTTCTCATTTCATCTTTATTTAATCCTGTAAGTGACCCGTAGTGCCTTTCATTTAATTGCCAGGCCTTAATTATATTATTTGGTTTTACTCTGATCGTATTTAAAATGAGCTTCAAGGTATCAATCGATCTTAGTTGATATGAAGTATAAAAATGTTTTATTTCTAAATTTAATTTTTTTATAAACTCTCCAGCTTTACAGGCTTCTAATTTACCTTGTGGTGCGAGCTCAACGTCGACCCATCCTGTAAATTTATTTTCTAAATTCCATTCGCTTTGACCATGTCTAACAAGTATTAAGTGACTCATTTGTGAAAATTTAATATAGATTAACTATGAATTACTTAAAGCAGTTTTTTTATCTGTCTAACGTAGTTTTATTTATCTTTTACTTATATCCCGGTAGTATTTTTGGATGTTTTATTTATAGTGATTGTAAAATTCAACCACAATTAACAAGAGATTTTTTAGTATCTTCAAATCACGTTTATGTTTTCTTTATTATATCAATTCTAGGATTAATTGTTTTTAAACATAAATTAAAAAATATATTTATTTATCTTATTTGTATTTCTATTGTTTTAGAAATTATGCACTTAATAATTCCAGAAAGAGGATTTGAATTAGGTGATTTGTTTGGTAATATAATAGGAGTATTTATATCGTTTTTAGTTTTTAAAATAATTTATAAAGGTAGATTGCAATGAGTTCATTCGATGAAAGAAAAAAAGGTTTTGAAAAAAAATTTGCTCACGATGAGGAAAAACAATTTAAAATTAATGCAAGAAAAAATAAATATTTAGGAGAGTGGGCCTCACAAATTCTTGGATATGATGAGGAAAAAAAAAATCAATATATTCAAGATGTAATTAAAGCAGATTTTGCTGAGGCAGGTGATGAAGATGTGTATAGAAAGCTTTATGGAGATTTAAAAGATAAAAATATATCCGAAGATCAAATTAGAAAAAAAATGCAAGAATGCAATGAAAAAGCAACTACTGAAGTTAGTTAGTTTTATATTTTTATTTACATTTGTAGCAACAAATTACTTACTATCAGAAACAATCCTAATTTCAGATAAGATTAAAATAATTGATGGTGATACAATTTTATTAGATAATAAAAAAATTCGTTTTTCAGGCATAGATGCTCCAGAAACTAAATTTAAAGGGAAGCAACAGTTTTGCCTAAAAAATAAAAAAAAAATTAATTGTGGAAAAATTTCAAAAAATTTTCTTACAGAAAAAATTATAAATAAAAAATTAAAATGTCTAATCGAGCCACAAAAGGACTATTTTGGTAGATATTTAGGTGAGTGTTTTATCAATAATGAAAGTGTTTCAGCTTACATGGTAAGAAATGGATTAGCCTTCGATTACCCAAAATATTCGAAAAAAAAATATTCTAAAGATCAAATTTATGCAAAAAACAATAAGTTAGGTTTATGGAGTATGGAATTTGATTATCCATGGATATGGAGAAAAAATAATAGATAATTTATATTAAACTGTGATTCTTTTTAGAAAGTATTTTTTATTTTTTGGTCTATTATTTTTAACTGCTTGCTCATCTATACCACAAAATACAGCAGACGGCTGTTCAATATTTTCTGAGAGATATCTTTGGTATAAACACGCAAAAAAAACTGAAAAAAAGTGGGGAACACCAATCAACTTACAATTAGCAATAATAAAAATGGAATCTGATTTTGACTGGCTCGCTAAGCCTGCGCGTCAAAAATTATTTAAAGTTATACCTTATAAAAGACCTTCTAGTTCATTTGGATACTCACAAGCTATTAAAGGTACTTGGAAACAATATAAAGATGAGACTGGAAATAAATATGCTTTAAGAACTAGATTTAAAGATAGTGTTGATTTTATTGGCTGGTATACAAACAAAACGGAAAAAATTTTAAAGGTTTCAAAAAAAGATGCTTTCAGACAGTATATTGCTTATCATGAAGGCTGGGGAAATTATAAAAATTATAAAAGCAATCAGAAAGTTATAGTATTGGCAAAAAAAGTAGAGGGTTATTCAAATAAATTCAAGAAGCAGCTTAATAAATGTAGTAAATCTTTGACGACTAGAAAATATATTATTTTTTAATCAGCTGCTTTTCTAGCTCCAGATCTACTGCATCTATTCTCTTTGTATTTTTTGCTAGTGTTAAGTACATAGTTGGCGTCACATATAATGTAAAGAATGTTGAAATAATCATTCCACCAAAGATTGTTGATCCAACTGCTAATCTAGACGCCTCACCTGCGCCTGGACCTATGTTACCTACTATAAGAGGTAACATTGCAATCATGGTGCTTAATGAAGTCATTATGATCGGTCTTATTCTTAATTTGCAAGCTTCCATCAATGCTTCCTCAATTTTTGCACCTGTTGTTCGAATTTGATTAGTATAGTCGACGATTAAAATACTATTTTTAGTGGATATACCGATTAATATAATCAAGGCAATTTGTGAAAATATATTTATCGAACTATTTAAAAATAAAATGAATACAAGACCTCCAAAAACAGCTAGAGGAACAGTCAATATAATAATAAAAGGATGGACAAACGAATTAAAAGTAGCAGCCATAACTAAATATGCAGTTATTAATGCTAAAGCGAAAATAAGAAATATTTCGTTACTTGTCTCTTTTAGTTCTTCGGACTTACCTTTCCAAGTTATTTGATTTTGAGGAGCAACTCTCAACATTACGTCTTCTAAATATTTTATAGCTTCAGACAATGTATATTCTTCAGATAAAGCTGCCGATATAGTTACTGCTCTTTGTCTATTATATCTAGGTAATGATTCAGCAGTTCCTTTCTCTTCAAATTCTACCAAACTTGCAACAGATACTAATTTTCCAGTAGTTTCAGATCTTACAAAAATCTTTGATAAGCCATCTTTATCTCGTCTATCTGCTAAATATTGCTGAAGAATTATGGGGTATTCTCTTCCTTCTTTATTATATGTTGTAACCCTCTTTCCACCGTATAATGTTTCGAGAGTTCTACCAATATTTTCTATTGAAACTCCTAAATCATTTGCACGATTTTTATTTGTGATTAATTTTACTTCAGGTTTATTTTTTGTGTAATCACTTTCAATTCTAAACATATTTCTATTTCTTCTTAGCTCTCTTAAAACTTGACTTTGAATTTGCTCTAACTCTTCATAACTTGTTCCATAAATCACCATTTGAACTGGTTTATTGTAGCTAGAAACTCTTATAGATTGAGGTGATATAGGAAACGCAAACGTCTCAGGCACACTAACAACTTGTCCAATAGCTTCTCTTAATACAACTTGTGTGCTCTTTTCTCTATTTTTCCATTCATCTAAAAGTGCGATTATAATAAATGTATTATATGAAGTTGCGGACCTACCGAAACCAGGTACCCTCATAATTAATCTTTGGTAAGGGCTGTCTTCTGCCTGTAACAATTTTAATATTCTTCCCTCAATTATTTGGGCTTTTTCTTGTGTGTACTCGAATGAACTCCCTTCATCTGTAGAGCCAATTATTAAATAAGCCCCCCTATCTTCTAATGGTATCAATTCTTTCTTAGTAAAGTTAAACAAATAAATTGAAGCTGCAATTAATAAAATTATAAATATCGAAATTGTTTTCTGTTTATTAATCCAAAATTTTAAGGTGTCAGTGTAAAATTCTGTAAAAGATTTAAATCCATTATTGAATTTTTTTACAAAAAAATTAATTTTTTCTTTTTTATTTAAAAACTTACTTCCTAACATTGGTGAAAGGGTTAAAGCTACAAAAGAAGAAACAACAATTGAGAAAGATAGTGCTATTGCAGTTTCTTTAAACAAGGTACCAGCTATACCCTCAATAAAAATTAAAGGTAAAAAAACTGCAACTAAGATTAAAGTTGTAGCTATTATCGCAAATGTTATTTGTCTTGAGCCTTTATAAGCAGCCACAAGTGGCGTTTCTCCTTTTTCAATTCTTGTATAAATTGCATCTGTCATTATTACAGAATCATCAGTTATTATTCCAATTGCTAAAATAAAACTTAGGAGAACAAATATATTTATAGAAAGATCAAATATATATAAACCTAAAAACGAACCAATTAAACTTACTGGCAAAGCTACAGCTGGTACAATTACAGCTTTTAGGTTTCCTAAAAACAAGTAAATTATTACCACGACTAAAATAAAAGCAATAATTAAACTTTTATAAACTTCCTGTATTGCAGTTCCTACGTAAGTTGCTCTATTAAATGCTATTTCTAACTTTAAACCATCTGGTAAAGATTGATTTAAAACGTTTATTTTCTCTTTAATTTGGTTTGAAAGTTCGACAGTTGATGCTCCACTTTTTGCGTATATTCCAATCCCAACTGTCTTTAAATTAGCTGCATTTTTTCTTTGAGCTTTAAATAAAGTTTTTTCAGAAACTGGACCAAGCTCAACATTTGCAATATCAGAAAGGGTTGTGACTTTATCTTTGTTTTTCTTAAGAGGAAGTTGCTTGATTGTTTCAATGTTAGAGTAAGATTTATCAATATTAAGAGTTAAATCTTTGTTACTAGCTTCTAAAGTTCCTGCGGGGATGTTTATATTTTCATTTCTTAATGCTCTCTCGACTTCCTGAATAGTAAGATTATTGGCTGCTAATTTGATAGGATCTACCCAAACTCTAACACTTAGCTCTCTTAATCCGCCGACTAAAATTCTACCAACATTTGGTACACTCGAAAAGGCATCTATAAGATATCTTTCTGCATAATCACCCAAATCTAAATCATTCCAAGTTGGTGACGATAGCGCAACCCACATTGTAGTTGTAAAACCCGCTGCTTGTTTCAAAATTTGAGGTGGGTTTGCTTGATCTGGCAAATTGTCCGCAACTCTTGATACTCTTTCTCTTATGTCATTTGCTGCATCATCTAAATCTATATCTGTATTAAAATAAATATTTATTCTACTTCTTCCATTAAGCGAACTAGAATCAATGTTCTTAATTCCTTCCGCTCCTCCTATAACATCCTCTATTTTTTGTGTTATTTCTTCATCAACAATTTCAGCTGAAGCAGATTTATAATCAGTTTGTACCTGTACCACTGGAGGCTGTATGCCATCTGGTAATTCTCTAACAGGTAATTCCCAAAATACAAAAATTCCAAAAATAATTAGTATCATTGACATTACCCATGCAACGACAGGTCTTTTAATACTAACTTCAGTTATATACATGTATTAATTATTTTTTATTTTCTTGTTTTTCAGAGTCAGACTTTTTAAATATATTTAATTTTTGTAACCACGCAAACATACCATTCTTGTTTTCTTTAGTATCTTTTTTCTTTTTTCCACCCCAACTAGATTTGTTTTGATTTGCTACTTTAGCACCCTTTTTTATAGGTCTTATTATTAAATTTGGTCTGACTTTTTTTGTACCCTCAGCAACAACTTTGTCACCAACCTTTAGACCATTTAAAACTTCAACAAAACCCAGGTATCTATCGCCGGTATCAATATTTGTTTTTAATACTTTATTTTTTTCGTCAACCTTATAGATAAATATATTATCACCTTCCACTATTGTGCTGGTATCTGGGATACTTAAGCTTTCTCTTGTATCATATTTTATTGAAATTTCTAAAAATGAGCCAGGCAAAATTTCACCAGATGTATTGTCCATTTTTATCCTTGTTGGTAATGATCTAGTATCCTCACTAATTCGACTAGCTAATGAGTCAACTTCACCTTTATAGGTTTTATCTTTGTATCCAGAAAATTTTATATCAACAGGTAAACCAACTTTAATAAATGGCACAAACATTTCAGGTATATCTACATCACAATAAATAATACTGGTATTTTCGAGATTAACTAAGATTGATGATTTTGAAACTTCGATGTCTTCTGAAAATTCTCTTTTTCCAATTGTTCCATCAAACTGAGCAGTAATTTTTCTATTTTTAAGTTCTGCAATTACATCACCTTTTTTTACTTTTTGATTAAAGTTTATAGGTTTAAGTATTTCATACTTCTCAATTTTATAGGATTGTGTTTTAAATGGTCTAGCTGTTCCGTATGTGCTTATTAAATTTTCAAAAACTCTATTTTCAGCTGAAGTAACAATTATTCCTGGAGGTGGTCTTTTACTAAATTTCTTTTTAAAATGATTTCCAATCATTGTTCTACCAACAATCACTGTAGCTATAATTAAAAAGAAAATTATTATTATGCTTGTAATTTTTGTTGATCTTTTCATATTTTATATTTTACCATATTCAGCCCATGAACCATCATAAATGACTGGAAGATACTTATTATTTACTTGAGAATATGCAAGTGCCAAAACACATGCTGTGATCCCAGAACCGCACGAAAACACTACATTTACCGTGTCATTTAAAGATAAATCTTTAAAATAAGAGGAAATTTCAGATTTACTTTTAAAAGTAAAATCGTCATTGATAAGAGTTTTAAATGGTAAGCAAATTGAATTAGGTATTGAACCACTTCTTACATTTTTTCTTGGGTCTGGAGTTGTACCATTAAAACGATCTTTGCTTCTCGCATCAACTAAATCAAATTTTTTTTTAATTATATTTTGGTCAATCTGATCTTTGCTCTTAACCATTCCATTATTTTCTTTTGCTTTATAGCTAGTTGTTTGAATAATTATATTATTAGCAGAAGTTATTCTTTTTTCTTTTTTCCATTTATTAAAACCTCCATCTAAAACATGTACTTTCTTTTTATCATGGCCAAAGTAAATTAAATTAAACCATACTCTACAAGCACTTAAAACATCAGAATTATCATAAATCACAATTTCGTCTTCGTTAGATATGCCCATAGATGATAGTATATTTTCCCACGAACTATTGTCCGTTAGCATATGTGGTAAGTCGGTTGATTTATTACAATTTTCATCAATATCAAAAAAAATTGCATTTGGTATATGCTCTTTATTAAATTCTTCTTTACCACTTCTTTTTGTTGCAGGCATATGCCAAGAGCCATCAATTATTTTTACATTTGAGATATTTTTTTCTAGCCACTCAGTTGATATAAGTGACATTAGAAACTTTTTTCCAAATATTTCTGATGATAATCTTCGGCTTTATTATAATTTTTTGATTTTGATATTTTGGTAACGATTTTACCTTCAAATTTTTCATTAATTTCCTTCAATACTTTGTTAGCGATTTTATTTTGATTTTCATCATGAACAAATATTTCACTTCTATACTGAGTACCTACATCTGGACCTTGCCGGTTTAAAGTAGTTGGGTCATGAAATTCAAAAAAATTTCTTATTATTTCCTCATAAGAAATTTTAGTATTGTCAAATTCAACTTTAACTACTTCTGCGTGATTGGTATCACCATAACATACTTCTTTATAAGATGTCTTCTCAGTATTACCTCCACAATATCCAACCTCTGTATTTATTACTCCATCTAACTTGCTAAATTTTATTTCGGGTCCCCAAAAACATCCAAGTGCTAAAGTTGCTATTTCCATTGCTAAAAATTTTAATTAATCTAAAGTTATTATCATGCTTTCCAAAAATCAATTAGGCTTTTTTTACATGTTTTTATCAATATGTGCCTTTTCATTTATGGATGTAATAGTCAAGTGGTCATCAGATTATCCAATTGGACAGGTAATGTTCTTTAGAGGTCTATTTGGTATTTTGCCAATAATTTTTTTAGTTCCTAAGACAAGATTTAGAGATTTTTATAAAACAAATAGACCAGGATTACATTTAATTAGATGTTGTTCAGGACTGATAGCTTTAGCTGCAATATTTTTGGCACTGAGAAACCTACCACTTGCAACTGTGACAAGTATTTCATTTGCTGCACCTATATTTACAACTTTGCTATCAATATTTTTACTAAGTGAGAAAGTAGGATTATATAGATGGGCCGCAGTATTTGTTGGTTTTATTGGTGTTTTAGTAATTACCCAACCAGGATTTTCTAGCTTAAATATTTATTACTTATTTCCAATAATCTTTTGTATTGGAATGTCTTACGTTGCAATTACAATTAGAAAACTTTCATCCACAGAACCAGTGTGGTTGATCTCATTTTTTTTTTCTTTTGCAATTACAATTGTTGGAGTTCTATCAATACCATTTGGTTGGATCATGCCAACTTTCAATGATTTCTTACTTTTATGTACAATTGGCTTGTTGGGAGGAACAGCTAATCTATTATTAAGTCAATCGTATAAATTATCTGAGGTTTCTCTGGTTACACCTCTTAAATATTTGGGATTAATATTTGCAATATCTTTTGGATATTTTATTTGGGATGAAATTCCCACAATTAAAACATTGATGGGTGCTTCACTGGTAATAATATCATCAATCATTATATTTCGAAGAGAAATATATTTAAATAAACAAGTAACGGTAAGTAGAAATGAGTAAGGCACCGAAATATTGGAAAAAAGCTAGAGCATATCTTTCAAAAAAAGATAGTATTATGAGATCATTGATTAAAAAATATAAAGATAATAATTTAACTACTAGAAAAGATGTCTTTTATTCTTTATGCAAAAGTATAATAGGACAACAAATAAGTGTTGCTGCTGCAGATTCTGTCTTCAAAAAATTTGAATCGGTATGTAAAAAAAAAATTAATCCAAAAACTGTTTCAAAGCTTAAAACATCACAACTTAAAAAATGTGGTCTTAGTCGTCAAAAAATAAGGGGTATCTTGGAAATGTCTCAAAAATTTAAAGATAAAAGTTTTAATCCAAGATTAATTTCGAAAATGAGCGATGAAGAAGCAATTATATACTTATCAACTTTAAGACAAATTGGAAGATGGTCAGCAGAAATGATTTTGTTATTTACTTATAATAGGTCTAATATCTGGCCAGTTCAGGATATTGGGTTATTAAGAGCAATATCAAACAACTATGAAAAAAAATATTTTCCACCTGAAATTTTTGTAAAAAAGCTTCAAAAAAGATTCTCCCCATATTGTTCTGTTGCCACTTGGTATTTGTGGCGTTCAATTGATGACGATACTATTCAGTATTAGCACCCTCCACAATAAACATATGTCTTTTTGTAGTTTGTTCTGCATAAGACCAAGCTTTTAAATAGTCTTCTGAGTCATGACAAGATATGGCCATGTCATAACTGGGAAATTCCCAAATGACGGTCCTTAATATTTTGTCACCACTATAATATTTTAGTTTGCCTCCTCTAACTACAGGAGTACCACCAAATTTTTTTATAACTGGTATTGCATTTTCACCATATTTTTTTAGGTTATCTTGATCTGAAATTTCTGTATACAAACTCACCCAATATGCCTTCATATTTGCCCCTTATCTAAGTTATTCCATTCCTTCAAATATCATATGTTCTCTAATGACATTATCTTTAAGATATGTTCTTGCCTCAACATATTCTTCAGAATCGTAGCATTTTTTAGCAGTTTCCACGTCTGGGAACTCTGCAAGTGCTATTCTAATCATTTCTCTACCCTCAAGTGCAATGTTATTAGCACTTCGAGCTAAAATTTTTCCAGAATGTTTTAATACAGCTTCCTTTGCTTTATCTGCATATTTTTTCATTCTTTCAGGGTCTTTAATTTCACTGTAAGTTGCAATCCAGTAACCTTTCATAATTCTCCTTTTTAATTTTTTTTTTTTATGTTACCAAATTTTATGGCAGAAAAATTAATAATCAATTATGAAGATTATAAATTAGCAGTTGAAAAGTTAGCTCTTACAATTGAAAAAAATTACAAACCATCTGTTTTAGTCGGAATAATGAGGGGTGCAGCACCTATAATTGATATGCTATCAAGAATATTTAAATTACCCACTGCTTATGTTGTTATTCAAAGTTATTCTGGAGAAACTGTAGAAAATAAACAGGGCGAACTTATTTTTGCAAGAGACATAAGCTCAATAGCTAAAAACGAAGACTTTAAAAATGTTTTATTAGTGGATGATTTATCTGATACTGGTCTTACATTAAATGAAAGTATCAAATGGTTAAAAAATTACGCTCCAGTGAAAAACTATATTCAAGAAATAAAAACAGCTTGTCTTTGGAAAAAAAAATCTTCTTCTTTTACTCCAGATTTTTGTCCAATTTTACTAGATGGAGATCCTTGGATAGTTCAACCTTCAGAATATTATGATGAAATAGATATTAATGGCTTAAAGAAAAAACATTCATAAAAAAAAGGCCAACTATATAAGTTGGCCTTTTTAATTTTTTTTTAAAAATTATTTTGGAATATCTCCTTCAACACCTTTTACATAAACGCTCATTCCAGCTAACATTCCATCATCAGCAACTTTTCCTTCAGCAACTAATATATTACCTTTTTGGTCATATATAGGACCTGTGAACGAATGAACTTTTCCAGATGCTAGATCTTTTTGAAGCTGCTCTACTTCTTTAACTAAGTCAGCACCCATTGCAGAATTATATGGTCCCATAGCAACCATACCTTCCTTTAATCCATGCCATGTATCTTGTTGATTCCATGTACCATCTCTTGCAGCAATTGCTCTTTCAACATAATATGGTGCCCAATCATCTATAATTGAAGTCAAGATTGATTTAGGAGCAAATCTTTGCATGTCACTTGCTTGACCAAACGACCATACACCTGCTTTCTCCGCTGTTTGAACTGGTGCGGTACTATCTGTATGTTGCATAATTACATCTGCACCTTGATCGATTAAAGCTTGCGCTGCTTCAGCTTCTTTACCTGGATCGTACCAAGTAAACACCCATACAATTTTAGTTTTAATATTTGGATTGACCTTTTGTGCAGCAAGAGTCATTGCGTTAATTCCTCTTATTACTTCAGGAATTGGAAAAGATGCAATATAGCCAATAGTGTTTGTTTTAGTCATTTTTCCAGCTATATGGCCTAAAAGAGTTCTTCCCTCGTAAAATCTTGCAGAATAAGTAGAAACATTTGAGTGCTCTCTTTTATAACCTGTTGCGTGTTCAAATTTTACATTTGGAAAATCTTTTGCAACTTTGTTTGTTGGATCCATATATCCAAAACTAGTTGTAAAAATTAAGTCGTGGCCAGATTGAGCCAGTTGTCTTATCACTCTTTCTGCATCAGCACCTTCTGGAACACTTTCAACAAATGTTGTTTTTATTCCAGCTGCCTCTACAGCGTTTCTGCCTTCGTGATGTTGAAATGTCCATCCATGGTCACCAGTTGGGCCAACATAGACAAAACCAACTTTAAAATCCGCATTTGAGTTTACACTAAACCCAAGTAGAAAAATTGCAGAAATTAAATATCTAAAAAAGTTTTTATACATTTTGAATTTCCCCTTTAAATTTTTTTTGTGAAGCATTAAGTTAATCAAAATTCAAAAAAAAAAAAATAATTATTTTCGAATAGCTAACATTACTTTTCCTTATAGAATATTCTTCCTAAGGAGGTTGGGGTATTAAGTTTTATTTTTCTACTGTCACGAGAGATTACAACTAAAACTATTATTGTCATCAGATAAGGTAATGCACTTAAAAATTGAACTGGTATTCTAAACCCAATTGCTTGCATATGTAATTGTAGAATTGTAATACCACCAAAAATTAAAGCACCAATTAAAACTTTTATAGGACTCCAGGTTGCAAATACAACCAAAGCCAAAGCTATCCATCCTCTTCCAGCTGTCATATTTTCAATCCACTGTGGAGTGTATATTAAAGATAGATATGCACCTGCCAAGCCACACATGGCTCCTCCATAGAGAATACAACAGTATCTAACTAGAATAACATTTATACCTTGATTAGATGCAGAAACAGGCGAATCACCAACAGCTCTAACAACCAAGCCTAATTTAGTTTTTTTCAAAAAATAATTAGTTAAAAATGGTAAAGCAAAAGCAAAATATAAAACTATAGAGTGTCCAAACAATATTGGACCAAAAAACGGAATACTTTCTCTTAAACTTGAAAATAAAATTGGAAATTCTTTTCCAGGGATACCAACAAAATTTTTTCCTAACATTGCTGATAAACCAATGCCAAAAATAGTTAATGCCAAACCTGTTGCAACATGGTTTGTAAGAAGAGATTGCGTTAAAAATCCAAAGATTAGTGAAATTATAACTCCTGATAACATAGAGCCTACTATTGCTATAAATAGGTTATCTGTTATCACCATTAAAGCAAAACCAGATATTGCTCCGATTATCATCATTCCTTCGACACCTAAATTTAAAACGCCCGATCTTTCAGTAATCAATTCACCTGAAGCAGCAAGTATTAATGGCACAGATGAAGCCATTATCGATCCTATCAGAATTCCTATAAAACTAATGTCTAAGCTCATTTTTTTTTAAATTTAAAATTTTAACTTTGAAAAAAAGCAAATAATCAGATGCAAGTAAAAAAAATAAGATCATACCTTGAAAGACTTGGCCGGTATATTTTGGTATTTGTAAAAAAATTTGAGCCGTTTCAGCACCGAGGTATGTCAATGCAACAACCAAAGATGCAAAAATTATGCCAAAAGGATTAAGACGACCTAAAAAGGCAACAATTATTGCTGTAAAACCATAATCGGGGGATATCATTCTATGCAGTTGTCCAATAGGCCCAGTAATTTCACCAACTCCAGCTAATCCCGCACAAGCACCACTAATCATAAAAACAACCAAAATCATTGTTTTTCCTTTAAACCCAGCATACTTAGCAGTTTTTAAACTTAGACCAGACACTTTAATCTGAAAGCCTAAATAGGTTTTATAAAGAATAAACCAACTCAGCATAACTGCTCCAAGAGCTAAAAAAATACCAGCATGAATTCTCAAACCTTCAAATAATAATGGCATTCTAGATGAGTCACTAAATTGTCTTGTTTCAGGAAAATTAAAACCTTCAGGATTACTCCATGGCCCAACTACTAAGTAATCTAAGAGTAGCTTTGAAACGTAAACCAACATAAGACTAACTAAAATCTCGTTTGTATTAAAATATGTTTTAAGGATTGCTGGGATAAGTGCAAAGAACATTCCCCCGATTGCTCCAGCAAGTATAACTAAAGGCAGTATATAAAAACCTTCTTGATTATAAAATAAAAGAGCAACTCCTCCTCCTACAATCGCGCCAAAAGTTAATTGTCCTTCTGCACCAATATTCCAATTATTACTTTTAAAACAAAATGATAATCCAATAGCAATTAAGCAAAGGGGCGTTGCTTTGAGTAACAATTCACTGAGGCCATATAAATTTGAAATTGGAGTTATAAAGTAAAACTTAAGGGCTTCTATTGGATTAAAACCTAAAATATAAAAAATTATACCACCACCTAAAATTGTAAGTATGATTGCAATAAAAGGAGTAAAAAAATATAATGCCATTGGTACATCATTTCTTTTTTCAATTTTAATCAATGGAACCTCCTCCCATTAGAACTCCTAATTTTTCTGGAGTGACTTCCTCTGAAGGCATTATTTTTGAAAGCTTGCCTTTATAAATAACTGCAATTCTATCACTGAGTTTTAATAACTCCTCCGTATCTGTAGAAATTAAAATCGTTGATTTTTCTTGATCATTAATTTTTATAAGTGTTTCATGAATATAATTGATTGCACCCACATCGAGCCCCCATGTTGGATTGTAACAAATTAATAATTCTGGAGCTGTAATTAACTCTCTCCCTAAAATAAGTTTTTGTAAATTTCCACCCGATAGAAATTGACTTTTTAATTCAACATTGTCTGTATTTACTGAGAAATCAGATAATATTTTCTTTGAATGCTCTTTAATTTTTCTTTCATTTACCAAACCTTTTTCAAAAAAATTTGACGACTTAAAATTATTTAAAGCTACATTTTCATATATTTTTAATTCAGGTACAGCTGCTTGAGATATTCTATCTTCAGGAGAAAAAGCCATTAAATACTCTCGTCGTTGCTTTGGATTTAGTTTAGCAATTTCTTTATTTCGAAAAATGATTGATGTATCAGGTGTAATTATTTCCCCACTCAAAATTTGAAAAAGTTCGTTTTGACCATTGCCAGAAATACCTGCTATACCTAAACATTCTCCTTTCTTTACAGAAAAGTTTAGATTAACTAAACTTGTTTCAAAAGGATCATCGCTATAAAAATTTAAATGTTTTACTTTAAATATCTCATCTTTATTTTTGGAAATATTAATTTTTTTCTTAATTTTAGCTAGTTTTTGACCAACCATCTTATTTGCGAGAGTTTCAACTTTTTCATTTTGTGTTTGGCTAACAGATACGACTTTACCTTTTCGCATTACTGCAACTTCATCGCATAAAGACAAAACTTCTTTTAATTTGTGAGTAATGTAAATAATTAATATTCCTTCATCACAGAATTTTTTTAAAGATATAAATAATTCTTCTGTTTCTTGCTCAGTCAAAACAGATGTAGGCTCATCCATGATTAGAACTTTAGGGCTTCTTAAAAGGCATCTTATAATCTCAACTTTTTGTTTTTGCCCTGCTGATAAATTTAATACAGGAATATCAAGGTCAATACTAAAGTTATATTTTTTTAATATTTCATTTATTCTTACCCTTAAACTTTTGTTATCTTCAGTTGCATCTATACTTAAGTTTTCAAATACTGACAAAGTTTCAAATAAATTGAAATGCTGAAAAACCATTCCAATTTTATTTTTTTTGGCATCGAGTGGAGAACTTAATTTTAAATTTTTTTCATTTAAAAAAACCTCACCATTATCTGGGCTTATCACACCAGACAAAATTTTTACCAATGTGGATTTACCAGCTCCGTTCTCTCCCAAGAGTGCGTATATTTTTCCACTTTTAAATTGAAGAGACACATTATCATTAGCTACACATCCTGGATATATTTTTGATATATTTGATATTCTTAAGTCTGTTGCCATAGCATTTCTTTAATATAATTAATCAATAACTCAATAATCTTTAAAATTTCCTATCTTTTCAAATTTGTATTAAATTCAAACAATTTAATGAAAGTTTTGAACAAATTGTTAACATAATTCAACTTTAGGTATGTATTAATGATTATTGCTTTTAAAAATAATACTTTATCAAAAAAATTTATTGCTCTGTTTATCACATTAACAATAATTTTTTTAACTGGATGCCAAACAATTAAAAAGAAATCTGATGAAGTGGCTGAAAAAGAGAATGAAAAATTTGGTCAATTCGTTGGAAAAGAAGTTAATGAGATGAGATTAGAATTAGGCTCACCTTCAGAAGATTTTGTCAATGAACTTGGAAATGAAATACTTATCTACAAAACAAAAAAATATGGAATTCCTTGTGAAAGAAAATTTGAGGTGAATGCATCAGGGGTTATTATCGGATTTAGCTCTAGCGGATGTATTTAGTCTTGTGGGGACTAGCCCCACAAGCAAGGTACTTATTTAATTTCAATAAGTTTCTTTTTTTTATGTTCCGGGATAATCCTTTCACATGCGATTGTTAAAAGACCATCTTTTAACTCTGCACCATTCACTTTTACATCATCTGCAATTGTAAATGATCTCACAAATTGTCTTTGCGATATACCTTTGTGGATTATCTCCCCATCTTGGTTTTTGTTTTCACTTCTATCAACTTGTTTAGTTCTTACAGTTAATAGATTATCTTCAAACTCTACCTCAACATCTTTTTTGTTAAAACCAGCTAAAGCAACCTCAATTGAGTAGTTATCTTTGCCAGTTCTTCTTATGTTGTAAGGTGGGTAGTTTGATTGCATACTTAAACCACCATTGCCCAACATGCTTTCAAATTGGTCAAACATATCGTCAAAACCAATTGAGAAAGGCCGAAGTGAGTTGAAAATTGATAGATCCTTACTTGTCATATTATCCTCCTTAAATTAAGCAAGTTTATTTATTGCTAGCCCCATTAGGCGACTAACAATGTCTATATGGTAATTAATTTTGATATTTCAAGATCAAGTATTTAATTTGCCAGCTATTTTCAAAGCGAATGCGTAGTCTACTGCAATCTCCTCAATTGCTCCATCTCTTCCAGATTTTCCTCCATGACCCGCATTCATTTCTGTTTTTAATAAAAGTAAATTGTTATCGGTTTTGTACTCTCTTAATTTTGCAGTAAATTTTGCTGGCTCATCAAACAATACCCTGTTATCACTTAGACTTGTTGTTATCAAAATGTTTGGGTAATCCATCTTTTTAATATTGTTATAAGGTGCATATGAAAATATATACTCAAAATGCTCTTTTTTATCTTTAGCATTTCCAAATTCATCAAATTCACCAACCGTTAAAGGTAACGAATGGTCTAGGTTCGTGGTCAAAGAGTCAACGAAAGGAACAGCCATAACAATACCCAAAAATAAATCAGGCGCTTGGTTAACAACGGCTCCCATTAAAAGACCTCCAGCAGATCCGCCCATTCCAATAATATTACCTTTAGACGTAAACTTTTTTTCAATTAAAAATTTTGCAGATGCAATATAATCTTCAAATGTATTTTTTTTGTTTAATAATTTTCCCTCTTTCCACCATTTCATTCCTTTTTCCATACCGCCTCTAATATGAGAAGTTACCCATATAATATCTCGTTCAATTAAACTTATTCTGGTTGAGGAAAAACTTGGTGACATAGAACTTCCGTATGATCCGTATCCATATAATAATAATTTTGCAGATCCATCTAATTTAGTTTTTTTATGTCTTGTTATTGTAATAGGAACCATTCTTCCATCATGAGAGGCACACTCTAATCTTTCAACTATATAATCATCAGAATTATGGCCACTAGGAATCTCTTGTTCTTTAACTAATTTTTTCTCCTTTGTTTTAAGATTGTATAGGTAAGTCCTTCCAGGAGTTTTTGGTGATGAATATGATAAATAAACTGTATCAGTATTTCTATCTCTTTGGGTTAACGACACACCAGGAACAATAACTTTTTCATCTGAAAAAAATATTTCTTCTTCTTCATTTTTTGGATTTCTTAATATTAATTTTGATAATGCGTTAGAAGTTTCAGATCTTATAATCCAATCATTTAAAAAAATTAATCCTCCAATTAAAACTTCTTCTCGTGCAGGTATAAATGTTTCCCACTCCTTTTTTTCTAAATCATTTGTCTTTTCGATCTTAAAATCTTCTGCATCTTCATTTGTATGTTTATAGAAATTACCATTCCATGAATTGACCGAATAAATTATCCCTCTTTTTCTTTTATCAATTAGTTTTGGTTTTGGAATTATTTCATCTGCTTTAAAATAATACTGTTCGGACGTATTATGATCAGATGATGTAATAAAAAAATACTTTTCATCAGAGCTAAGACCTATTCCTACAGTAAATGCTTCACTTTCTTCTTTAAATATAAGAATATCTTTACTGGTAGGAGTTCCAATTTCATGCCTGTAAATTTCTCTTGGTCTGTGATTGTCATCAAGCTTAGAGTAAAAAATATATTTGTCATCTAAGCTAAATGTTATTCCACCACTTGTATTTTCAATTTTTTCACCAACTTGCTCTCGACTTTTAATATCTCTTATATGTATGGTGTAATATTCAGATCCTTTTAAATCTAATGAATAAGCTAGTAATTTATCATTATAGCTTACTTCTAAGTCTCCAAGCCCAAAATATTCTGTTTTAAGCTTTTCTTTTTCTAAATCACCATTCCAAATTTCTTCTATTTCATCAGAATCAATTTTTTTTCTTAACTTTATAGAATAATTTCCTTTTGTTGTTGTTTTTGTCCAGTAACTATATCTCATATCTTTAAACGGAAGAGACTCATCATCAAGTTTAATTCTTCCTTTAATCTCATCGAATAAAACCTTTTGAATTTCTTTTGTATCTGACATTTGATGACTAAAATAATCATTTTCATCTTCAAGATATTTTCTAACCTCTGGCAATAATTTTGAACTATCTTTCAATACTTCAAGTATATTTTCCTGATGTATCCAACTATAATCGTCTTCCCAAGTTACGTTGTGACAAGATTTTAATTCTGGTTTTTTTTTAAGCTGTGGTATTTTCATTTAAATTTAATTAATTTATGAATATTTTTTTTGCAATACTAATAATCTTTATTATTCTTTATATTTTACTCAATTGGTTTGCTAAAACTTCAACAAAAAAAATATCAAAATTTGTAAGAACATTTATTATAATTTCTTCAATATTGTTAGCGGTAATAATGGCATATGCTGGAAGGTACATTTTTTCTTTACCTTTTATGTTGGCTATTTTGCCATTAATAAAGACAAAGGCTGGTATTTCGTTATTTCAATTGTTTAGATTATGGGGCCTTTTAAGAGTATTGAAAAATTCTGGAAGGTTTAATTTTAACCAATTTAACCAAAACGTTTCATCTCAAGCAATGTCTATTGATGAGTCTTATAGAATTTTAAATTTAGACCCCAAAAAAAAATATACAAAAGACGAAGTGTTGCAATCTTACAAAAAAATAATGAAAAAAATACATCCCGATAGAAGTCCAGAATTAAATAATATTGCAACATTGGTAAATGAAGCCAAAGAGAACGTTATTAAAAATATTAGTTAATTAATATCTGAAATTTCTCAAAGATTTTTAAAGGATTTATTCGCTCCTTACCTTCAGTTCCATGAGTAACATTCTCTACACCATCTGGCATAAGTGGATGCATTTTGGAACTATAACTTCCATATATTAGCGGGGTATCTGACATTAAAACAATAGTTTGTTTTCCTAACCCAGCAGATAAATGGCTGAAACTTGAGTCATTACAAATAGCAATATTGCAATTTTTTATTACAGGTAAAGTTTCAGAAATACTAAGTTCATTTAATGGAGTACATAAATTCTTGTGGTAACTTAAAATTTCGTTCATAATTTCAATTTCTTCATTTTTGTTACCCGTAGCCAAAAAAAATCTGCATTTAAATTTTTTTAAACATAAATTCATGAACTCTATAAATATTTTTGGTGGAATTCTCTTTGTTGGTCCCGATCCACCAATTCCCAACAATATATTTTTCACCTCATTACTAAAATTAAATTTTAACTTTATCTTTTGAACATTTTCATCTTCAACATCAATAACTGGGTCACTTTTAATTTCTAAATTAAAATTATTTTTTAATAATTTATTAGCAGCTTCTATAATATGCTGATTCTTTTTTTTAAATAATGGATATTGATAAATGTCATTAATTCCTGCAATCTTACAAACTAATTTATATCTAAGTGAAGAATTAAAAATTAGTACTTTATCAAATTGATGTTTTTTAATATCAGAAACCAATCGAAAAAAACCGTTCAATCCATCGTGAAAACTTTTCTTAGTTTGATCCCTTTTTAAAATAATAATCTCATTAATGTATTTATTATCTTTAATTAAGTGTTCAGCTTTTGAATTTTCTTTTACTAATATAGTTACTTGACTGTTATATTTTTTTGCAACGGCTTCTATGTATGGAAGAAATATTACCATATCACCAATTCCCATCCTGTTTTGAATTGCTAAGATTTTCATGTATTTTTAAAACCTTTACTATTTTATATTTTTATATAAATTTTTGGTATGGGATATTTCAATGGTATTTATGCGGCAAGTCTTTCTATACTTGATAATAATTTACAGTTAGATTGCGAAAAAACATTAAAACATGCTGAAAATCTAATTGAAAAAGGTTGCCATGGAGTAATATTTTTTGGCAGCACAGGCCAATCTCAATTAATTTCGTTAAGTGAGAAAATTAAACTCATTAATATTTTACCTAAGAGCAAACATAAAGATAAATTTATTATTGGAACTGGCCTAAATTCGTTGGGAGATAATATTAATTTGATTAATATTTCAAAATCAATTGGCTTTGAAAATTTTTTAGTTATGCCACCAGCATACTATAAATATAACGATGATGATGTTTTTAATTTTTATTCTAAATTAATAGAAAATGTCAAAGATTGTAGAATAATTTTATATAATTTTGAAAAGTTATCTGGATATAAATTTAGCACAGAATGTGTTTCAAAGTTAGCAGAAAGCTTTCCTAAAAATGTTCTCGGAGTAAAGGATAGTAGTTACAACTTGTATGAAAATTTAAAGATTGAAAATTTTTCTGTCATGCCTGGATCTGAAAGTAAGTTGTTGAAGGGCTTAGAATTAGGATGCTCAGGTATTATTACTGCAACAACGAATGTCACCTCTTATTTAGCAAGAGATGTATATGATAAATTTAAAAATAATTTAAATCAAACATCAAACGAAAAACTTTGTATGGTTAGAAGTATATTTGACAAATATAATCTCATTTCAGGCCTGCATACATTTATGAGCACAGAAGACTCAGATTTTAAAAATTTAATTCCACCTTTAAAACTTTTATCCAAAGATGAAGAAAAATTATTTTTTTTAGAATTAGATAAATTAAACTTTAATATAAACAACCTTAAAGCAGCTTAATGAAACTTATAAATTTTTTAAACGATTTATTTAAAGAAGATGGCTTTATATTAATAGATTATAATTCTAACAGGTATGTTATAGGAAAGCCTTTGAAAGAAATTCCTATAGAATTACAGTTGTTAGATAAAAGTTTGCATAAAAAACTACTTTTCCATCCAGATCTATATTTTGGTGAGGCGTATACAAATGGTTCTTTAAGATTAAGAAATGGAACTTTGACAGAATTTCTTGAAATAGCTTTTAAAAATATTGGAAGAGCAGATATTAATATTTATGGAAAGACATTAAATAAAATAAAGGGAACTTTAAAATACTTAACAAGTTTTAATAAAATTATTAAATCTAAACAAAATGTTGCACATCATTACGATATTTCAGAAAAATTATACGATTTATTTCTTGATAAAAAAAGACAATATTCATGCGCATACTTCAAAAATGAAAATGACACTTTAGAAACTGCTCAAGAAAATAAAATTGATCACATAATTAAAAAACTTCATATACAACCTAATCAAAAAGTTTTGGATATTGGCTCAGGGTGGGGTACACTTGCAATCGATATTGCAAAAAAAACAAAAGCT
This sequence comes from uncultured Pelagibacteraceae bacterium, assembly GCA_902614975.1. Taxonomy (GTDB): domain Bacteria; phylum Pseudomonadota; class Alphaproteobacteria; order Pelagibacterales; family Pelagibacteraceae; genus Pelagibacter. The sequence continues at coordinate 98,517 of CACMND010000002.1, forward strand.
TCAGTTACAGGAATTACACTTTCAGAAAATCAATTAAAATATAGTCAAGAAAAAGCTAAAGAATTAAATTTAGATAACCAAGTTGAATTTAAACTAATTGATTACAGACAATTGAATGAAAAATTTGATAGGATAGTTAGTGTTGGAATGTTTGAACATGTTGGAAAAAAATTCTATCAAACCTATTTTAATAGGGTGTCTCAAATGTTAAAAAAAGATGGGGTAGCTTTAATACACACAATTGGATCAAATCTTCCACCTAGAGACCCACAGCCTTGGATAACAAAATATATTTTCCCAGGCGGATATACCCCTAGTTTAAGCGAAATAGTAAGGCCAATCGAGGATTCTGGACTAATAGCTACAGATATTGAGATTTTAAGGATGCACTATGCCCACACTTTAAGAAATTGGAAAGAGAGATTCCTATCAAAAAAAGATCAAGTTTTAGAAATGTTTGACGAAAAATTTTTAAGGATGTGGGAATTTTATCTTACAAGTTGTGAAATGGCTTTTAAATGGGGAGATCAAGTTGTATTTCAACTTCAGCTAACTAAAGATATAAGATCTGTTCCTAATACTAGAGACTATATTTATTAAAAATTAGCTGATAAAGCTGTATTTCTTAAATGAAAAAAAAGAAAAAAAAACCTAAAAAGAAAAATATAAAAATAAAGGTTAAAAAATCAAAAAATAAATCCAAGTTAAAATTTAAAAAAAAAAAATTTAAATTAAAAAAAAAAACGACAAAAAGATTAAACCAAAGAAAAAAAATTAAAAAAGTTAAAAAAAAGATAATTCCTGGAAAGGGTATAATTTCAAGAACAGTTAGACTTGAGGAAGATTTAAAAAATAAGTTTTCTTTCAAATTTAATTTTAATTTATTGGCAATAGATAAATTAATCCAAAAGTTTTTTCAAAGTATAGAATTTAGATTAATTCGATTTAAAGAGATAAGAGCTGAGGAAAAAAGACAAATTAAACTAGAGAAAATAGAACGGGCAGAAAAAGAAAAAATCGAAATTGAGAGACAAAAGAAAGCAGATGAAGTTGCTTTTTTAAAAGAAAAGGAAGTCCAGTTAAAACAAGAACAAAAATTAGAAAGAGAAAGAGCAAAGGATATAAAATTATTTTTAAGAAAAGAACAGGCTATACTAAGAAAAGAGCAGGCGGAGAGACAAAAGAAATTTTTACAAGAATTAAAATTAGAAAAACAAATCGAAAAATTTAGAATAAGAGAGGTAAAAGAACTAGAACAACTAGAAAAATTAGCTTTAAGAGAAAAGAGAGAAGATTATTCAGGATTACAAGAGCGTATCGAAAAACTAAAATTAAAATATCAACAAATAAGAGATCAAAAAATAAGAGAACGAGTTGAGGCGCTAGGTGTAGAAACACAAGAAGGAGACGATAGAGCAAAATTACTTCAAAGAGAAAGGGATTATACTTTAGCTAGGCAAAAAATTGAGTTTGCACTTGAGAGTTTTTATAGAAGTGCGAATAGTTTAGTTTTTCAACTTAATAAAAGATATATAACTAAACATATGTCTATCTTGAGATGCATAGATAGAAGATTTGAAACTGGAGAGATTTTCATAAAATGGGATGAAACAATTGATGATGAGTGGTTAATACTAATTTATATTAAAGATAATTCTCCGGACGAAGGTATAGTCATTGAAGATAAAACAAATGAAGAAAAAAATATTTCACATGAATTTAAACCAAGTGAAATTTTTAAAGCCTCAGATTTAATGGTTGACTCATTAACACAGCTGATTGCAAAAAAAAGGTCTAAGAATAATTAAATTTGTTGGTCTTTGATAATTTTTTCTATTAACTTTATATTTTCTCCACTTTTGATTAATGGATAAATAGATTTTGCTTTTCTCAAGTCATCAACTGCTTTTTCATATTCCTTTAAGCTTAAGTATATTTGCGCCCGTCCAGATAATGCTCCAAAATGTCTTGGCTCTAGATCTAAAACTTTCTCAATATCATCTAACGATTTCTCATAATCCCCTAAAATAAATAGTAATGTTGCTCGTTTATTCCAACCTTCTGCCCATTTTGGGTCCTCATTAATCACATCTGTAAATAGTTTTAATGCCATTCTATACTGCTGATGATACATGGAATAAGTTCCGTTCTCTAATTTGTTCGTCAGATAATCATTGTTTGGGTGTCTTGTCCAATTATTCCAAATTTGATCCTCTAGCTTTTCAGCTTGTTGTAAATTTTTTGCATTAAGCAATTCTTTAAACAATATATTTAAATTGTCCGAATACACATTATTTGTACTGACAAATAAAAATATAATTATAAAACTTATATGTTTTTTAATCACTGACATATACAGATACTCCTCTAGAATTAATATCTACATCAAATTTTTTATGCAATGGTGGAAAAGCTCTTTGAGAACAATCCAGTCTATCACAAGTTCTACATGAAACCCCCACAGGTATCTCTGATTTTTTATCATTCAAATCTATGTTTTCCGTATAAACAAAATCTTTTGCATATTTGGCTTCACATCCAAGTCCAATAGATAACATACTTTTTTTTTGTCCATATCTTCCTATACCTTTTTCAACTGTTCTTGCTATACATACATACTTTTCACCATTAGTCATTTTACTTACTGCTGCCTGTATAACACCAGGTCTAGAAAAAGCTGAATACACATTCCATCGAGGACAAGCACCACCATAACGTGGAATTTCAATGCCTGATAATGAAAATCTTTTTGAAATATTACCAGCGACATCAACTCTCAAAAAATGAAAAGGAACTCCAGGTAATTTTGGATCATTCAAACATGTTACTCTATGTGTGACTTGTTCAAATGAAGTTGCAAAAGTATTTTGTAATAACTCCAAATCATATTTAAGCTTTTTACATTCAGAATGAAATAATTTGTAGGGCATTAAAATTGCTGCACCACAATAATTTAATAAAGCAACTTTTGTTAATTTTTTCGATTCTTCATTTGGATAATTAAAAGTATCAAGATAAGAATTTATTATATCACTAGCTCCCTCTTGTACAATTTGAGCTGCAGCATGTAATTTCTTTGTTTCCAAAGACAAATAATCAGACAATAGCAACTTTCTATTTTTGTTATCGTAAATTTTTGAGAATGGTTTTCCTTCCTCAGGAATTATATCTTGCACTTCAATTTTATACTCTGATTTTAAATAATCACATAAAGCAATATATCTTGTTCTATTATTTTGTTTTATTTGTTCAAAGATTTGATTTGCAAATTCCTCTAGTTTTGGAAAAAAATTTCTATTTTCTTGCAAAAAATCTGAAATTACTTCTCCAGGAAATGAGTTTTTTCTATTATCTACAATTTTTCCTGAAAGTTTTTCAATTTTGTTAACCAATTCATGATCTTTTTTTTTCAAAATGTCTCCTAATCTTATTAGAGCCTTACCAATTTTTGGATTACTATTTGCTAGATCTTTAACTTCTGGACCAACTATATCCAAATCTTCAAAAAGTTGATCATCAAGCAATTCTGAAATTGTGTTGACCATATTGATATCTGATTTATTTGTTAGATCGCTAATGTTGATGCTTAACTCCTCACAAATTTTTAAAAGTAATTCCCCGTCAATTTTTCTTTTACCTCCCTCGATTAAAGCTAAATAACTCGGTGAAATGTTAAGTTGTGAGGCTAGTTTGTTTGCCTGCATACCTAGCTGTCTTCTAAAAGCTTTTATTTTTGGCCCAATATTTAATTCTATTTGACTCATTTACTATTTGTAAACTTTGTAAATTATTATTTACAAAAAATTTATTGTATTTACTACACTTTTAACATTTTTTGTAGATTTTGTAAATATTGTAAATTATAAAGTTTACATGGACAAAAATACTATAAAAAACATTGAAACTAGTTCTCAAACTACAAATCACCAAGAGCACCAAGAGCATAGAAGCAAAGGGGTTTATTTAAGAGATGACCACTGTGATTGGGGATCAAGTGGAATGAATGAGTTTACAGAAGAATATAACGAAAAGTAAAAAGAATTAGTTTTAAAGGAGGAATAATGTCAGCCGAGAAAATCTCGTACGAGTTGAAAAGATTTGCAGGAATACAAAGGGATTATAAGCCAGAAGAAGTAGAAAGGTTAAGAGGATCCATTAAAATTGAGTATTCAATGTGTAAACAGCAATCTCAAAAACTCTGGAGATTGTTAAATACAGAGCCATATGTAAACACACTTGGATCTTTGTCGGGAAACCAAGCCGTTCAACATGCAAAAGCAGGTCTAAAAGCGATTTATTTAAGTGGTTGGCAAGTTGCAGCAGACGCTAACAGTGCTGGTGAAATGTATCCTGATCAATCTTTATATCCTTACGACAGTGCACCTAAATTAGTTGAGTCTATGAATAATTCTTTAATTAGAGCCGATCAAATTCAGCATATGGAAATAGCAGATGGAGATATGAATAGCAGCGAAAGAACCGACTACATGTTACCAATTATTGCAGATGGCGAGGCAGGATTTGGTGGACCATTAAATGTATTTGAGCTAACAAAAAAATTTATAAAAGCTGGCGCAGCTGGAGTTCATTTTGAAGACCAACTAGCTAGTGAAAAAAAATGTGGACATATGGGTGGTAAGGTACTTGTTCCTACTGGAACCATGGTCCGAAATCTAAAAGCAGCAAGATTGGCAGCTGATATTGCCGACGTTCCTCTCATTATTCTTGCAAGAACAGATGCCAACGCTGCGAAACTAATAACTAACGATTTTGATGAAAATGACAAACCGTTTTTAACAGGAGAAAGATCACCTGAAGGCTTTTATTATGTAAAAGATGGTATTGATCAAGCAATCTCAAGAGGTTTAGCTTATGCACCTTACGCGGATTTAATATGGTGTGAAACTGCAACACCTAATTTAGAAGAAGCAAAAAAATTTGCTGATGCAATACATGCAAAATTTCCTGGCAAGATGTTAGCTTATAATTGTTCTCCATCATTTAATTGGAAGAAACATTTATCTGATGACGACATTGCAACATTTCAAACTAAAATTGGGATGATGGGGTATAAATTTCAATTTATAACTTTAGCAGGTTTCCATACGCAAAATATCGCTATTTTCGAGCTTGCAGAGAAATATAAAAAGGAAGGTATGACTGCTTACTCTAGAATACAACAAAATGAATTTGCTAGAGAAAAAGATGGATATACCAGTGTTAAACATCAACGAGAAGTTGGAACTTCTTATTTTGATGCAGTTTCCAATACAATAAGTTCTGGAAAGAGCTCTACAGCAGCAATGGAAGGCTCAACAGAATCTGAGCAATTTTAATTATTTTTTAGCTTTTGGATTTGATCCCAGGCTGAATTAATAGCTCTCATTTTCTTTTTACTTTCCTCAATAACTTCTTGAGGAACTCCTTTACTTAGAAGTAAATCAGGATGATGTTCTTTACTTAATTTTAAATATCTTTTTCTAATATCTGTAAGATTATCATCAGGTTTGCTCTCTAATACCACATATGGATTGAGTTTATCTGATGATTTCCTACCCTCAACTATTCCATTGAACTGGGCATCACTAAGACCAAATAGTTGAGAAACATGTTGTATCATCCTAAATTCTTGATCACTTATATTTCCATCAGCTTCTGCAATATAAAATAATATATTAATGACTTCTTCCAACACATTTATATTTCCCTGATAGATCTGAGCTATTTGTTTAGCATATGGTTCGTAACCAGTGCTTTCTTCTTTAGCTTTATTAAAAATTTTTCCAACTTGATCTAATTCATGTTCTGGAATTTTGAGTTTATCTTTTACCGCTATTAGTTCCTCTCTACTAACCTGACCGTCTGCTTTACTCAGTTTAGCTGATAAAACTATAAGAGCTAATGCAAAAACTTGTTGAGGTTGCGCAAAAGATTTAAATGACGATCTTGATCTTGATACTTTTCCACCAATTAAGGAACCTAATAGCATCCCAAACGGTCCTCCTAAAGAAAAACCGATCATCCCACCAATTAAACTTCCCCAGATAGACATATAAAAAAAATTTAATATAATTTAATATATTTATGTTCTCAACTTTTTTAACTTTAACATTTTTATTTTTAATGTTTATGTGGTCATTGGCTTGGGTAAATTATTACAATAAGCTAGATAAAAGATTTGGTTCATCTTTATGGAGATGGAGTTATGATTATCCAGTGCCAGGTGATAGAGACATTTCTTTTCTTGATGATAAAAAATTTGTTATTTTAAGAAGAAAGAGAAATAGAGCAGTTACAGTTATGTATTTTATTTTATTTTTCTCTTTTTTTATATTTTTATCTTTTGTAACCCAGATTTTATACGCTATTCAACATTAGTTTAGTTGGTGTCTATTTTTTAAATACAAAAAGAACGCTACAATTTCATATCCGACATAAAATAATTGATAAATAACTGGGAGTTTAAAAAATTTATAAAGAAACTTGTATTTTGGAATACTTTTCCAAATAAGTAAAAAAGCATCAATACCTACATAGATTTTTCCATCTTGTTCTACATGAATTCTTCTTAGAAGCTCTTTATCAGTTTTTTTTGTTTCTAATTCAGCATTTTTATTTTTAGTTATGTCTATCCAATTCAAATTTTCTATGTTTTCTTTCTTATAAATATTAATTTCTGCTCTGCAGATTTTGCATGAATTGTTAAAAAAAACCTTCATAATTAAACTATATTTGAATATTTTATTTTTACAAATGTGCCAAATAAGCAGTTGATATATTAATAATCACTACTACATTCTTCGCATGTCAAATTTTTTCAAAGAAACAGATATAGATACATCACAAGCTGAAGCAATTGTTACTGAAACCTTAAAAAATTGTGATGACGGAGAATTATATTTAGAAAATCATAAATCTGAGTCTATTGTTTTAGACGATAATAAAATAAAGAGTTCAACTTATAATTCTGATCAAGGATATGGTTTCAGAGCTGTGACAGGAGAGGTTGTTGCCTACTCTCATTCAAATGATATATCAAAGGAATCATTAAGAAAATCAAGCGATAATTTAAAAGATACATTAAAGTCAAAAAAAGGAACCTATAATCATGAAATTCCCAAAACTAACAACAAATATTACGAAAATATTAATCCTATTGAAAGCAAGACTTTCGACTCAAAGATAGATTTGCTGACCAGTGTTAATAACTATTTAAGATCAAAAGGCTCAATTGTAAATCAAGTAACTGCAAATTTTTTAGGTGAACATAAATCAATAGAAATTATTAGGTCTGATAATCAAGTCTTGAAAGATGATAGACCATTAGTCAGATTCAACGTTTCTGTCGTACTAGAGAAAGATGGAAAAAAAGAAACAGGTGTTTATGGAGTTGGAGGAAGACAAAGTTATGATGATTATCTAAAAGATGGAAGCTGGAAAGATGTTTGTGATGAAGCTTTTAGAATCGCAAATGTGAATTTAGAAAGCAAACCAGCGCCAGCAGGAGAAATGAAAGTTGTTTTAGGTCCTGGATGGCCGGCAATTTTAATTCACGAAGCAATCGGACATGGTCTTGAGGGAGATTTTAATAGAAAAAAAACTTCTGCTTTTCATAATTTAATGGGGCAGCAAGTAGCCAGCGAAGGAGTTACGATTGTAGATGACGGGACCTTACATCAAAGAAGAGGAAGTTTAACGATAGATGATGAAGGAACGCCTACTGAAAATACAGTTTTAATAGAAAATGGAATTTTAAAAAACTATATGCAAGACCGTTTAAACGCTCGTCTGATGGGAACCAAGTCAACAGGCAGTGGAAGAAGAGAAAGTTATAAACATGTGGTTTTACCAAGAATGAGAAATACAATGATGTTGTCAGGAAAATATTCGCAAGATGAAATGATAAGTTCAGTCGACAAAGGTATTTTCGCTGTAAGTTTTGGGGGAGGACAGGTAGACATAACTTCAGGAAAATTTGTTTTTAACTGTACAGAAGCATATGAAATCAATAATGGTAAAATAGGATCACCAATCAAAGGTGCTACATTAATTGGAGATGGACCGTCAATTTTAAAAGAAGTTTCATTAGTTGGTAATGATATGAAATTAGATCCGGGTATTGGGACATGTGGTAAAGCTGGACAAGGTGTTCCAGTAGGAGTAGCTCAGCCATCAATTCTTATAAATAAGATGACCGTCGGTGGAACAAAACTTTAATATAAATGATAAGGGATCAGGAATTTTTAAAAGATATAGCATCTTATTGTATTGAAAACTCTAAAAAACTAGGAGCAACAGATGTGGGTGTAAAAGTAATTCACTCTGTCTCAGAAAATGTTAGTTTTAGAAACAAAAAGTTAGACGAGTCAAATAGAGCAGATAGCTTTGCTGTCAATTTAACTACCTATATAGAGAAAAAAAAATCGAGCATTAATTCATCAGATTTATCTAAATCAAACTTAGAAAAACTAATAGAACGTTGTATTGATGCTACAAAAATCACTCCATCAGATGAAAATAATTCGTTACCAGATAAAGATTTAATGTCTAAAGAGATAAGAGACCTTAATCTCTATGATGAAACACATTATCCAAATGATAAAAAGATTGAATTTTTAAAAAAAGTTGAAGAGACAGCATCAACGGACGAAAAAATAGTTAATACTGAAGCTGGTTTTACTGAAAATAAAAATAATTTTATACTCGCAAACAGTAATGGTTTTTTATGTGGATACAAAACCTCAAATTTTTCATCTTCATGTGTAGCTGTATCAAAAATTAACGGTGCAATGGAAAGAGATTATGAGTTTGGTAGCACAAGATTCTTGGAAGATATGATGAAACCAGAAGAAATTGGAAAAATAGCTGCTGATAAAGCAATAAAAAAGTTAGGCCCAAAAAAAATCAAGAGTGAAAAAATTGGGGTTATATTTGATAAAAGAATTTCCAAAGGAATACTATCTACACTAGCAAGTGCAATAAGTGCGAGTGCTATTGCAAGAGGAACTTCTTTTTTAAAAGATCAAATCAATTCTGAAGTTTTTCCAAATTCAATTAATATCATTGATGATCCAAAAATTGAAAAAGGATTAGGCTCCCAAAACTTTGATAGCGAAGGGGTTGAAACCAATTCTTTGAAACTAATTGAGAATGGTATTTTAAAAAATTATTTAATTGATACTTATTATGGTAAAAAATTAAATTTAAAATCTAATGGTAGATCTGGAGGAACAACAAACTTATACTTTGAAAACGGTACCTTAAGTTTTAAGGATTTGTTAAATTCAGAAAAAAAATTTCTATACATAACAGAGACTATAGGCCATGGAGGAAATATCATTACTGGAGATTACTCAGTTGGAGCTTCGGGATTTATGGTTGAGGATGGAGAATTGACTTACCCAGTAAGTGAAATAACTATAGCTGGGAATTTTAAGGAAATGTTTAAGAATATTACTTTGGCAAATGATTTAGAGATGAAGTACACAACAAATGCTCCTACTTTATTGATTAATCAAATGACAGTAGCGGGAAAATAATTATTGAATTTTTTTTAGTCTATATTCCCATAGACCCATTCTCTTATAAGCCACTTTTATAATCAATGCTTTTTTTTTATCGTACCATATTTCAAAATTTAATTTTTTATCATCAGGTAGATTTGGGTTGGTAGAAAAAAGTCTAAAATGTTCTACATCATATTCTTTATTATAAAGTTTAATTTTTTCTTTTCCTAAAAATTCTATGTTTTGTTTTTTTACACTTCCAGATAATGGACTTATTTGAGTCTCAGTTTGTAAAATTCTATGATTCCACCAATGACCGATTATATTTTCTCTATCCGCCTCACCCTTATATGATGATCCATCAATTATAAACTTCTCTTTTTTTTCATCAAAAATTAAATTTACATATTTTCTCTTATTGTTTTGAAATGTTTCTGAGTTAAATGAAATTAATTGGTCTCCAATATATTCTTCAGTACCTCTACTATTTATAGAGAATACTGTAACACCCAATAATTTCACTTCAAAATTGGTTGTATTTTTTACAATAAATTTATTTTCTTCTTTTTTAAATGTGAAAATACTTTCTCCAATTTTTTCATCATCTTTAAATATCTCCATTTCTATATTTGTATAATTTTTATAGTGATCAGTATGTGCTTGCAAAAAAAGAGGAGATAAAACTAACAATATTACTAAGAATTTTCTCATTACTTCACGTTATTTTAATTAACTTGTTTGAACTTTATATAGAATTTTTACGTTTAAAAGATAAATAGTCTAAAGAATTATGTTTTTAACCATAAAAAATATACCCTCAAAATCTTGGAGCTCAGAAAAACCTTTAAATTTTAAACCTAAATTTAGAACTTTTTTACTTTTATGTGTTGGTTTATCTTTATTTGGGTTGGGAGAGGCTCTCTTATTAGTTTCTACTACTGGTAATTCTCCATGGTCTGTTCTAGCAGAAGGTTTATCAAACATATTAAATATTTCGATCGGATTATCTACATTCATAATAAGTATTATTGTTTTAGGGTTTTGGTTTCCACTAAAACAAAAACCAGGAATTGGTACAATTCTAAATATTTTAATTATAGCAGCGATAATCGATTTGACACTTTTTCTTTTTGATCCTCCTTTAGCTACCTCTTCAAAATATATTCTTGCCGTATTTTCTGTTTTGCTTGTCGGGTTAGGAAGTGGGATATACTTAATTGCAAATTTAGGCCCTGGTCCTAGAGATGGATTGATGACAGGTCTAACAAAAAAAACTCAACTTCCTATTGCTTTAATTCGAGCTACTTTGGAAATTTCAGCAGTTATATCTGGTTGGTATTTGGGAGGAACTGTTGGTTTGGGTACTATAATATTTGCATTTGGGATAGGTCCTGCTGTAGCTTTAGGAATTTATATTGTGGATAAAGTTACGAAGTAAATGTTTTTAGTGGACAATTAGTCGATTGTTAATACTGAATAAAAATTGTAAATATAAATCATGTCTATAAAAAATTGGATGAAAGAATCAGCGAATATACTATTTGACGATAGTAAAAATGATTTAAGAGCACTTCCCAAAACTGTGAGACTACAAATATTATTAGTTTTAAGTTTTATATGGACAACAGTATTTAGTTTATACGTATTTTCATATGCCACTTTTGCATTTGGTTGGGCAGGGACATATGTTGCTCATATAGGTTTAATATTTGCTGTTTATTATACCTTTAAACAATTTCATAGAGCTGAAGCAAAAGCCGTTAGCGTTTTTAAGACAAAAAATTTTGATCCATTTAAAATCATGACAATTGTTTTTGTTATAGTTTTTATTTTTGTTTTTTCTAAAGGTATTGAAGTATTGACAAGAACAAACTCTTACTCAATTCCATATGACGGACCTAGTAAATCAGCATTTGAAAAGTGGCTGCCATTTACCAAAAATAAGTCTGAATAATAATTTTTTTAAGAAGCTTCTGATAATTTAGAGAGCTTTTTTCTCTCGTGAGGATCAAGCACAGCTTTTCTTAATCTGCATGAATTTGGCGTAATTTCTAGTGCTTCATCAGAATTTAACATGCTCAATTGTTCAGCAATAGACATCTTTCTTACGGGAGTTAAAACAACATTTTCATCTGTTCCTTGTGTCCTCATATTTGTAAGTTTTTTACCTTTCATGACATTTATAATCATATCACCAGGCTTAGGTGACAATCCAACAATCATACCCGAATAAACTGGATCGTTATGAGTAACAAACATTTCTCCTCTTGCCTGTAGATTATAAATTGCAAATGCTACTGCTTTTCCTTGTTCCATAGAAATTAATGCACCATTTCTTCTGCCTTCCATATCTCCCTCAAATTTTCCATAGGAATGGAATATTCTGTTTATTACCCCTGTTCCTTTAGTTAGAGTAAGAAATCTACTGGTGTATCCCATTAAACCTCTAGTTGGTGCATGAAAGATTAATCGTTTTTTATTTTTTCCAGTATCTTTAAGATCTATTAATTTTCCTTTTCTTTTATTCATCGAGTCTATAACTTTAGAAGAGAACTCTTCATCAAGATCCATAGTAATTTCTTCAATAGGTTCTAATTTTCCACCATTTTCATTTTTTTGAAATAAAACTCTAGGAGGACTTACTGTCATTTCAAATCCTTCACGTCTCATCTGTGTTAATAATATTTCTAACATTAATTCACCTCTTCCACTTATTTCAAATGAGTCTTTGTTTTCATTTTCTGAAAAAGAAATTCCGACATTATTCTGAGCCTCTTGAACCAATCTCTCTCTAATTTGAGTACTTGTAAGTTTTTTACCTTCAGTACCAGCTAATGGAGAACTATTTACTGTTATTTTGATAGACATCGTTGGTGGATCAATTGGGGTTGCTTGTATTGGTGTATCTACCTCAGTATCACATATAGTGTCAGCAACATTTGCTTTTTCTAATCCAGCGATAACCACAATATCTCCAGCTTCGCCAACTTCTATTGGTACTTTTTTTGTTCCCTCGTATCTAAATATTTTAGTCAACCTTCCCTCATCAACTTTTTCTCCATCAAGATTGATTGCTTTAATTTGTTGGTTTGCTTTTGCAGTACCTTGTGAAATTCGACCAACTAAACTTCTACCTAAAAAACTGTCAGCATACAAAAGAGTCGAAAGCATTGCAAAAGGCTTGGACTTGTCAAATTCTGCTGGCTTAACATGATCTATTACTAAATCTAATAATGGATTTAAATTCTCTCTTGGACCATCTATTTCTTTGGATGCCCAGCCAGATCTTCCACTTGCGTAAATAACTGGAAAGTCTAATTGCTCTTCGTTAGCATCTAAGCTTACAAATAAGTCAAAAGTCTCATTTAATACTTCATCGGCTCTTTGGTCAGCTTTGTCTAATTTATTAATAACTACGATTGGTTTAAGGCCTTGTTTAAGTGCTTTAGCTAATACAAATTTAGTTTGAGGCATTACTCCTTCGGCCGAATCTATTAACAATAATGCACCATCAGCCATACTAAGAACTCTTTCAACTTCTGCAGCAAAATCTCTGTGTCCAGGTGTATCAATAATATTAATTCTAGAATCTTTCCAATTTATGGAAGCTGGTTTGGCAAGAATTGTAATACCTCTTTCCTTTTCAAGTTCGCCTGAGTCCATTAGTCTTTCATCAACAACTTCATTTTCTCTAAAAGAACCACTCTGTTTCATTAAGTTATCAATCAAAGTAGTCTTGCCATGGTCAACATGAGCAATTATGGTGATGTTACGTATTGATGTTGTCATTTGCGCGTTCTTATATATTCAAAATATTTTTTTTCAATTCAAAAAAAAAGGGCAGTAAAAACTGCCCTTTTTGAATTTTTTCTTGAGTAAAATTGGTATTACATACCCATTCCACCCATACCGCCCATACCACCCATTCCTCCAGGAGGCATACCAGCTGCGCCAGCGTCTTTTTCATCTGGTTTATCTGCAATCATTGCTTCAGTTGTTACTAATAATCCAGATATAGAAGCAGCATCTTGAAGTGCTGTTCTTACAACTTTAACTGGATCAATAATACCTTCTTTAAACATATCAACATATTGTTCTGATTGTGCATCGTAACCATTACTAGGCTTGTTTGTTTCTAATAATTTACCAACAACTACTGATCCATCAACACCTGCATTTGTTGTGATTTGTCTAATAGGTGCTTGTAAAGCGCTTTTGACAATTTCTACACCAGCTTTTTGATCATCACCTTTTACTTTTAGACTATCAAGTTCTTTTGAAGCATAAAGCAATGCACATCCGCCACCAACAACAATACCTTCTTCAACTGCTGCTCTTGTTGCGTTTAATGCATCTTCAACTCTATCTTTTCTTTCTTTAACTTCAACTTCTGTAGCACCACCAACTTTGATTACAGCTACACCACCTGCTAGTTTAGCTAGTCTCTCTTGTAGTTTTTCTCTATCATAGTCTGATGTTGTTTCTTCGACTTGAGCTTTGATTTGAGCACATCTTGCTTCAATATCAGATTTTTTACCTGCTCCGCTTACAATTGTACTATTTTCCTTATCAACTTTCACACGTTTTGCAGATCCAAGATCATTGAGTTTAACATTTTCAAGTTTAATTCCTAAATCCTCGGAGATAACCTGTCCACCTGTAAGAATTGCTATATCTTCTAACATAGCTTTTCTTCTATCTCCAAAACCAGGAGCTTTAACAGCAACAACTTTTAAACCACCTCTTAGTTTATTAACAACAAGTGTTGCTAGTGCTTCACCCTCAACATCTTCTGAAATTATCATTAATGGTCTTCCCGCTTGTACAACAGCCTCTAACAATGGAACCATTGGTTGAAGATTTGTTAATTTCTTCTCGTGAAGAAGAATTAGTGGATTTTCTAACTCTGTTGTCATTTTATCACCATTAGTAATAAAATAAGGGGATAAATATCCTCTATCGAATTGCATTCCCTCAACTACATCAAGTTCTGTTTCAATTCCTTTTGCTTCTTCAACAGTAATAACACCCTCGTTACCAACTTTCTGCATAGCTTTTGAAATCATGGCACCTATTTCTTTATCACCGTTTGCCGAAATTGTACCAACTTGTGCAATCTCGTCACTATCTTTCACTTTTTTAGCTGATGAAATTAATTTATTTTTTACATGATCTACAGCAGCATCAATCCCTCTTTTAACATCCATCGGGTTCATCCCTGCTGTTACATACTTACAACCTTCTTTAACAATTGCTTGAGCTAAAATTGTTGCAGTTGTTGTTCCATCACCTGCTTCATCATTGGTTTTGCTTGCAACTTCTTTCACCATTTGTGCGCCCATGTTCTCAAATTTATCATCAAGATCAATTTCTTTTGCAACTGAAACACCATCTTTAGTTGTTCTTGGTGCACCATAAGATTTGTCGATAACAACATTTCTTCCTTTTGGTCCAAGAGTAACTTTTACAGTGTTGGCAAGTATATCAACTCCCTTTAACATTGATGCTCTAGCATCTGAATCAAATTTTACTATTTTAGCCATTCTAAACTCTCCTTATTATTTATTTACCTGTTGCAATACCCATAATGTCTGACTCTTTCATTATGCTGTACTCTTTACCATCAATTTTAACTTCTGTTCCTGACCACTTACCGAATAAAACTTTATCACCTACTTTAACGTCCATAGGTATTAGTTTTCCATCTTCAGTTTTTGCGCCTCCGCCAACAGCAACAACTTTACCTTCTTGAGGTTTTTCTTGAGCTGTATCTGGAATAATTATGCCACCAGCAGTTTTTTCGCTGCTATCTAAAACTTCTATTAAAACACGGTCATGTAACGGTTTAAACTTCATACGAATTCTCCTTTAAATTAGCAGTCATATAGAGACATATTTAATAATTTTCAAGATCTTGAATAAAAATTATGGTCTAAAAAACCCAAGAATAAAGCATATTTTTAAGCTATACCTCAAGTATGCCCCAAAACTTAGACAAAGATGGATTAAGATCTAAAATAAATAGTTACGAATTATTTTTTATCGACATATGGGGAGTGATCCATAACGGATTACAAATTTTTGAAGATTCTATTGAAGTATTAGAAAATTTAAAAAAAAATAATAAAGAGTTTGTATTACTTACCAATGCTCCAAGACCAAATTCTACAGTTATTGATTTTTTGAAAAAAATGGGGCTCAAAAAATTTTATGAAGATGTATACACCTCAGGAGAAGCTTCATTAAAATATTTAATGCAAAATTTTCAAAATTCAAAATTTTATCACATTGGACCACCAAGAGATTTTGACTTATTTAAAAGATTTGAACAAAATAAGGTTAGCAATATTAATCAAGCTGATTATTTTATTTGTACAGGGTTATTTGAAGATCATGAGACAAAACTTGAATATTATAAAGATTTACTTAAGAAATTTTCAAATAAAAAATTTGTGTGTACCAATCCAGATTTAATTGTTGATAGAGGAGATGTTAGGGAGTTTTGTGCTGGATCAGTTGCAAAAATATTTGAAGAAATTGGTGGAAAAGTAATTTACTTTGGAAAACCTTATCCTCCGGTTTATAATTTATCTGCTAACATAAATGGTAAAAATGTTTTATGTATCGGAGATAATATGAATACAGATATAAAAGGAGCTAATATTCAAAATTTTGACAATCTGCTAATAACGAGTGGTATACACAAAAAAGAATTAAGTAGTTTTAATATTGATAAATTAGAAGAAAAATATGGAGTAAGCGTGAATTACACTCAAACAAAATTAAAATGGTGAACAAAATTAAAATCTACAAAAATTTCAAAATTTTAAGAAAACATCGAAATGCAATGATATTAATTGGCAATTTTGATGGGTTACATCTGGGCCATCAGAGATTATTCAAAGAAGCAAAAAAATATAAAAAAAAATATAATTCAAAAATTGGAGTAGTGACTTTTGATCCAATACCAAAAATGTATTTTAATAAAGGTATCACGAATTATCGACTTTCAAATCTTAATCAAAAAAGTAAATATTTTAGTGATTATAATGTAGATTTTTTAATAAATAAAAAATTTGATAAAAAATTCTCTAAAATATCTTGTCATAACTTTATTAAAAATATTTTATGCAAAAAGTTAAATGCAGATTATATCTTCGTTAGTAATAATTTTAGATTTGGTAATAAAAGAGAGGGAGACGTAAATCTATTAAAAAGATTTCAAAAAAAATATAATTACAAATTAATTAACCCAAAACCGTTATATAAAAAAAATAAAATTATTTCCTCAACATTAATAAGAAAATTAATTGAAAATGGTAATTTAAAAATTGCAAATCAACTTTTATCTAGAAATTGGTCAATAGAAGGTGTTGTTGAAAAAGGTAGAATGATGGGTAGAAAAATCGGCTTCCCTACATGTAACATAAATATAAAAAATTATGTGATACCAAAAGTAGGAGTTTATGCAGTTGATGTTTATATCGAAAAAAATAGAAAAAAGATCAAAGGAATAGCAAATATTGGGTATAGACCTACTTTTAATCAAAAAAAATTATTATTAGAGGTAAATTTATTTAAATTTTCTGGAAATCTTTATAATAAAAATCTAACTATTAATTTTACAAAATTTATTAGAGGAGAAACAAAATTTAAAAATATTGATGCTTTGAAAAAACAAATAAATAAAGATATCAAAGTTGCTAAAGGATAAAATTTCATGAGCAAGGAACATATAAATTTACCTAAAACAAAATTCTCAATGAAGGCAAATTTGCCAAATAAGGAGCCAAATTACATAGAATTTTGGAAGAAAATTGACCTTTACAATTTGTTAAGACAAAAAAGTAAAGGGCAAGAAAAATTCGTACTTCATGATGGGCCTCCATACGCAAATGGAAATATTCATATGGGTACCGCTTTGAATAAAATCTTAAAAGACATAATTACAAAATTTCATCAAATGGATGGTAAAGACTCAGTTTATGTTCCTGGATGGGATTGCCATGGTTTGCCCATTGAGTGGAAAATTGAAGAACAGTACAAAAAGAATAAAAAAAATAAAAATGATGTTCCAATTATTGAATTCAGAAAAGAATGTAGAGAATTTGCAAATAAATGGATAGACGTGCATAAGGGAGAATTTACAAGACTTGGGGTAATCGGTGATTGGGAAAATTACTATTCAACAATGTCATTTGATGCTGAAGCTCAAATAGTTAGAGAGCTTGGAAAATTTCTTAAAGAAGGAAGCCTTTATAGAGGTTACAAGCCAGTTCTTTGGTCAACTGTTGAAAAAACAGCTTTAGCGGATGCAGAGGTTGAATACATGGATCATGTTTCAGATACGATTTATGCAGCATTCAAAGTGAAAGTTTCAAATTTAGATATAATTGATGGTGCTGATGTAATAATTTGGACGACAACTCCATGGACTATTCCTGCAAATAAAGCTTTAGCTTACAATGCTGGCCTAAAGTATGTTTTACTTGAAATAAATGATAACAAAAATTTTATTGATAGAAAAATAGTAATTGCAAAAGACCTACTAGAACCTTTTAAAAAAGATACTTCTATTGAAAATATAAAAGTTTTTAACGAATTTTTAGGAAAAGATTTAAAAGGTACAATTTGTAGCCATCCATTTTCTAAAATGGGATATGATTATGATATCCCAATGCTAGAAGCTAATTTTGTTACTACTGAACAAGGTACGGGTATCGTGCACTGCGCACCAAGCCATGGACCAGATGATTTTAATCTTTGTTTAAATAATAATATTAAAGCAATTGAAACAGTTGATGGTGATGGAAAATATACAAATGAAATTAAACATTTTGAAGGTTTACATATTTTTAAGGCCAATAACTTAATTATTGAAAAATTAAATGAGCAAAAAAATTTAATAACAAACGGAAAACTTACTCACTCCTATCCCCATTCTTGGAGATCAAAAGCTCCACTAGTTCATAGAGCAACTCCGCAATGGTTTATTTCTATGGAAAGCCATGGATTAAGAGATAAAGCATTAAAAGCCATCGATAATACAGATTTTTATCCTTCAAAAGGAAAAGAAAG
The DNA here is from genome assembly GCA_902614975.1 of uncultured Pelagibacteraceae bacterium. Classification (GTDB taxonomy): domain Bacteria; phylum Pseudomonadota; class Alphaproteobacteria; order Pelagibacterales; family Pelagibacteraceae; genus Pelagibacter. Next base: position 117,101 of record CACMND010000002.1, read on the forward strand.
AATAAAATCAATGATTGAAACTAGGCCTGATTGGTGTGTATCAAGACAGAGAGTTTGGGGTGTCCCGCTACCAATTTTTATCTCAAAAAAAACAGGTGATGTTTTAGTTGATGATGAAGTTTTTGAAAATATTGCAAAAATTTACGAAAAAGAAGGTTCTGATTGTTGGTTTAATGAAGATTATCAGATCTTTCTTGGAGATAAGTATAAAGCAGAAGATTATGAAAAATTATCAGATATAGTTGAGGTTTGGTTTGACAGTGGATCCACTCATTCTTTTGTCTTAGAAAAAAGAGATGACCTTAAATGGCCTGCATCGATGTATTTAGAGGGTTCAGATCAACATAGAGGATGGTTTCATTCTTCATTACTAGAGTCATGTGGAACAAGAGGTGTTGCTCCCTTTGAAAGCATTCTTTCTCATGGTTTTGTTGTAGATGGAAAAGGTCTAAAAATGTCAAAGTCAACAGGTAACGTTATTGCTCCACAAGATATATTAAAAAAATATGGAGCTGATATATTAAGAATTTGGGTTGCATCTTCAAATTATGCTGAAGATTTAAGAATAGATTATTCAATTTTAGATCAACACGCTGAGTCTTATAGAAAAATTAGAAATACATTTAGATATCTATTAGGAAATATTCAAGATCAATACGAAAATCTTGATCTAGAAAAAGTTAAATTTGAAAACTTTGATTCTCTTGAAAAATTTATGCTTCATAGAATTTATACAATAAATGAGAATTTTAAAAATAATTTTAAAGTTTATAACTTCCATAATTTATACAAAGAATTACTAAATTTTTGCACAGTTGAGCTTTCTGCTTTTTATTTCGATATCAGGAAAGATACTCTATATTGTGACGCTTTAAATTCCGATAAAAGAAAGAACTGTATAACTCTTTTAAATATTATTTTGCAGTGTCTCCTAAAATGGTTTGCACCAATATTATCATTTACAACTGAAGAAATTTATCAACTAGTTAAAAAGGAAAAAGATAGCCAAAGTATCCATTTACAAAATTTCGTTTCAGTTCCTAATTCTTGGAACGATGAAGAACTTAGCTCAGATTGGGATTATGTTAAAAAAATTAGAGATGAGGCAAATATTTCAATAGAGAATATGAGAGCCGAAAAGTCAATTGGTTCAAGTTTAGAAGCAACAATTGAGATAAAATTAAATAAAGAATTTTACGATAAGGCAAAAAATATTAATTTTTCTGAAATTTGTATAACCTCATCTGCCTCTGTAATTAAAGATGAAAATTTAAAAAATAGTATTGATGTAGTTGCAAAAAAGGCCCAAGGAAATAAATGTCCTATTTGTTGGAAAATTTTTGAAACGAGTTGTGAAAGACCAAATTGTGGACTTTTAAATACTAATGGGAAATGAAAAATTAAATAAACTTCTTATAGGTTTTGTATTTTTAGTTGTTTGTTTTGCTTTAGATAGACTATCAAAAATTTATATTCTAAATGTTTTAAATAATGAAGGACAAGTTGATTTTTATATAAATCAATTTTTAAATATTTATTTGGTATGGAATACAGGTATTGGATTTGGTTTATTTTCTTCAGAAAATCAAATTTTCTATAATATCTTTACTACAATTATAGTTATTATAAATTTGGTAATATTGTATTTCGCTTTGATTGAATCAAAAATTAAATCATTTTTTTTAATGATTATATTAGGAGGTTCATTAGGAAACTTGTTTGACCGCATCTATTACAGAGCTGTCCCGGACTTTATAGATTTAAATTTTCATGGATATCATTGGTTTATCTTTAATGTTGCTGATATATTTATATCAATTGGTATTATATGCCTTATTTTTTCTGAATTTATAATTTATAAAAAAAAAAATAATGAGAAATAAATTAAATTTAATTTTACTAATTCTTTTAATACCCATTCTTATAAATTGTAGCGGGGTTAAAGAAGCTTTAGAGGGTCAAAAAAGATCAAATCAGAGTGATGAGTTTTTGGTAAAAAAAAAGAACCCTTTGCAAATGCCTCCAGATATAAATAAACTGCCACAACCAGGTGATGGTCAAGAGATGAAAGATACATCTAAGGAAAATGATGTAAAAAAATTACTTCAAATTAAAGAGACAAATAATACTGACACCTTTAAAAGTGGCTCAGGATTATTAAGTAATATGAAAAAAAAAATCCAATAACTGATGGAGACAGAAAATATTATTTATAAAAAATTTAATAATAGAAAAAAATTAACTAATAAAAAAAAAATTTCAAATTTTTTAAATTTTAAAACATTACTCAATAAATATCCTTTATTAAAATCTCTGACTTACGAATACAGCTATTCATTTAAAAAAAAAGACTTAAAAAATTTGAAAAATTATCAAGAGTTTAACTTGATAGGAATGGGTGGTTCAGCTTTAGGTGCGGAAGCTATATATGATTTTCTAAGTCATAAGATAAAAAAAAAATTTTTCTTTTTTAGCAATTTACAAAATTTTAAAATATCTAAACCTAATAAAAAACGTGTAAATATAATTATATCAAAGTCAGGAAACACTTTAGAGACAGTTTCAAATTTAAATTTAATTTTAACTAAACAAAAAACAAATAGAAATTTGATAATCACAGAAAATAAAAAAAATATTCTAAGAGTTATGGCATATAAGCTTAAATCTGATGTTTTGGATCATAAAAATTACATTGGAGGAAGATATTCAGTATTATCTGAAGTTGGGATGGTCCCAGCCGAATTGATGGGATTAAATGAAAAAAAATTTAAACGATTAAATTATTTAATTAAGAACAAAGGATTTATTAATTTTTTAGTCCAAAATGTTTCTTCAATTTACTCAAATATTATCCAGGGAAAAAAAAATTCTGTTCTCTTAAATTATGATGAAAAATTAAATAATTTTTTAAAATGGTATCAACAATTATCTGCTGAGAGCTTAGGAAAAAAAGGTAAGGGCTATTTTCCTATAATTTCTACAATGCCAAAGGATAATCATAGTCTTCTGCAACTTTATTTGGACGGTCCGAAAAATAATTTCTTTAGTTTTTTTATTTCTAAAGAAATAAATTCATTTAAATTTAATGAAGCTTATTTAATTAATGAATTATCACATTTAAAAAAGAAAAACATATATGAAGTATTGAATGCTCAAAAAAAAGCTACACAAAACGTATTTAATAAAAAAAAATTATCATTTAGAAGTTTTGAAATTATTAATAGGAGTGAGGAAACTCTTGGTGAACTTTTTACATTTTTTATTTTAGAAACTCTATTATTAGGCTCCTTATTAAAAGTTAACCCAGTTAACCAACCCTCTGTTGAATTAATTAAAATTGAAACAAAAAATATTCTAAAATAGAAATTTACCGAATATTATTTTTGATAATCCATAAGTTTTTTCTCTCAAAATTTTAAAATCTTCAACAAAATTTTCTTTAAACTTCTTATTCCTATGGATAATTATTAGTGTATTTTTTTGTGCAATTTTTAAGTCTATAATTTTTCTTAATAATTTATTTATATTTTTATCTTTGAAAGGTGGATCTAAATAAATCAAATCAATTTTCATATTATCTATATTTTCTTTTAATATTTTGTAGGCATCCATTTCTCTGATTACTGAATTTTGTTTGAGCCCTAACTCGTTAAGATTTTCTTCTAAAATTTTTAATGAAGGTTTATAACTCTCAAAAAAATAAACTTTTTTTACACCTCTAGATAGGCATTCGATACCAAATGATCCTGAACCAGAGAATAAATCTAAGACAATGTTATTATCAAAATTAGTTTTTTCATTTTTAGAATGTTCTAAAATATTAAATATTGACTCTCGCACCATATCTTTCAGTGGTCTCGTTGTTCTATCCGTAGGGTTTTGGATTAATTTTCCTCTGAGTTTTCCTCCTATTACTCTCATTCATCTATCACCTTGTGACCTATATCTGACCTATAAAAACCATCTTCCCAATTTAATTTTTTAATTTGGTTGATAATTTCCTTTCTGCTTGTTGAAAAACTATTCGAGAAATTTACAAAATTTAGCACTCGACCACCAACTGCTAATATTTTATTTTCTGAACTTTTTGTACCAGCATGAAAAATAAAACTATCTTTACTTGATTTAAATTCTTTCAAATTTTTAATCTCTACATTTTTATTATATTTTTCAGGATATCCCTTAGAGCATAATGCTATGCACATACTCTTTTTATTTTTCCATTTTATTTCTTGTGTATATAACTTTGAATTACAACAGGCATTTATAATTTCCAATAAATCACAGTCAATCAACGGCAATATAGTTTGGCATTCAGGATCACCCATTCTAACATTATATTCAATCAAGTATGGTTCATTATTTTTTATCATTAAGCCGGCATACAAAAAACCAATATATTTCTCATTCATTTCATTAACGGCTTTTAATGTTGGCTCAATGATTTTTTTTAAAACTTTTTTCTCTAAATCGTTGTTAATTAAGCTCGAAGGCGAATAGGCTCCCATGCCCCCTGTATTCTTACCAGTATCACCTTCACCAACTCTTTTATGGTCTTGAGCTGTATTAAAAGTTTTATAACTAATTCCATCAGAAATAATAAAAAAACTCATCTCATCACCTTCAAGAAATTCTTCAATTAATAATTGATCAGTTTTACCAAATTTACCATCAAATATTTCATTAACTGCAGTTTTGGCCTCATCAAGATTTTTACAAATATAAACACCTTTACCTGCAGCAAGAACATCTGCTTTTACAACAAGAGGAAAATTAGAAGATGATAGAAATACAAAAGAGTCTTCTTTGGATTTGCAAATTTTAAATTTAGCAGTTGGTATATTAAATTTTTTACAAATTTTTTTAGTAAATATTTTTGAACCTTCTAATTGGGCAACTTTTTTTCTAGGACCAAAAACTTTGATATTTTTTGCTTCTAGGAAATCCACTAATCCTTCCACTAATGGTTTTTCTGGACCTACAACTACCAATTCAATTTGTTCTTTATTGATAAAATCATGTAAGTCTTGAAAATTCTCTAAATTAAGATCAATATTTAAAGATATTTCTTCAGTACCAGCATTACCAGGTATTGAGTATATTTTTGTTATTTTTTTTGAATTACTTAATTGATGAGCTAAAGCATGTTCTCGTCCCCCGCTACCAATAATTGCAATTTTCATTTAGTAAATATATATCTTAAATATGTTAAATAAGTTAGCTAAATTAAAATACCTAGCAAACAATTTTGAAATAGTTGAGGAAGGTGATCATGTGATTTGTGCTATTTCACAAAAAAAAATACCGCTTGAAAATTTAACTTATTGGAACGTTGAAGAGCAGGAAGCTTACTTTTCATATGTCGAGGCTTCCAAAAAAAGAGATTTATTAAATAAAAACTGATTATTTTTTCCATCTATCGTGTGTCCAGATCCATTGATCTATATTTTTTAAAATCATTTTTTCGAGTATCTTATTTAGATGTTCCGTGATCTCCTTAATAGATTTATTGCTGCCAATTTTTATTGGTTTAGATATAAACATTTTAAAATAATTATTTTTCCTTCTCTCTATGTATATAGGTACTAAATCACATTTGTATTTTTTAATTAACTGTGCGGGTATGGTCGTAGTACTTGCTGGTTTATCGAAAAAATTAATTTTTATACCTTCTCTAACTCTTTGATCTATCATTAAAGCCACGGAGTTACCTTTTTTTATATTTTCAATAATTTGTCTTGTGCCAGATCTACCTTTTTTAATCTGATTTTTGCATATAAAATTTTCTCTTATTTCTTCCATAGTTTTATTTAAAAATACATTATTTAGTGGCCTGTAAATAGCACACAGATTTATGCCAGCCTTTTCTATTTGTAGAGCCATCAACTCAAAATTATTAAAATGACCAGATACAAACACAGCCCGTCTTTTTTCTTCCTTAATTTTGTTAAGGTTCTCAAGACCATCTATTTCAATAAATTTATTTAATTTGTTATTTCTAAATGCTTTGAGAAAAGGATATTCAGCAAGTATTCTACCGTAGTTACCGTAAATTTTATCAATAATTGTATTATATTTTTCTTTGTCCACAATACCTGATTGGTCTAAATTATTTTCTATTAACTTTCTTGATCTAAATATTGGTCCAAATAAGCGCCCAATAAAATTTCCTAAATTAGATCCATTTTTATAACCAATTATAATTAGTATAAAAAAAAATATTTTTATTAAAATAAATTCAATTAAATAAAAAAACTTCCTCATAATTTGTTTATTAAAAAATTTTTAAATTCTTTTTCTTTTTCAATATTTAATTCTATTTTTAAAAATTGGATATTTTTTTTTTGTAAATTTGACAATCGATTATAATCTTTTTCTGTCGTTATAATTTTCAATTTATTCTTCTTAGCTATATTTTTTATATTATTTATATCAGAACTTTTATATTTATAGTGGTCAGGAAATGTAATTATCTTGTTTATTTTAAAATTATACTTTTTTAATGTTTTCTGAAACTCTAATGGATTACCAATACCCGAAAACATTAAAAAATTGTTTTTTAATTTAAAAGACTTAAGATTTTTTGGAAAGTATTTTGCTCTAAACACTTTTAAATTTGGATTTAATCTCTTTAGAGTTTTTTCGAAACGTTTATTATTTTTTTCACCATTAAGAAATGCAAGATCATAATTTAAAATATTTGTAATTCTTTCCCTTAATGGCCCAGCAGGCAAAACTAGCCCATTTCCAACTAGCTCTGAACTATTAAAACAAGCAATAGAAATATCATAATTTAAACTTTTATCTTGTAAACCATCATCTAATATAGCTAACTGGTAATTTTTTTTCTCAGCAATTCTCAGTGCGATATCTCTAAAACTTAAACAAATTAGATTTCCATATTTTGATAAAATATTTTGCTCATCAATTTGATCAATATATCTTTTTTTAATAAATACAGTTTTAAACTTATATTTAAACATATCATTTATCTTTAAAACTAAAGGTGTTTTTCCAGTTCCACCTAAGTAAATATTTCCAACACAGATTGTTTTTATTTTGAAATATTTTTTAACACTTAAAGATTTAAAAAAATTAAATATAATTGTTATCAAACTAAATGGTAAGAGTAATAATGATATGAAATTGAAACTATCCCAAAAAATGGGTCTTTTTACTTTCATTATAAATAATTTTTAATTTCTTTAACGTTATTTTCAAAAATTTTAGTACCTAAATAATTAATTTTATTAAGTTTAATATTTGATATTTTGTAATTATGTTTTTTTATAAATACCTTTTCCATTTGACCAATATTTTTAATCTCTGAAGATATTTTTAAATTTTTTAATTCTTTATATATTTCTTTAAAATTATTTACTTTTTTACCATGCATCACGTAATTACCCATTCTTACAGCTTCTAATGGGTTTTGTCCTCCATGGTTTACTAAAGATCCACCAACAAATGTTACATTTGAAAGTCTTAAAAATTTTGACATTTCTCCGTATGTATTAACAATATATACGTCACAATCATCAGACGGTTTATGTCCGCTTGATCTTTCGGTAACTATCAGTTTTAATTTTCTAAGTTCTTGTTTTATATCCTCTGATCTATTTATGTGACGTGGAACCAATATTGTAATTAAATTCTTAAACTTTTTCTTCAATTTTAAATGTAATTTTCCAATGATTTTCTCCTCGTTATAATGAGTGCTAGCTGCACAGAATACTTTTTTATTTTTAAAATATTTTTGAACATTTTTCTTCAAACTTTGTTTGTCATTTTTAAAATACTTTAAATTTCCAACAAATTTAATTTTTTTTACACCCAATCTTTTTAAAAAATCTTGGGTTTCCTGATTTTGAGGTAAAGCTATAGTTATTTTACTGAAAACATTCTTTGCAAAAGATGAAAAGATTTGCCATCTTTTGAAACTTTTACTCGTAATTCTAGCATTGATTAAAATAAGAGGTATTTTTTTTGAATTTATTTTTTCATACATATTCGGCCAGATTTCAGAATCTACAAATATTGCGATTTTTGGTTTCCAATAATTTAAAAAGTTATTGCATATAAATCCGATATCAAATGGATAGTAAATATGATTTGTTTTCTTGAATTTTTTTTTTGCTATTATTGAAGCTGAACTTCGCGTGGAAGATGTTAGTAAAATTTTCTTTATTTTTTTATCTTTTTCAAACTCATTTATCAAAGGAAGAATACTCATGATTTCACCTACACTTGCACCATGAAACCATACAGTTACACCAGATTTTTTTTTATTATAATAAGAATATTTTTCTAAGATTCTTTTTGCATCTTCCTTTCCTTTAATTATTCTAAAAATTAATATAAATGGTGAAATTAAAAAAAAAATAATTCCAAATATATTATACAAAAAATACATTAATTATTTTTAATTTGCCGTTCGTAAAAATTTTTATAAAGCGATGAGTTTTTGATAAGGTCATCATGTTTCCCTGAAGACTCTACGGATCCTTTATCTATTACATAAATTCTTTCTGAATTAAGAATTGTTGATAGTCTGTGTGCAATAACTATGGTTGTTTTATTTTTTGTCAATTCCTCTATGGCCTTTTGTATTTTTTCTTCTGTTTCAGAGTCTAGAGATGAAGTTGCTTCGTCTAAAAGTATTATTTTGCTATTTTTCAACAAGGCTCTTGCAATCGAAAGTCTTTGTTTCTCACCCCCAGATAATTTCACTCCATTTTCCCCAATTACAGTCTGAAATTTATTATCTAGTCTTTCAATAAAATCAGTACACATTGATATTTTTGCAGCTTTAAAAATTTCTTCATCATTTGCATCTGGTTTTGCGTACTTAATATTATTAAAAATAGTATCATCAAATAGAGTAGTATTTTGATCAACTATAGATATTTCTTTTCTTAATGAATTCAGATTTAGGCCTTTTATCTTTTGATTATCTATTGTGATCTCACCTGAGTCAGCTTCATAAATTCTTGGTATCAAATTTAATAAAGTAGATTTTCCAGATCCACTATGACCCACTAAAGCTGTCATTTTTTTTCCAACTATATCGATATTAATATTTTTAAGGACAATATTTTTAAGGTTTGACTTGTAACTAAAGTTAATGTTTTCAAATTTTATAGAAGCATTTTTTATCTCTAATGAATCTCCATTTTCATTAACTAATATTGTATTTTGTTGATCTATAATGGGTAGTATTCTTTTTCCAGCAGATAAACCTTGGCCAAAAGCAACATTCACGTTGGCTAAGGATTTAACTGGTTGATATGCAAGCATCATTGCAGCTAAAAAAGAAAAGAAATTATTTATACTCAGCTGATCATTCATAATTAACTTACCAGAATAAAAAATTAATATTGCAATCATAATTCCGGTTACAACCTCCATAATAGGTGTTGACCTTATAAATACACTATGAATTTTTATTGTTTTTTCTTTTAGGTCATTTACAAATTTTTCTGATCTTTCATTCTCATAATTTTCTCTTTGAAAAATTTTTATAATTTTATGGTTTTTAAAAAGATCGATTAAATATTTGTTTAAATCACCAGATTTTTCTTGTGCTTCTGTTGCAACTTTTACAATACGTTTACCTAACTTTTTAGCAGTGATTGATGCTATAGGAAGCATTATCAAAGCTATAAGAGAAAGTTTCCAATTTTGAAAGAACATTACAAATAATAAACCAATAAGTGTTAATCCATCTTTAAATAAGTTTAAAACCGCGTTACTTAACATTCCAGTTATTTGATTTACATCGAAGTTTAAATTTGAAATGTATTTTCCTGAATGTTTATCCTCAATTTTTTCAGTATCAGACTTTATAAAAGAATATAGCATATCAATTTGAATATTCTTTTTTACTTCCTCGGCCGTTTTTATCATCAAAATCTTTGCCAAATATAAAGATATTCCTTTGGTAGCAAAGGCTATTATGATTAAAAGTGGTATTATAAAGATTAAAGTTTCATCTTTATTTATAAAAATTTTTTCTATTGCAGGATCAAGTAACCATGCTATTGCAGATGTAGCACTGGCAACCAAAATAGAAAAAAATATAGCAAGAATTATTTTTTTGAGATGTTTTGATGTATAATCACTATACAATCTTTTTACAATATCGATATTTTTCATTAAGTTAATTTTCCTATTAACAAAATTATTAATATAATTAGACCCAGAAAATTGTTGCTCTTAAATTTTACTAAGCAGTCTTCTCCACTTTCAGTTTTTAATTTAAGAGATTGAAAAATTAACAGATGAATTAAAGGCACTATTAAAGCGATATAATATAAATAATTAAAATTCATTTTATAACCAACAAGAAACAATGATATTAAAAATATAATGTAACAAAACGATATAAATTTTTTTGGGTTATTTTTAAATTTAATCGATGTTGATTTAACTCCAATTATTTCATCATCATTAATATCTTGATATCCATATATTGTGTCGTAACCTAATGTCCAAAATGTGGCTCCTAAATAAAATATAATTGGTATTATAGAAACTTCATTTTGGATGGATATCCATGCCAAAACTAGACCGTAATTAAAAGTAATACCTAAAAAAAGTTGAGGCCAGTAAGTAAATCTTTTCATTAATGGGTATGTAAAAGCTAATGGCATTGAAAGAAGAGCCATATAAATAGTAAATTTATTAAAATTTATCAAAACTAAAAACGCGATTAAACATAAAATTGTGGCATATATTGCTGCATTAAATACTGAAATTTTTTCTGATGCGATTGGTCTATTTTTTGTTCTTTCGACTAACTTATCAATTTTTCTATCACTTATATCGTTAACAATACATCCTGCCGATCTCATTAGAACAGATCCAGAAAAAAATAAAAAAGCATAAATAAAATAAGTATTTAAAGAAAGAGAAAAATCATATGAAATTGTTAAACCCCAAACGCATGGCCAAAATAGAAGCATGAAACCAATTGGTTTGTTAAGTCTTGTCAATTCAATGAAAATTTTAACCTTTTCAGACATAATTTACTTGTAAATAACAAAGCGTAGATTCATAATCAAACTGATTCGCATGAATATTGATTACACTGTTACCGCATTAATGTTTCCCGCTATTCCTTTAATAATGGCTGTCTATAGTAATAGATTTCATACATTAAGTGGTTTGATTAGAAAAATACACGATGAATATGTTTTTGAAAAGCATACTCCACCAGAGTGGAAACAGCAGCTAATTAATTTAAATGATAGAGTAAAAAATTTAAGGATTACTATACTTTTTGCAGCATTTGGTTTCTTATTTAATATGCTTACTGTTTTTGCGCTTTATTTAGAGACATATTTTTTAGCAAGAATAATTTTTGGCTCTTGTTGTTTATCGATGATGGTATCAATAATATTTTTTATAAGAGAAATACAAATCTCGACTAGAGCGTTAAGACTCCATCTTTCAGATATGGACGATCAATTTAAGGAATAATAACTGCTGGTCCAGTTAAAACTCTATTCTCTAAATCTATGTGAGCTTGTTTAGCTTCACTTAATTTATATTTTTTAGAAACTTCAATTTTTATTTTCCCTGAGAGAACTGCATCAAAAACTAACTCAGCAGATTTTTTTAATTCATCCCTTGTAATTGTATAATGCATTATTGACGGTCTTGTAAAAAAAAGACCTTTTGTGTTTATGTGTTTTTTGACATCTATAGTGTGAACATATCCAGATGCATTTCCAAATGCCACCATCATTCCTCTAATTTTTAAACATTCTATTGATCCTTCAAAAGTTTTTGCTCCAACACCATCATAGACAACATCTATTCCGTTTTTGCCTACTATTTTTTCAACTTCTTCTACAAAGTTATGATCTGTATAATTGATAACATGATGACACCCATTTTTTTTTGCTATTTCAACTTTTTCTTTAGATCCAACTGTTCCAAAGACTTCACATCCTAAAGCATTAGCCCATTGGCACAATATTTGGCCAACACCACCAGCAGCAGCATGAAATAAAACTTTATCTCCTTTTTTAACAGCATATGATCTGTGTAATAAATATTCTGATGTTATTCCTTTTAATAAAATACAAGAAGCTATTTCATCTGAAATACCTTCAGGCACGATAACCAACTTTTCTTCTGGCATTATTTGTTTTTCCGAGTATCCACTTATTGGAGCAGATGCATGACTTACTCGATCTCCAACTTTAAAAAGACTTACTTCTGAGCCAATTTCTTCTACTACTCCCGATGCTTCTAATCCAAGTCCACTTGGTAATTCAATCGGATACAAACCTGTTCGATGGTAGACATCAATATAATTAAGTCCAACTGACAAATTTTTAACTAGAACTTCCTTTGGACCAGGTTTACCAATTTCAATATCCTTATATTCTAAGACTTCTGGACCTCCAAACTTTTCAAATCTTATAGCTTTCATATTTACTTTACGAAATTACCATTATGGTAATCATCAATTGCTTGAAGTATTTCTTGTTTGGTATTCATGACGAATGGGCCACCTCTTGCAATCTGTTCTCCTATCGGTTTTCCAGATATTAGTAAAAATTTAGCGTTTGTTAAAGCAGTTACTTTCAAGTTTTCACCCTTAGATAATAATATTAATGTAGAGTCTTTAACACTTTCATGTTTATTGTTTCCAATTTCTATCTCACCCTCAATTAAATATATGAATGAATTGTGTGTGGATGGAACTTTATGATTAAAAGTTTTACTTTCATTTAATTCTACATCAAAATAAATTGGATCGACATTGTGTTTTTTTATTGGACCTTCTGAATTTTCAAACTTTCCAGCAATTACTTTTACAAATTTATCTTCATCCTTATGTGTGCTCATTTTATCAGAGTCAATATAATGGTATTCTGGTTTACTCATCTTCTCGCTTGCAGGCATATTAATCCATAATTGAAAACCATGAAGTTTTCCATCATTCATGGCTGGCATTTCAGAATGAATTATTCCACTACCAGTTTTCATCCATTGCACATCTCCTGCAGTCATTTTTCCTTGACCACCTGTACTATCTTTATGTTCAAAACTCCCAGCTAACATGTATGTAACTGTTTCAATTCCTCTGTGTGGATGAGGAGGAAAGCCTGCAATATAATCATCTTTATTTTCTGATCCAAATTCATCTAACATTAAAAATGGATCATAATAATTTGGTTCAACACCAATACTTCTTTTTAATTTAACTCCTGCACCATCTGATGCTGGTGTTGGATCTATAATTTTTTCTACTTCGATATTTATCATGTTGTTCATATAGGATATATCTAAATTAAATCAAGCAATTCTGATAAATTATTTATTTGTTGGTTAGGCTCAAAATCTAATTTATCAAAAATATTTTTATTTCTATTCACCCAAACTGTGTTGTATCCATAATTCCCTGCACCAGAAACATCCCATGTATTTGCACTTAAGAATAAAACTTCATTCTTTTCAATATTATATTTATTTACTGGAAGATCATATACTTTTGAATCTGGTTTAAAAATACCAGCTTCTTCTACAGAAAAAATATCATCAAAAATATCTTTTAATTGATTACTAACGACAAGTTCATTTAAAAGGTCAGGTGTACCATTTGATAGAATTGCTAATTTATAATTTGATTTTTTTAATTTTTTTAGAGCATCCCTTACTTCTGTAAATGGTGAAAGCACTTTATATAAATTTAATAGTTCTGATCTCATAGAATTATCAATATTGTAAAAATTCATAGATTTATCCAAACTATCTTCAGTGATTTGCCAAAAATCTTTGTGTCTTCTCATTAAACTTCTAAGCCAAGTATATTCAAGCTGTGTAGTTCTCCAATAATTAGCAAATCCTTCCCATTTATCTCCTAATTTTTCCTTACATTTTTCAGCTGCAGAATTAACATCAAATAGGGTGCCGTATGCATCAAATATGATTGCTTTAATTTTTTTCATAAATTAATTTAAATATAATGAGCAATATTAGAATATTTTATCCAGAAAAATTATCAATTAATTTAGAAACTAATTTAACTAAGTCTCAGTCACATTATTTATTGAAAGTAATGAGGATTAAACAAGGAGAGACCTTTTCAGTTTTTAATAAATCTGGAGAATGGAAGTCAATTGTAACTGAAATTTCAAAAAGCAGCTTAAATTTCAAGGTTGTTGAACAGTTGAGACAAAAAGATAAAGAGCAAGAAATCTGGTTAGCTTTCTCACCCATTAAATCAAATTATTTTAACTTCATGATACAAAAAGCTACTGAGCTTGGAGTAACAAAATTTGTACCAATTATTTCTGAAAGGACAATTGTTAGAAAAGTAAATAATGAGAGATTAAATAAAATAATTATAGAGTCGTGTGAGCAAAGTAATAGAATAAATATTCCTTCAATTGAAAGACCTCAATCATTAGATAAATTCCTGTCTAACAATTCAGATATCAATTTAATTTTTGGAGATTTAAATACGAATAATAAAAAAATTAAAATTTCTAATTCAAAACCAAATTGTATTTTAATTGGTCCTGAAGGGGATTATTCAGCCAGTGAGATTAAAAAGATTCTAAACTTTAAGGGGTCTCAATCGATAAAACTAAGTGATAACATTTTAAGGTCTGAAACTGCGGTTATATCCGCGTTATCTGTGATCAATTATTTGCAAAATTGATAAATTGTCGCGAATTCTCTAGTATTTTTTATAATATTTTCGATCTATATAGAAAACAAATGAAGAAACTATTTTTTGTTTTTATAGCATTAATTTACTCAGTTGAGGCGTTTGCAAACCAACCAAAAAATTGGCAACTAGGTTTCCAAGAGCCTGCATCGCAAACTATGAGAGATATAGTTTGGTTCCATGACTATATGTTAGTACCAATCATAGTTGCTATAAGTGCGTTTGTTTTATTTTTAATGCTTTATGTGATGGTAAGATTTAGAGCATCGAGAAATCCTAATCCATCTAAAAGAACACATAATGTTTTAGTTGAAATTGTTTGGACATTAGTTCCTTGTTTAATCTTGATCGTGATGGCAGTTCCGTCATTTAAAGTTTTATATTCACAAGATGCAATTCCTAAAGCTGATGTAACTATAAAAGCAATTGGATATCAATGGTATTGGGGATACGAGTACCCAGATGAGAATATAATTTTTGATGCTTATATGATCGAAGAGAAGGATTTAAAAGAAGGTCAGCCAAGATTGTTAGCAACAGATAATGTAGTCGTTGTTCCAGTAAATAAAGTAGTTAAAGTTTTAATTACAGCAAATGATGTGCTTCATGCATGGGCATTACCAGCATTTGGAGTTAAAAGGGATGCGATGCCAGGAAGAGTAAATGAAACTTGGTTCAAAGCTGAAAAAGTTGGGACTTATTACGGACAATGTTCTGAGTTATGTGGAATTAAACATGCTTTTATGCCAATTGAAGTTAAAGTAGTTTCAGAAGAAGATTACCAAATTTGGCTTTCAGAGGCGAAGATAAAATTTGCAAAAGATGAAAATTTAATTAATAAAAAACTAGTAGCGAGTAAATAAAAATGAGTTCAGAAGCAGCACATATTCACGATCATCATACTCCAACAGGTTGGAAGAGATGGGCCTATTCTACAAATCATAAAGATATTGGAACAATGTATTTAATTTTTGCAATTATTGCAGGAGTTATTGGAACAGCTTTTTCAGTTTTGATGAGAATGGAATTAATGCATCCTGGTGATGATGTTTTAGGTGGTAACTACCATCTTTATAATGTTTTGGTTACAGGTCATGGATTAATAATGATTTTCTTTATGGTCATGCCAGCAATGATTGGTGGTTTTGGAAATTGGTTTGTGCCGATAATGATTGGAGCACCAGATATGGCATTTCCAAGAATGAATAATATTTCTTTTTGGTTATTGCCTGTTGCATTTATTTTATTGCTTTCATCAATTTTTGTAGATGGACCTCCAGGTGCACAAGGTGTTGGTGGTGGCTGGACGATTTACCCACCTCTATCCTCTACTGCAGGTCAACCAGGCCCAGCAATGGATTTAGCAATTTTAAGTTTACACGTTGCAGGAGCTTCATCAATTTTAGGAGCAGTTAATTTTATTACAACTATTTTAAATATGAGAACCCCAGGAATGACTTTGCATAAGATGCCATTATTTGCATGGTCAATATTAGTTACAGCATTTTTATTGTTACTTTCGTTACCAGTATTAGCAGGAGCAATTACTATGCTTCTAACAGATAGAAATTTCGGTACAGCATTTTTTGATGCACAAACAGGTGGAGACCCAACATTATTTCAGCATTTATTTTGGTTTTTTGGTCATCCGGAAGTTTACATTTTAATCTTACCAGGATTTGGAATGATCAGTCATATAGTATCTACTTTTTCAAAGAAGCCAGTTTTTGGATATTTAGGAATGGCTTATGCGATGGTAGCAATTGGAATAGTAGGTTTTGTTGTTTGGGCTCACCACATGTACACAGTTGGTTTAGATACTGATACTAAAGCGTATTTCTTAGCGGCAACAATGATTATCGCTGTTCCAACAGGAATTAAAATATTTTCATGGATAGCTACAATGTGGGGAGGATCTATATCATTTAAAACTCCAATGGTTTGGGCTTTAGGATTTATATTTTTATTTACAGTTGGAGGAGTAACTGGCGTTGTTCTAGCAAACGCTGGAGTAGATACAGCATTGCATGATACTTATTATGTTGTAGCTCACTTCCACTATGTATTATCTCTAGGGGCTGTTTTCGCAATATTTGCAGGCTTCTATTATTGGTTTGGTAAAATGTCAGGGTATGAATATTCAGAGTGGATGGGCCAACTTCATTTTTGGTTAACTTTTATAGGTGTAAATTTAGTTTTCTTTCCACAACACTTCTTAGGATTAGCTGGAATGCCAAGAAGATATGCTGACTATCCGGATGCATTTGCTGATTGGAATTATATTTCTTCAATCGGTTCATATATTTCTGTAGTTGGCTTAGTGGTATTTTTCGCTAATTTAATCTACGCTTTTGCAAAAAAGAAAAAAGCAGCACAAAACCCATGGGGAGAAGGGGCCACAACATTAGAGTGGACAGTTCCATCACCACCGAATTTTCACACTTTTGATGAATTACCGAAGTTTGAAGATTATGAAGGCACTGAAAAATCTAGTAGTTAGTAACGTCTTAAGATATAAAAATTAAAATGGCTACGACGTATTCTAAAGTAAAAAAATCATATTACGAACTAGGTATTATTCCTGAATTATTAAAGTTAATGAAACCAAGGGTAATGTCTCTTGTTATCTTCACTTGTGCAGTTGGTCTATTAACAGCTCCTACTTCAGTTTCATTTCAACAATCAGTGATTGGGATATTAATTGTAGCCTTTGGTGCTGGAGCAGCAGGAGCACTTAACATGTGGTATGAAGCTGACTTAGATAAATTAATGTCTAGAACTTGCTTACGTCCAATTCCAAGAGGAAAGCTGAACAGAAACCAAGCATTATATTTTGGAACATTTCTGTCAGTTATTTCAGTTGTAAGCTTATACTTTGTTACTAATGCTTTATCAGCGTTTCTATTATTGTTTACGATATTATTTTACGTATTTGTTTATACAATCTGGTTAAAAAGAAAAACTCCACAAAATATTGTTATAGGTGGAGCATCAGGAGCTTTGCCACCAGTAATTGGGTGGGCAATAGCAACAAATTCTATTTCGTTGGAATCGATTGCTTTTTTCTTAATAATTTTCTTTTGGACACCATCACACTTTTGGGCATTAAGCCTGTACAAGGCTGATGATTATAAAAAAGCAGGTATTCCAATGCTTCCAGTAACTAATGGAATACAGGATACTAAAAAAAATATTCTAATTTATTCTTTGCTAATGATACCTACAATTGTTTTCCCATATTACATTGGATTTGTCGGTGAAGTATTCTTGACACTTAGCTTGCTACTTACATTTTATTATAATTTAATTTGTTTCCAGCTTTACAACTATAAAGTTGGAAAATTTAATATAAAGAAAGCTAGACATATTTTTAGTTATTCAATTATTTACTTATTTTTAATATTTGTTTTTTTCTTAGTGGACAAAATTTTATGATAGTTAAAGATCAAAAATTAAAAAAGAAAAATTTATGGACAGCAGTTGGTTTGGTCGCATTTATAGTTTTCTTATTCATTTTCACATTATTTAATATTGGAGTATTTGAAAGACCTCTATGATTAAAAAAAATACTTTAACTCCACTAATTCTTGCAGGAATTTTTGTCTTTATGTTGGGATTGTCTTTTGCAGCTGTGCCTTTGTATGATTTATTTTGCAGAGTAACTGGCTTTGGCGGAACAACACAAATATCCAAAGAGGCTCCTAATATAGTTTTAGATAAAAAAATAAATGTAAGATTAGATACCAACGTTAACAGTGCTCTTGATTGGAATTTTGATGTTGATCAAAAAACAATGGATGTTCAGCCAGGCAAGGTATACAGAATTAAATTTGAAGTGGAAAACACGGGAGATGAAATTTCATCTGCTGTAGCTACATATAATGTTTCTCCATCATCATTTGGAGCATATTTTAATAAATTAGGCTGTTTTTGCTTTGAAAAACAAACGCTAGATCCAGGGGAAAAGGCAAGTTACACCCTAGTATTCTACTTAGATCCAGAATTAGTAAATGATCCAAAAACATCTAGAGTTGAAGATGTTACTATGTCATATACTTTTTTCTCATCTGAATATTATAAAAACGAAAAAAAAGAGAGTTAAAATAAATGTCTGCATCTGGTCAAAAACATGATTATCATTTAGTTGACCCTAGTCCTTGGCCTCTAGCTACATCTATAGCAACACTAGTTACAGCTGTTGGATCTGTTTATTATTTTCACAGTAAAGTTATGTGGGCAATGGTTTTAGGTTTTTTACTTATAATTTATTGTGCTTTTATGTGGTTCAGAGATGTTGTAATCGAAGCTGAGCACAAAGGTCATCATACACCTGTTGTTCAAATTCATCATAGATATGGAATGACATTATTTATAGCTTCTGAAGTAATGTTTTTTGTTGCATGGTTTTGGGCATACTTTGATGCAAGTTTGTTTCCAAATGAATTCATGGGAAATGTATGGCCACCAAAAGATATTGAAACTTTTGATCCATGGGACATCCCACTTATAAATACTCTTGTCCTACTTTTATCTGGTACAACAGTAACTTGGGCACACCATTCTTTATTAGAGGATGATAGAAAAGGATTTATAAATGGTCTAATCTGTACAGTAATTTTAGGAGCATTTTTTACGTTATTGCAAATATACGAATACCAACACGCTACATTTAGTTTTTCAGGTCATATTTATGGAGCTACATTCTATATGGCCACAGGGTTTCATGGTTTCCACGTTTTAGTTGGGACTATTTTTTTAGCGGTTTGTTTATGGAGAGGTAAATTAGGACATTTTACTAAAGAACATCACTTTGGTTTCGAGGCTGCTGCTTGGTACTGGCACTTTGTTGACGTTGTCTGGTTATTCTTATTTGCAGCTATTTACATTTGGGGAAGTTAATAGTTCTTGAAAAATAAGCTATCTTTTTCAATTTTTGTATACTTTTTTATTTTAGTTTTTTTGGCATTAGGTACTTGGCAAATTATAAGACTAAACTGGAAGCTTGATTTAATAAATTCAATCGACCAATCTTTAAAAAGTGATCCAGTAGAATTTAATGGAAGTAATCCAATTAACTTTAAAAAAATCAAATTTGAAGGAATATTAGATAATTCAAAAATAATTTATTTATATTCCTTAAATGAAAAAGGAGAGCCAGGATTTGACATTGTAAATCCAGTTAGTATTAACAATAAAAGCTATTTAATAAATCGGGGTTGGGTTCCAAGAGATTTTAAATCTAAAAAGTATGTTTCAAATGAAAGTAAGTTTGAGGGAGTTTTAAAATTAAAAAGCAAATTTAATTATTTCAAGCCAGATAATGACGTAAATAAGAATTATTGGTTCACGCTTAAAGATGAAGATTTATTGACCTATACAGGTAAAGAATTTTCTCCATTCATTATCAACAATATTAGCAAGCAGGAAGGAATTTATCCTCAGTCAAAACAAATTGGAGCCAATATTTCAAACAACCACTTAAAGTATGCTCTTACATGGTTTTCATTAGCTGTTTCCATTTTTTTAATATATTTATATTTTAGAAAAAAAAATTACTGATGGAATATATAAGCACTAGAAATAATTCAGATCATTTTTCATTTAAAAACGTATTTCTGAAAGGCTTAGCTGATGATGGAGGCCTTTTTGTGCCAAAGTCAATCAAACCATTTAGTAAAGATGAACTAAACAAACTAAGTAGTTTTAATTACAATGAATTAGCAGCTGAAATAATATTCCCATTTATCGGTGATTTTATGACTAAGGAAGAGTTAATTTCCACAGTATCAAAATCTTACTCAAATTTTAGAGCAGAAGATGTTGTAAAAATCTCTGATTTAGGAAATTTAAAAGTCTTAGAACTCTATCATGGCCCAACTCTTGCTTTTAAAGATATTGCAATGCAATTAATAGGAAATTTCTATCAATATCACTTAGGAAATGAGAAAAAAAAAATTAATATTATTGTAGCAACATCAGGAGACACAGGTGCAGCTGCTATTGATGCTTTAAAAGGCAAAAAGAATTTAAATGTTTTTGTATTACATCCAAATAACAGGATCTCACCAGTGCAAAGAAGACTGATGACAATCCATGAAGAAAAAAATGTATTCAATATTGCTATTGAGGGAAATTTTGATGACTGTCAAAATCTGGTTAAAGCAATGTTTAATGATGAAAAATTTTCTAGCTCAATAAATATGTCAGGTGTTAATTCGATTAATTGGGCAAGAATTGTTGCTCAAGCTGTTTATTATTTTTATGCTTATTTTAAAATAGGTAATGGACAGCCTTTGTCTTTTTCTGTTCCGACTGGAAATTTTGGAGATATTTATGCTGGTTATTTAGCGAAGAAACTCGGTCTTCCAATTGATAAACTTATTGTAGCTACAAACAAAAATGACATTCTTCATAGAGCAATTTCTGGTGGAGATTACACTCAAAAGAAAGTTGAAGAAACAAATACCCCTAGCATGGATATCCAGATAGCAAGTAACTTTGAAAGACTTTTATATGATGTAAAAGACTGTAACTCAGAAGTTACAAAAGATGTGATGAGTAAGATAAAAAAAAATAATTATCAAATTGATAATAGTGACTTAAATGAAATAAAAAAGAATTTTACATCTGAAATGTTAGATGAAAACGAAACTATCCAAATGATAAAAGATATAAATAAAGAATATAAAGTTGTAGTTGATCCACATACTGCAGTTGGAATTGGTGCTGCAAAAAAACTTAGGTTAGAACAAAATTGTGTTGTTTTATCTACAGCACACCCCTGTAAATTTCCAAAAGCAATCGAAGATGCAATCTCAAAAATTGAAGAATTACCGGATAGTCTTAAATATGTTTATGATAGAGAAGAAAAATTTGAGGTTATTTCAAATGATATAAATAAAGTTAAAGAATATGTAATAAACTCAATATGAAATTAAAAATAAAAGATCAAATCCCAGATATAGAAATTTTTCATTTAGCAGATGGTGAACCACAAACTAGTAAAATTAGAGATATATTAGGAAAAGGTAAAGTTGTTTTATTCGGATTGCCTGGTGCCTTTACTTCTACTTGTTCAAAACTTCATCTTCCTGGATATGTAGGTAATGCAGATAAAATTAAATCAAAAGGAATAGAAAAAATATTTTGTTTATCTGTAAATGATCCATTTGTTATGAATGCCTGGGGAGAAGCGAATAATGTTAGAGGCAAAATTACAATGTTATCAGATCCTTATCTATTATTCACGAAAGCAATTGGTGCAGAAGTGGATAGAAATTCAAAAGGAATGGGCATCAGATCAAATCGTTACGCAATGGTTATTGAAAATCTAGAAGTCATTAATATTCAAGTTGAGAAAGAGACTAAACAATGTTATCTCTCATCTTCAGAATATATTTTAGGCATTATATGATTAGAGAAAACTTTTGGTGTCCTAACAATTTCTAATTAAAATACTAAATAAAGTTCGAACTTTGCATTTTATTTTGTGTCTCCTTGCAATGTTGATGAACCGTCAACATTAAGTTATATTAATAAAAATCGTTCATATGAATTTTTACAATTTAGTATTTTTATCTGGTATTAGTAAAATTTAAAAAAAAGATTGTATATTAAATCTCTTTAAAATATTTGACTGATATATAAATATATTATGAAAAGTTTTATAAAAAAAATATTGCCCAATTTTTTATTAAGTTTTGTAAGAAAAATTAAACTTAAAAAAAATGAACATAAACAATTAAAAATATTAGGCAATATTAAAAGTGATTTTAAAAATATTACTTATAGTTATAAACCAAATGTTCTTTCAGAATTATGTGAAAAGTATGGAAGCGATAAGGGTTTTATAAATTTCGATAAAGAAAAAAAAAATTACAATTGGCATCCTCATACTTATAGCACTTATTATCATTCAATATTTAATTTATCTCGAGAGAGTATTAAAAATGTTTTTGAATGTGGATTAGGTACAAATAATCCAAATATAAAATCAAATATGACAAAAAATGGGATTCCTGGAGCATCTTTAAGAGTTTGGAGAGATTATTTTTGTAATGCTCAAATTTTTGGAGGTGATATAGATAAGGAAATTTTATTTCAAGAAGATAGAATTAAAACTTTTTATGTAGACCAGCTAAATACAAATAGTATAAAATTTATGTGGGAAACTATTAAAGTAGATAACTTTGATATAATTATTGATGATGGTTTACACGAATCTGAAGCAAATTATAATTTTTTTATAAATTCATTTCATAAGTTAAAAAAAAATGGTGTTTTTGTAATAGAGGATGTTTCTAATGATTCTTTAGTTTATCTACGAAATAAGTTGAAAGATTATGATGCTGATATTGTTGTTGGATATACAAAATTAAAAAAAATATATCACGACAATAATTTAATTATAATAAAGAAAACATAATTATTTTATCATAACCAGATTTAAATTAAAAAATAACAGATTTTTTTGCTAGTAAATCAACTTCGTTATTTAATTGATTAGTTGAATGTGCCTTTACCCAGATCCATTTAATCTCAAAAGAATTTGTCAAATTATCTAATTCAGTCCAAAGTTCTTTATTCTTAACCTCTTTTTTACTTGCTGTTTTCCAACCATTTTTTTTCCAATTATGTATCCATACAGTTATTCCAGATTTTACATATTTAGAATCTGTAAATATTTGAACCTTGCTTCCTTTTGGAATTTTTTTTAAAGCTTTAATTGGGGCAAGTAATTCCATTTGATTATTTGTTGTTTCTTTTTTGCCTCCTTTAATTTGAGTTTTCTTTCCATTTTCAATAATAATTGCAGCCCAACCCCCATTCCCTGGATTTTTAATGCATGAACCATCTGTGTAGATTTTAATCATAAAGAATAATCCTTAAATGTATTCAAATTTCTATGAAAGTTTAACTTATCTAAATATTCCTTTGGATCTTTAATTTTAATGATAGCATTTTTAGGAGTATTTAAATAATCATAGGATCTAGTCAAAAGATATCTCAAAGCTGATCCTCTACATAATATATTTAAATTTCTTTTTTCCATTTCACTTAATTTTCTAACAGATTGGTAACCCTTTAATAAATTTGAAGATTTTTTTTTATCTAATACAAATTTTCTATTTTTTTTCTTAAAGCATAAAGCATTAATGCAGGTTGCTAATTCATAAGATAGAAAATCATTAGCTGAAAAATAAAAATCTATAAATCCATGAAATTTACCTTTATTGAAAAAAATATTATCAATAAATAGATCGCTATGAATTATTCCATTTGGCATTTTTTTAGGCCATCTTTTTTTGATATCTTCCAAATCATTTTTCATTAAATCTTTTAAGTTTTTCGATAACCTATTAATTTTGTTGTCGATTTTATTTAAAATTGATCCCCATGAATTTATCGATAAAGAATTTTTTCTATATAATTTCAATTTTTTTGAAGCTTTATGAAGAAGTGCAGCATTTTTTCCAACTATAAAACAATCTTTATTATTTAATTGTTCTTTATCTTTTCCTTCTAAGAAACTAACAATACAAGCTTTTTTACTTTTTAAATTAAATAAATATTTGCCATTTTTATCTTTTATAGGAACTGGACATTTTACTTTTAATCTAGATAGTTCAGACATAAGATTAACAAAAAAAGGAAGATCTTTCTTCTGAACCCTCTTTTCGTAAATAGTCAAAATATATTTATTTTTCTTTGTCTTCAAAAGGAAGTTGGTATTTTCAATACCTTTTTTTATACCTGAATAATTTTCTATTTTTCCAATATTATATTTCTTCTCAATAAATTTTATCTGCTTATTATTAATTTTAGTATAAACAGCCATTAATTTAATTTTCCAGGAATTTTAAAAGTAATATTTTCTTTTACGATTTCAACTTCTTCAATGTTGACTATAAATTGATCTTTTAACTCTGCTATAAATTTTTCAACAAGTATTTCTGGCGCTGAAGCACCTGATGAAATTCCAATCGTGTTACATCTTTTAATCTTATCTATTGGCACTGGACTTTCTGAGTGTATTAACTCAGCAGAATTGCAACCAGAGTTTTTAGCAACTTCAACTAATCTTACAGAGTTAGATGAATTTCTACTTCCTATTACAAAAAACATGTCACATTTATCTGCAATTTCTTTAACAGCCGATTGTCTATTTGTTGTTGCATAACATATGTCATCTTTTTTAGGCTCTTTAATGTCTGGAAACTTAGATTTAAGAGCTGAAATTATATCTTTGGTATCATCTACTGAGAGCGTTGTTTGAGTAATGAAGGATAGCTTTTTATTTGAGATATTTTCATACTTATTTGCATCCTCAATATTTTCAATCAAATCTATTGATCCTTTTGGTAATTGACCCATAGTTCCTATGACTTCTGGATGGTTTTTGTGTCCTATTAATAATATATGATGACCTTGTTTATTTAAGTTTTCTGCTTCTCTATGAACTTTAGATACCAGAGGACAAGTTGCATCTACAAACATCATATTTAAATTAGACGCTTCCTCTGGGACAGATTTTGGAACTCCATGTGCTGAGAATATTACTGGTCTCGATTTATCTTTAATTTCATTTAATTCCTCTACAAATATTGCACCTATCTTTTTTAAACTTTCAACAACATGCTTGTTATGTACAATTTCGTGTCTCACATAAACTGGAGCACCAAATTTATCTATACTCTTTTTTACAATCTCAATTGCTCTATCAACTCCTGCACAAAATCCTCTTGGTGCTGCTAAATAAATTTTCAAATTTTTGTTACTCATTTGCTTCCTTTTTAAAAAATGGAATTAAAAATACAATACAAGCAATAAGAAAAAACAGGCTTCCAAACATGGCCCAAAAACTTCCCACACTGGAGATGATGAAACCAATTGCAGAAATAATAAACAATATCCATCCAATTAGATTTATAGTTTGATTTTTCATTTTTTTTCTACCATGAATTCAAGTAAAATATGAGGAAAGGTCAATGAAGCCAATCCAACAAATATTATTTTAATAATACTTTCATCTATACCAAATTTTTCAGAAATAAAATAAAAAACTATTAAATACATTATTGCTGTAATTACCGTAAGTGGGATAATTTTTCTTAAAAAAATTGGAAATCCTTTCATCAAATTTTTATTTATTTCACTAATTAAACTTAGTGAGTGTCTTATAGAATGAAGAAAGCAGAAATAAATTGTGAAAGCCAATATAGGGTTAAAAAAATAGTTTAAAATAATTATTGAAAAACTATCTAAAAAAAGAATTGATCTTAAATCATTATTATTACCTCTATATATAACAAAATTACTTAGCACTGATAATATAACTAAAAGAATTAAAAAATTATTAGCCACAATATTTCCGTCTATTGAAAAATTTAACATTTTAAAAATTTCGATTGTCTCAGCTTTATGAAACAGCAAGGGTGCTGAAATAACTAATGATCCTTTAATAAAATAAAAAATTTCTAAAAAATTAACATTTTTTGTTTCGATAAAGTCACTATCCTCTTTGCCAAAATGATATGCTGCAACTATTAAAAAAAGTGAAAGCAACAACATTGGACTTAAAAACCAAATTAAAATAACAAAAATAGCTATACCTATATAAGTTATATAGAAAACTTCTGTATTTTTAATTTTATAAATTTTTAAAAGTTTTTTACCCTTTTCATGATCCAGCGCACCGTGAGAGATACCAATTGTAAGAATTAAAAAAAAACTAAAAAGTATAAACGAATTATCTCTCAATACCTCAAAAGCAGAAAAAAAAATACAGATATTAAAAAAAATAATAGAATGAAAAAAATTTATTTTGTTGATCATTATTTAAATACAGCTTTAATAAAAATCCATTTTGGCATCTTTAATATAATGGATAAGTCCTCGAAAATATTACTTTTATTGGAAAGGAAATTTATTACTGTTTTTGACTTGCTTTTAAACATTTTGAAGAAAATATTTGGCATGATCTCTGGCTTTTTAGCTAGGACTTTCAAAAAAACTTTATCTAAAAACTTATACTTTCTTTTTATATTGAAAGCTCTAGTTTGGGTTATTTTATCAATGTTTTGGGTAATATATTCTGCTTGTTCTTGAATATTTAGGAAAGTATAGCCAGTACTTAAACGCGTCATACCTCCAGCAGTTCCAATATTAATCGTATTTTTGTCGTTTTTAAATTTTGGATAAAATAATGGTATGGCACCAACTTCTTTATAATTAATTTTATATTTTTTTAATTTTAAAGTGTTTTCGATGTAATCAGTAATTTGTTTATCATAATCTTTTTCACTATCATCTTCCATTTTTGAAAGCCACGTAGTTTCGATTAAAGCTGATTTTTTTGAATAGGGTAGTGTATAGAAAAAATGAACACTTTTTTTTTGATCACAATCAAAGTCCATTAAATTCATTATTTGATCATCAAAAAAATCTTTTTCGGTTTCAATCTCAACACCCTGAAAGTGTTGCCATAAATTAGAATCTTTATTCTCAAGATTTGGCAAACTGTTGAATAAAATTGCGTTTTCTGTATTTACTTCACTAATATCTTTAAAGAATCGAATATTAGGATTTTTATTGATTTTATTTAAAATCTTTTTGTAGAATAGTCCACTATCAATACTTTCGTAAGGAGTTTCTTTACAATTTTTGTATTCTACATTTCCTTTAAAATTTATTGTATAATCTTTCCATCTTTTTTTTACACAGTCATCAAACTTATGAGGTACTGTTTTCCAGTATGACCAGGTTTTATCTCTTTTATACTCATCTCTTTTTTCAATAATTGCTAAAGTTTTATTTTTAAGTTTATCGTGATACTCTAACTCGTAAGCCAATGTTAAGCCTGCACAGCCACCACCAATAATTATGTAATCAAAATCTTTCATTATACTCAATATCTTGCATTATTATCTCATGCTCTTTTATTGTAAGTTTTTTATCTTCTTTTACAAAATATAATTTAATTAAATCACCAATAGATAGCACTGTATGTAAGACTTTTCCCAAATTGTTTACATAAATTTTTCCTGATTTATTATAATTTTCTAAGTTTCCTTTTTTTAAGATTTCATTTCCAATTTGTCTATATACTCGTCTTGCAACCAAAATCGAAAATCTTAAAAAGAATGGAATTTTTTTAATTGATATAAAAGAATTACTATAAAATTTGTCAGCGATTTTTAGAATTCTTTTAATTTCATCAAAATTCTTTTTTATATAAAACCTATTATTGCTTTCATCTTCAATAACATCTCTTGAAATATTAGTTAATTGCATTGCAATACCTAAGTCAATTGCTCCTAAAAGTGCTGATCTTTCTTTGACATTTAAAATTTTTGCCATCATTAATCCAACTGTTCCAGCCACTCTATATGAATAAACATATAGATCTTTGTCAGTGTTGATTTCTACTTTTGATTTTATATCAGCCTCTACGCCATCGAATAAATCATCAATTATTTTTTGTGATATTCCAAATTTGTTTATTAAAGCCCACATATTTTTAATTATTTGGTTATTTTCATTTTTTAATTTGAAATCTTCTTTGAAAGTATTGAAATTTTTTAATTTCGTTTCAAGATCACCTTTTTCATCTGCTATATTGTCTATGTATCTACAAAAATCGTACAAATTAGAGCAATCAGAGTAGACTTGTTTTGGTAAAAAGAAACCTGCCCAATTAAAAGATTTAGCATATATCGACAAATAATTTTGTTCATTCATTACAAAATTTTATCTAAGACCTTTGCGGATGATAGGACCCCTGGAACTCCAGCTCCAGGATGAGTGCCCGCTCCAACAAAATATAAACCGTCATAAACCTCAGATTTATTATGAAATCTAAAGTATGCTGATTGAGAAAATTTTGGCTGAATTGAAAAACCAGAGCCATATTTTGTGTTTAATTCATTCTCAAAATAATCAGGAGTTAAATAAAAATCATCTACAATATTTTCTCTTAAGTTAGGTAATAAACTTTTTTCCATTTTATCTATCACGAGTTTTTTTAGATTCTCTCCTTCGATTGACCAGTTTATTCCTGATTTATTATTAGGTACAGGCACTAATACATAAAAGCAATCATGGTCTTTTGGTGCCATACTCGGATCTGTTGCGGTAGGTCTATGCAGGTAATAGCTTATATCGTTATTTAATTTTTTGTTTACAAATATATCATCCAAGTGTTCTTTGTACTTATCGCCAAACTTTATAGTATGATGTTCAACATTTTCGTATTTTTTCTTTGTTCCAAAATAATAAACGAACAATCCCATTGAATATTCCATTCTATTTATCTTCCAATTAAATAAGGTGTTATATTTTTGATTATTTAGCATTTTTGAATAAACACCGGGAGGATCTGCATTACAAACTACGTTATCTGCTTTAATTTCCTCATCTTCACTTGTTACAACCCCGACAACTCTTTTATTTTCTGTAAGCAAGTTTTTAACTTCTTTACCTTTAATAATTGTAACATCTTCTTCTAACATCAATTTCTCAAAACCTTTTATGATTTGTCCCGTTCCACCCATAGAATAATGAATTCCCCATTTTTTTTCTAAATACAAAATTAATCCATATATAGAGGTTGTAGTAAAAGGGTTTCCACCCACCAATAATGGGTGCATACTAAATAGCCTTCTTAGTTTTTCATTTTCAATAAAACTACTAACCAAAGAATAAACAGATTTATAACTTTTTAAACTTAGCAATGCAGGAATTTGCTTAAACATAAATGAAGGTTTATCAAATGGCACATCTGATAATTCTGAATAACCCTTATCAAATATTTTTTTTGTAAATTTAAGTAAATTTCTGTAACCCACAACATCTTTATGATTAATTATTGCAATCTGTTCTTCCATTTTCTTTTCATCAGCTGAGTAATCAAAATGGCTTCCATCTTCGAAAACAAATCTGTACCAAGTATCTAAATCTTTTATTTTTATATAATCATCTGGATTTTTATTAAAAAGTTTAAAAATTTCATAAATTAAATAAGGAGCAGTTATTACAGTTGGCCCACCATCATAAGTAAACCCATTACTTTTAAATACTCTCGCTCTTCCACCTAAATCTTTTTGTTTTTCAATTAAAGTAACTTTATGACCTTTTGCTCGAAGTCTAAGAGCTGCCGCCATACCACCAAAACCTGATCCAATTACAATGGAATTCATATTTCTTAATTTACATTATTTTTATAAAATTTGATAAACTATCTTAGTTTAAGAACTGATTTTCTTTAATTCTGTCTTTGTTTCTTCAAGATTTTTATTAAACAAGTTGTCAAGTTTAGACTTATCAACAGATGTACTAATAATTTTTTTTACAGATTCTACAGCAATATTAATTGATGTATCTTTAATTTCTTTAATGGCATTATCTTTCATTTGAGAGATTTTAGTTTCTGCTAGACTTTTCTTGAGTTCAGCTGATTTATGAAATTTATCATTCATTTCAATTACAAATCTTTCAGTTTCATCTTTTGACTGCTGCATAATCTTTTCACTCTCAATTTTTGCAGTATCTAGCTTCTTTTGCGCCTCATCCAATAGTCTTTTAGATTCAGCTCGGAGTTTTTCACTTTCGTCAATTTCATTTTTGATATCAGTAATCATTTTGCTCAATAAATTATTAACATTTTGTGGAACTTTTAAATAAATTAGCGCCCCAAAGAATATTACAAAAGATACTGCTACCCAAAATGTTGCATCAAATGCCATTATGTTTTTCCATTTCTTTTTTTGAAAGATCTTCAACTATGGCTGAAAGACTACTTTTATTTATATCTTCACCAATTAATTGTTTAACTAGATCGGAGGATGTCTCAATTGCAATTTTAGTAACTTTCTCTTGAGAAGTTTTTTTTAATTGGTCTATTTCTTCTTCAGCTTTTATTATTTCTTTTTCGATATCCTTTTCTAAAGATAATCTTTTACTGCTTATATCGTCCAAAACTTTTTGTCTCTCACTATTAAAGAAGTTTTTTGCTTCGACTTTTGTATCATTGATAATTTTATCAAATTCTTTAACTTTTTTTTCAGTTTCTTCCCGTTGCTTGTCTGCAGTTTCGATATTCTCTAAGATTTGTGATTTTCTGGTTTCAAGATTGTTACTAATCTTTGGTAGTATGAACTTAGATAAAATTATAAACAATAATCCAAAAGTAAGTACTAACCAAAAAATTTGAGATATCCAAAACTCGGGATTAAGCTGGGGCATACCTCCACTCTCAGCGCTTTGAGCGCTATAAGTAAAGATAAGACTTAAAGCTAGAAATTGAAAAATTATCTTTTTCAACATTAATTAAAACGCGAAAAGAATGATTAATGCAACAACTAATCCAAATAACCCAGTAGCTTCCGCTAATGCAAAGCCTAATAGCAAGTTTGGAAACTGCTTTTGAGCTGCAGATGGATTTCTCATTGCACCTGAAAGATAATTTCCAAAAATTATCCCAATTCCAACTCCTGCACCTGCAAGCGCAATTGCTGCTAGTCCTGCTCCTATCATTTTTGCTGCTTCTAATTCCATTATATCCTCCTTATGTTAATTAATGGTGTAAATTTAATGCATCATTCAAATAGATACATGTTAAAATTGCAAATACATATGCTTGAAGAAAAGCAACTAATATCTCCAAACCTGTTAATGCAACTGAAAAACCTAGTGGTAGCCAGCCTCCAACTATTCCTAAGCTAACTACGAAACCTCCAAAAACTTTCATCATCGTATGGCCTGCCATCATATTCGCAAATAATCTAACTGATAAACTAATTGGTCTACTTAAGTATGAAATTATTTCTATAACAACTATTAATGGCAATAAAACCATTGGAACTCCACTTGGCACAAAAAGTTTTAAGTATCCAAGTCCATGTTTAATAAATCCAATTATTGTTACTCCTATAAATATAAATGCTGCTAATACAAAAGTTACAATGATATGGCTAGTGACAGTAAAAGAGTATGGTATCATCCCAAACATGTTACAAAATAAAACGAACATGAATAAAGAAAATATGAAAGAAAAGTAAGGCTTAGCTTTCGATCCAGCTGTATCACTTATCATTTTTGAAATAAAAGAGTAACTGAGTTCCGAAAGTAATTGAATTTTATTTGGTATGATAGATCTCTTCGTACCAAAATTAAAAATAATTAATATTGCTAGTGAGCTTATGACCATAAACAAACTCGCGTTTGTAAACGAAATATCTATGTTATTTATTTTAATTTCAGGACCAATTCGGTAAACGTTGAATTGGTACATTGGATTTGCTGCCATTTGCCTACTATTTTTGCATTTTTTTTGCTGATCTAATAACGTTCATAATTCCAGCTACTACACCAATAAAAAAAAATATTAAAATTAACCAGGGTTTAGTACCAAACCAATTGTCTAAAATAAACCCAATAATTGTCCCAACAGCCACTGCAGATACCAATTCCGTGCTCATTTTGAAGGCTGATCCCATACTTGAGCCTTTATTTCCCTCTTCAGATTTTTTGTCTTTATCGGTTTTATTTTTTGCAATTTTTAGGCGAGTTTTAAACTGGTCTTCATCCATTATTAAGCAACCATACTCTCTGCTTTTTGAAGATCTACAGCAACTAGTTGGCTAATTCCTTTTTCTGGCATTGTTACACCATATAGTCTGTCCATTTTAGACATGGTTAAAGCGTGGTGAGTTACAATAATAAATCTTGTAGATGTGATTTTAGTTAGTTCCGTCAAAAGATTGCAAAATCTTGTTACATTCGCATCATCTAGAGGTGCGTCTACTTCATCAAGAACACATATTGGAGCTGGATTAGTAAGAAATACTGCAAAGATTAATGATAAAGCAGTCAGGGCTTGTTCACCTCCAGATAATAAAGTTATTGATTGTAATCTTTTTCCTGGTGGACTTACCAACATTTCTAATCCTGCATCTAAAGGATCATCAGAGTCTACTAGCTCTAGTTTTGCACTACCTCCATTAAACAGTTTGGTATAAACTTCATTGAACTTTCTATTCACTTTTTCAAAAGCATCTAGAAGTCTTTCCCTACCTTTCTGATTTAGTTCAGTAATACTTTCTTTTAATTTTATAATTGCAGTTACTAAATCTTGTCTATCTTTTTCCATTTTTTTAATTTCATCTTCATATTTTGAAGTTTCTTCATCTGCTCTTAAGTTGACTGAGCCTAATTTTTCTCTTTCCCTTTTTCTTTCATCAAGCAATTCCTCTTGTGTTACTGTATCTGGATATTCAGATGCATCTTTTAAATTTGAAAAATTTAGTATCTCTTCTTCTTTTAAATTAAGTTCTGTTGATACTCTTTCTAGTAAATCATTTCTTCTTTTATTCAAACCATCGATTGTTGCTCCAGAGCTTGCTTTTCGCTCTCTTATTTCAATAGACTCTTCTTTTGTTGTATTAAGATTGCTTCTTAATTCGTTAATCTCTTTATCTAGTTCATCTATTAATATTTCATTATCGCTTTTTTCTTTTTCAGAAATTCTTAAACTTTCAGATATTTGTCCTTTTCTTTCAGCTTGTGTTTGAGGTTGTTTTTCTAGGCTATCTAATTTTTTTTGTTGAGTATCTTTTCTACTATTTAATTCATTAATCATTTTTTCAGAATTTACTAATAAATTTTTCCAACTTTCTATTTCTTGATCAATTATTTTAATTCTTTCACTTCTCTTAATTGATTCTTTTTTGATATTTTGATTTGCACTAAATGCTTCAGCGTATTCTTCTTGTAGACTTTTGATTTCTTCGTTTTTCTTAGTTACTGTTATCGCTAAATCGTTGTCATGCATTTCATTAATTTTCATTTTTAAAAATGAAAGATTTATTTTGCATTCATCAATTAAATTAGTTGCACCATTAATATTGTTCTCTGAGAGCATTTCTTTTGCTTTATCTAACTGCTCACTTGCTAAATCAATAGTTTCTGAGTTCTTTTTTAGAGTATCAAGGTTTAGATTTTCTAGTATTCTCTCTAATTTATCTTGCTCATCTTTTAATTTTCCTTTTGCATTTACCAAATCTAAACCTGACAATTTTTCAGTTTCATAATATTTTGAATCGACTGTAATTAAATTTTCTTTTTCTTCTCTAAGTCTTTTTTCATTAGAGTTTGCATCAATGATAATGCTTTTTTCTCTAACAATATCGTCATCAATTACACCTAAAGCCTTTCTAATTGATTGTATTTCATCATTAACCCTGTCTTTTTCCTCATCTAAACTTTTTAACTCTAGATTTAATCTTTGAATTTTTGACAAGTTTTCTTGATTTTTTTCTCTTATAGGATTTACATTTTTATTCTTTTCAATAATTTTCATACTTAAATCCTCTAATTTATCATTGAAGGACTTAACTTGATCATCAGCCTCATTGTTGATCTCATTCTCTACTTTAATTTCATTATCAATTTCTAAAAGTCGTAAATAATATAAACCTGCCTCAACTTTTTTTATTTCTTCTGAAATAGATTTGTATTTTGCAGCCTCTTCAGCTTGCTTTTGCAAATTTGCTAATTGTCTTTCCTGTTGTCTTCTTAATTCATCTGCCCTTTTTAAATTATTTTCTGCCGCGCCTAATCGTAATTCTGCTTCGTGTCTTCTAACATGTAAACCTGCTATACCAGCTGCTTCTTCTAAAATAGCTCTTCGATCTGAAGGTTTCGCCGTAACCAATGCTCCAATTCTACCTTGACTAATAATCGAAGGTGAATGAGCACCTGTTGACAAATCTGCAAAAAACATTTGAGCATCTTTAGCTCTAACTTCTTTCCCATTTATATAAAATTTTGAGCCTTTATCTTTTTCTATTTTTCTTCTTATTTCAATTTCATCGAGCTCATTATATTGTAGAGGACCATCCTTGTTGTCATTTGATAAGCTCACTAAAACTTCTGCAATATTTTTTGATGGTTTGTTTGAAGTTCCAGAAAATATAACGTCTTCCATTCCTGAACCTCTCATACTTTTTGCCGATGTCTCACCCATACACCATCGCAACGACTCCACTATATTTGATTTGCCACAACCGTTTGGGCCAACTATCCCAGTTAAACCTTCTTCAATCAGGAAATTTGTTTTTTCAGCAAAAGACTTAAATCCATTTAGTTGGATTTTTTTAAATTCCATTCACTGACTTATATCAGTTTTTCAATGTATTTTTTTAATTTTTTGTAGTTTGAGTGATTTTCAAACTTTTTTCCGTTAATTATGACCGTAGGAGTAGAATCCACTTTATACTTTTTAACACCTTCGATTCGGTCTTCCAAAATGTGATCCTCTATCTTTTTATCAGCCAAGCACTTATCAAAATCAAGATTATATTCAGTATTATCAATAAATTTTTTCATTGCTTGATTTGCTTCTAATTCATTTTTTCCCTTGATCCACTTATCTTGATTTAAATAAAGGTGATGCAAAATTTCGTGCTCACCATCATTTCTACAATGTGCTAATTTAGTTGCATTAAATGCAATGATATCTAATGGGAAGCTTTTAAATTCTATTGAGATCAATCCTTTATCAATAAAATCCTCTTTTAGTTTAGGATAAATATTTTTATGAAAATTTGCACAAAAACTGCAAGTTAAAGATTCAAAAACCATCAACTTAACTTTAGAGTCTGCGCTTCCAACTAAAATTGGTTTAACTTCAGAATTAGCATTAATGAAATTAAAAAAAATTAAAATTGAGACAAGAATTATTTTTTTCATTTTATTTTAAAATGTTTACTTAGCTCTAAAAGTGAGTTTTTTATTTTGTCATTTTTAATATTATTTATGCTCTTTATATGTTTATTTTTTGTCGCATTAATAGCGGTATTTTTATGGCTTTCTTCAATTTTTCCATCAAATGTATTCAATTTAATGTCATCTAAAACATGATAGCCAAAAAAAACATTAATTTTTTTTATTATTTCTTTTTTAGAAT
This sequence comes from uncultured Pelagibacteraceae bacterium, assembly GCA_902614975.1. GTDB lineage: Bacteria > Pseudomonadota > Alphaproteobacteria > Pelagibacterales > Pelagibacteraceae > Pelagibacter. The sequence goes on from CACMND010000002.1 coordinate 152,755, forward strand.
ACTCAACGTCAACTTCATTTCCCCTCTTTACTAAAATATTTAAACGACTGCCCGATAACTTGTTTGAACTTTTATATGACTTAGGAAAGCTTACTTTAAATAAATCTTTACCTACTAAATATTTCCAATTATCTAAAGTCTCATTATAAATTTTACCTTTTTTGCTAATTATTCTTTTTGCTTCTGTGGGTAAAGTATCTTTAAAAGATCTTAAACCTTGAATGGAATTATATCTCTGCTTAGTATTATATTTTTGACTCATATGAATAATAAAAACATATCAAATAAAATTCTACTTTGGTACGATAATAATAAAAGAATTTTACCTTGGAGAAAAAAAGTTTCTCAGAAGCAAAAAGAGTATTTTACGTTTGTAAGTGAATTTATGTTGCAGCAAACTCAAGTAAAAACTGTTATTCCTTATTTTAAAAAATTTGTAAAACAAATTCCAAACTTTCAATCATTGGCAAATGTCGACGAAAAGATCTTAATGAAACATTGGGAAGGTCTTGGTTATTATTCAAGAGCAAGAAATCTAAAAAAAAGTGCAATTATAATTGTTAGAGATTTCCATGGTAAGTTGCCAAAATCTTATGAAAAGTTAATACAATTACCAGGAGTAGGTGAATATACATCTAAAGCAATAATGTCTATAGCATTTAACGTTAAAACTATTCCTTTAGATGGAAATGTAGAGAGAATTCTTAAAAGAACTTTATATTTAAAAAAGCAGAACGAAATATCTAAAGATTTTTTAAAAACAAAAATTAATTTTTTTGGACTGTCCGATCGTGCCAGCGATTATTCACAAGCAATTATGGAAATAGGTGCTTTAATTTGCAAACCAAAAAATCCAAGTTGTAAAGAATGTCCATTAAATAAAAATTGTATATCTTTTAAAAAAAATGATTTTGAGTTAACTAAAATTAATAAAGAAATAAAAACTAAATATTTCGAAGCGACTATTTACAAAAAACATAATAACTACTTATTAGTCAAAAATGATAAATTTAAATTTTTAAAAAATATGCCAATTTTTCCTATGACTGAAGTTCGAGAAAGTAAGTATAATTATTCAAATAATAAAAAAATTAATATAAAATTATCTAATATGGAAATGAAAATTTTGCTAAATAATGCAAAGAGACCTCCAAAGATTAAAAATAAAATATTAATTAAAAAAGACAAATTAAGCTCAGAAATAATTCCATCATTTACCAAAAAAATATTTTATACCATCTCAAAATCTGAATGAAAAAAGTTGCAATTGTTGGAGCTGGCATATCTGGTTTGTATCTTGCAAATGAATTAAATAAAAATACTGAAATAGACTATAAAATCTTTGAAAAAAAAGATTACCTCAATTTAAATGAAGGTTATGGCATTCAACTTTCAGTTAATAGTATTAATTTGTTGAATAAAATAGGATTTAAAAATATTTCAGCATCAGATGTTTATTATCCAACAAAAGTTAATTTTTTCCAGGCTAATAATATTAAAAAGATTTGTGAAATTGATTTAAAGCAATTCAATAATGTAAACGACCGTTACACAACACTTAAAAGATCAACATTAATAAAGTTTTTAATTGGTAATATTCCTGAGGAAAAAATTCAATTTAAAGCCAATATTCAAAATATCGAATATAATGAAAAAATAAAGATTTCTTGGAATAATAAGAATGAAAGTTTCGATTATATAGTAATTGCAGACGGTGTTTTTTCAAAATTAAAATCCCAAATATCCAATAATGATTTCAACCCAATTTTTAATGGGAACATTGCTTTAAGGGCGAATTTAAAACAACATGAAAAAGATAATATTTCTGTATATATGGGGTCAAATTTTCACTATGTAACTTATCCTGTAAATCAAAAACTCGAATACAATTTCGTTGCTATAATCAAAAAGAAGTTAACTACTAAAGAAATTGAAGATAAAAATATTCTTAATTCTGAAACATTTATAAAATCTTTAAAAGACCTTATTTCAAAAAATTCTATTATAAATTTGGAAAATTTAGTAAATTTAAAGTGTTTTCCTGTATTTGTGAGTACTGAATTACCCTCATTAAAATACCAAAATACTTTTTTGAGTGGAGATGCTTTATTTGCTTTCCCACCTTCTTTTGCACAAGGTGCTTCTCAAAGTATTGAAACAGCAAATGGTATTTTTGAAAATATTACAAGTTCAAATAGTATTTATAAGGATAAGGTAAGTAAAATATTACTAGTAAATAAAAGATCAAAATTAAACCATTTTGCCTTCCATTTAACTAATCCAATAATAATATTAATTAGAAATATTGTTTTGAAATTTTTATCAAAAAATAAAAAATTTCTAGAGAGTTATCTTGGAAAAATTTATAGAAATTAAGTAGTCGGCCTTAGTCTTTGCCTCAAATCATCAATTGGTTTGAGTGAATTACCTGATTTATAATACCAAAAAGTCCAACCGTTGCAGCTCTCAGCACCTAATATTTGTGCAGCAACTTTATGAATTGATCCTTCTGATTTCCGATATTTTATACTACCATCAATCATAATTTTCGCATTGATTTGTTTTTTTTGATCAAAAATTTCAGTACCAGGTTTAATAATTCCTAATTCAACCAAAGATCCAAATGGCACTCTTGGTTTGGATCTATTATTTTTTATAGTATCTAAATATTCATCTTCTATAATTTTTGTATTTTTAATTCTTTTACTTGCAGCTTCAAAATAGTTTTTTTCTTTTTCTAACCCAAAATAATTTCTACCTAACTTTTTTGAAACTACAGCAGTTGTTCCCGTACCGAGAAACGGGTCCAATATTAAATCGCCTTTATTAGACGATGCTAATATAATTCTGTGCAATAAAGACTCTGGCTTTTGCGTTGAGTGAACTTTATTACCATTATTTTTAAGTCTTTCTTTTCCATTACATATAGGTAAATTCCATGTAGATCTCATCTGTAGATCATCGTTTAAACATTTAAGTGATTGATAGTTAAAAGTATATTTTGAGCCTTCACTTTTTGATGCCCATATAAGTGTTTCGTGTGCATTCGTAAAACGTGTTCCTCTAAAATTTGGCATAGGGTTATTTTTGTTCCAAATCACATCATTTAGTATCCAAAAACCTAAATCTTGCATTTTTGAACCAACTCTAAAAATATTATGATAACTTCCTATGACCCATATAGATCCATTTTTTTTTAAAATTCTTTTACATTCTTTAAGCCATTGAACTGAAAACTCATCATAACTTTTAAAACTATCAAATTTATCCCACGCATCGTCTACAGCATCGACTTTAGATCTATCAGGTCGACTTAATTCTTTTTTCAGTTGAAGGTTGTAAGGTGGGTCTGCAAATATCAGATCAAAACTTTCAGCCGGAATTTTTTTTAATTCCTTAATACTATCTCCATTAATAATTTTATTTTTTATGTCTGAAATGATCATTTTTTATTTTTGAATTAGACTCCAGTCAGGAGTCTACGTCAACCTGTGATTGAATTTATTGATTGATAATTGTTATGATTATTATTTAAGACTCAATATCTTGTGTATTGGTTGGAAGGTTTTTCTATGAAATCTAGTCACTCCAAATTTTTTAATAGCTTTAATATGATCCTTGGTTCCATAACCTGCATTATTATCCCAGCCGTATTTTTTAAAAGAAAAAGACATCTTTTTCATTAGCCTATCTCTTTCAACTTTAGCAATAATCGATGCAGCTGAAATTTCAGGAATTTTTTCATCACCTTTTACAATAGTTTTAATTACATAATTTTTTAAGTCTGGTGGTTTATTACCATCTATTAAAACTTTTTTAGGTTTCAATTTGAGTTTCTTAATTGCTCTTTTCATTGAAAGTAGGCTAGCATTTAAAATATTAATTTTTTCAATTTCTTTTATTGATGCAGATCCTAACGCCCAAACTGAATTTTTTTTTATATATTTAGCTAAAGTTTCCCTCTGAATTTTGTTAAGTTTTTTTGAATCTTTAAGAATTTTTCTATTAATTTCTTTATTTAATATAACAGCCGCTGCATAAACTGGTCCTACAAGGCTTCCTCTTCCAACTTCATCAACACCAGCAATAATTTTTTTCATATAAAATATTATTAAAAATTTAAATCTCTAAACCAGTTTCATCTATTTTTTTTCTAATTTCTTTAAGATCGGCCCAAGAATATTTTTTTTGCTCTGCTTGTCTTAGTAGATATGCTGGGTGAAAAGTTATCATTGTTAAATATGTTTTATTATTAATTATTACTTCCTTCCATTTTCCTCTTTCTTTAGAGATTTTAATTTTATTCCCGAAGAGCGCTTCCATTGCTGTGCTTCCCATTAAAATAAGTATTTCTGGATTTATAATCGAAATATGTTTTCTTAAATATTCAGAGTATCTATTTATTTCTGATATTTCAGGCTTTCTGTTATTTGGAGGTCTATAATTTACAACATTAGTAATATAAACGTTAGTTCTATCTAAATTAATAGCTTTTAACATTTTATTTAAAAGCATTCCTGCATCACCAACAAAAGGTTTTCCTAATTCATCTTCTTTTTGTCCAGGTCCTTCACCCACAATCATTATTTTTGAAGATGAATTTCCATCACTGAAAACAAGATTTTTTGCACTTTTTTTTAGTTCACAATCTTCAATCTTTTCTATTTCAACTCTAAGTTTTGCTAATTCTTCAGATTTATCCTCATTAGGAGCATTATCTTTAAATCTATTTATTGGCTCATCACTAAATTCATACTCAATACCTAGCTCGTTTATTAAATCATTATCAAATATGTCATTTTGATTTTTTTCATTTAAAGTCATAAAGTAAAAAATGTTCTTAAAAATTTTTTGTTTTATAATATTAATTCTATACCAAACAAATCTCTATTCAAAAGCCGCGAATGAAAAAGAATTCAACCAGAAGTATCTATCAAATTATCTTTCAGCATTATTATCATTTGATAACCAGAAAAATAACGATGCTCTTAAGTTTTTTGAAAATTCAAAAATATTAATTCAATCACATGATAGTTTTTTGCAAGAATATGTATTTTCTTTACTTTTGGATGGACAGGTTAAAAAAGCAATTAAACAAGTAAAATATTCTAATTCCTCAATAGGAGGAGATTTTTTTGAAGGAAATTTATTATTAATTTTAGATAGCATTAACAAGAAAAAGTTTAAACAAGCGGCTTTGAAGTTAAAAAAATTGGAAAAGTTCAAAGAGGACGACTCATACAAATTTATAATTTATTCTAGCTTAAAAAGTTACATTGATCTTTTTATATATAAAAAATCTGACATTGTTGAGCAATTTGGAAAATTAGATTTGATAAACATGGCTTTTCAAAATTGTTATTTGAATTCCAAAAAAACTGAGCCTTATTTTTTAAATTTAATTAACGATCCTCAAAGTGATTACTCTAGATATACTTTTTTTTATTTGAGTAACGAAGTGTCTAATAATGACTTTGCAACAGTAGATAATTTTGCTGATACAATAGATCCTTTAAGAAGTAGTTTGCTTATTTCTCAAGTAAAAAAATGGATAGATGAAAAAAAATATAAAAAATTAACACAGCATTTTTCATGTCAAAATGAGAATGATATTTTGGCAGAATTCTTTTTCCTTATATCTAATTTTTATTCATCTCAAAGTAGATTTGATTATTCAAACATATATTTAAATATTTCAAATTATTTAAATCCAAAATTTTATTTTAATTTATCACTAATAGCTGAAAACTATCAGTCTAATAATAATTATGATTTAGCAAAAAAAACTTTCGAAAAATTTGATGATAAGGATGAAATATTTTTTTGGTACAAAACAAAGAAGATTGCAAGAATAATAGCAGAGGAAGAAAATTATGATGCAAGTTTGAATTATATATTAAAAAATCTTGAAAAATTTAATAATAAATCGACAAAGATGATTTATGATTTGGCAAATATTTACAAAAACTTTAAAAAATATGATGAGGCTATTTATTATTATACTTTGGCCTTAAAAAATTTGGATAAAAATTCTATGGCTTATGCAGATGTTCTTTATCGCAGAGGTGGAGCGTATGAAAGATTAAAAAATTATGATTTGGCGGATAAGGATTTGCTAAAATCAATTAAAATTAGACCTGACGAACCGTATACACTTAATTATCTTGCTTATAGCTGGTTAGAAAGAGGATATAAAATTGAAGAAGCAATAGAAATGTTAAATCAAGCTTACAAAGGTAAAGAAGAAGACCCTTACATAACAGACTCAGTTGGTTGGGGTTACTATTTGACGGGAAATTATATTGAAGCAGAAAAATATTTAAGAAAAGCTGTTGAATTGTTACCAAGCGATCCTGTTGCAAGTGATCATTATGGAGATGTTCTTTGGCAACTAAATAGAAAAATCCAAGCTAATTATTTTTGGAAAAGTACTTTAAATAGCGATGAAGCAGATGAAGAATTAAAAATTAAAGTTAAGGAAAAATTATATAATGGCTTAAACAATAATTCTTAAATGAAGTTTAATAAAATAAAATCATTTGCAAAAGTAAACCTAACTTTAAAAATTCTAAATAAATACTCAAATGGTTATCATAAAATTGAAAGTTTAATATCTAAGATCAATTTGGCTGATGAGATTTTAATAAAAGAGATACAAGGTTCAAAAAATAGAATATCTTTTAGTGGGAAATTTTCCTCAAATATTTCAAATACAAATACAATTTCAAAACTACTAAAAATCTTAAATAATCAAAATTATATTCAAAATAAAAAATTCAATATCAAAATAAAAAAAAATATACCCCAATCCTCTGGTATGGGAGGAGGATCAATGAATGCAGCATCCATTTTGAACTATTTATTTAAAAAAAGAATAATTAAAATTACAAAAAATAATTTAATAAAAATTGCAAATAAAGTTGGTTCAGATGTAATTTTGGGTCTTTATGAGAGTCCAATGATCCTACAAGGGAAAAATATAAGTAAAATTAATAAAAAATTAAATTTTCATTTATTAATAATTAAGCCTAATTTTGGATGTTCTACTAAGATGATTTATGCAAAACACAGAGGATTTTCAAAGAGCCTATTCAATAAATCAAACAAGATTGAAAGACAGGATTTATTAAAAGTTTCGAATAACGATTTAGAGAGAGCAGCCTTTAGTAGATATCCAATTTTAGGAAAGATCAAAAGTTACTTGCAAAATTTAGATAATATTTACTTTGCAAATATGACAGGTTCGGGTTCGACTATAATTGGTTATTTTTTAACCAAAAATGCGGCAATAAAAGCTCAAAAAAAATTAAAAAATAAATATAAAAACTATTGGTGTATTTACTCTAAAACTATATAAAGCTTTTTTTTTGTGTTATACGAAAAACATCTTGGGGTGTAGCCAAGTGGTAAGGCAGCGGTTTTTGGTACCGCCATTCCTAGGTTCGAATCCTAGCACCCCAGCCATTTATGAAAGCTTTACTTAAAAAAATTTTTCAAAACAAAAAAATTTCAAGCGATAAAGATCTCAAATTTCAAGATTTAAAAAATAATAAGGGAGTATATAAAATATTTGGTGCAATAAATAACTACAATGAAACTAGCGAGATTAGATATGTTGGTGGTTGCGTAAGAAAAATTTTAAATGATGAAAAAACAGATGATATCGATCTTGCAACTAATTTAACTCCTGATCAGGTTAAGCAATGCTTAGATAAAAACCAAATAAAGTTTTTTGAAACAGGAATTGAACATGGCACAATCACAGCGGTGATTGATGATCAAAATTTTGAAATTACAACATTAAGAAAAGATGTAAAAACAGATGGAAGGCATGCTGTCGTAGAGTATACAACTAATTGGAAGGAAGATTCATTAAGGAGAGATTTTTCAATAAATTCAATATATTCAGATTTAGATGGGAATTTATATGATCCAAATTCTGGTCATAAAGATTTAAATGTTGGAATAATTAAATTTATAGGTGATCCAGAAACTAGAATAAAAGAAGATTATTTAAGAATTATTAGATATTTAAGATTTTATACTGAATATAGCAAAATCGATCATGAAATTAATATAATAAAAATCATTAAAAAAAATATAGAGGGTTTAGGAAAAATATCAAAAGAAAGACAATTCAATGAATTAAAAAAAATTCTCAAATTGGATAACTTTTTAAAGTTATTTAAAAATAAAACCTCTTGTGAATTATTTTCATTAATTTTCCCTCAATTAAAAAATTTTAAAAAATTGAGCAAGTTATCAAAACCACAAGAAAAGATATTGAAAAATAAAAGTTTAAATTTCGTAATTTCTTTTCTTGTAATCGATGAAACCGACAATTCTGACTATTTTGTATATAAATATAATTTACCTAATGAATTAAAAGATAAAATTAATTTTCTAAAAAATAATTCGCTCAATAAAGATAGTACTAAAATTTTTAACAAGAAATATTTACAAAAAATATTTTATTATGAGGGTAAATCTAGCACAATCGATTTAATTGATTTCAATTTGTTATATTTAAAACAAAGTAAAAAACTTTCAGAATTAAAAACTTACTTTGAAAAATTAGATACACAAGAATTTCCAATAAAAGCTCAGTTATTAATAAATGATTATGGATTAAAGGAGGGAAGGGAGTTAGGTCAAAAATTAAAAAATTTAGAAATGAAATGGATTGAAAATAATTTTAATTTATCAAAAAAAGATATGGAAAAAGTTTTATCAAATTAAACGTATTTTACGTCTACAATCTCAAAATTTTTTGTCCCTGCTGGTGTATTTATCTCTACAAGATCGCCTTTATTTTTACCTATCAGGCCTTTTCCTATTGGTGATTGAAAATAAAGAAGCTTTTGTTTTAGATCTGCCTCGTCTTTACCAACAATTTTGTAATTTATTTTTTCATTTGTATCTAAATTTTGTAGGTAGACTGTTGATCCAAATATCACTTTTCCATCATTACTAATCTTGGTGATATCAATTACATTTGCTCTTGCAATTAAATCCTCAACTTCTTGAATTCTTCCCTCGTTATGTGATTGCTGTTCTTTTGCAGCATGATACTCAGCATTTTCCTTCAAATCTCCATGCGATCTTGCTTCAGCAATAGCTGCAACAATTTCGGGTCTCTTTTTTTCTTTCAAAAAAATTAATTCACTCTTTAATTTTTCTAATCCTTCAGTCGTAATTGGTTCTTTATCCATAATTTACCATTTAGCAGTTGGTGGCAATGACATAAGTATAGCTTCAACATTTCCACCAGTTTGTAAACCAAATTTTGTCCCCCTATCATGTAATAAATTAAATTCAACATATCTACCTCTTTTTTTGTATTGAATTTCTTTATCTTTAATTGACCATTTTAATTTATTTTTTTTCTCAATTATTTCATTAGAAATGTTTTTAAAACTTATTCCTACCTCTCTAACAAAGGAAAAATCTTTTTCCCAATTTTTTTTTTTATAATCAAAAAAAATTCCGCCAATACCTCTTGGCTCCTTCCTATGAGGTAAATAAAAATATTCATCACACCATTTTTTATATTTTTTATAATAATTTTTGTTATGTTTATCACACGATTTTTTTAGTTCTGAATGAAACCAATTTTCTAATTTCTTATCTTTTATACAAGGTGTAACATCCATACCACCTCCAAACCAACCAAATGAAGTGACTATATACCTCGTATTAAAATGCATCGCAGGCACATGAGGATTTTTCATATGCATAACAACAGATATTCCAGATGCCCAAAATTTAGAACTCTTTTTTGTACCTGGAACTTTATTTTTAAATTCGTTTGAAAATTTTCCATAAACTTCTGAAAAATTTACTCCAACTTTATCAAAAATTTTACCGTTTTCTAAAATTCTGTATTGTCCTCCACCTTCATCATTACTTTTACTTCTATTCCAATTTGTAATTTTAAATTTGGTTTTTTTGCTCTCTTTTTCCTCTATTTCTCTACAAAGTACTTCTTGCAAAGTTTTAAACCAATTTCTTGCTAATTTCTTTTTTATGTATTGATCCATTTAACCTAACTGTCTTATAAATTCTGAAGCACCTATGGCCACTGATATTGAAATGTTTAAAGATCTTTTATTTTTAAGCATCGGAATTTTAATTCTTTCATTAACCTTAGAATGCACATCTTCTGGAACGCCTGCACTTTCTCTGCCAAAGAGCAATATATCATCACGCTTAAATTTAAATTTTGTATAAATTTTGCTAGCTTTTGTCGTCATTAAAACTACTCTATTTTTACTATTTTCATCAAAGAATTCTTTAGGGCTCTTGTAAAATTTTATTTCACTGTAATCTAAATAATCCATAACAACTCTCTTGAACCTTTTATCGCTAAATAAAAACCCACAAGGTTCAATGATTTCTAAACTAGCCCCAAGGCAAGAACAAGTTCGAATTATTGAAGCTGTATTTTGAGGAATATCTGGCTGATATAAAGCTACTTTTGGACCGTGTTTTAAAGGTTTCTGTGTCATTGTTACCATAGAAATATCTCTTTTTTATTATATGAAATCATATATTACCAAAGATATAAAATATTAAAGATGTCAGACCAAAAAGACGAAAAAAAGACCAACAGAAGAGATTTCTTGTTTACCGCTACAGCCGCCGCTGGTGCAGTTGGAGTAGGTGCTGCTGTTTGGCCATTAGTAGACCAAATGAACCCAGATGCTTCTGTAAAAGCATTAGCAAGCACAGAAGTAGATGTGAGTTCAATGCAACCTGGACAGTCTTTAACAGTACTTTGGAGAGGTAAACCAGTTTTTATTAAAAGAAGAACTGAAGACGAAATTAAAAAAGCGAGAACAGTTGATATTAATGATCTTAAGCATCCTGAAAAAGACGAAGATAGAGCAAAAAATCCTGAATGGTTAGTGATGCTTGGAATTTGTACTCATCTTGGATGTGTACCATTAACAGATAAAGGTGATTATGATGGTTGGTTTTGTCCTTGTCATGGTTCTCATTATGATACATCTGGTAGAATTAGAAAAGGACCAGCTCCAACTAATATGGAGATACCTAAATACGAATTTGTAAATACTAACACGATTAAGATTGGATAAATATGAGTGATCACGAATACACACCTAGTTCAAAATTTGGTAAATGGTTTAATGATAGACTACCTTTGCTTACATTGGCAAATCACTTAACAGATTACCCTACACCAAAAAATTTAAATTACTGGTGGACATTTGGTGGGATATTAACTTTTTGCTTAATTACCCAAATAGTTACAGGATTAGTTTTGGCTATGCATTACATTGCTCATGCAGATATGGCATTCAGCAGTGTTGAACATATAATGAGAGATGTGAATTATGGATGGTTGTTAAGATATGTTCACGCAAATGGTGCTTCTATGTTTTTCCTTGCAGTTTATATTCATATTTTTAGATCTTTATTTTACGGATCATATAAATCTCCTAGAGAAATAATTTGGATACTTGGAATTATAATTTATCTGCTAATGATGGCAGCTGCTTTTATGGGATATGTTCTTCCTTGGGGGCAAATGAGTTTTTGGGGAGCAACAGTAATAACCAATTTATTTAGTGCAATCCCGCTTGTGGGGGAGAGTATAACAACTTGGTTATGGGGTGGTTACTCAGTTGACAATCCGACTTTAACAAGATTTTTTACTCTTCATTACTTGATACCATTCTTAATACTAGGGCTTGTAGTACTTCACATATGGGCATTACATGTTCCTGGAAATAATAATCCAGTTGGTATTGATATTAAAAAACCTTCTAAAGATACAGTTCCATTTCATCCATACATTGTAATTAAAGATGCTTTTGCGTTATTAATGTTTTGTATAGTTTTTGCATTGTTTGTATTTTATCAACCAAATATTTTAGGACATGCTGATAACTATATCGAGGCAGACCCACTTGTAACTCCAGCTCACATAGTTCCCGAGTGGTACTTGTTACCTTTTTATGCGATCTTAAGATCAGTTCCTGATAAGCTTATGGGTGTTGTCGCCATGTTATCAGCAATTTTAATTTTAGCTGCTTTACCATGGTTGGATACTTCAAAAGTTAGATCAGCAGTATTCAGACCATTATTTAGACAGTTCTACTGGATCTTAGTAGCTGATGTTTTAATTCTAGGATATGTAGGGGCGATGCCAGCTGAAGGATTGTACTTGTTAATTGCAAGAGTTGCTACAGCGTACTACTTTGCGCATTTTTTAATTATTCTTCCAGTTTTAGGATGGAAAGAAAAAACTACCCCGCTGCCTTTGAGTATTACCGAACCAGTTTTAGGAGGTTCGCCAAATTTAGCTGCGGCAAGGAGTGATGAAAAAATAGAAAAAACAATAAAGTGAGTAAGTTAAAAAATATTTTATTTGTATTAATATTCTCTATTATCGTACTAAATTCATCTAACTCTGCTGAAAAATCACCTCCTTTTTTAGAGACTAAGTGGACTTTCAAAGGTCTCTTTGGAAAATTCGATAGAGCATCCCTGCAAAGGGGTTATCAAGTGTATACAGAAGTATGTGCATCTTGTCATTCTATGAAATATTTAACCTATAGAAATTTAGCAGAAAAGGGTGGACCAGAATTTTCTGAAGCAGAGGCTAAAGCAATAGCTGCAAGTTTTGAGGTAACAGATGGCCCGGACAGCACTGGAGAAATGTTTGTAAGACCAGCTAAATTATCTGACAAATTCGTGATGCCATATGCTAATGAACAAGAAGCAAAAGCTGCTAATGGTGGTGCTTATCCACCAGATATGTCAGTTCTAGTTAAGGCAAGAAAGGGCGGAGCAGATTATATTTATTCCTTATTGTTAGGTTATTCTGAACCACCAGAAGGCGTAGAACTTGATGATGGTGTTTATTACAACAAGTATATGTATGGTAATAAAATTAAAATGCCAGCTCCTTTATCTGATGATTTAATTGAGTATACAGATGGAACAAAAGCTACCGCTGAGCAAATGTCTAAAGATGTTACAAATTTTCTGATGTGGTCAGCAGAACCACATTTAGAGCAAAGACATAAAACAGGATTTAGAGTTATAGCTTATTTGATAATATTGACTGTATTGGTTTACTTTACAATGAAGAAGATATGGTCACGTGTTGAATCTAAAGTTTAGAACATCCCCATCTTTAACAATATAATCTTTACCCTCTAATCTCATTTTACCGTTTTCTCTTGATTTTAACCAACCACCACTACCAACGAAATCTTGATAAGACACAGTTTCTGCTCTTATAAAACCTTTTTCAAAATCTGTATGAATTATACCAGCTGCTTGAGGTGCCAAGCAATTTTTGTTAATTGTCCAAGCCCTTGTCTCTTCAACTCCTGAAGTAAAAAACGTCTCTAAAGATAAAAGATCATATCCTTTTTTGATTAATAAATTTAATCCAGTATCATCGACATTGATCATTTTCATATAGTTTTTTCTTTCTTCATTTTCTAGTTCATTTAATTGATTTTCTATTTCAGCTGAAATAATTAGAGTATTTTTAGAACCATATGTTTCAATAAAACTTTTTGTATAATCATTGCCTTTATCAATGCTATTTTCATCAACATTGCAAACATACAATTTAGGCTTAATTGACAATAATCCTGACAATTTAACATCTTTCTTATCAAATTCATCGTATAATTTATTTATATCATTGTTATCATTAATTAAATCCTGCGCTCTTTCTAGAATTTGGTTTTGATTTTCATCATTATTTTTTTTATTTTTCTTATCTAGTCTTTTTTGAATAGATTCCAAATCTGCCAAAGACATTTCTGTTTCAATTATTTCTAAATCTCTAATTGGATCAACTGTTGGATTTACATTCTGAATATCATCAGAATCAAAACACCTAATTAAATGAATAACAGCATCTACTTCTCTTATGTGAGACAAGAATTTGTTGCCTAATCCTTCACCTTTGGAGGCTCCTTCGACTAATCCTGCTATATCAACAAAAGATATTGTGGTATTTATTTTTTTTTTTGAATTTGAAATTTTAACCAATTCATCTAACCTATAATCTGGTACAGGAACTACGCCTATATTTGGATCTATCGTACAGAAAGGAAAATTTGCTGCTTGAGCTTTACTTGAATTTGTGAGTGCATTAAATAAAGTAGATTTACCAACATTTGGTAAACCAACTATACCACACTTAAAACCCATTTAATTATTGTTAACTTTACTTGAGAATAAATCTAATTTTTTATCTATCAAAATAGCAATAGAGTCTATTATATTGTGAGTAATTTTTTCTAAGTGTTCTTGTTCATCATCTGAAAAATCATTTAAAACAAAGTCTGATACAGACATTTTATTCTCTGGCTTTCCAATCCCAATCCTCACTCTTGAATAGTCTTTTCCAATAAATTTATCTATTGAAGCAACTCCATTGTGACCTGCACTTGATCCACCAAATTTTGCCTTTATTTTTCCAAACTCAACATCTAGATCATCATGGAAAACAATGACATCTTCTGCGTCTATTTTGAAATACTCAAGCAATTCTCTAATACATATTCCTGAGTTATTCATGAAAGTCAGAGGTTTGATAGCATAAATTTTCTTTTCCCCGATATTACCTGTTGTAAGTAAACCCTTAAATTTTGGCTTTTGCTTTGAAAGACCAAATTTTTGATTTATCGCATCAACAACTTTAAAACCTATATTATGTCTATTATTATGACTGTTTGGGGTTGGATTGCCCAAACCTACTAGTAACAACATTTTATTTTATTATTATTTTCACAGATTATTATTTTTTCTCTGCTGGAGCTTTTCCTTCTTCTTTTCCTTTATCACCATCTGCAGCTTTTTCTGAACCTTCTTCAGGTTTAGCCTCTCCATCCGCTGCTGCCTCCGCTGCTTCTCCACCTTCTCCCTCAGCTTCTGCTGGTTTTTCAGGCTCTTTAACAACTGTTGGCGCTGCTACAGTCGCGATTACAAAGTCTCTTCCTTGAATTGTAGGTGTTACATTTTCAGGTAAATTTATAAAAGATATTTTAATACTTGCTCCAATATCTAAGTTATTTAAATCTACAACTAACTCCGTTGGTATATTTTCTGTAGGACATCTTAATTCAACTTTACGTCTTACGATATTTAAAACCCCACCTCTTTTTAATCCTGGTGATAATTCGTGGTTTATAAATTTAACTGGAATTTCTAAAATTACTTTTGCACCTTTAACAATTCTTAAAAAATCTAAGTGTATAGGCTCATCTGTAACTGTATCAAAATCAATAACTCTTGGTAAAACTTTTTGCTCTTTTCCATCAATATTTAATGAAATTATATTTGATAAAATATTTTCTTTATTTAATAAATTTTTTACTTCTTTAACAGAGACAGAAATTTTTTGATTTGGCTCTTCTCCTCCATAAATTATTCCTGGAACCATACCTTTGTTTCTAAGTGATTTTACTTCTCCCTTAGTTTTTGTTTCTCTTATTGTGGCCGCTATTAAACTCATAAAGTGACGGGTTTTTAACTTATGAAACTAAATTTTACAAGTAAATTATTTAAATAGATCTGATACCGAGGTAGAATTTGATATTCTTTTAATAGCTTCTCCAACCAAATTAGAGATTGTTAATACCTCAATATTCTTAGCTTTTTTAACTTTCATTGAATTATCTATTGTATCAGTTACAACTAAATTTTTTATCGAAGATCTCTTAATTTTTTCAACAGCATTACCACTTAATACACCATGTGTTACATACACATGAACATCTTTAGCTCCTCTTTTTTTTAATTCTGAAGCTGCATTTACAATTGTTCCACCAGAGTCGATTATATCATCAACTAAAATACAAGTTTTATTTTTCACATTACCAATTACATTCATTACTTCTGACTTCCCAGGAGCTGGTCTTCTTTTATCCACTATTGCTAAATCTACATTTAATAATTTTCCTAAAGCTCTTGCTCTTGCGGTACC
>CACMND010000003.1 GCA_902614975.1 uncultured Pelagibacteraceae bacterium
AATTTTGTTTTTTTTACACTCTTTAAGAAAACTCGATCCTGTTAATTCAAGATTTAAATATCTATTAACATCATTTTCATTAATTATAACAGGTTGTCTATGATGTATTTCTTTAATATTTTCATCTGCGTCCTCGGTTATTAAACAAAATTGATCATTGTCATAAATAGCCGCTAAATACATAAGCTTTTTATCCTCTCTTAAAAAATAATAAGGTATTTTATTTTCTTTTTCTCTTTTCCACTCATAAAAACCATCTGCTACAGCTACACATCTATGTAGTCGAATTAATTTTTTGAAAGAAACTTTTTCATCTATAGTTTCTAGTCTTGCATTTATTAAAGGTTTAAAATCTTTTTGCTTAGCCCAGCTAGGTACTACTCCCCACTTTAAATTTTCTAGAGTATTTCCATTATTATATTTTTTAATTACAGGTAATTTTTGAAAAGGATGTGCATTATAATTTTCAGTATCTTCAACTTGTATAGCTGACTTAACAAGTTTTTTTGTTTTTGTAACAGGGCTAGTTATTACGTATCTTCCACACATATTTAATTTTCTTGGTTTAATCTAAATTTAGATTATATGTTTTTCAAAACTATGAAATCAATAGAAAATAATTTTGATGATCCGCAGGTAAATGAGTTGCTAACTAAGCATTTTATTGAATTGAGATCAGTTTCTCCTGAGGGGAGTTCTCATGTATTAGATATTCCTGGATTAAAGGATCCAAGTATAAAATTCTGGAGTTTATGGGAAAATAATGAATTAATTGGTTGTGGAGCTCTAAAATTATTTGATGAAACACATGGAGAATTTAAATCTATAAGAGTTTCAGATAAGTTTAGAAATAAAAAATATGGTGGAAAAATAATTTCACATCTTATTGAAAAATCTAAACAAATAGGAATTACTAAACTAAGTGTCGAAACTGGTGCAGGTGATTTTTTTGCGCCCGCTAGAAAACTATTTAAAAGTTTTGGTTTTAAAGAGTGTGGGCCTTTTGCGCACTATAAAGACGATCCTAATTCGTGCTATTATTCAGTAGACATTTGAGGAGTTTAGTTTGGAAACTGATAAATCAAGACCATTTGTATTATATGTTGCTGAAATCATTTATCGAAAGATATACGAAATCAAGATTAAAAATCCAAATTTAACTAATATTCAAGCTTTTGAAATATTTATTGCATCAGATGATTATAATGAAATTAGTTCAGGAAATTTTCATGATAAGTGGTTTAAAGAACTTGAGAGCAATGACTACATAGATAAATCTACAAAAAAAAAAATTAATCAAGAAACTATAAGACTTTTACAAATACAAAAAGATACTATGATTAAACAACTAATGAAAATCCCAAAATTATATTATGCAAAAAGTCACTTTCCTTTAGAATTATCGCAAAGAGCATTTGATCATTTGTGGAGAGTTTGTGAAAGTTATGAACTTTGGTGTAAAGAAACAAAACAAAATGGATTAATATTATTAAATTTAACAGAATAATTTATGAGTAATAAAATTTTGAGGTTTATAGATAGTACTTTAATAGATTTAGGAAGACAGTTTAAGTGGACCTATCTACCGCCATTGATGATTTATCTTGCTGCTGGTATTTCAGGACTAACAGGTATTGTTGGAACTTTTTTTGTTAAAGACTATCTAAACTTATCAGCTGCTTTTCTTGCTGGACTGGGTTTTTGGGCAGGAATTCCATGGGCATTGAAGATGCCTTTAGGTCATCTTGTTGATCTAATCTGGAATAAAAAAAATTACATGGTTTTTGTTGGAGCATCCTTAATCTCATTAAGTTTAATTATAATGTACGGTTTAATAATTCATACTGAATGGATGTCCTCAATTCTTTCAGTTGAAACATGGTTTGTGATCAGTGTTTTACTTGCTCCGATTGGTTATGTTGTGCAAGATGTTGTGGCTGATGCTATGACTGTGGAAGCAGTTCCTTTAGTTGATGACAGCGGAAATAAATTTTCAAGAGATGAAATCAAACTTATGCATACAACAATGCAAACTCTTGGAAGATTTGCAATAATTGGTGGAACTGTTTTAGTTGCTTTAGCTAATGTAATTCTCTTTAAAGGAGTAGACGAACTTGAACAAGCAGATAAGATAAGTTTATACGGTTCAATTTATATATATGCTTTAATTATTCCAATTGTATCTGTACTAGGAATATTTCTTGCTTCATATCTAAAAAATCAAAAGAAAAAAAAACTTATTGAACAAGGTTTAGAGGGTGACCAAGATTATGCTCCTTCAGACAAAACTGAAGTTAATTGGTGGATATTAGGTGGAAGCTTGGTTTTTGTTATCTTCACTTTAGGTATTGGTTCATTCAAAGTGCCTTTTGCTCAAGAAATTGTTTTCGTAGGTTCAATGGCAATTATTCTATTTTTAATGAATAAATTAGTTAAAGAACTTCCTCAAGATTTAAGACTTACTGTTGTAGGCACAGCAATAATAATTTTTATTTTTAGAGCAATGCCAGGACCTGGTCCAGGTTTATCTTGGTTTGAAATTGATGTACTTGAATTCAATGAACAATTTTTTTCTGTATTATCTCTTATAGCCTCTGTTTTAACGCTTGTTGGTATTATTTTATTAAGACCATTTATGGCAAACAACTCTATAGCTAGAATAATAGTAATTTTATCTGTTGCAGGCGCAATTTTATTTTTACCAAGTGTTGGTATGTATTATGGATTTCACAATTGGACATCATCAATTACTAATGGAGTTGTTGATGCCAAGTTTATTGCAATATTAAATACTGCACTTGAGTCACCTTTGGGACAAGTCTCAATGATACCTTTGCTCGCGTGGATTGCTAAAAATGCTCCGTCGCACTTAAAAGCAACTTTCTTTGCAGTATTCGCATCTTTTACAAATCTTGCTTTATCAGCAAGTGCTTTAGGAACTAAATATTTAAATGAAATTTATGTTATTACTAGAGAGGTAAAGGATAAGGTAACAAAAGCTATTCTTACCACTGCCGATTATTCAGATCTAGGTATTTTGTTGATAACAGTAACACTAATAACTTTAATAATTCCAATTGTGTTTGTGGTTATTATTCAAAAAACTAAATTTAAAACTTCAGAATAATTTTTATTCAGCTTTATAGCCAAATTCTAAACAAGAATCAGTTATTGAATGATAAAGAGATTCGCCAAAACTTCTTAAAGCAAATATTCTTACTTTTCTTGGATTTGAACTAATAAAATCAATAGTTATTGTAATTGCATGAAAAGCAGAATTAGAACATTTTCCTTCATCAAGACCATCTAAGTTTAACGGACAACCTTTTTTCAATACTTCATCTACCAAAGAACCTTCTAATTCAAGTATTGTTCTTGAATGAGATAGATCAGTTAATGCAAAATCATCATGACTTAGGTTTTCAAAAATAGATTTTTCTATTTCTTTATTCGTTGAAACGACTAACCAATTATCAGGTCCCATCCATAAAATTCTTGTATTATGATTTGAAGATACCAAAAGAGTCTGAGGTAAATTTAAATTATCTATTTTTATTTTATCAATACTAATTGAAGATTTTTTATATTTAACAATTTGATAAATCAAAACATCTTTGATTTCTCTAATATTTATTAGCTCACCTTTACTATCGTGATTACCAAACAATCCATGTTTATGAATATTTTCTAGTGCAGAAACATTTTTCATGATCTAACTCTTTTTCCCTCTGGGTCAACATAGTGTGAAGATATAACTTCTACCTCAATTGATTTATTTTTTAATGGTGATACCGCAAAAAACTTTTTGCCAATCATGTTTTTTCCATCTTTCATAATTGCTAGAGAAAATGGATTATTATTTTCTACACTCCAACAAGAAGAAGAAACGTGACCAAGTTTAGGATTAGGTAATTTTCCATTCTGATCTTGGACGATATGAGATCCTTCAGGAATACTAGACTTTCTATCAATTGGAATAAGTCCAACAATTTTTTGTCTGCTTTCAACGTTAAATGCTTCTCTTCCTAAAGAATTTTTACCAATAAAATCTTTTTTCTTTGAAACTAATCCATTTAGTGAAACATCTGATGGGATTGTTCGACCATCTAACTCTGGTCCTGCAACGTGTCCCATTTCTATTCTTAATGTTGACAAAGCTTCAGTTCCGTAAGGCTGATTTCCAAATTCTTTTCCTACATCCATCATTTTCTCCCACATGAACATGCCATGATCTGATTTGACATTAATCTCGTATGCAAGCTCACCAGAAAATGAGATTCTAAAAATTCTTGATGGAACTCCAAAAAAGTCTGCTTCTTTATAGCCCATAAAAGGCAATGTATCATTTGAAACATCTAAGTCTGGATATAATTTTGATAACATGTCTCTAGATTTAGGTCCAGCAATTGCAGCCCCTGCCCATTGCTCAGTTGTAGAGACAACATTTACATTTAATTCTGGCCAAACAATTTGAAGATAATATTCTAAGTGAGATAAAACATTTGCAGCTTGTGCAGTTGTTGTTGTCATATGATAATGATTTTCTGAAATTCTTGTTGTTGTTCCATCGTCCATGACAATTCCATCTTCTCTAAGCATCAATCCATATCTTGCTTTTCCAACAGGTAATTTCATCCAAGCATTTGTATAAACTCTATTTAAAAATTCTGCTGCGTCTGGACCTTTAATATCAATTTTTCCTAATGTTGTTACATCGCAGATACCAACATTCTCTCTAACATTTTTTGCCTCTCTCTTTGAAGCTTCAAATAAAGTTTCATTTCCTTGTTTGTAATATCGAGGTCTCTTCCAGGCACCTGCATCAACAAATACAGCATTATTTTTTTTATGCCATTCATGCATTGGAGTTTTTCGAGTTGGCATATATTCCATACCTACTTCACGACCAACTATTGTCCCGATTGTAATTGGTGTAAAAGGTGGTCTAAATGTTGTGTGTCCCACTTCAGGAACTATTTTATTTTCTATATTAGATACCAACTGAAGACCATTTAAATTACTTGTACGGCCTTGATCTGTTGCCATTCCAAGAGTTGTGTATCTTTTGACATGCTCTATTGATCTGTATCCTTCTCTTAGTGCGATTTCTATATCAGAAACAGATACATCATTTTGAAAATCAACAAATCTTTTTGGATTTTCATTCTTAGGTAACGGCATACACCAAAGTTTATCATGAGCGCCATATTTTTTTTCATTTACATTTGGAATTGTAATTTCTGTTTTAGTATCTGTAATTTTTGCGGAAAGATTTGAACCATTTTCAAAACCATTTTTTAAACTTTCTTCTAAAGTAAAAGATCCATTTGCTGCGCCAACTGAGGTTTCATGTTGTTTTTTCTTATCTGGAATAAATGCATCAATTTTTTCTTCATACTTAAGTTTATTTCCTGACTGTGATGCTAAATGTACAGATGGTGTCCAAAATCCAGACACACAAATACAATCACAATCTACAGTTTCTATTTTCTCAAAAGAATTTTTATCTTTATTCAGTTTGCCAATTTTTGCAGATTTAACTTTTTTGTAACCATTAGCAACAATAACACCGTGAGAAAATCTTATATCAATTCCCTTTGATTTAGCTTCATCAATTAATTCTGATGAATGTTCTTCTCTTGTATCTAATATAATTGGTTCAACATTATTTTTTTTGAACTCTAAAGCTGTTTCATATGCACTATCGTTATTTGTGAATATTAAAGGTTTCTTTCCAACCAATACTCCATAGACTTTCATATATTCTTTTGCAGCTGCTGATAAAAAAATTCCTGGAGTATCATTGTTGCCGAACACAATTGGTCTTTCAATTGAACCAGTTGATAAAATTGTTTCTTTGGCTCTAATATACCAAAGTCTTTGTCTTGGGGTGAATTTTGATTTTTTCTCTAAATGATCACTAACTCTCTCAAACATTACCAGCATGTTATGATCATAATAACCAAAAACTTGAGATCTATTTTTTACAGTGACATTGGGCATAGATTTTAATTCAGTAATTATTTTTTCTGCCCAATCTTTTCCTGATAAATTATCGATGCTTACGTCATCAGTTAAAAGAGTTCCTCCAAATCTTGGTTTATCCTCAGCTAAAATTACTTTTGCTCCATTTTTTGCAGCAGCATAAGCACTTGCTAATCCAGAGGGTCCAGATCCAGTAACTAATAAATCGCAATACTCAAATTTATGTTCATATCTTTCTTTATCTTTTTCTATCGAAGCAACCCCTAATCCTGCGGCTTTTCTAATGAAAGGTTCGTAAATTTTATACCAGAAACTTTTAGGCCACATAAATGTTTTGTAATAAAACCCTGCAGGGAAAAACATTTTTAAAAAATTATTAATTGCACCAACATCAAAATTGACTGATGGCCAACAATTTTGGCTAGTAGCTGATAAACCTTCAACGAGTTCCATTTCTGTTGCATTAACATTTGGCTCTGAATGACCATTGAATTCTACTTGAAGCTTTGCGTTTGGTTCCTCTACTCCTGCTCCAAAAAAACCTCTTGGTCTATGATATTTAAAACTTCTACCAACTAAATGTATTCCATTTGCAATCAAAGCAGATGCAATTGTATCTCCCTCATATCCAAATAATTTTTTTCCGTTAAAAGTAAAAGATATTTTTTTGTTTCGATTAATTAATCCCTCTTTATTTAATCTAAATGGTTGGCTCATCTTATTTCTTCTGTAACTTTTGCTGTTTGGAAAATTTCATGTGTAGCGGTGTCTCTTTGCACCTTAATCCATTGTCTACATCCAGCTATATGTTGCCATAACTCTATATGTTTCCCTCTTGGACTTTTTCTCATATAAACAAAATTATCCCAATCTTCATTTGATACTTCTTCATTTATATTAGGTCTTTTTACAGTTGCATCACCTCCATATGAAAATTCTTTTTGTGCTCTTAAACCGCAATAAGGACATTTGATGTATAACATTTTTTAACCAATCCAGGTTTTAGTTCCTAAACCTTTTTCATCTAAAAGATGGCCTGTAGAAAATCTATTTAATCTTAATTCTGAATTTAATTCATGAACTTGATCTTGCGCAATTGTATGAGCAAATGTCCAACCGGAAACAGGAGTTGATTTAAAACCTCCATAACACCATCCGCAGTTTAAATATAAACCTTCAATATGAGTTTTATCAATTATTGGAGAACCATCCATAGACATATCCATGATCCCTCCCCATGTCCTTAACATTTTTAATCTACTTAAAAATGGAAACAAAGCTAAGCCACCTGTCAATACATGTTGTATAGTTGGCAAGTTACCTCTTTGAGCATAACTATTATATCCATCAAGATCACCACCCATTACCATCTCACCTTTATCTGATTGACTTATATAAAAGTGGCCTGCACCAAAAGTTACTACTCCGTCTAATAATGGTTTTACAGGTTCTGAAACACAAGCTTGCAGTACATGAGTTTCTATTGGTAGTGTCATATTTAATTTTTCAGCTAATATATTTGTGCTACCTGCAACACATAATCCAACTTTTTTTGCTTTGATATCTCCTCTTGAAGTTCTAATTCCTTTTATCTTTCCATTAACAACATCAAAGCCGGTGACCTCACAATGCTGAATTATATCTACTCCCATATCATCTGCTTGACGTGCATAACCCCAAGCAACAGCGTCATGTCTTGCGGTACCAGCGCTTGGTTGCATTAAGCCTCCAAAAATTGGGAAACGTACTTCATCACTAAAGTCAGCCATTGGAATTAATTTTTTAACTTCGTCTCTATCCAATAACTTTGCATCTATTCCATTTAATCTCATAGAGTTTCCTCTACGAGCATATGCATTCATTTGAGCATCTGAGTGGGCTAAGTTTATTATTCCCCTTGGAGAAAACATCACATTAAAGTTCAGTTCTTGACTTAAGTTTCTCCATAAATCCATTCCAAATTCATTAAATCTTGCATTAGCATCGTACATAAAATTTGATCTTATGATCGTTGTATTTCGACCAACATTTCCACCACCAATCCAGCCTTTCTCAATGATAGCTACATTTCTAATGTTATGTTCTTTTGCTAAATAATATGCAGTGGCAAGACCGTGTCCTCCACCTCCAATGATGACTACATCATATTCACTTTTTGGAGTTGGATCTTTCCAAGCAACTTTCCAATTTTGGTGATTGGAGAAAGCATTTTTGATTAGACTAAATACTGAATATTTCTGCATCCGTAAGTTTTATAAAATTAAATATAAGTTTTTGCTAATTTTTTTTATATATATTTTTTAGATGTTTAAATACGTGACAAAAAAGGATAGTAATTCTGCTCGTTAATAAGTAATTAAATTTATGTCAAAATCAGATATCCAAATTGCACGAGAAGCAAAAATGAAACCCATAAATGAGATTTTGGGTAAAATTAATGTTCCAGACGAACCAAGTGCTTTTAGTCCTATGGGACGTCATATTGCTAAAATAAATTTAGAATATTTAGATAGTTTAAAAGATAAACAAAGTGGAAAATTAATTTTAGTTACTGCTATTACACCAACTCCTGCAGGTGAGGGAAAAACTACTACATCAGTTGGTTTAAATGATGGATTAAATAAAATTGGTAAAAATTCTATAGTATGTCTACGTGAACCTAGTTTAGGTCCCTCATTTGGAATGAAAGGTGGGGCAGCAGGTGGAGGATATGCTCAAGTTGTTCCAATGGAACAAATCAATTTACATTTTACGGGAGACTTCCATGCAATTACATCTGCTCACAATTTACTGTCAGCGTTAATTGATAATCATATTTATTGGGGAAATAAATTAAACATAGATGTAAGAAGAGTAGTTTGGAGAAGAGTTATGGACATGAATGATAGATCTTTAAGATCTATCAATATTAATTTGGGTGGAGTTGCAAATGGTTTTCCAAGAGAAGATGGTTTTGATATTACAGTAGCATCTGAAATAATGGCTATCTTTTGTTTAGCAAATGATCTTGAAGATTTGGAAAAGAGAATAGGTAATATTACAGTTGCTTATACTAGAGATAGAAAGCCTATATTTGCGAAAGATTTAAATGCCCACGGACCAATGACTGTTTTGTTAAAAGAAGCAATTAGGCCTAACGTAACTCAAACGTTAGAAAATAATCCAGCAATTATTCATGGTGGTCCTTTTGCAAACATTGCGCACGGTTGTAACTCTGTAATAGCAACTAAAGCAGGTTTAAAACTAGCTGATTATGTTGTAACTGAAGCTGGATTTGGAGCAGACCTAGGAGCAGAAAAATTTTTAGATATTAAATGTAGAAAATCAAATTTAAAACCTGAGTGTGTAGTTATTGTTGCAACAATCAGAGCATTAAAAATGCACGGCGGTGTAGCTAAAGATGATTTAAAAAATGAAAATGTAGAAGCGCTAAAAAAAGGTTTAGTAAATTTAGAAAGACACATTGAAAACGTAAAAAAATTTGGTTTACCGGTAGCGGTTGCTGTTAATCATTTTATTGCTGATACTGATAATGAGGTAAAAGAGTTAATAAATGCTTGTGATAATATGGGAGTTAAAGCTACTTTATGCACTCATTGGTCAAATGGTGGAGAAGGAACAAAAGAACTTGCTTCACATGTTGTAGATTTGATTGATCAAAAACAAGCAAATTTTAAATTTTTATATGATGAAAAAACACCTTTGTTAAAGAAAGTTGAAACTGTTGCAAAAGAAATTTATCGAGCAAACGAAGTTGTTGCTGACAGCAAAATAAAAGATCAATTAAAATCTTTTGAAGAAGCGGGTTATGGAAATTTACCGATATGTGTAGCTAAAACACAATATAGTTTTTCTACTGATCCAAATGCAAAAGGTGCTCCAACAGGTCACTCGTTACCAATTAGAGAAGTAAGATTATCTTCAGGTGCAGAATTTATTGTTGTTATATGTGGAGCCATCATGACAATGCCTGGACTACCAAGGGTTCCTGCAGCAGACTCTATTAAGCTTAATGAAAAAGGTGAAATAGAAGGCTTGTTCTAATTTAAATTATTTAGCCAATTTTCTAATTCTCTCATCCTTGCATCTTTATTAGAAATTTTATTTTCATCTTCTATAATTTTTACATGAGAGTCTATTTCCATTTGGTCAATAAAGGCTTTTTTTTCTAATAGTCGATCTCTCCTAAAATGAATTAAACTTATCATTTTGGCATAAGTTATCTCTGGGTGATATTGTATTCCCCATACATTAGTTGAACCAACATTAAAATTTATACCCATTACTTTATTTATTGGATTTGATGAAAGTAATGTAGAGCCCTCAGGTAATTTTACAACTTCATCAAAATTAAACGCAGGGGTATTAAATTTTTTATTTTTATTTTTATAAAGTGGATGTTTAAGGCCGTTTTCGTTTATTTCTATGTCATGAGCTATTCCTCTATGTGCACCATTAGGGCATTTCTTTACTTCACCACCAGCAACAGTTACTGCAACTTGCATTCCCCAACATATTGCGAATATATTTTTTATATTCTTTTGACATTCCCTCATAAAGTTTATTTGTCTTCTTATTTCTGGAGTGTCATTGTAAATATTTAAACTACTACCACCCCAAATCATTCCATGATATTTAGTTAAATCTTTAGCTACTTCATTAATATTTTCATCTGATGAAGGATTAACAACATCAATATCTAATTGATCTGTAAAATAACTAATACTGTCTTTTAAACTTTCAGTATGAGTTTTAATTCCACCATCAGTAAAGCTTTGATTTTCTTCTCTAAGGTTACCTTCAACTATCAGAATTCTTTTCATTAAAATAATTTACCTGAAATACTATGTTCATAAAGTACTTTCATGTCATCCTTACTCATTGTTCTTGGATTGGTAGAAGTTGAAGGATCTTCTAATGCCATAACTGATAACTGCTCTAAATTTATTTTATTTACATCAACAATTTCTGATAATTTATGCGGTATATTTAATTCTTTTCTTAGTTCTAAAATCCACTTTAAAAAACTATCAAAACTTTTATCGAGTTTGAGATAATCACATATAGAAATTATCCTTTTTTCAATCATATCTTTGTTAAAAGTTAATACATAAGGCATAAAGATAGCATTTGATAAACCGTGGTGAACATTAAATTGTGCATTAATAGGGTGGCTTAAAGAATGAATAGCACCAAGCCCTTTTTGAAAAGCGGTAGAACCCATACTAGCTGAAGCTAATAATTCTGCTCTAGCATTTAAATCTTTACCGTTCTTAACTGCTTTAATTAATGAGTTTTTAATTAACTTCATTCCCTCAATCGCAATTCCATCAGCCATCGGGTGGAATCCTGGTGCACAAAAAGCTTCTAAATTGTGTGCCAAAGCATCCATACCTGTCGCTGCAGTCAATCTTGGAGAAAGATCTAAAGTTAAATTAGGATCTAAAATTACAATTGAAGGTAAAAATTTCGGGTGGAAAATAATTTTTTTTATACCTGTTTGTTTATTGATTATAGCTGATGCTCTTCCAGTTTCTGATCCTGTCCCTGCTGTAGTGGGTACAGCAATGATAGGTGCAATGTTAGTCTCATCTGCTCTTTTCCAATAATCACCTATATCTTCAAAATCCCATATTGGTCTAGACTGTCCTGACATAAAAGCAATAGCTTTACCTACATCAAGACCGCTGCCACCACCAAATGCAATAACTCCATCACAACCTAATTTTTTAAACTCCCCCACTCCCTCTTCCACATTCTCGCCTACAGGATTACCTGAAAAATTTGAAAAAACTTGAAGATGATTAAAGGTTTTTTTTAAATCTAAAATAATATCTTGAACCATTTTTAGATTAATTAAATCCTTATCTGTGACAAATAATGGTTTATCGATTTTTAGATTTTTACATGCTAGACCTAAATCTTGAATTCTGTTCTCTCCAACCCAAATTGTAGTAGGATAATTCCAATTAGTTTTCATATTAAAATAATATTTAATTTTTCTATTTTTCTTAGTACAATATATTTATAATTTTAATTGTAGAGGAAAAATTATCATGACTAAAGTCGCTATTATCGGTGCTGGACCTTGTGGGTTATCAATACTCAGGGCTTTTGAACATGCCGAGAAAAAAGGAGACAAAATACCTGAAATAGTTTGCTTCGAAAAACAAAGTGATTGGGGAGGTCTTTGGAATTATAGCTGGAGAACGGGATCTGACCAATATGGAGATCCAGTTCATAATAGTATGTATAGATATCTTTGGTCAAATGGACCTAAAGAGTGTCTTGAATTCGCAGATTATTCTTTTGATGAACATTTTGGAAAGCCAATTCCTTCTTTCCCACCTAGAGAAGTACTTTATGATTATATCACTAGTAGAGTAAGTAAGGGAAATTTAAGAAAAAAAATTAAATTTAATACAAGAGTAGTTAATACAGTTTTTAAATCAGACAAATTTGAAGTTAGCTATCAAGATAAAGAAAATGATAAAATTTTAACTGATCATTTTGATTACGTTGTAGTGTCCACTGGTCATTTTTCAGTTCCTTTTATACCTGAATATAAAGGTATGAGTTCATTTCCTGGAAGAATAATGCACTCACATGATTTTAGAGATGCAGAAGAATTTAGAGGAAAAAATATTATAGTTTTAGGAAGCAGTTATTCCGCTGAGGATATTGCGCTTCAATGCAATAAATATGGAGCAAAAAGTGTAACAATTGGCTACAGGCATAATCCTATGGGTTTTAAATGGCCTGAAGGAATGAAGGAAGTATTCTATTTAGATAGATTAGAGGGAAAAAAAGCAATTTTTAAAGATGGCACGGAACAGGATGCAGATGTAATAATACTATGTACTGGTTACCTACATCATTTTCCTTTCTTGGAAGAAAATTTAAAACTTAAAACAAGAAACAGACTTTATCCTCCAAAATTATACAAAGGTGTTGTTTGGCAGGATAATCACAAACTTTTGTATCTAGGAATGCAAGATCAGTTTCATACATTCAATATGTTTGATTGCCAAGCTTGGTACGCAAGAGATGTTATAATGGGGAAAATAAATATGCCAAATGGAGGGGATATTGAAAAAGATATTAATAAATGGGTTGCTTTAGAAGAAAAACTAGAAAATCCTGATCAGATGATTGATTTTCAGACTGAATACACAAAAGAATTACATGAGATGTCGGATTATCCAAAAATAGATTTTGAATTAATCAGAAAACATTTTAAAGAATGGGAACATCATAAGGTTGAAGATATATCAACGTATAGAAATAAATCTTTTTCATCTCCAGTTACAGGGTCAGTAGCTCCTGTTCATCATACAGCTTGGGCAAAAGCAATGGACGATTCTTCTGAAACATTTCTAAATAAAAACTAAAAATTTAAACTAATTTTCTAAAACTAAGTCTAAATATAAAGCTGCGCTCCATGAGAAATTATTTGCGCCCATAACTGATCCATCTTTATAACTGTAATATTCATGAAAACCTTTTTCTTCAATTAATTCTAAAGTTTTCTTTTTGATTTCATTTGCATATTCTGGCTCTTTTTTAACAAGTCCTTGATAAATTAACCAATTACAATTTATCCATATTGGACCTCTCCAATATCTTTTTTCCTCAAATGTAGGATGATTTGGTTTTATTGTTGAGAAATAGTAATCGTCATTAATATTATGATTTTTTAAATTCTTAACAATTTTTTTATTTAATTCATCATCTTGTAAATTTGCGTAGAGAGTAAAATAATTTGTTATCGATGGTACAACAATATTCAAGTTAGTTTTTAAATCTTTTGAGACAAAATCATTAATATTATTATCATATAATTTTAATATTTCTTTTTCAGTTTTGGATACGAAATTATTTAAATCATCAAAATTTAAATCAAAATTTTTAGCTAAGCTAAGCAGATCTTTATTTGCTTTCAAAAATAAAGCATTAAATCCAACATCTACTACATTAAAATTAGAGATCTCAAACAATTTATGTGGATCATACTGAACATCCCTAAATTGATCTCTTAAAGTCACATATCTGTCATAATCAGTTTTTAAAGGTCTCTCATCAGAGTTTGAAACTTCAAGATCTCTTCTTTTATAATTAAGGTTTTTGTCTACTTTGATATTGCTCATTGGCTGATCCCAAATTGGTGAATTATCATACCCGCTCTCCCACGGATGTAATATGGATACAAGGCCGGTTTTATTAGGATCTCTGAATTTTATGAACCAATCATGATAATTTTTAATTTTTGTTATTATATTTACAATTCTTGAACGTTGTTCATTACTAAGTTGATTTTTTTCAATAATTTTCCTCAAAATACTTGCTAAAACTGGTGGCTGAGTAATGCCAGATGAAGGAATATTTTTTCCACATTGCCAAGTTGTGTGATTTGGAAAATAAGATGTGTCTTTTTCATGAAAAAGAATGTGGGGTACCATACCATCGTCCCACTGACCATTTAGCAAAGTTTCAATTTCTGTAATTGAAAAATCTAGATTAAAGTATGAATAACCAAGTGCTATAAAAGCAGAATCCCAATTCCATTGAGCAGGATATAATTTGTTATTAGTAGGAAGTGTGTAACCATCTTTTCTGTTAACTAATAATATTTTTTTTGCCTCTTCTACTCTATTTTGCATTATCCTTTAACACTTCCTGCAGTAAGACCACTTACTAAATATTTTTCAAAATAAACAAAAATAATTAAAATAGGCAAAGTTACTACAACAGACCCTGCCATCAAATATTGTCTAGGTGTTTCAGCTCCAACATTTAGAAACTGAATAGCTCTTGATAATGTGAACGTATTTGGGCGGTCTAAAAACATTAATGAAAATAAAAATTCATTCCAAGCTATCATAAATACATACAAAGCTACTGATGATATAGCAGGTAAACTTAGCGGAAGTATAATTTTAAAAATTATACCAAGCCAATTTTGACCATCTATTATCCCTGCTTCTTCTAATTCTTTTGGTATACTTTTAAAGTAACCTTGCAACATATAAATAGCTACAGGTAAAGTAGTAGCTGTATAAACTATTAACAAACCCTCAATAGAATTTCTTAAACCAAGTTGACTAAAAATTGTATACAAAGGTATCACTAAAACTATCGCTGGAAACAAATAAATTATCAATATGGATGTTGATAAAAAATTTTTTCCAAAGAAATTAAGTCTTGCAACCGCGTAAGCAGCTGGTATTGCAAATATTAATGTTATAATGACTGTGCCTAAGGAGACTATTGTGCTAGTTAGCATATATCTTCCAAAATTATAATCTTTGAACACTATAAAATAAGATTTGAACAACTCTGGCAATCCTTGTGCAAAGTTAATACTAAAGTCTAATGGGTTCAATAATAACAATGCTTGGGTTTTAAAGCTTGTAACTAACATCATATAAAAAGGGAAAAGAATTACAAAAGAGAATAGAGTAATTCCAAATAATGTTAAAAAATTAAAGAATAATTTTTGAGAAGAATGATTTTTTGACAAAAAGTTTTTGTCGTAGTTTTTTATAGTATTAAAGAAAAACACTGAGATTAAGAATATGCCAAAACTGTACCAAATAGGTAAATTTTTTGAGATGAAATAATCAAAGATAGAAAATAAAAGTGCTAGTAAAATTATTTTAATATTTAAATTTAATTTTTTCCCAATAAGAAGATTTATTGCACAAAGAATTATTCCAAATATAAATAATTTATTAAAATTAAAATTTGTTAATTCAATTCCTTGTAATGTAACTAAGATTTTCCAAATACAAATTAATGAAAACAAAAACAAAGACGAGATAAAGCAATAATTAAGTATATTTTTAATTTTCATCAGCTCTTTTTCCTAAAAGTTTAAAATAGATAAACATGAAAATTAATAGAAACACTACAATCACAATAGAAACTGCAGAACCCATACCAATATCCCCGATTGAAAAACCTTGTTGATATACATTTATTGGCAATGTTCTTGTACCTGATGCCCCGCCAGTGAGTAAGAAGATGTCTTCAAATTTATTAAAATTCCAAATAAATCTAATCATAAATAAAATTGAAATCACTGCTAATATCTGGGGGAAAGTAATATTAAGAAATTTTTGGATAGGATTTGCACCATCAACATCAGCTGCTTCATACAACTCTTTTGGAACTGCTTGAAGACGAGCAAGAATAAATAAAAATGCTAGAGGAAAATATCTCCAAATTTCAAAAATAATTACAGTTGTTAATGCTAGCCTCAATTTAAAATCAAAACCAAGTATGTTTAAAGTTACATATTTTTGTCCTAATAAATTTATTGGTCCATCAATAATTTGATAGTTAATTAATAAATTATTCAAAGTTCCGCTTGTTGGATCAAGTAAAAGTTCCCACGTATAAGCAAGAGCAACAACTGGCGCAACATAAGGAAATAAAAGAACACTTCTCATAAATGTTCTTCCAAAAAATTTTTGATTTACCATTTGTGCAGCTAAAATTCCAAAAACTATTGCACCTATGGTTCCAAAAAAAGTGTAATAAAAAGTTGTTGATAATAGATCTATAAAAGCTTTGTCTTTAATTACTTTTTTGAAATTATTTAATGTAAATTCATAAGTTAATAATATATTTTGTGACTTACCTGATAGTTTAGGCTTATAAGATTTTAGTTCCTTCTTGGAAATTTCTTGATTATTAATATTTTGAAATACTATTTCTAAATTTTCTCGATATTTTTTTGGCCAATTACCTAACTCACACTTAAGTAAATTTGATTTAAATTGACATTTATTATTTAAACTTATTGGTTCGATATCATCTGGATATTTATCTTTAAATTTTACATTAGTAATTTCTTGAGTAAGAGAACTATTTCTTAATTTATAAATTACTTTTATTTGATTTGGATTATCATTAATTGATTTTACTAATTTTTTTGCTCTTGGTTCAGGAATTCTTAAATCTTTGAGCTCTACATTTTTAAAACTTATCCAAATATTAGAAAATATTGGAAATAAAATTATAGAAAATACTAAAAGAACTGATGGTAATATTAAAAGATAAGCTGTTCTTTTTTCAATTTTTGCAAGTTTTGAACTCATAAAAAAAAGCGGATAATTAATATTACCCGCTTTTTTTAATTTTTTAAATTACTAGAAGCTAGCTAGTACAGTATTAATTTCATCTACTGCTTCATCTAACGTCAATTGATCGTCAATATATTGTCTAGTGATTCTATTTATAAACTTATTGTTAATAATTTTAGATGCTCTAGATAGTTCACCTTCTTTAACACCCCATCTATTAGCAGTATCTAAACCTGCAACAATATTATTTATTACATCTGCTGAATATAGATCTGTTAAAGGAGCTTTTCTATCAACTCCAACAGGCAGTTTACTCCAAGCTGTTGTAAATGCATTTGGATCACTTGCATTACCTCTTCTTACAGGGAACTTACCTTCTGGTGCTATAGATAAAGTGCTTGTATATCCTTCATCCATTGAATAAAGAATAAACTGCTTAGCTTCATCTGTATCTGCATCTGCAGTTACACCAAAGTATCTAACATCTGCCCAAGCTGCGCCTTTTACATTATTTGGTCCACTAAAATTAGTTATAAAACCAGTTTTAGATGCCAATTCTGGTGATGTAGGATCACTGTTAATTGTTGGTGGAGCTGAGTCTCTTAAACCAGCTAATTCATCCATGATAAATGGTGACCATATTATCATAGGAGTTTTACCAGCGAAATAAAGTTCTCTTGATTGTTTCCAATAAAGTTCTCCTGGAGGGCTAGCCTTAGCTAATTTTTTATAAAACTGTAAAGAATTCTTTAAAGCTCTTCCTTGTTTTTTTGTTCCACCTTTTTTTACAATATTTACACCATTTGCAAGCATGACATGTTCTAAAACTTGACTCATAAAGTTTTCGTCAGTTTTAGTTGCCGCAACAAATCCAAACATATCATTACTAGATAAAGCATCTATTGCTTTCTCGATGTTTGCATAAGTCGTCGGTGGTTCTAAACCAGCAGCTTTAAATAAATCTTTTCTGTATACAACCATTTGCGTCCAGCCATCTACTGGCACGGCTGCAATTTTGCCACCTTTTTTAGCCATCTTTAGAGCACCTGGAGCAAAAGTTTTCTTTCCAAGTGAGTTAACGATATCATTATTTGCATCAACGTCTAAAATTCCCGCTTCTGCCCATGGCAATACATATTGCAATGTATGATAAATTACATCAGGAAGATCTCCTGCTGCTGCTGCTGCAGTAGCTCTTGTTCCTAAATCTTTTTCATCAATCGGGATAACTTCAACTCCAATTCCAGTTTTGGCTTCAAAAGCTTTTGCCATCTCTTCTTGTTTAGCCATCCTTGCTGGTTGAGTTTCTGTCGTCCAGAATTTGATATCTGCAAATGCAATTGAATTAAAAACAAAAGCTATTGCAGAGATTGTTATTAATATATTTTTAAACATATATTCCCCTCTTTTTTCTTGTTTTCTAAAGTTATTTAAAAATTAACACATAATGAACATTTAAAAGAAGAATAACAAGTATGTAATTTAAACAATTCTACCTGAGATTGATTCAAGAATTTTTAAAAGAAATACCTTTATTATCAAATAAATGGCAACGAAATGGATCAAAACCTATTTTAACAGTGTCACCTACTTTAATATTTGTGTCTCCATCAGTTTGTACAACAAGAGGATCTCCCTCTTTCTCTAAATATAAATATGTTCCTGACCCTAATTTTTCTACAACGAAGACTTTACTTTCCCATAATGAATCTGTTTTTGCATTTAATATCAAATGCTCTGGTCTTATTCCAATTTTTATACTATCCCCTTCTTGAGTATTATCAGAAATTTTTGGTACATTTAACTTTCCAGTCCCCATTATATCTACTTCAGAACTCTTTGAACTTTTACTTAAAATTTTACTATCTATAAAATTCATTTTTGGAGATCCGATAAAACCACCAACAAACAGATTATCTGGGTTATTATATAAGTTCATGGGTGATCCCTTTTGTGAAACTATACCTTGATCCAATACAACAATATCATTTGCAAGTGTCATGGCTTCAGTTTGATCATGAGTTACGTAAATCATTGTTGCATTAAGTTGATCATGTAATTTTGCCAATTCTACTCTCATTTGTACTCTTAATGCTGCATCTAGATTAGATAATGGTTCATCGAATAAAAAAACTTTTGGTTTTCTTGTAATGGCTCTACCAATAGCTACTCTTTGACGTTGTCCTCCAGATAATTGTTTGGGTTTTCTCTCAAGATACTCTTCTATCTGTAAAATTTTAGCAGCTTCCATTACTCTTTGCTCTATCTCTTCTTTTGATTTTTTTTCAATTTTTAAACCAAAAGCCATATTATCAAATACAGTCATATGAGGATAAAGAGCATAAGATTGAAATACCATTGCAATATTTCTTTCTTTAGGTGGTAGATCATTTACAACTTTATCATCAATAGATATTGTACCTGAATTAATTTCCTCTAAACCAGCAATCATTCTTAAGATTGTTGATTTACCACATCCGCTTGGGCCTACTAGAACTGTGAAGGACTCACTTTTTATATCAAGAGAAACATCTTTGATCACATGTGTGCTACCAAAAAACTTGTTTACTTTATCTATTTTAATACTTGCCATTTTTAATTTAATATTAATTTTTTGTTATTAATTATAGATTTAATTAATTTTGTCATCAAAGGGATTTTTTTTTGTTGAATTTTTTTTATTACAAATGGAGCAATTTCTCTTGCAAGTTGCTCTCCCTCTACGGTTTCATTACGCATAAATTTTCTTTTAGCATTTTTGAATGTATAGCCTTGCCCTAAGTAACTTCCCATTTTACTATTTCTACCACCAGCAGCACTGACGTATAAATCTCCAACTCCAGCCAATCCAAGAGCAGTCTCAATTTTTCCTTTAAAATATTTAGTAATATATATCATCTCATTAATAGATTTTTTGAATAAACTTGAAGACATATTTAAACTATCTCCAGCCCCGATAATCATTGAATAAATATTTTTAATTGAAGAACAGATCTCAACTCCAATAACATCTTTCGAAGTTTCGGTTAAATAGTATTTTGTAGTTATCATATTACAAATTTTTTTTGCGGTTTTGATATTTTTATTAGCAACAATTACACTTGTTTGTTTTTTATTTGAAAGTTCTTTTGCTAAGCAAGGTCCTTTTAAAACTGAAACGTTTATGTTTTTATTGGTTTTCTTTATATCCTCTGAAATAGTAAAAATTTTCTGTTTTTTTTTCTCATACTTCAAACCTTTGGTAAGAATAAGAATTGGACTTTTAATATTTGATTTTTTAAATTCTTCACTAATAAAATTTATTCCTGATAAACTTAACGCAACAACTACCAAATCATATTTATTTTTTAATAGATCAGTTGAATATTTTTTGTATTTTAGTTTATTTGGTAAATTTATTTTTAAACTAGAATGATATTTCTTTTTTGAAGACAAATTTTTAATAAAAGTTTTATTATAAGGCTCTGTGATAGTTACTTCATTTTTATTATCTATACATGGAAAAGTAAAAGCAGATCCCATTGCGCCACCGCCTATTATTAAAATTTTTTTCATTTAAGATTAAGCAATTCCTAGATGTTTTTTTCTTTTTTCTACCCAAGTTCTTATCAAATTATCAAAAATTAAACCTATAAAAGCTACACAAATACCCAACGTTAATCCAATACCAGCACCATTTTTATCTGATAAAGCTTTTAAAATATATTGCCCTAAATCTTCAGTGCCGATAAATGCCCCTATAATCACCATAAATAATGCAAACACTATTGTTTGATTTATACCAAGCATCATGTGAGGGAATGCTAAAGGAAATTCAATTTTTGTTAATCTTTGAAATTTATTTACACCAGACATCGTCGCTGCATCATGTAAACCTGCTGGAACACTTCTTAGCCCTTCGATTGTGTATCTTGTTGCTGGTATAGTTGCATAAACAATGACAGCAATAAGAACAGAGGTGTCAGTTATTCCAAAAAGCATCATAACAGGAATAAGATAAACAAATGATGGAAATGTTTGAAATATATCACATACCCCTAACATAAATTTTGCAGAATGTTTATTTTGAAAACATAATGTGCCAACCGTAAAACCAATTATACAAGAGACTATTACCCCAAATGTTGCCATGTAAGCCGTTACTAAGGCTCTATCCCACCAAGGGCTTAGAGCTATGAATAATGTCAAACCACAAACTACTAATGCAGATCTAATTCCACCAATTAAATAGCCTGCACCAACAACTAGAACTAATGTAGCAACAGCTGGCATCCTTAAATACAAAGCCCTCATTGGTTGTAACACTTCTTGAATTAACCATGTATTAAATGCTTTTATATAAACAAAGAAGGTATCAAAAATCCAATCGACACCTTTATTCCAAAAATCAGCAGTTGATATTCCTTTATTGTGTGGAACTTCAAATAAATAATTGTAACCACCTTTAAAATAAACAGATCCAAAGTAAGCGAGTAAAATTCCAATTATGACCGTAATACTAAAAAATAATAAATTTTTATTTCTTTGAAAAAAATTCAAATTGCCAAAATAATCGACTTGCTTGTTTGCCCATGCTAATGACATTTTATCTAATAAAATTGCAATTAGACTTATACAAAGACCAGCTTCTAATGCTAATCCGATATTAAGCTGATTTAGTGCTAACAATAAATTAAAACCTAGACCTTTCGCTCCAATGAAGGCTGAAATAACAGCCATAGAAAAACACACCATGATAACCTGGTTTACGCCAATTAAAATATCTCGTCTGGCCGTTGGAATTAGCACTTTAGACATTAGTTGCCAATTATTACAACCACTCATTCTTCCAGCTTCAATCACTTCTGGAGGAATAGCTCTCAATCCTAGTAAAGTAAGTAATATCATGGGTGGAACAGCAACAACCATAGTTATAATTACTGCAGCGTGGTCACCGACTCCAAAAAGAACAAGTGCAGGAACTAATACTGCATATTGTGGCATTGTTTGCATAACTAATAGAATTGGATATAAGGCTTTCTCTACACGTTTACTTTTATAAGCTGCAATACCTAAACTTAACCCAAATATAAAAGATAGAGGCGCAGCAACTAAAATAAAAGAGAGTGTTTGCATCGATGGTTTCCATTGTCCAAATATAGAAATGTAAACCATTGTTAAACCGGCAAATAAAGCGAGTCCAATACCACTTAATTTATAAGCAAGTATTGCAAAGCCAGCTGCAACTATTGTCCAAGGTAGACCTGGTAACTCTGCCCAAGGGTTCGCATCGATCCAATCCCAACTTGTAAAGGCAACAATTGTTTCAAGTCCACCTAATAGAATTTCTCTAATTAATTCTATTAAAAAGGTCATAAAAGCTGTTAAATTTCTGCTAATTTGCAAAACTATTGGTCTGGTTTTAAATTCTTGAGTGTCCTCATTCCAAAACTCCATTGGCATCCACTCATTCATTAAGAAAAACAAGGAGTCATTTATCCATATTGGTAACCATCCAAGTAATGGAGGAAGTCGCCAGAAAACATCAAAGGCGTAATATCTTACTTCTTTGCCTAAAAATATATAACTACTTTGATTAGGGTCTTTTACGAATTCAGCTTGGCCTCTAATGAATTTATATGTTTCTGGAACATCAATAGCAAAACAAAGAGCAAAGAAAACAATTAATAGAAATAACCACTGAAATATTTTTGGATATTTTTTTAAAAATTCCATAATTTATTTTCCGTTCTTTCTTCCGCCAAAGACAGTATTTATTATTTTTGTCGGGTTGATTGAACCAACGGTTTTATTATTTTCATCTATAACTGCTACAGATTTTTCTTGCGTTAATATTTTTTCTGCAACATTTTCTATGATTTCATCTTTTGAAACTTTAACATCACCTAAATTATTAGATATAGATTCATCCATTACATCTTCGATTAATAAAACTTTTTCTCTAGGTACTTCTTCAGTAAATTTTCTTACATATTCTGTGGCTGGATTTAAAACTATATTCGCAGGTGTATCTAGTTGTTCAATTATACCATCTTTCATAATTGCAATTCGATCAGCAAGTTTTAATGCTTCATCAAAATCATGAGTAATAAACATAATTGTTTTTTGTAATTTTTCTTGAAGTCTTAAAAATTCATCTTGCATTTCTTTTCTAATTAAAGGATCTAAAGCAGAAAAAGGTTCATCTAAAAACCATATATCAGGTTCAACTGCTAGAGATCTTGCAATACCCACTCTTTGTTGTTGTCCACCTGAAAGTTCTCTTGGAAAATAATTTTCTCTTCCATCAAGTCCAACTAATTTAACCATCTCCATTGCTTTATTAATGCTCTCCTCAGTTTTGATACCTTTGATTTGAAGAGGAAAAGCTATATTTTCTACAACGGTTTTGTGTGGAAGAAGAGCAAAGCTTTGGAAAACCATTCCCATTTTGTTTCTTCTAAGCTCAATTAACTCTTTATTATTTAAATTTAATAAATCTTGACCTTCAATGAAAATTTTTCCACCTGTTGCATCTGTTAATCTTGATATACACCTTAGTAAAGTTGACTTACCAGATCCAGACAGGCCCATTACAACAAGCATCTCTCCTTTTGCCACTTCAAAAGAGGCATTGTTAACACCTACTATACAACCATTTTCTTGAAATGTTTTAGCATCAACATTACCATTAGAATCTTGAAGCATCTTTTTGGCGTTTTCACCAAAAATTTTATAAACTGCTTCGCATTTGATTACTGCTTCAGACATAATTCTTATAAAAGTATACGAAAATTAATTAAATTAAAATCAATATAATTGAAGCTTATTTCCATTAAAA
Organism: uncultured Pelagibacteraceae bacterium; assembly: GCA_902614975.1. Taxonomy (GTDB): domain Bacteria; phylum Pseudomonadota; class Alphaproteobacteria; order Pelagibacterales; family Pelagibacteraceae; genus Pelagibacter. The sequence goes on from CACMND010000003.1 coordinate 23,893, forward strand.
ATTTTTAATAAAATAAACCCTTGTATCAATTCCAGTACTTAAAAAACTTAAGGCTTCACCGCTTACTTTAATTGTTTCGTCTACTCCTACGTTATTTCCACTAACTGTAAAACCTGCAAAACATTTCTTTTTTTCAGCATCCCATTCAACAAATGTTTCATCAATCTTATTGCCGTTAATAGTATAAATTTCGTGTGCTCTAAAATTTAAGAAATTTGCACCCATTATTGCTCTTTGAGGGATAAGCTTTGTGGCATTACACACTCCCTCATACAATTCATCTGATAATTTATAATGATCAGTACCATCAAAAGTTACTAATATACCCGAGGGAAGTTTTGAAATTAATGCACTTAGTTTTCTCTCTTTTGCAATTCTCTCTTCTTCCAATTTCATTTTCCTAACTAATTCATCACCCTCGCTAAATATATTATTTAAAATAGCAAAAGAAGAAATTATGACTATTGTTAAAATTATTAGTCCTATAAATTGTTTTAGGTTCTCGGGTAATCCTTTTAATTTATTAAATGAAGTTTCGTTCGACATTAATCTTGTAATTTACCGTTTTTCCAAATTCCTTTTTTTTGGTCTCCATTAGTCCAAGTAAATGTTCCTTTGCCATTCATAAAACCATTAGCCCACTCTCCTTCATAAGTAGAACCATCAGGGAAAGTTAAAGTTCCAACTCCACTCCAAACACTGTTTTTAAACTCACCTTTATAGATATATCCGTTTGGCCATGTTTCTACACCTTGGCCATTTTTTTTTGTTCCTACCCACTCACCTTCATAAGTGGTTTTATCTGTATAAACCCATTTTCCATATCCATTTTCACAGTTACCTTCTTTACATCCGGTGCTTCGAGCAAAAACTGATGAGCTTATTAATAAACTTAAAATAAAGTAAAAAAGATATTTTCTCATAAATATATTTTACACAAATCTTTGTAAAAAAAAATCCCCCCCAACAGAATTGGGGGAGATCTTAATTTTTTAACTTTTATCCTTATTTAAGGAAAGCTTTCCAAGTTGACTCGTTATCAGCTAACCATTTTTTAGCTGCATCTTCGTGAGTCATTTTGTCAACGTCTACTAAAGCTGCCATTGCACCAATTTGACTTGTTGAAAATGACAATTTTTTAAACGCTGCTGCTGCATCTGGATGAGTTTTTGGAAAATCTTCGTGAACTGCTTTTTTCAAATAACCATCCGGGGAACCACATTTTCCATCACCACCATCTGCTGGTCTACAACCAGCTGTGTATGGAGGGAAGTCGATAAATGTAAAACCAGCACCATCAGTAAAGTTTGGTGTCCAGTTGAAAATTATTGTTCCTCTTCCTTCTTTTTCAGCAGCTGCTAATTCTGCCCAAAGTGCATCAGCACCTCCAGCAAACTTAACCCACCATAAATCTCCTAAGCCTAGAGCATCAATCCTTTGAGGGATTAAGTCACCATGCCAAGTTTGTGGTCCTTCCAACATTCTTCCTTTTCCATCTGGAGAGTCAGGTGTTGTAAAGTTTTTTGCACAGTCTGGATTTTTTAGAGCTGTCCAATCTGGTAGACCTGGACATAGACCTTTTTCAACAACCCAGTTTGGATATCCCATATCCTCAAGAGTTCTTGCTTCATGATCACCCCAGTCTAACAAACCACCTTTGTCTAAAGCTGTTGTAAATGACTTACCAAAAGCAGATTCCCATACCTCATGGGATATAGTTACATCACCAATTCTAATTGACTCGTAAACCGCTTGAGAGTCAGCATTTACATATTTAACATTGTTACCCATGCTTTCAAAGATTCCACCAATAACATAGGCCATAACAATTTGACTTGACCAGTTATGAGTTGGGATCACAATGGGTTTTTTACTGTCAGCGTTAGATATTCCTGCAAAGCTTACTACAGTAATTACTATAGCTGAGAGTAAAGATAGTATTTTCTTCATTTATTTCTCCTCTCTTAATATATTAAGTAAGTAAGTATCCTTAAATTTAATCTTACAGTCAACAAAAGTTGGTACTAAAATTTATATATACAATTAATCAGTACTGATTTATTCTTAAACATAAGTAATCATTGATTTAAAATGTTAGAAGAAAATTTAAGAATAAATGAACCTGGTTTAAATGTTTTGCCACCTGGGGTTGAAAGATATGTGGTTAATGGCGGTGGATTAACAGGAGTTCAGGTTTTTCCGGATGATGAAATTGAAATTATTAATAATGAAGGAAATCAAATTTGTGAAATAGTTGTTTTTAATTCTGATGGAAATTCAGATCCATCAATTTTAAATTTAAAATCATCTAAATCAGAAAATGATATAATTAAAATTTTAAATAGAAATGAAGAAAGTTCGAAAATTGCTTTGCGCCAATTAGAAAAAAGAAATCTTAAAATTGCAAAATCTAAATCCTCAATCCTTTTTGATAAAGACACTCCACCAGGAGAAAAAATTAAAATAAGTTCAAAAGATAAATGTTATTGCATTTTTTCTGCACCTGGTAATGATATGTTGGTTCATGAACAAAATCCTCCTACAGAATTAACTTTATTTATTAAAAGAAATAATATTGTTGACTATAAAGAACATAGAATAATTCCAGATCCAATTTTTGATCCTTTAGACGAAAAAAATATTGCAAAACAATCAGCGATTTCTTTTGAGGTTAAAGAAGGAGATTATATTCAAATAATTTGTCCAACTGGTAGACAATGTTCAGATTTTGTTGCTTTTGATACAGCTAAATTAGGTAAAGGTATTGAGAAAGGTTTAGATTGGCAAACAACCAGGACCTTTATGGGAAATACATTTCCAGGACCAGGATTGTATTCAAAATTTTATGATACAGACCATGAGCCTTTAGTAGAAGTAATAAGAGATACTGTTGGTAGACATGACACTTTTAATCTTGCTTGTACATCGAAGTATTACGAAGATGCTGGTTATTTTGGGCATCCAAATTGCTCAGATAACTTAAGTGGTGCTATGGAAAATTTTGGGGTTAATAGACAAAAGGGATGGCACGCTATAAATTTATTTTTTAATACTTCAGCAGGAGGCTTAAATACCGTACTTTCTGATGAGTCATTTGCTAGACCTGGAGATTATGTAATATTAAGAGCTTTAAAAGATTTAACCTGCGGAACGTCAGCCTGTCCAAGTGATATAGATCCATGTAATTCATGGAACCCTACAGATATTTTTGTTAGAACTTACGAAAAAAAAAGAGAATTTACAAAATCTTTTGCATTTAGAATGAAACCAGACTCAGAATTAAAACTAACAAAAAATACAGGATTTCATGAAAGAACTTCTAAGTTAACAAGAAACTTTGTTGATGCTAGAGGATATTGGCTCCCCAATGATTACACTAAACACGGAGTAATAAATGAATATACAGCGTGCAGAGAAAAAGCAGTTTTAATTGATTTATCTTCTTTAAGAAAATTTGAAATATTAGGTCCGGATGCAGAAGAATTAATGGACTATACTTTAACTAGAAATGTTAAAAAATTGTCAGTTGGACAAATTGTTTATTCTTCGATGTGTTATGAAAATGGTTCTATGTTTGATGATGGAACATTGTTAAAAATGAGTGATCATGGATTTAGATGGGTATGTGGTGATGAATACGCAGGTGAATGGTTAAAGGAACAAGCAAAAAAGAAAAAATTTAATGTTTTAGTTAAAAACTCTACTGATCAAATAAATAATATTTCTCTACAAGGACCAAACAGTAGAAAAATTTTAGAAAAGTTTATTTTTACTCCACCAACACAACCTTCTATTTCAGAATTACAATGGTTTAGGTTCACAATCTGTAGAGTAAAAGAACTTAGTGGAATTCCATTAATGGTTTCTAGAACTGGATACACAGGTGAGTTAGGATACGAAATATGGTGTCACCCTTCAGATGCACCAGCGGTTTGGGATGTGCTTATGGAAGCTGGCAAAGATGAAGGAATGATACCTGCTGGTTTCGGAGCATTAGATTTATTAAGAATTGAAGCTGGACTAATATTATTTGGTAATGAATTTGACGGCCAAGTTGACCCTTTTGAAGCTGGTGTTGGATTTACAGTTCCTTTAAAAACAAAAACAGCAGATTTCATTGGTAAAGAAGCATTAATAAAGAGAAAAGAAAATCCGCAAAAGAAATTAGTTGGATTAGAACTTGTAGGCAAAGAAAAAGCTAATCACGGTGATTGCGTTCACATTGGAAGATCCCAAGTTGGCGTAGTTACAAGCGGATGTCTATCTCCTACTTTGAATAAAAATATTGCTTTGTGCAGAATTGATGTAGGTCATTCAGAAATAGGTATGAACGTTGAAGTCGGTAAAATTGATGGACATCAAAAAAGAATACCTGCTAAAGTTGTTGGTTTCCCGCATTACGATCCTCAAAAAACACGTGTAAAATCTTAATGTCAAAATCATCAAAGGATTTACTGGAATTTTGGGAAGATCAAATGAAACTATCCCATACATCTAGTAATTACTTTTTCAGAAAGTCTCCTTCACATTATCACATGATGTTGATAGTGATGAATTCCTATAAATTAAATGAAAACTTATCTGTCGAAGAACTTAAGACTAGACTTTTCAAAACCTCTAGACCCAAATCTGCTCTCATGATCAAAGAAGCTTGTGATAAAGAATTTTTTTACCTCGAAAAAACGGGAAATGACCATAGAAAAAAGTACGTTTTACCCACACAGAATTTTGTAAATGAATTTAACGAATATTTGAAAACTCTGAAAAATTTGAGTTTTTAAATAAAAATTCTCACTAATATTTAGAATTTATATAAATTATATATAAAAATTATTATATTCTTTCCTTTGCTAAAAAATTAAAGTTCGTTCATGTCGTTACCGACAAAAGCAAAAGTTGTTATAATTGGTGGAGGAATTCACGGGTTAAGTACTGCTTGGAAACTTTCCGAAAAATATAAAAATCCAAACGATGTAGTTGTCCTAGAAAAAAAAGACACTGCTGCAGGTGCAAGTGGAATTGCATGTGGAGTTGTTAGAAATAATTATTTTCAACCAGCAATGAGAGAATTAATGGCTCATTCAGTTAGTGTTTGGGAAAGTGATCCAGAGGCATTTAAATATAATGCTGTTGGCTATATGCAAATTTCTCCAGAAGTAATGCATAAAGATGTTGCAAGTATTTACGAACAACAAAAAGCTATTGGATATGAGTCAGAATTTATAGAAGGTGAAAAAGATTGCATGAAATATATGCAAGGAATTTTTAGTGATTGGCAAGCAAAAGGAATTACATCGGTCTTGCATGAAAAGAAAGGTGGATACGCATTTAATAAAGATTCAATTAAAGCATTAGAGAAAAAAGCAAATTCAAACGGTGTAAATGTTCATAAAGGAGTAAAGGTTACAGGATTTAAAAGAGGAAGTAACAGCAATGCAATTACTGGTGTAGTTACAGACAAAGGAACAATTGATTGTGATCAGGTAGTTATTGGAGCTGGACCATGGGTAAGAGATTTTTGGAATATGTTGGAGTTACCAAAAACAACAAACATAAAAGATGCTAAAAATGGAAAAATGCATGAAGTTGAAATGTGGAAGTACTGGTTTTTACAAGAAGGTGTATTAGGTGTAGATGCAGATTATCTAAAAACTAATGAAGGTAAACCACCTCCAGTAATTCATGTTGATACAGATGCTCCACTTTATTCTGATAAAGATGGTAAAATAATTACAGAAGACTTATGGGGAATTTATTATAAACCTGATATTGAAGGTTTGGGAGTTCAAGGTGGAACATCGCCTTATATTGTTCAAAAACATTTTGATGAAGTTAATGTTGATCCATATGGAATTGACTCTCCTGAATATCAAACTACTGATAAATTTTCTGACATGTGGACTTCAGCACTAGCACATATTCAAAAACGTTTTGTTGGTAAATCTCATTTGTATAGAAAAGGACCATCAGGAGGATTGGGATGTTTAACTCCAGATTCATTCCCAATATTTGATAGATTTTTTGAAAATGTTTACATGATTGCAGATGCAAATCATGGTTATAAAATGATAGGTGTTGGACACCTTGTTGCACAAGAAATTTTAGGTCAAGAAAGTGAATTATTAAAACCGTTCAGGTTCGATAGATATGAAAAAGGAAAACTTCATCCCACATCGAACAGCCCGTTTCCTTGGAGTTAATTTATCTAAGTAGACAAACGTTTTTTTTTCAGTTACCTTTTTGATCTGAAAATTCAAAGGGGGAAGAATGACGGATCTTGAAAAACACGTAAACCAACCAGGTAGAGCTAAACTCGTCAAAAAAGTTAGAGAAAAAATAAACGAATTAGGAATTACTTATATCTATTATCAATTTATTTCAGTAACTGGGAGAGTTGTTGGAAAAGGAATACCAGCAGACCACTGGGAGAGAACTGCAGAAAAAGGTTTTCAATTAGTTTATGGAGCAACTGCAAACTTATTTTTAGATCGTCATAATAATTATATTGGTTACGGTCCAGAAGCTATGGAATTGGTGGGAATACCTGATCCAGAAACTTTTGTTCAATTGCCTTGGGATAAGAGAGTTGGAAGAGTTTTTGTTACATGTTTTAGAAACAGAGAAGAAAGAAAAAATCCAGGTGGTCATTTAACAAGTGACTGCAGAGGTAATCTTAGAATTTTCATGAATGAGTTCAAAAAGAAACATGGATTAGAATTAAGAGTTGGAACAGAGCCTGAAATGATGTGGTTAACAAAAAATCCTGACGGAACTCCAACTGGACAAGGTTTCTCAAAACCTTTCTGTTATCATATTGATCAATTTGAGTCTTTAAGACCTGTGTTTATGAAGGTTATTGAATACGCAAAAGCGATGGGTCTTGATATGATCCAAGGTGACCATGAAGATGCACCTGGCCAATTAGAACTTAACTGGACATTTGATAATGTTTTAAGAAACGCAGATAGATTATCTACCTATCGACAAATTTGTGCTCAGGTAGCAAGAGAACATAATCTTATTGCTTGCTTTATGACCAAACCATTTATGGGAGTTTCAGCAAGTGGATGTCACACCAACATGTCTTTGTGGAAAGGTGGAAAAGTATCTGTGAACAAATTGGGTAACAAAAAACTTCCTGGTGTAGAAGAAGTGTTTAGTTATGTATCAGGCGGAACAAATACTTTCATGCCAGATACTAAAGATATGCAGTTACCTGGAAAAATTGGATTACAATCAATTGCAGGTATAATGAAACACTTGCCAGCTTTAACAGCAATTGGTTCTTCGACAGTGAACTCATATAGAAGATTATGGGATCAAGGTTTCTGGGCACCAGTATATGCTGACTGGGGTTATCAAAATAGAACTTGTGGTTTAAGAGTATCTGCTCCGGGTAGATTTGAGTACAGATCAGTTGACTCTATGCATAATCCATATTTATTAGGTGCAGCATTACTTAAAGCTTGCGATGAAGGAATATCTAAAAAAATGAAACCAGCTAAACCTGAGTCTAGAAATATATATGAAGCTCAAAAAGCTGGTAAAGATGTTAAAAAACTTCCACTAAGTTTAGGTGAAGCTTTAGATAGATTGGCGGAAGATGAAGTAATAAAATCATCAATGCCAGATGAAATGTATAAAGTATTTAATTGGTACAAACGAGATGAGTGGGAAAAATTCTTAGGTGCAACAACACAGTGGGATCTTGATACTTATCTGGATTGTTTACCATAATTTAATAAGGAAATTATATGTGCGGAATAGCAGGATTAATTCATAGAGGAAATACATCAAATGTAGGTTTTGAACTCCAAGGAATGCTTCAAGCATTAAAGCATAGGGGTGAGGACTCAACTGGATATGCTTTGTATGGAAAAACTGATGGAGAAAATTTCATCATGCGATTTAAGGTTGGTGAAAATGTTGCAGAGGGAAGCTCTTCAGTAAAAGAAGATGTATCAGTTTATGATGAAAGAAAAAAAATTGTTGATTCTTATCTTTCTGAGCTAGGTGCTAAGGTGATAAAAGAAGATAGAATTCTTCCTTATTCATTACGATATGAAATTCAGTATGACAAAGATTTAATGGAATTTTCTCAAAAAATAGAAAGTGTTGAAGGGGTAGAAATATTATCTATGGGAAAATCTCTAGAAGTAATTAAAGATCTAGGAAACGCTGAAGTTGTTTGTAACAGATATAATTTAGATAAAGTTGTTGGGACACATGCAATTGGTCATGCTAGAATGGCAACAGAGTCGGGAGTGGATATTAAATCTGCTCACCCATTTTGGGGTTATCCTTTTAGCGATGTGTCAGTTGTTCATAATGGACAATTAACAAACTATTGGAATAATAGAAGAGTATTGGAAAACAAAGGCATGAGATTTATGTCAGAATGTGACTCGGAATTAATCGCTGTATATCTTGCAGAAAAAATGAGAAATGGAGCTACATTAGAAGAGGGAATGAAAGAGTCTCTCGTCGGTTTAGATGGGGTATTTACTTATTTTGTTGCTACAAAAGATAGCTTAGGGATGGCGAAAGATACAATGGCTGCAAAACCACTAGTATTGTATGAGTCAGATGATTTAGTTGCAATGGGGTCAGAGGAAATTGCAATAAGATCAATATTACCACAAGAAATCGAAACTTATGATCCTTTTGATGGAGAAGTTAAAGTATGGCAAATTTAAAAACATCAGAAAAAAAAAGTAAAGCTCAATCAATGGGACTTCATACAGAAGTCTTAACTGGAAAAACACAACAAAAATTTTTTAATCCAGATGAGGCTGAGAATTTTTATTACTTTGGAACATATGATGTAGATTTTAACAAAAGAACTGAAATTGACGTTAAGAACATGGATTGTCGTGAAGCAAATAAAAAAATTGATGAATTAATGAAAGATGGATACGGAACTATTGTAATAAAGAACCCACAGGGAAAACATAGCTTAGGAGTTGGAATTCTCAATAAATTAAATTTAATATTTGAAGGAAGTTTGGGGTACTTTGGGTGTGGATCAATGGATGGTCCTATAGTTAGAATTAATGGAAGAGTGGGATGGTCATGTGCAGAAAATATGATGGCAGGAAAAGTAGTAATTGAAAAAAATGCAGGTTCTTGTTTTGGTGCGGCAATTAGAGGTGGAGATCTGATATGCAAAGGAAGCGTAGGTGCAAGAACTGGTATTGATCAAAAAGGTGGAACAATAATTATTGGCGGAGATGCTGGTGCTTTTACAGGTTTTATGATGCAGAGAGGGCGAATTATTATTCTTGGAGATGTTGGAATAAATTTAGGAGATTCTATGTATGATGGGACAATTTTTGTAGGTGGAAAAATTGGATCATTTGGTAGTGATGCTGTCGAAGCTGAATTAACTGATTCAGATCAAGACTGGCTTAAAAGAAAATTAAAGGTTGCGGAGATCGGAGAAAACTTCGATGTTTCTAAGATGACCAAAGTTGTAGCAGGAAAAAAACTTTGGAATTACGATGCTCTTGAACCTACAGAAAAAAAAGGAGCAATTTAAATGGCAAAGAAAAAAAATGGTAATGGAAAGTCAAAAGGACATTCTAATGGTAATGGAATAGCTTCAAGAAACAAAAGTTTGTTGGGACACAACGCTATTTTTACTCCAGAGGTTATGGACGACATTCATATCAAAGCGGAATTAGGAAGATACAGAATGAGAGGAATGGCTTTGATGAAAAAGATACCTACTTTTGATGATCTAGTTTTCTTGCCAGGTACATTAACAAGATTTGTTATTGAAGGTTACAGAGAAAAATGTGAGACCAAAACTATTATTGGTCCAAGATGTGAAAATCCAATTGAGCTTGATATTCCAGTTTACATTACGGGAATGAGTTTTGGAGCTTTATCTTATGAAGCAAAAACTGCATTAGCTAGAGGTGCTACAATGGCTGGTAGCGCAACATGTTCTGGTGAAGGTGGAATGATACCAGATGAGAGAAGATATTCAGAAAAATGGTTTTATCAGTGCATACAATCAAGATACGGTTTTAACCCACACCATGCACAACTAGCTGATGGAATTGAGGTATTTATTGGACAAGGACAAAAAGTTGGAATGGGTGGTCATTTGATGGGTCAAAAAGTTACTGACCAAGTTGCAGAAATGAGATCGCTACCTGCAGGTATTGATCAAAGATCTCCAGCAAGACATCCTGATTGGCTGGGTCCAGATGATTTAGCTTTAAAAGTTCAAGAGCTTAGAGAATTAACAAAAAACAAAGTGCCAATTCAATTAAAACTTGGAGCAGCTAAAGTGTATGATGATGTAAGGATGGCAGCAAAATGTGATCCAGATTCAATTTATCTTGATGGAATGGAAGGTTCAACAGGTGCTGGACCACACATTGCAGCTGCAAACACAGGTATCCCAGGAATTGCTGGAATTAGAGAAGCAAGAAGAGCTTTGGATGATGTAGGTAAAACCGGAAAGGTAACTTTAATTTATGCAGGTGGTGTTAGAGATGGAGCAGATATGGCTAAAGCCTTAGCACTTGGAGCAGACGCAATTGCAATAGGAACGGGTGCAATGGTGGCTTTGAATTGCAATAAAGAAATACCAGAGTCTAACTTTGAAAAAGAAATGGGTGTACCCGCAGGTCATTGCTATCACTGTCACACGGGTAGATGTCCAGTAGGAGTTGCTACTCAAGATCCTAAATTAAGAAAAAGATTAAATCCTGATGACGCAGCATTAAGAGTGTATAATTACTTGCATGCTATGACATTGGAGGCTCAATTGTTGGCTAGAGCATGTGGAAAAACAAATATTCACTCGCTAGAACCAGAAGATATGGCTGCATTAACAATGGAGGCGTCTGCTTTAGCTAAAGTGCCTCTTGCAGGAACAAATCATACAGTAGGAGTTAAAGATTTCCATAAAATCTAATAGCAAATATGCCAAAGAAAAAAGGTAAGAAAAAAGTCAAATCAAAAGAGATCAAAGGTCAATTAGGTAAGAAAAAAGAGACTGCTAGAGAAAAAATGATTGGCCAAACAATTGGCTATCGATATGACGTTAATCTTTTGCCTGACTATAGTCGACTCACTCCATTTTTAAAAAAATATATAGAAGCTATGGGTTGGGATGATCTTAATTGGTTAGAAGATGTTCATATGGGATATGAAGAAAATAGACCTGCTGTATTCGATAGAAATGCTAACGGTTGGGTAACGATACCAAGTAAAATAAAATTACCTAATAATCAGCAGGATAGAGATATGATAGCTAGAGAATTATTGGTAAAGTTTCAAATGTCCCCGAATCATCCTCTGGTTGACCTTAAAAAAGCATATTTAAAATTCTAATTTCAATTTCAAGTTGATAAAATAATTATTAACTTCTACTTTTTATAAATAAAATAAAATTGTCAGCGTAAAAAAAATTTCATAGAGTCTATTAACTATTAATAGGAGAGAGAAATATGACTGATCAATTAGGTGCTCTCACAACCTTATTTACAGAATTTTACTATTGGGTAACTGTGGTTCTTATGTTTTTGATCCACGTGGGATTCTGTATGTATGAAGTTGGGGCATCTCGTTACAAACATCACCAACACACTCTTATGAAAAATACAATGCTGATACCACTGGTAACAGTCACATGGTTTTTCTTTGGTTGGTGGATATACTGGGCATTTCCAACTGGACCCGGATTAGCTCCTTCGATTATGACCGAAAGTACTGGTCTAGTTCTTGGAGGTGGATTTGGTGGAAATGATCTTGCTAATCCTACAAATGCATTGATGGCCGTAAATCTTAATGATCATATAATGGGTGTCTTCTGGGCAGCCTTTTTATTATTTTCATGGACTGCAGCTTCAATTGTATCTGGAGCGGTTATTGAAAGGATAACTACTTTTGCATTTGGAATACTTGCAATTGCAATTGGATCTGTTTTCTGGACAATAGATGCTTCATGGGGATGGCATTTTGATGGATGGATGTTAAAAATATTAGGATATCACGATGCTTATGCTTCCGGAGTAATTCACGCAATTGCCGGAGGTTTTGCCTTAGGTGTTCTAATTGTTTTAGGACCAAGAATTGGAAAATTTTCATCTAGCGGAGAACCAAGAAACATTGGACCAAGAAATCCTTGGTTAGTGACTGTTGGATTATTCTTAATCTATACAGGTTTTTGGGGCTTTTACGCTGCATGTAATGTTCCGATTTATGATCTTGGACCTGAATATGGTATGGAAGGTGTAACTTTCTTTACTGCAACGAACATCTACCTAACTCCCACCACACTTAGTGGAATAACGATGAACTTTTTAATGTCGTTATCTGGAGGGTTGTTAGCAGGGTATGTGGTCTCGAAAGGAGATCCTTTCTGGACTTATTCATCAGGACTTGCGGGAATAATATGTGCATCTGCAGGTAATGATTTATATCATCCAATACAATCAATGATAATCGGTATGATCGGAGTAGTTATAGCTTACAAAATGCATTACTGGGTCGAGAAAAAATATAAAATCGACGATGCAGTTGGAGCAGTAGCTGTTCATGGTTATGCTGGATTTGTTGGTCTTGTGATATGTGGTTTCGTTTTAAATGGTTATCCTTCATCTGGATACAGTGTTGGAGCTATGTGGGATGGAACTAATTATGCAGCAATTAATCCTCTTGGAATGTTTATCGGTGCAATAATAATGTTTTTTGTACTAGGTATGCTTCCTGGATATATAATTGCAAAAGTTCTTCACGGAATGGGTAAATTAAGAATACCAAGAGAAGTAGAACTTGCAGGACTTGACTATACAATTATGGAAGAGGCTAAAGAAGACGAAAAAGCTGTAGTCTCGGCCAGTAGATAAAGGAGGTATGTAAATGGCAACAGTATCAAATTGGATAGATCATTTAAGTGCCTCTGAGGTACAAGGATCTGTCTATCCAGGTGTTGGTTCGGAAGGAGTGCTAGTTATAATAGCAATTCTTATTTGGGTTGGCTGGCATATTATTTCATCTAAACAAGAAGATGGTAAGATGAATGCAATTGTCAGAAAAAAACCAAGTGCTAACGACTGGAAAAGCAATATAACAGACGGTTAAAACTTTTAAGAGGGCGCATGAAATACTGTGCCCTCTTTTTTTTAATGCAAAATTCTGAAGAAAATAATCAAAATAAAAATAAAACTCCTAGCAAAATGGCACGTCTTGCATGGCCAAAAGCAAAGTATGGAGTAATTATAGCGATATTAATTATTATTGGTGTAAATTTAATTTATTACAAAGATTTCTTTTTATCATTTTTTAAATAATTGTGTTACGTTATTAGATGGCAAAAAATTTATTTAAAATTTCAAAACAAAAAAAAATTAAATATTTTTTGATAAGTTTTGTAGATTTATTTGGTGTCTTAAGATCAAAATTGGTTCCTGCTCATGCAATAAAAGATATGCAAGTAGATGGTGCTGGATTTGCTGGATTTGCAGCCTGGCTAGATATGACACCAGCTGATTCTGATATGTTTGCAATACCTGATCCTGACAGTTTAATTCAACTACCATGGAATAAAGAAGTTGGTTGGCTAGCTTCAGATTTATGGATGAATGGTAAACCAGTCGATGCTTCACCAAGAGTGATGTTAAAAAAACAAATAAAAAAATTATCTGAATTGGGATATAGCATGAAGTCAGGTGTGGAGTGTGAGTATTTTTTGATTTCTCCTGATGGGAACGCAATTGCAGATAATAGAGATACTCAATCTAAACCTTGTTATGACCAGTCTTCATTAATGAGAAGATATGAGCTTATAAAAGAAATATGTGATTGTATGATTGAAATGGGATGGGGTCCTTATCAAAATGACCACGAAGATGCTAATGGGCAATTTGAAATGAATTGGGATTATTCAGATTGTCTAAAAACTGCTGATAGACACACTTTTTTTAAATTTATGGTTAAAACTATTGCAGAAAAGCATGATTTGAGAGCAACATTTATGCCAAAACCTTTTGAAAATTTAACTGGTAACGGATGTCATGCACATATTTCTTTATGGAAAGGAAAGAAAAATATCTTTCTTGATAAACATGATAAGCTTGGGCTAAGCAAGACAGCTTATAACTTTTTAGGAGGCATTATGAAACATGCTTCATCCTTATCTACTTTTTTTAATCCAACAATAAATAGTTACAGACGAATAAATGCTGCACCAACAAAATCTGGTGCCACATGGTCTCCGAGCAGTATATCATATACAGGAAATAACCGTACACACATGATAAGGGTTCCTGATCCGGGACGATTTGAATTAAGACTTATGGATGGATCCGCAAATCCTTATTTACTTCAAGCTAGTGTATTAGCTGCAGGAATAGAGGGATTAAGTAAAAGAATTAATCCTGGCAAACCTCTTTTTTGTAATATGTATGAGGATTATAAAAAATATCCAAACCTTTCTAAATTACCAAATGAACTAAAAGATTCTCTTGATAAAATTGAAAATAATAAAGAAATGAATAAAGCATTTGGAAAAGAAGTAATTAAAAGTTATGTCAAGTTAAGGACTTCGGAATTAAAAGATTTTAATGATAACGAAAAATTTGATAAGTCCAAACCAATTACAAAATGGGAAAGACAGAATACTCTAGACTGTTAAAGTGAAAAGCTTTGATAGTTATAGAAAATGGAAATATGCAAAATTTTTATCGAATAAAAATTATAGTTTTAATCGAAACTATATTTTAAATATTATTTCGTCAAAAATAATCACTGATGCTTTTAATTCTATATCTAAGTGGAAATACTATAAAAAAACACCGTTGTTAAAATTAGAGAAACTAAACAAAAATTTAAAACTTAATAATATTTTTTACAAAGATGAGTCGAAAAGATTTCATTTAAAATCATTTAAAGCTTTAGGTGGTGCATATGCCGTAGAAAAAATATCTAAAAAGAAAAAAAATATAATAATATCATCTGCCACAGCTGGAAATCATGGTAGATCAGTTGCTTGGGGTGCTCAAAGATTGGGTTTACAATGTAAAATTTTTGTTAGTCAATATGTAAGTGAAGAGAGAGTAAAAGAAATTGAAAAATTTGGAGCTGATGTAATTCGAGTAAAAGGTAATTACGAAAATTCATTAAACGAGTGTAAAAAATTATCAAAAAAGAATAATTGGAATATTGTTCAAGATGTATCTACTAAGAATTATAGTTATGTTCCTTTGTTAACTATGGCTGGTTATTCAATTATGATTAAAGAAATTTCAAAACAAACTACGCATTATATTACACATATATTCCTTCAAGCTGGTGTTGGTGGCATGGCAGCAGGTGTAGTTGCTGGGGTTGCAAAATATTTTAAGAGAATTCCTAAAATAATAATAGTTGAACCTGATGGAGCTGATTGTGTACTTCAAAGCATAAAAAGCAAAAGTTTAAAAAAAATTAAAATAAAAAAAGAAAGTATAATGGGTGGTATGTCATGCAATGAAATGTCTCTCATACCTTGGCATGTATTAAAAAAGGCTAGTGATTGTTGTGTCACTGTAAATGACTCAAAAGTTCCTAAAACTGTTGCAATGCTTAAAGACAAGAAACTTAGTAAAAGATCAATAATAGGTGGTGAATGTGCTACACCAGGAATTATCAGTCTTATAAGTCTCTGTAATAATCCTAAAACAAAGAAATTAATAAATCTTAACGAAAAATCTAACGTTTTAGTTATTGGATGCGAAGGTAATGCAGATGTAAAACTTTACAAACAATTGCTATCTAAAGGCAGAAAGTAAATTATATGTCAAGAAAAGCTGTTGTTTGGATAAGAGATGATTTTAGAATAAAAAATAATTCTGCATTATCTTATGCAACAAATAATTATGATACTGTCACAGCATTATATATTTATAATAAGGAAAATTTCGATGATGTTAGAGAAGCACAAAAATGGTGGATAAGTAAATCATTAATAAATTTTAAAGATGAATTAATTAAATACAATATTGAATTAGAATTAGTATTTTCTGATGAGATAACTTTTTTTAGTAAAATCAAAGATAAACAAGAAATTTCTATATTTTGGAATAAAATATATGAGCCATCTCAATTAAAGTTGGATGATGATCTCATTAAAATTTTCGAAAAAAACAAAATACTCTCAAAATGCTTTAAAGGAAATGTTCTTAATGAATATAATAATGTTACAAAAGATGATGGAAGCCCTTATAAAGTTTATAGTCCATTTTGGAGAGTTGGAGAGCAAATTTACTTAGATAGTATCCCAAACAAATCATTAAACGTAAAAAAAGTTAATAGCAAAATAAAATTATTCAAAAATAATAATGTTCCAGATAAAATTTTACCAAAGAAAAATTGGTATAAAAAATTTGAGAAATATTGGGACCCAACAGAAAAACAATCCGAAAAATATTTAAATGAGTTTGTTGAAAATAGAATGTTGAAATATGGAGTTGATAGAGATTATCCAGCTATAAACGGTTCGTCAAAACTTTCGCCATTCATTAGAAATGGACAAATACATGTAAGTAACATTTGGGACAAATGTTATAAATATAAATCAAAAAATATTAGTGTTAAAAAATATCTAAATGAATTAGGTTGGAGAGAATTTTCACATAGTTTAATTAATTATTTCCCTCAAATGCTAAAAGGTAATTTAAGAAAAGAATTTGATAAATTTCCATGGGATAAAAATGCAAAAAATTTGAAAGCTTGGAAAAATGGCATGACTGGATACCCAATTGTTGATGCTGGGATGAGACAACTTTATGAAACAGGTTGGATGCATAATAGAATTAGAATGGTAGTTGGTTCTTTTCTTGTAAAACATTTAAGAATTAATTGGAAAGAGGGTGAAAAACATTTTAGAAATTGTTTGTTAGATTTTAATGAAGCAAACAATGTTGCACAATGGCAATGGGTTGCTGGCTGTGGTGCAGATGCAGCCCCTTATTTTAGAATTTTTAATCCTATATTGCAGGGTGAAAAATTTGATAAACAAGGTTTGTATGTAAAAAAATGGGTACCTGAACTTGAGAGAGTTCCAAGTAAATTTATTCATAAGCCATGGGAGATGGAAACAAAATATCAAGAAGCTATAAAAACTAAAATTGGTTCTGATTACCCTTCTCCAATAGTTGTACATGAAGAAGCTAGAAATGCAGCTCTCAAAGCATTTCAAACTTTAAAAAATTAATTAATCTCCAATAAAATGATGAATAATCAGCCTTTTTGTTGAAGCTAACCTATGTTCAAAAAGGTAAATCCCTTGCCAAGTACCTAACAAAAGTTCTTTGTTTTTTATACTGAGGGATATTTGATTGTTGGTTAAAGCTGACTTTATATGAGCTGGCATGTCGTCCTTACCTTCTATTGTATGAATATATAATTTATTATCCATTGGAGCAATTTTATCAAAATAATTAATTAAATCTGATTGAACATCAGGATCAGCATTTTCTTGAACAATTAAAGATGCACTAGTGTGCTGTATGCTTAAATTTAAAATACCATTATTAAAATTGTTTTTATTTACCCAGTCTATCGTTTGATCGGTAAATTCATATAATTTTTGACCATTTGTTTTAATTTCAAGATTAAAAAATTCTTGTCTCATAAATGCTTTTTAGATGTTAGTTCATATAATCGGCTAATGGTACGCTTAAATGGTTTTTCCAATAATCTTGATGATGTAAGTTTATCAATATTTTGTTCTGCGCTAATAGCCATAAGTATATTTTGATCATACACGATATCTAAAAAAGTAATAAATCTTTGTTGTTGATTTGAATTCAAATCATTAAATGCTGGTACATTTTCCATAACTATAAAAAGACAATTTTTTACTATTTTAATATAATCTTCTGATCCTAAATTTTTATCACATACTTCTTTAAAATTTAATCGAACAATTCCATCATAAAAATTTTTTAAAATAAATTTTCTTCCTTTAATATTTAAAATCTTTTCTTTTAAAACCTTATCTTTAGTCATCACTCTAAATAATTTGTTTATTTTAAAATTGTTTTCTTGATTTAAAGGTGAATAATATCTTTGAGTTTTATTGCTTTCAGACTTTCTATAATCATCATCTATATTTAATTGATATTCAAATGATTGCTTTTGCATTATTTTTATAAAAGGTTTGAATTGATCTCTTTGCAACCCATCTTTGTACAAATTTTCTATTTTTATATTAGAAGTTACAATAATTTTTAAATCTTCTTTGAATATTTCATCAAATAATTTTCCAAGTATCATTGCATCTACTATATTTGTAACTTGAAACTCGTCAAAGTATATTAATTTTGCTTTCGATTTTAATTTTTTAACAAATTTACTTAATTTATTTTCATCATTTTTATTTTTGGATTGGTGTACAAAGTCGTGAAAGTTAAGCATAAACTCATTGAAGTGAAGTTTTAATTTTTTACCTTCAACTAAGTTGAAAAAAAAATCTAATATCATAGTTTTGCCGACACCAACATCTCCATAAAGATAAAAGCCTTTTTTATAATTTTTTTTTGATAAAATTTTTGATATAAATGATTTGTAGTTTAATTTATAATATTCTTCTAATTTTTTTATGAGTTTTATCTGATGCGAATTAACATCTAAATTTTTTTTTTTGCAGTAAAGTTTAAACTCTTTAACAAAACTTTTTTGCATTAATTCTTTTTTGAATTAAAATCGATACCGTATTCTGATCTTGGTCCTTTTCTTAATCCAAAAGGTCCAGAGATAAAAATTGTCATTGGCCTTGTTCCTGGTTCAAGGTCTACTCTATGATATGCATTGGCTGATCTAAATCCAATATATCCAGGTTTTCTCCAGAACTTGCCTTTTTTAGTAGTTTCCCAATAACCGCCTCTCAAAATTATTGTAATATAAGGGAATAGATGATTATGAACTCCATCCCCATGATCATCATCCAACATTTCATGAATTAATATATTAAATGGGAACCATTTTGGTCTATTCCTAAATAATAAATAATATCTATTCATCCATGGTTTAGCTTCATTAAATTTTGGGTGAGACGGCCCCCTATCTAAAACTACCTTTTTTCTTCCAATTTTTTCTAAAAATTTTAATAACATTAATTTGATCTTATAATTCCATTATTTTTAATTAAAAAAATATTAGCATTATTAATAAATGGCCTCGATATTTTTTCATTATTAAATTTAATTACTTTCTCTGTTTCAGAATTAGTTAAATTAATAATCAAAATTCGTCCATTATCTGTTGACAAATAAATTTTATTTTTAGCAATAACAAAACCTACTGGTTTAACTTTTTCTCTTTTTTTAAAATTTGAGAAAACATCAGTTATCCTAATTATATTTCCAGTCTCTGTATCAATGACGAATAAATATCCTTCCTCAGAAATATTAAAAATATAATTTTCAGAAATCGTAGGTTTTAAACTGGAGTTTACTGTTTGCTTCCATTTTACTATTCCAGTTCTTGAGTCAATCGAAAATAATTCATTTTTATTATTTGAAAAATATATTGTCTCATTATTTAAAATCATTTCCGAATTTTTAAGACTAAATGCATTTAAGAATATTTCGTTACTTTGAGTAGGTGTTTGCCATACTAAACTACCATCGTTAACATTTAAAGCTGTAAGATCTCCTAAATTGTTAAGCGAGTAAACATTATCATCTTTAATAACTATAGATAATTTTTTTTGTGATTTAATAAATGTATTTTCTGTTTTGAAATTCCATAATTCATTTCCATCGATTACAGAAAAACATCTTATAACATTATCAAAATCAACAGTTATAAATTTATCTGCTTGTACAGTAACATTAGAATTAAAAGGAGTAATGCTTTCTTTTTTCCAAATTAATTGTCCATTTTCTAAATTTATTGAAAAAATATTAGATAAAGTATCAACAACTAAAAGTCTGTTATCAATATAATTAAAATATAATATTGGATTAAGTTTTCTCTCTTTCTTTGAGTAATGATTTGCTTTCCACAAAGTTTCAAAATTTTCATTAATTCTAAAAAT
Organism: uncultured Pelagibacteraceae bacterium; assembly: GCA_902614975.1. GTDB lineage: Bacteria > Pseudomonadota > Alphaproteobacteria > Pelagibacterales > Pelagibacteraceae > Pelagibacter. The sequence goes on from CACMND010000003.1 coordinate 43,934, forward strand.
TGTGCCCTTATTATCGAAGTAAATTAAATCATTATTTTCAATAAATAAAATATCTGTATCGATTGAATTAAACTGTTTAATCTTTGAAAATTTAAACGTTTTCTTTTTTTCAAATGTTGGCTCAAAGTTAATGTTTCCATTATTATTTGTAATATTATTTACAAAACTATTGTCTTTAACTAATTTAGAAAGATTTATTTGTATATTTGGATTTAATTGTTCTTGAATTGGTTTAATTTCTTCAAATAAAATTTTAGAATTAGTATTTTCTACAGATTTATCACTTTGACCACAAGATGATAATAAAAGAAAAAAGACGAAATATAATTTTATCCTACTCACTGAAACTAGATCTTAGCCTTTTTTGAGCTTTAGTTTTTATTTTAGAGTTATTATTTTCAAGACTAACTATTTGCTCAAAAAATTCTTTTGATTTTTGCATTTGATTTTTTGATAAATAATATTCTGCCATAATATAAAGACTATGTGGTTTCCATATACTATCCGCTTTAATTAAAGGATTAAAAATAGCTAACAATTCATTTTCATCTGAAAAATCTGAATTATATAAGCCTTTTTTAAAGATTGTTAGCTCTTTAAACTTTTTATCCAAGCCAATATCATTAATTAAAATATCAAAATAATTGTTAATTTCATCTTTTGAATTTATCAAATCGTTATCTAGCAAAAAATAGAAAGCTAGAGGAGAATATGTTTTGTCTTTAGCATTTATCACCTCTTTAAGATCCGGGATCACATTATATTTATTATCAGCTTCATATCTTATTACAGCTAAGTCGTATTTATCAGCTAATTTTTCTCTTTTGCTAGATTGATATTCTTCAAAAGAAAAGTAACCAATTAAAACCAAAATAATTATTACTAATATCGAAATTAAAGAATTTTTATTATTTATGAAAAAGTTTTTAATTTTTTCATTACGTGTTTGGGTATTTATTATTTCAATATCTTCATCCATTAAATCATGTTCCTAAGTACATATTGTAAAATTCCACCATTTTTGTAATACTCTAATTCGTTCTTAGTATCTATTCTACTTAACATTTTAATTCTCTTGATGTCTCCAGAGACATATTTGATTTCAACATCAACTTCATCTCTAGGATCTATGCCTTTTTCTAAGTCAATAATAGAAAATAGTTCTGAGCCATCTAATTTTAGATTAGTTCTATTTATTCCATCTTTAAACTGTAATGGTAGTATACCCATTCCTATAAGATTTGATCTATGAATTCTCTCAAAACTTTCTGCAAAAACAGCCTTTACACCTAAAAGTTTGGTTCCTTTGGCCGCCCAATCTCTTGAAGATCCAGTTCCATACTCTTTACCACCAATTACAACTAAATCGGTACCTCTTTTTTTATATTCAACAACCGCATCATATACTGGCATTACTTTTTCCTCAGGGTACAACTTAGTAAAACCACCCTCAGTACCAGGTGCCATTTCATTTCTAATTCTTATATTTGCAAAAGTTCCTCTCATCATAACCTCATGATTCCCTCTTCTTGCTCCATAGGAATTATAGTCTTTTGGAAGTATTTGATGTTTCATAAAATATTCTCCAGTTGGACTATCTTTTTGAATTGATCCAGCAGGTGAAATATGATCAGTGGTAATGCTATCACCCAATATTAACAGTGGTCTTGCATCCTTAATTTCTTTAAATCCTTCTGGTTTATCAGGAAGGTTGTCAAAAAACGGAGGTTTTTTTACGTACGTTGAATTATCTTCCCAATTATAAATATTGGTTTCCTCTGTTTTAATTTTTTGCCATTGTTCTGGTCCTTGAGAAACATTTGAGTATCTTTTTATAAACATTTCTGCATTTAATGAATTTCTCAATGTTTCTTCTATTTCTTTGTTAGATGGCCATATATCTTTTAAAAAAACATCTTTACCATCTTTATCTTTACCTAATGGATTCTTATACAAATCAAATCTCATAGTTCCTGCTATTGCATAAGCAACGACTAATGGCGGAGACGCTAAATAATTTGCTTTTATTAAAGGTGAAATTCTTCCTTCAAAGTTTCTGTTTCCAGATAAAACCGAGACAGCATAAATATTATTATTTTTTATGGAATCTGAGATATTATCGGCTAATGGACCTGAATTACCAATACAAGTTGTACATCCATAACCAACTAAATTAAAACCTAACTTATCTAAATAAATATTTAGCCCAGCTTTTTCTAGATAATCTGTAACTACTTGTGATCCAGGTGCCAAAGATGTTTTTACCCAAGGCTTAGTCATTAAACCTTTTTCAATTGCATTTTTTGCTAGTAAACCTGCTCCAATTAGTACACTTGGATTGGAAGTATTAGTACAAGAAGTGATTGCAGCAATTAACACATCGCCATCGGTTATTTTAAAATCTTCTTTTTCAACATCATAAATATTTGGCTCTTCTTTTTTTGTAATTTCTGAAAATACTTTTTTAAAATTTGATGATGCGTTAGTAAGTAGAACTTTATCCTGTGGACGTTTTGGTCCAGAAATAGTTGGTACTATAGTTGACATGTCTAAAGATAGTGTGTCTGTAAATTCAACATCCAAACTTGCCCAAAGTCCTTGTTCTTGAGCATACTTTTTTACAATTTCAACATTTTGATCATCTCTTCCTGAGAATTTTAAATATTTTAAAGTTTCATCATCAATTGGGAAAAAACCACAAGTTGCACCATACTCAGGTGCCATATTTGCTATAGTAGCTCTATCTGCTAAAGTCAGATTTTTTAGTCCTTCGCCATAGAATTCAACAAACTTTCCAACAACTCCCTTGTCTCTCAACATTTTAACTACTGTTAAAACAAGATCAGTTGCTGTTGTACCTTCTGGCATTTTTGATTTCATTTCAAATCCAATAACTTCGGGAATTAACATTGAAATAGGTTGACCTAACATTCCAGCTTCAGCTTCAATTCCACCTACTCCCCAACCCAAAACAGATAAACCATTTACCATAGTTGTATGACTATCTGTTCCAACCAAAGTGTCTGGAAATATGTATTCTTCATCTTTATATTTTTCATTCCAAACAACTTTTGAAAGGTATTCCAGATTGACTTGATGACATATGCCAGTTCCTGGGGGAACGATTCTAAAATTATTGAATGCTTGTTGACCCCATTTAAGGAAAGAATATCTTTCTGCATTCCGATTAAATTCAATATCAACGTTTTCTTTTAAAGAATTTTTATTTGCAAATTTATCTACTTGTACAGAGTGATCAATTACCAAATCAACTGATGATAATGGATTGATAGTACTTGGATCTTTATTTTTTTCTTTTACAGCCTCTCTCATTGCTGCTAAATCTGCAACTGCAGGAATTCCAGTGTAGTCTTGAAGCAACACCCTCGCAGGCCTATATGCAATTTCTGTGTTAGAACTTTTAGATTTTAACCAATCTTTAATAGCTTCAATTTGATTTTTATTAACCGTTATATCGTCCTCAAATCTTAACAAATTCTCAAGTAAGACCTTCAATGATTTTGGAAGCTTTGATATACCTTCTAAACCATTTTTCTCAGCCTCTTTCAGTGAGTAAAAATTATAACTTTTGCCGTTAACTGAAATTTTAGTTAACGAATTGAACGAGTTTTTGTCTCCTGGTTTCATATTTAATAATAAAATGTAGCTATGCAGCCTAATAAAAGCGCTGACATAACATAATTGAACCATTTAATAAATTTCTCATTTGTCGCGAATTTTCTCATAAATTTACCAATTAAAGTCCAAAATAAGATGCTAAATATAGCAAAAAAAAAGGCAGAAGTTAGGAGCCATAAGGAATAAATAAAAAAGTTATCTCCAGATTCGATATAAGTTGATACTGCAATAATTGCAACGATTACTCCTTTAGGATTTAAGAATTGAAAAAGAAATGTTTCTATAAATTTTACAGGTTCAAGTTTTTCTTTTTGATTTGATGATTTAGAAAATGAAATTCTGTAAGCCAAGTAAACTAAAAATGCAGAGCCTGTAAAAACTAAAATTTTTTGAATTATTGGATATAATTTAAAAATGTTAATTAGCCCAAAATTGACTAAAGATAACATTGAAGTAAAACCAAATATAACACCTAACATTAGAGGTATAGTTTTTTTTACTCCATGATTAAAACCTGAATGAGATGCAACAATATTATTTGGACCAGGCGAACAACTAGTAACAAAAAAAAATAAGCTTAATGATAATAATTCTGGATGCATTTAAGCAATCGGTAATCCATTCTCTGCTTCTTGAGATGGGTGAACTAAAGTTACTCTGCCCTCTGCATCTATAGCTCCAAGAATTAATACTTGCGAAACAACTCCAGCAATATTTTTTTCTGCAAAATTACAAACACCGATTACTTGTTTTCCTTTAAGATTCTCTTCATTATAATAATGAGTAATTTGAGCTGAAGATTGTTTTATCCCTATCTTTTCTCCAAAATCAACTTCTACAACTAATGAAGGTTTTCTTGCTTTTTCATTTTTTCTTACAGAAATAATTGTTCCCAATCTAATATCTACTTTATCAAAATCTTCATACGTAATTTGTTCTTTCATAAATTTAATATATAATGATTTGTAAATGAGTACAGAAAATAATCCTGATAAAATTTATAAAGATTCGATACGAATATTGACAGATTTGATTGCTTTCAAAACTATTTCTGGAAACGATAATAATAGTCTCATTAATTATTGTGATGATATTTTAAAAAATTTAGGAGCAACTTCATTTAGAATTTTTGATGGAGATAAAAAAAGAGTTAATCTTTTTGCTTCTTTAAAATCTAAAAATGGAAATGGTAAAAAACCTATTATTCTTTCAGGTCATACAGATGTAGTCCCGGTTTCAAAAGGCTGGTCTACTGATCCATTTGTTGCAACTATAAAAAATGAGAAATTATTTGGGAGAGGTTCTTGTGATATGAAAGGTTTTATTGCATGTGCTCTAGCATATGCTCCTGTATTTAGAGAAAATAATTTAGATAGAGACATTCACTTTTCATTTACATTCGATGAAGAAACTGCATGCATTGGTGCACCATTATTAATAAAAGAATTAAAAAAAAGAGATATTAAAGATGGAATTTGTATTATTGGTGAACCAACCAATATGAAAATCATTGATGCCCATAAAGGTATGAATGAATATACAATTCACTTTGGAGGTTTGGCTGGTCATAGTTCTAAACCAGACCAAGGTGTTAATGCAGTTGAATATGCATCGAGGTATGTAAACAAATTACTAGAAATTAGATCAAAACTAAAAGATAGAGCTCCTAAAGATTGTATATTTAATCCACCATATTCTACATTATCAGTTGGTGGAGTTTCAGGTGGTATAGCTCATAATGTTATCGCTGATAAATGTAAAGTTGAATGGGAAACTAGACCGGTGGTCAGAGAAGATGGAGATTTTGTAAATCAAATAATAGACGATTATGTTGATAAAGAATTATTGCCAGAAATGAAAAAAGTTTTTTCAGATGCTTATATTAAAAAAGAAATTATAGGTGAAGTAGTTGGATTTAATAGATTGAACGATTCCGAAGCTTGTGAATTTGTTTCAAGTATAACTGGTGACAATTCAAGAGAAGCTGTTTCATTTGGAACAGAGGCTGGACTCTTTCAAGAAGTTGGTATTAGCACTGTAGTTTGTGGGCCCGGTTCGATTGAACAGGCTCATAAAATTGATGAATATATAGAACTTAGTGAATTAAAGAAATGTCTAGACTTTTTAAAAGGTGTAAAAGATAAGTCTATAAATTAATTCCAACCACCTACAGATTTAACTTCTAGAAATTCAAGCAATCCTTCTTTACCCGCTTCCCTTCCAATTCCAGAATGTTTGAAACCTCCAAAAGGTGCATCAACTGCAATACCAGCACCATTTACATCAACCATTCCAGATCTAAGTTTTCTGGCAACTCTTTGTACCTTTTCCTTATCTTGAGTTTGAATATAGTTTGTTAATCCATAATCAGTATCATTTGCAATTTTAATTGCTTCTTCTTCAGTTTCAAATGGAATAACAGATAAAACAGGACCAAATATTTCTGTTCTTGCAATTTCCATTTCATTTTTTACATCTGCAAAAACTGTCGGTTTTACATAATAACCATCATTTAATCCGTTTGGTTTTCCAACTCCACCTGCAACTAATTTTGCTCCTTCATCTATTCCTTTTTGAATTAAACCTTGAATTTTATTGAATTGAGTTTCAGAAATTACAGGACCAATATGCTCTCCATTTTTATTTGGATCGTCTACTTTAAATTCATTTGCATATTTTCTTAGTCTTTCTATCGCTTCATTATAAATTGATTTTTCAACAAGCATTCTTGTAGGGGCATTACATGATTGTCCTGAATTTCTAAAACATCTAAATGCACCTCTTTCTATTGCTTCAGCATCAGCATCTTCAAATATAATATTTGCACCTTTTCCTCCTAGCTCCAGACTTACTCTTTTAAAGTCCTTTGCGGCATTTTGAGAAATTAAAGCCCCTGCTCTTGTAGAGCCAGTGAATGAAATCATATTTACATCTGGATGACTTGTTAATGCATCTCCAGTTATTTCCCCATCTCCATTTACTAAATTAAAAACACCTTTCGGAAATTTTGCTTCATCTATTAACTCCGCTATGATCATTGCCGATAAAGGTGCTAGTTCCGAAGGTTTTAAAATCATAGTACAACCAGAGGCCAATGCAGGAATGACTTTTAAAGTAACTTGATTTATTGGCCAGTTCCACGGTGTTATTAATGCACACACACCTTTAGGCTCGTATATTATTCTTTGATTTTTTGCATGATCTCCCAAAGGTTTTTCGAATTCAAATTCTTTTAGATAACGAATAAATGATTTTGTATGACTCGCACCAGTTCCTGTTTGTAGTTTTGACGCAAAGTCTTTTGGTGCTCCCATCTCTTGAATAATTGCATCTGTAATATCATTCCATCTTTTTTTATATAATGAATAAAAAACTTCTAATAATGACAATCTTTCTTCTTTAGAGGTAAATCCCCAGGTTTTAAAAGCTTCTTTAGCTGCTAAAACTGCATCATTGATATCATCCTTACTGCCTAAAGAAATTACTGCACAATTTTTTTCTGTTGCTGGATTTATGACCTCAATGTCTTTTGGGTTTTTTGGGGGAACCCATGAACCATTAATATAAAAATTTCTCTTTTCAATCATGCGCGCAAATTATCCTTTCTTCATGATTTTGCAAATAAATTTGTTAATTCATAAACAATTGTTGCTGCAGCTAGAGAGGTTACTTCTGCATGGTCATAAGCAGGCGCAACTTCAACTACATCTGCAGAAATCAAATTTAAGCCTGATAAACCTCTGAGGACGTTTACCATTTCTCTTGTGGTCATCCCTGCAATTTCAGGTGTTCCTGTGCCTGGTGCAAATGCTGGATCTAATACATCAATATCAATGGACAAATATAATGCATTATCACCTACTCTATTTTTTATTCTTTCAACGATTTTATCAATTCCTTCTGTTTGAAATTCATCACAATGAATAATTTTAAATCCAAAGCTTTCATCATTTTTTATATCATCTCTGCTATAAAGTGGACCTCTTATACCTACATGCATAGAGGCATCATCTAAAAATAAATTTTCCTCACGAGCTCTTCTAAATGGAGTGCCATGCGTATATGGTGCTCCAAAGTAAGTATCCCAGGTATCTAAATGGGCATCAAAATGAACAAGTGATACGGGTCCATTATTCTTTTTATTGGCTGCTCTAAGTAAAGGCACAGCAATTGTGTGATCTCCTCCAAGGCTTATTATTCCTCCAACTTTATTTAATAAATCGGTTGCTCCTACTTCAATTTGTTTGATGGCTTCATCAATATTAAATGGATTGCAAGTAATGTCACCTGCATCTGCCACTTGTTGTACTTTGAATGGTTCTACATCATAATTAGGATGATAATTAGTCCTTAAATGTCTAGATGCTTGTCTAATACTTTGTGGGCCAAATCTTGCACCTGGTCTATAACTAGTTCCTGAATCAAATGGAACTCCGACAATAGCAACATCACAACTTTCTACATCTCTTAGCTCAGGTAATCTTGCAAATGTAGAAGGGCCCGCATATCTTGGGACTTCTGTGCCACTAACAGGCTGAATAGGTTTTTTAGACTTTGTCATTTTAGTAATAAGAATATTATTAGAATGATCCAGAAAAAGGGATAATAGAAATATATGTATTTTTTTGCAAACATCTTAGGCACTGACTCATGATCTCTATTAATATTTTTTTTTCTTTTTCTTTTTTTCATTAAATAAATCCTATCACATTCATATTATATCTAATATCATCAAAATTATTAAAATGAGATACATTATATTAATATTTCTATTATTTTTTAATTTTTCTTATGTAAATGCAGATGCAATATATAATTTGATTAAAATTCCTAATTTAGAAGTTCATAGGGTTGATAATATAAATGGTATCAAATATTTGGTATCGAAAAGAGGTTTTGTAATAGGTGATACAAATAATATTAAATGTAACGGCATAAATACTAGTGATTTGGATCGTGAATTTAATACAATTCAAAATAATCTAAGGGATTATAACTCAAATTTTTTAAGGAAAATAAATTTGAAATTTGTAGTTCTATGCAAAAACTTAAAAATTTCAGGCATTAATACAGGAGGTATACCAGATAATAAATTCAGAACTTTAATCTTAGACTTAACATTTAACCAAAACCATTTCGAAAGAATGATCCATCATGAAATATTTCATATGATTGACAACAGTTTTCCAGAGCTTTTTAAAAAAAATAAATGGAGTGAACTTAATAATAAAGATTTTTCTTACACATCATGTTCTACATGTACTGATTTATTAGGTTTAGATTTAGAAATTACGAAAGGCTTTTTAACAGAATATTCAATGAGCACAGCTGAAGAAGATATGGCTGAAATTTATTCATTATTAAAAACAAACTTTAAAGAAATAGATTTATTAATTGAAAAAGATAATATTTTAACTAAGAAGAAAAATTTCTTAATTAATGGTCTTAAAGAAATAGATGAAAAGTTTATTTTTTGAATGATAAAAAAAATTAAACCATCGCTATCTGAAAAAATATTATTTATTTTTCTTATTCTGCTTATTATTTTAACTTTAGGTTCATTTTATATATTAAGTAATAAATGTCTTTTTGTAAAAAAAATCGATTTAAATAACATTGATTTTAAAGATAAGCAGAATATTGCAATTATGGAGGTTGAATGCGGTAACGTTCTAATAGAATTAGATCCTAAAATTGCACCTAAAGCTGTAAATCGATTTAAGAAGTTAATAAATAGAGGTTCCTATAATGGTTCAACTTTTTATCGAGTAATAGAAAATACTTTAATACAAGCTGGAGATATTGAATATGGAAATGTATCTAATCTAAATTATTCTAGAGTAGGAACTGGTAAATCTGGTTTAGGAACAATTAAATCTGAGCTTAGTAGTAATTTTTTATTTAATGCTGGATCTGTGGCTTTTGCAAGGAAAGATCAATTCGACACAGAAGATAGTGAATTTTTTATTACTTTAATAGATATACCAATATATCAAGGTGAATATACTCCAATTGGAAGAGTAATTGCAGGGATGGACTCTTTAAAAAAAATTAAAGCGGGAAATAAATCAACCTATGTATTAAAGCCTGATTATATTAAAAATCTAAAGTTATTAGTTAACTAGAGGTTTTCCAGTTGATAATGTGTGTTTAATTCTATCTTGGGTTTTACTTGTCTCAATTAATTTCATGAAAGCATCTAACTCTAATTTAAATAACTGATCTTCTGTAAGAGTTTTATCTATAGTTGTATCACCACCACTTAAAACATTTGCTAGCTCTGTTCCAACCATCATTCCATGATCTAATATAATTTTATCGTTATACATTTTTTCTAACATGCCGACCATTTTGTCTTTTAAAGATTTACCAGATAAATTAAATGTGCATTCTTTTGGAGGAGTAAATTCTTTATTTTGATCCAAAATTTTTCTTGCTTCATTTAATAGACTATTTCTGCTCATAATTTTTTTATTTTCAGGGATTAAGTACTTTAGAGGTTCAGCTTCTACTGGTGATGTTGCAGTTTTTGCATAACCAATGATATCAAAAACTTTTAAAGGCGCAAAATCTGGATCATTTTTTGCCTCTTCTGTTTGAGACCATCTCCATAACATTTCTTTACATCCTCCTCCAGCTGGAACTAAACCAACCAATGTTTCAACTAATCCAACAACAATATTTGTATGCGAAGCAACAAAGTTACTTTGAACTAAAACTTCAAAACCCCCTCCAAGTGTAAGACCCGATGGCGCTGAAACTACTGGAAATTTAGAGTATTTTAAGTGTTTGCATGTTTCTTGAAAATAACCGACAAATTTTTCTATTGATTTAAAGTCACCTTTATCTGCAAAATTCATAGTATATGTTAAATTAACACCAGCAGAAAACTGCATACTTTCATTAATAATTATCAATGGTTTGTCTGTAGCGTTTTTTAAAGAGTCCATTGAGTCATAATCCAAAGCGTTTGCTTTAGTTGTAAATTCGACAATGTTAAATTCAGGAAATCTGTAAATTTCAGCAGAATTATTTTTATCAAGTTTAAGGGCTCTTGGTTTAATTTTTCCTAAAGTTTCAATTTCAGTATATTGTTGTCTCTCACCATAAAAATTTTCATCTTTGGATTTTGATAAATTTTCTAAAAATTTATTTCCCTCAAAATTATCAATTTTTTGAAAAAAATTATTTACTCCAATTTCTTTTAACATTTCAAAAGGCCCTCTAGACCAATTGAAGCCAAGTCTCATTGCTTCATCAATATCGTTAAATTTATCTGTAATGCCTGGAACTAACGAAGAAGAATATTTTATTATTTTAGAAATTACTGACCAAGCATAATCTCCATATTTATCACCACGATTAATTAATTTTTTTAAATCAACTTTTTCAGATTTAATATCTATTTTTTTTGAAGGAGAATATTCCCCTGTTTCAAGATTGATGGCCTCTAAAATTTTCTTGCCACCCTCTTTATTCATTCTATAAAATCCGCCTTTTCCTTTTCGACCAGTATATCCGGTCTCTATTAATTTTTTTACAAGTGGCATTTCTCTTGCTACAGGTTGAAATGGATCACTTTCGGGTAACTCTTTAATAAAACTTTTCAATACATCTGCCATTAAATCAATACCAATTAGGTCATACAATCCAAATACTCCAGTTTTAGGTATACCCATTGGTCTGCCAAAGACAGCGTCAGCCTCTTCTACACTAAGTTTCATATTAAATGCTTCGGTCATTGCAATTTGCATTGCGTAAACTCCAATTCTATTACCTAAAAATCCTGGAGTGTCATTACAGATAATTGCGCCTTTGCCTAAGTCTATTTCACAAAAGTCTTTTAAAAGTTTAACTTTATCTAAATCACTTTCATTACTTTTTACTATTTCAAGTAAATCCATGTATCTAACAGGATTAAAGAAGTGAGTTATGCAGAAATCCTTTTTGTCTTGCTCAGATAATTTTTCTGATAGAACACTTATTGGAATAGATGAGGTATTAGATGAAACAACAGACTCTTTTTTTCTATGTTTAAAAATTTTTTCGTAAATATTTTGTTTTATATCTATTCTTTCTACAACAGCTTCTACAATCCAATCTGCATTCGAAACCACATCAAAGTTTTCTTCAATGTTTCCTACATGTATATTATCTAATTTTGATTTATCTATTAACAAAGGAGGTCTAGATTTTCCTATTCTCTCTTTAGCCTTTTGACTAATTTCTGTAGTTAAATCCAACAAAGTAACAGGAACATTTGCGTTACATAAATGTGCAGCTATACCGCTGCCCATTGTTCCAGAACCAATTACAACTACATTATTTATTTTCATAAAGAAGATTTCTTATATTAAATTGAGACTGAGTAGGAAATAAAATAAATGTCATAACTACTGCTGTAAACTTGCTAATTCATCAATATTAATATGACATCTAATAGCGTTACCATTTTCACCTATTTGCCATGGTGGAACCTCTAAATTACAAATATCGCCTATTTTCCTAGGGCATCTTCCTTGAAAAGAACAGCCTTTCTCAGGCGGTTTTTCCTCTACTATATCCTCAGCTACTAATTTTGGTTTTATATCTGGATCTGGTTCCAAAACAGCACCTAATAATACTTCAGTATAAGGATGTGATGGAAATTTGTAGACATTTTGAGAAGGACCAATTTCACATAATCTTCCTTGATATAAAACTGCAACTCTATCACTAATTGCTCTAACAACAGCCAAATCATGAGAAACAAATACATAGGTTGTTCCTAGATCTTCTTTTAATTGTTGTAATAAGTTTAAAACAGCTGCTTGAACCGAAACATCTAAAGCTGATGTAACCTCATCACACAAAATTATATCTGGCTTAGCAGCAAATGCTCTTGCAACTGCAACTCTTTGTTTCTCACCACCTGATAATTGTCTCGGGTATCTTGACATATAAAATTCTCCTAACCTTACTTTTTTTAGTAGATCGATTATATTTTTTTTTAATTCTTCTCCTGATAAATTAAAATACAACTTTAAAGGTTGAGAAAGTATTTGCTCAACTGTATGGTTTGGATTTAATGACTCATCTGGATTTTGAAATATGAGTTGTATTGCTCGCAGATCATTTGGATTTCTCATTTTTAAATCAGAAGATAATATACGATCATTTTCAAATTTAATTTGACCATCTTTTGTTTTGAGTAAACCAGCAATTGATTTTAAGATAGTAGATTTACCACTTCCAGACTCACCAACCAGTGCAATAGTCTCTCCTTTTTTTATATCTATATTTATATCTTTAACTGTTGGGTTTTGATCAGAGATTTTATTTAATAATTGATCAAAAAATTTCTGCTTTGCATAACTAATTGAAACATCCTTTAATTTTAAAACTTCAATTGCTTCACTATTATTTGATTTTTTTGTTATTGAAGTTTGTAAATTATTATTTTGATTTATTAATTCTTTATGATTAAAACATCTGACATTGGTATCTAATTCTTTAATATGTTCCAGATCTGGTGAGTTTTTTTTACAATGATCAGTTGCTAAGTTACATCTATCATAAAAACTACAACCTTCATTTATGCTTCCAGGCTGAGGTTGGCTTCCTGGCATAGAAGCTGGGAGTCCAGCTAATGAGAGTTTAGGTATCGATTTTAACAATCCATAGGTATAAGGATGAATAGGTTCCTTTAATATTTTTCTTGCTGGTCCTTCTAAAACAATTTCTCCCGCATACATTACAACTATTCTATCACTGACTTGTGCTATAGCTCCAAGGTCATGACTAACATAGATCATAGATGTTCCAGTATCTTTTGCTATAAATCTTAATAGTTCTAATACATGCGCTTGTGTTGTAACGTCTAATCCAGTAGTTGGCTCATCTAATAAAAGTAAATCTGGTTTGCCCGCCAATGCCATTGCAACAGCCACTCTTTGTTGCTGCCCTCCAGAAAGCTCGTGTGGATAACGAAAAGCCATAGTTTCTGGTGAAGGAAGTCTAACTTTATTTAGTAACTCCGAAATTTTTTTATCTCTCTCTGTTTTATTTAGATCTGTATGTAATCTTAATGCTTCATCAATTTGGTATCCAATTTTTAAATTAGGTGTTAGTGCTTGTCCTGCATTTTGAGGTATCATGGCTATTTTTCTACCTCTAATTTTTTCTAGCTGTCTACTGCTCATCTTCAATAAATCCTCAGATTTAAAGAGGCATTCACCTTTAAGAGGAAATAAGCCTTGTTTTATATAGCCCATCATTGCAAGTGCTAATGTGCTTTTTCCAGAACCCGACTCCCCTACGATCCCTACAGTCTCTCCTTTCTTAATGTTGGTTGAAACATTTCTAAGTATTGAAATTTGTTTGCCCTTTTGACTATTAAATCCAATTGATAAATTTTTAACACTTTCAATTATTTCGCTCATTTAAACAGGTGCCTTTGTTGAACGATCAATTCCTAAAGCTTTTGCAAATGCATCAGCTGTTAAATTTATTCCAATAATTAACGAACTTAATCCTACTATTGGAGCAATTACGGACCAGTATGCAAACGACATCAATCCTCTAGCATTGGATATCATCAAACCCCAATCAGGTGTTGGGGGACTGACACCAAAACCTAAGAATGACAATGAGCTAAATCCTAATAACATCCAAGACCATCTCATTGCTCCTTCTACTAATATAGCATCTCTAACATTTGGAATAATTTCATTCCAAATAATAGACATGTTGCTATGACCTCTAGCTCTGGCTGAAACTATAAAGTCTTTAGCAATAACATCGTGCGTAGCAGCTCTAGCAACTCTTACTATTCCTTTACCATAAAAAAAACCTAGTGCAGGAATTAAAACCTCTGTTGATGTTCCTAAAAGAGAAACAATTAATAACATTGCAAGTATCCAGGGGATAGAAAGAAATGCATCAACAACTCTCATTACAACATCATCAATTTTACCTCCAACTAAACCACAAAAAATTCCAAGTAAACCTCCCCACAGAAGAGCAATAAGTGATCCAAAGAAAGTTACCGTAAGAGCTGTTCGCCCTCCAAGTATTGTTCTTGTAAAAACATCTCTACCCAAGCTATCTGTTCCAAACCAATGTTCGGCTGAAGGTGCAAGTAACATGGTATTTGGGCTAATAGCTTTATAATCGTATGGTGCAATGTAAGGGCTTATTAATGCTAAGATTACATGAAATAAAACAATTGTAAGTCCAATTAATCCAGAAGGCTTGGAGGCCATAGTCTTTAAAATCTCAAAAGCCTTTTCTAGCTTATTTTTTTGTTTATCTTCTGTAATTAAATTACTCTCCATTTTACTTTCTTATTTGTAAACTTTTTAATCTTGGATTAAGCATGAGTGTCATTAAATCTGCTATTAAATTTATTCCCACATAAATTGATGCCAATATTATTGCTAATGCTTGAACAACAGGTAAATCTCTATTTGATATAGACTCAATTACCAGTCTCCCTAAACCTGGATAATTAAAAACAACTTCTGTAACAACAACACCACCTAGTAACCAAGCAATTGTTAACGCCACTACATTAATTGCTGGTAATAATGCATTTGGTAGCACATGTCTAAATACCATTTTCCAATATGGAACACCTTTTAAAATTGCCATTTGAACATAATCACTAGCCATTACTTGAATTACACTTGAACGTACCATTCTTGCCATGTGTGCGGTCATAATCATTGAAATCGCAACAACAGGTAAAATTATATTTGAGAGTAATTCATAAAAAGTTGCATCCGATGGTATAATCACAATGCCTGGTAGCCAACCAAGCCAAATTGCAACAATTAAAATAAGCAAAGTAGCACTAATAAACTCAGGAATAGTCATTGAAAAAATTGTGATAGTTGAGATCATAATATCTGGAAGCTTATCTCTCCAAAGAGCAGTTATTATTCCTAATACGATTGCTAAAGGAATTCCTATAAGTATTGAAACAGAGGCTAAAACTAAAGAGTTTTTAACTCTTGGACCTAGTACTTCATTAATTGGCATTTCTCCACTTAAAGAGTAGCCAAAATCACCTCTTATAACATTTGATGCCCAGTCTAAGTATCTTTCATAAGCAGGAACATCTAGACCAAGTCTTTTTATACAAGCATCAAGAGCCGCTCCATAAGCTTCTCTTTCTAAATATGTTGTGCATGCATCACCAGGTAAAACTTCGACACCTACAAATGTAATTAATGAAACTATAAATAAAGTGATAAGCCCTAGTCCAATTCTTTTTAAAATTAATAAAAGCATAAGATTAACTAGAACTTTTTAACAAAAATAAATTAAATAGAAATAAAATAAAGGCCGCTTATATGCGGCCTTTATCTAAATACTTTTAGTCAACTTTAACTTTATGCCACTGTATAGAAAAGTGATCTACAGCATCAAGGTTTTTAACTTTTGATGAAGTAACTACAAGTCTAGATACGTGGTATGGGATCATTGTTCCACTTTGTTCCCATAAAGTCATTTGAGCATTTTGATATGCTTTTTTTCTTTTATTGAAATCCAACTCACTTCTAGCATCAGCTAAATTTTTATCAAAGTCAGCATTTTTGAAATAAGACTCATTCCATTTTGCTCCACTATGATATGCCTCATGCAAGATTGTATCTGCTGGTCTTTGGTTCCAACGTGTCATTGAAACTGGTTTTTTCATCCATACTTCATTCCAATAACCTTTAGATGGTACCATTTCAATGTTAACTTTAATTCCAGCTTTTGCAACTTGCTGCTGAACGACTTCTGCAATTGTAGGCCAAGTTGGTTCTAAAGTTGCTGGGTAAACAGTCAATTCAATTCCATTTGGATATCCTGCTTCTCTTAATAAATTTTTTGCTTTACTAATATTTTGAGGACAATCCATTTGTAAACGATATTGATCAGATGGCATTACAGGTGTATCACAAGACACAGTTGCTGCGCCGCCCATAACTAGATCTACAAGTTCTTGTCGATCAACTGCTAACCTAAAAGCTTTTCTCACTTTAGGATTATCAAACGGAGCAGTATCAGTTCTCATAACCACACCTCTCCAGTTTCCAGTTGGAATTACAGTTGTTGTAAATTTAGAATTACTATCAAATATCTTTTTTTGATTGAAAGGAACATATCTGTTCATATCAATTTGACCTGTTAAAAGCGCTTGAATTCTTGCTTGAGCATCCGGAATCGCAATCACATGAACTTCAGCAACTCCTGGTGCACCTTCCCAATAATCTGGGTTAGCTTTTAGAATTGTTGTTCCTTCTGGATCAAATTTATCTACCATGAATGGTCCAGTACCAACTCCAGTTTGTCCTATAGTATCTCCTGATCCTTCAGGTATCATTCTTAATCTGTAGTCAGTTAATAATAATGGAAAGTCAGCAAATGACGTTGATAACTTCATTTTAACAGTATGTTGATCAACTACCTCAATATCTTCAACTACATTTAAACTTTTTCTAACTGGAGATCCGATATCAGGATCTTTAGCTCTCATTAGAGAATATTTTACATCTGGAGCATCAAAAGCTGACCCATCATGGAAATATATTCCTTTTCTTAAATTAAAAGTCCATTCAGTTGCATCAGAATTAGCACTCCAATCTGTTGATAATGAAGGTGATGGAACACCGTTCATATCTGGTCTTACTAATCTATTTTGTGTTTTGATGACAACTTGAAATAAACGCCCTTTTGTTATGGCATCTAAGTTAGTATCTTTTCCAAATCCAAGATCATGTGATACTTTAAATACTCCACTTGATGCATTGGCAATAGAAAAAGATAATATCAGAGACATAAAAGTCGCTGAAAAAACTTTAAGTATGTATTTCATAAGTTCCCTCTTTTTCTTTAGTTGTTTAAATAATCAAAAAGATAACAATTCCAGAACTGGATAACAACATGCAAAATGTAATGATTCATCTACTAATTGAATAGATATTTTAATTAATATACACTTTTTCTATATTTATAAATGCAAAACGAATTAAACAAAGTCAGATTCTCAGTAAAACCTTTAAAATCCAATGATAATAAAGTTGTTGAACTAGCGCGAACTGTCGGAATACATCCTCTAGCGTATCAAGAACTTCCTTACGATCCAGAGTATTCTTTTTATGCTGGAAGATTAAATCCAGAGGTGCTTTCACATGCAACAGCTGATGAAATGTATTGGAAAGTAAGACAAGAGGTAATATTTCGTCATACTGGAGAACATCCCTATGAAATATCTGGTCCTGATGCAGAAAAACTTTTACAAAAAATATTCACAAGAGATATCTCAAAAGTAAAAGTAGGAAGGTGCTCTTACCAATTCGCTTGTTACAACGATGGAGGCATGCTTACAGATGGAGTTTTACTAAAACTTGAAGAAAATAAATTCTGGTTTGTTCAAGCTGATGGTGATCTTTTTTCGTGGTATAAAGCGCACACTGATAATCTTAATGTAAAAATATCTGACCCTGACGTTTGGGTAAGTCAAATTCAAGGACCAAAATCTATGGATCTTTTAAAAGTTTTAAGTAAAGAAACTTTTCCTGAGAATTGGAAATATTTTGATTGGAAAGAAATAACTATACTAAATGAAAAGGTAATCATAAGTAGATCAGGTTTTAGTAATGAACTTGGTTGGGAAATTTATTTTAGAAAAAATAATAATACTGAAAAAGTTGGGGATTACATACTTGAGGAAGGAAAAAAAATGGGAATGATACTTACAGGGACCCCTGGTTTCAGATGTAAAAGAATAGAATCTGGATTATTATCAGCTGGCCAAGACTTTAACCATGAAACAAATCCATATGATGTCGGGTTAGGTAAGTATGTCGATTTAAAAAAAAATTATTTTATTGGAAAATCAGCATTGATGACTGCCGATAAAGAAAAAAGATGTTGGGGAATACGAGTAGAAAATGGAACAGGTTTAAAAGGAACTTACATAAAATTTAATAATGAAGTAATTGGAAAAATTACATCAAGTACCTGGTCTCCTTTTCAAAAATGTGGTGTTGGAATAGTTTTAATGAATTCTACAAAACATAAACCAGGATTAATAGTGGATGTTAGTTGCAATGATAATAAAATTAATAAAGGTGAGATATGCGCCTTACCAATGTATGACTTTAAAAATGAAATTGTAAGAGGTTTAAAAATCGATATTCCAACAGGTCCTTCTCCGTGGTCAGGAATAAAAAAATAATAATAGCAATTGGTGGTGGTGGATTTACACATTCTTCTGACGAAGACTTGGATGAATATGTAATAAATCAAGTTAATAAATCAAAAATCAATATCGGTTTTTTACCTACAGCTAGCAATGATAATCAAGAAAAAACCGATCTTTTTTATAAAAGATTTAAATCAAAAAAATTTAAATTATCTCATTTTAATCTCTGTTCAAGTGTGGAAGGTTTTAATGAATGGTTGTTAAACAAAGATATAATTTATGTGGGAGGTGGTAATACCTCTGACATGATTAATATTTGGAAAAGACATAATCTTATCAAAGTCTTTAAAGATGCATATGAAAAAGGAATAATTCTGAGTGGAATAAGTGCAGGAGCTGTTTGTTGGTTTGATTGGATATTATCAGATTCAGTTAATAAAGAGTTGAGTCCATTAAAAGGAATAAATCTTTTAGATGGAAGTTGCACACCACACTCATCAGATAATAATCGACTTCGACAATTTATTTCAGAAATTAAAGATGGAAATTTGCCAGATGGAATAGCTATTGATGATGGTGTAGCTGTGCTTTTTATTGACGGAGTTCCTTCAGAGGTTTATTCTTCAAGAATAAATCACGACGCTTATTATGTGACTAGACATGATAAGATAAGTTTAAAAACATATATAAAAAATTTAAATGGATAATATTAAAGCCAGTAACAAAATTTTTAGCATTGAAGATGCAAAAAAACTATCGAAGAAAAGATTACCAAAGCTAGTTTATGATTTTATTGATGGTGCATCAGGAGATGAAAAATTATCAGAAATTAATAGTTTTGCTTTAGATCAAATACGTCTTGAGCCAAGAGTTCTAAGAAATGTAGAGGAAAGAAAACTAAAAAAAAATATTCTTGGATTTAACTATGATTATCCTTTTGGTTTTGCCCCAATGGGCATGACAAATCTTTCATGGCCAGGTGCAGACTCTATGCTGGCAAAAGAGAGTGCAAGAAATAATATACCAACTTGTGTATCGATGGCTTCAACAACTACCTTAGAAAAAATGTATGAGCTTTCAGAAGGTCATTCATGGCTTCAACTTTATATTTTTCAGGATGAAGCTTTTGTCATGGAATTGCTCGATAGAGCAGAAAAAACTGGTTATGAAGTTGCTATACTTACTGTTGATGTTCCGGTTTTATCTAGGAGAACTAGAGATGATAAAAATGGATTTTCATATCCATTTAAAATTGGACCTAAACAATTTTTTGATTTTGCAACTCATCCAGTTTGGTCAATATCTACATTACTTAATGGAATACCAAAGCCAATGAACTACGAAACTTCAAAAAGTGGAAAAGGTATTTTTAAAAGAAAAGAAAGTAGAGGAAGAACAGATTGGGAAACTCTAAAAAGAGTAAGAAATAAATGGAAAGGCAAATTAATTGTAAAAGGTGTCATGTCATCTGATGATGCAGTTAAAATTAAAGAAATGGGTGCTGATGCTATTCAAGTTTCAAATCATGGAGGTAGACAATTAGATAGTGCCTCAGCAGCAATAAATATTTTACCTTTTATTAGAGAGGCAGTAGGAAATAATTTTCCAATTATTTTTGATAGTGGAATAAGAAGTGGAAGCGATATTGTAAGATCATTAGCTTTAGGTGCAGATTTTTCAATGATTGGAAGACCTGTAATGTATGCTATGGGAGCTGATGGAGCTAGCGGGCTAAGAAGAATTGTGGATATAATTAAAGAAGAAACTAGCACAACACTAGGTTTGGTTGGATTAAATGATATTAATGAAGTTTCTTCTGATATAATTGAACAGAAACTTTTTATGAATACAACTTACTAATATGGAAAAAAAAATAAGAGGTGGAGCATTAATTGCAAGAGCATTAAAAGATAAAGGTATTAATAAAGTTTTTACGCTATCAGGTGGATTTTGTAATCCTGCAATTGAAGGATTCATGGAATGTCAAATTGATGTAGTTAATTGTCCTCATGAACAAATAGCTGGACACTTAGCAGATGGACACACAAGAATTACAAGAAAACCATCAGTATGTTTAGTTGGACCTGAAGGTTTTGCAAATGCAGTACCATCAATGATGGAAGCATGGGGAGAAAGAACACCGATAATTTATATAACTGGATCAAGTAGTTTAAAAAGACAAGGCTCAGGTGGCTTTAAAGAAATTGATGATGTTTCAATAGCTGCTCCTCTTACAAAATATAGCGCAAGCATTACAGATGGAACAAGAATTAGAGAATTTGTTGATAAAGCTTACAGAATTGCAACGAATGGATATCCTGGGGCTGTTCATCTAAGTTTACCAGTGGATATAATGTTTTCTTCATTTGAGGAAAATGTTGGACTTGAAGAAAGACCATTTTCACATAAAGCAAAGCCAGTTGCTAAAGCATGGCCAGATCCAAATGCTCTATCAAAAATACTTGGGCTAGCGTGTAATGCAAAAAAACCAGTCATAATTGGAGGTCATGGTGTTTGGTGGTCAAACTCAGAAAAAAATTTAGAAAATGCAGGTGAAAGTTTAAATATTCCAGTTTTTAATGTGCCTTACCATCAAAAACTTTTAGGAGAAGAAGCAAATGCATATATGGGTTTAGCAGATATTCACCAATATCCACCTTCAGAATTTGCATTACATAACTCTGACTTAGTTTTAATGATTGGCGCAAGGTTAGATAACCAAATGAATTTTGGTAACCCACCTTTCATTCCAAAAACAACAACTTTAGTTTGTATTAACGGTTCCCACGAAGAAATTGAGTTTAATAGAGCAGCTGATCATAACCTTTTATGTGATCCAGGAGTATTTTTAGACACTCTATGTAATCTGAAGAAAAATAATAAATGGAATTTAGGAAATAGTTGGTTTCAAGATAATAAAAATAGAAAAAAAGATTGGGTGGATAAATCTTTAAATGAATTAAAAATTGAAGCAGATAAAGCCAAAAAAAATGGTGGAAAAATTCATCCGCTACAATTAGCGTTAGATGTTCAAGACGCAATGGATGAGAAAGATTGGCTTGTAATTGATGGAGGAAATACTCATTTCTGGTCGGAGATTGCAATAAATTTAGCTGGAGCTCGAGGAAAAAAATTGGGTGGAATTTTACATCCAGGCACATTTAGTATGCTGGGTGTTGGTGTATCATTTGCATTATCTGCAAAAAATAATAACCCTAAATCGAATGTAATTTTAATTAGTGGAGATGGTGCCTTTTTATCTGGAGGCATGTCTATAGAAACTGCATTTTTTGAAAAGAAACCAATCGTTGTTGTTATTGACAATAATGGTGGCTTAGCATCAATTGGGCAACAACAAGAAAGATTATTTGAAAGCGGAAAAAGAGTTGCAACAGACTTTAGAGATATACCTTTCCACAGTATATTTGAAGGCTTTGGGGGTCATGGAGAATTAGTTACGAAAAGGGAAGAATTGGGTCCAGCACTAAAAAGAGCTATTGCGAGCGGTAAAACTGCTTGTGTAAATGTAAAAGCTAAACCAGTATTAAGTCCAATTGTTGCTGCTGTGGCCAGCAAGAGAGAGAAATCGTCAATAGAGTAAAATGGCAAAATTTAGCTCACATTTATTGAATGGTTCTGATGGAAATCATGCAAGCAACGTCAAAGTAAAGATTTATCAAATACAATCCTCAAAATTAAAAAAACTTTTTTTGAATACAAAGACTGATGTAAATGGTAGGATTACTCAGCATTTCAATCTTAACAAAAAAGATTGTAAATGCGATTATGAAATGATTTGTGATATTAAAAGATACTTTAAAAAGAAAAAAATTGTGGGTGAAATAGTCATAAAATTTAAAATGACCGATAATAAAAAAAATTATCACTTACCAATAATAATTTCTCCTAACAGCTATACAGTGTGGTGGTCAAAATAATATATGGCTTCATTGATACAAAGCAAAATTAGCACAAAACTAAATATGTCTAGGAGAATAAGAAGAACTCCTTACACCAAGAGAGTTGAAGAATGTGGTGTAACTGATTTTACTGTTGTAAATCATATGCTCTTACCAAAAAGATTTCAGAAATCTGTTGAGGATGATTATTGGCATTTAAATGAACATGTTCAGCTATGGGATGTTTCTTGTCAAAGACAAGTTCAGATATCAGGTCCAGACGCTAGTTTATTAGTACAAAAAATGACACCAAGATCATTAAAAAATATGGAGACTGGAAAATGTTTTTATATTCCTATGATAGATGAAAATGCTGGAATGATAAATGATCCAGTGTTGTTAAAGTTAGATGATGATATGTTTTGGATTTCAATAGCAGACTCTGATGTATTGCTTTGGGCAAAAGGTATTGCAGTTGGTTTAAATCTAAATGTGAGCATAATAGAACCAGATGTATATCCTCTTGCAGTGCAAGGTCCAAAGTCTGAAGATTTGATGGCATCAATATTCGGAGAAGATATTAGAAAATTAAAATTTTTTAATTTTAGAATATTTGATTTTTTAGGAACTAAACAAGTTATTGCAAGATCAGGATATAGCAAACAAGATGGATTTGAGATTTATTTTAAATGCTTTGAAGATTACTTTGACAAAAATGAAATTGGAGAAAAAATTTGGGATATAGTATGGAAAGCGGGGAAAGAATTTAACATTGCTCCAGGATGCCCAAATTTAATTGACAGAATAGAAGCGGGATTAATGTCATATGGAAATGATTTTACAAAAGAAAACAATCCAATTGAATGTAACTTAGAAAAATATTGTAATTACGAAAGCGATCACGATTTCATCGGAAAAAGTGCTTTAGAGAAGATTAAGAAACAAGGTGTAAAACAAAAATTAAAAGGAGTATTGTTTGATGGTCTAGATTGTCCTCCATGTTCAATTCCTTTTCCGCTATATTCAAAAGATAAGAAATTAATTGGTAAAATTACCTCAGGGATTTATTCTCCAAAATTCAAAAGAAATATTGGTTTATCCATGATTTTAAATGAATTTTGTGAAATAGGGTCAGAAGTTTTAGTGCACACTCCAGATAACAAATTAAGAAAAGGAATTGTGTCCTCTTTACCATTTTCAAAATAATAATTAGTGGATATAAGTCTTATATGAAAAGAGCAGTTATAGCAGGATATTCGAGATCACCTTTTACAATGGCAAGAAAAGGTGAATTAATTGACGTTAAGCCTGTAAATATGTTTGCCGAGGTTGTTAAAAATCTTGTATCTAAAACAAAAGTAAATCCTGCTGATATTGAAGATATTGTTGTTGGTTGCGCATTTCAAGTTGGAGAGCAAAGTTTTAATATTGGGAAACTTACAACATTTTTATCTGGAATGGAAATACATACATCTGGAATGACCGTCGATAGATGGTGTGGTTCATCTATGGAAGCTATTCATGTTGCAGCTGGTAAAATAGCAATGGGCGCAGGTAAAGTTTTTGTGTGCGGAGGTGTTGAAAGTATGACTAGAGTTACGACTGGATTTGAACCAATACCCTATCCTTACACAGATAAAGAAAATCCAAATGTTTATTTTTCAATGGGTATAACTGCTGAAAATGTTGCGAAGAGATATAAAATTTCAAGAACTGAACAACAAGAGTTTGCAATTCAAAGTCATCAAAAAGCTAATGAAGCTGAAGTTAATGGTAAATTTAAAAGCGAAATAGTTGAAATTGCTGGCTGCACAAAAGATGGAAATATACGTCCAAAAAGTAATCAAGAGACTCTAGATGGACTAAAACTTGCATTTGATCAAGAAGGAACTGTTACTGCAGCAACATCATCCCCTCTTACCGATGGAGCAGCAGCAACATTGATATGTGAAGAAAGCTATGCAAAAGAAAATGGTTTAGAGATTTTAGCTAGAATTGTTTCAACTGGAGTTAAAGGATGTGAACCAGATGTAATGGGACTTGGACCTATAGGAGCAACTAAGAAAGCATTAGAGAGAGCAAATTTATCAATTAATGATATCGATATTGTAGAGATTAATGAAGCTTTTGCTTCTCAATCAATAGCATGCTTAAAAGATCTTGGTATCGATCAAAAGAAAGCTAATTTGGATGGTGGAGCGTTAGCTCTAGGACACCCTCTAGGAGCAACAGGAGCTAGAATTACTGGCAAAGCTGCTGATTTGCTTAGACGTGAAAATAAGAAATACGCTTTATCTACTCAATGCATCGGTTTAGGTATGGGTATTGCGACTGTAATCGAGTCGGTAAATTAATTATCTATTAATTCCTCTTAAACGTTCTGATCTTCTTCTTAATAATTCAGCACTTATCAATATTAAGGTCGATAAAACAATTAAACATGTAGCAACTGCTAGAATTGTAGGACTTAATTGTTCTCTTAAACCTGTCCACATTTGAATTGGAATAGTTGTATTTTCAAGACCAGCTAAAAATAAAACGACTACAACTTCATCAAAAGAAGTTACAAAAGCAAACAAACCTCCTGATATTACTCCAGGTAAAATCAACGGAAGTGTTACTTTCATAAATGTATTTACTGGGTTACTGCCTAAACTAGCTGCCGCTCTTGTTACACTATGATCGAAACCTGATAATGTTGCAGTAACAGTAATTACAACAAAAGGTGTTCCCAAAATTATATGAGCTAAAACTATTCCTGTATGAGTTGCCGCTAAACCTGCTTTTGCCATAAAAAAGAATATTGCAACACCTGAAATAATAAGTGGAACTATCATTGGTGAAATCAAAGTTGCCATTATTATTCCTTTAAAGGGCATGTGTCTGCTGCTCAATCCTAATGCAGCAACCGTTCCTAAAATTACTGACCCTAAAGTTGCAAATATAGCAATAATAAAACTATTCTTTGCAGCAAGACCCCATGGGTTCTTTGTACCGTAAACCATATCTTTGTACCATCTTAATGAAAAAGCATCTGGGTCTAAATTCTTCATTCCTTCTGAAAAAACAAGAAACTCTTCTGCATTAAATGATAATGGAAATATTACAAACAAAGGTGCTATTAAAAAAATAAAAACAAAAGTACATATGGCAATGTAAAAGTAGTGCCAAATTCTATATCTAGTTTCTGTATACTTTGGTAATGCCATACTAACCTAACTTAATATTATCAACTCCAACTAATTTATTATAAAGCCAATAGATAACCAAAACTCCTCCAAGCAACATAAGCCCCATCGCTGAAGCAAAACTCCAATCTAAAGTAGTTTTCATATGATATGCAATTTGGTTACTAATTAAGGTTCCTGATGCTCCGCCAACTAAAGCGGGTGTGATGTAGTATCCAATTGCTAAAATAAAAACTAAAAGACACCCAGCCCCGATACCTGGTATGGTTAATGGAAAATATACTTTCCAAAAAGCCACAAAAGGTGTTCCGCCAAGAGATTTACCTGCTCTCATTAAACTTGGCGAGATAGTTTTCATCACACTGTAAAGTGGTAAAACCATAAATGGTAATAGAATTTGAGTCATAGCAACATAAGTTCCGACTTTGTTGTACATCATTTCTGGCCTATTATCGTCTGACACAAGGCCAATCAATACAAAGAAATCATTAACTACTCCTTGCTGTTGAAGCAAAATCATCCAGCTAGCTGTTCTAACTAATAACGACGTCCAAAACGGAAGAAGAACACAAATCATTAATAAATTACTATACTTCATTGGAAGTGTTGCTAGTAAATGGGCTATTGGGTAACCCATTAAGAAACAGAATACAGTAACAAAGAAAGCAACCTCTACAGTTCTCAACCATAAAATTCTATGTATTCTTCTATCTTCACTAACTTGAGTAATTTTGTTATCTTCATTCAAATACATATCCATAGCTTTTAAATATTTAGCTGAAGTGTAAGGAGGTGCAGTCCTTTTAATAGCTTGCCAATATTCTACATTTCTCCATCTCTTATGAACTTTCATTATTTGTTCTTTAATACTTTGTGTCTCGTCAATTTTATTTCTTTTTACCTGTCTGAATAATTTTTTTGTGATGGTGTTGAACCCATTTTTTTCTTTATTAAGTCTTTGAGCTAGTTTTCCATGTTCTTTTTTTTCTACAAGAATTTTAAAATCAGATAAAAATGAAGCAAATACTTCTTCAGATGGAAGTTCTTTACCGTCCCATGTCTCCATAGACTTAAATGTTTTTGGAAGCATGTTTGTAATCATTTTATCATCAATGCTTCTTGTAAACATTTCCCCGATTGGAAAAATATAGGTGATAATCAAAAAAAGTAATAATGGAGCAACAAGTAGAAATGCTTTAATTTTGTTTTTCCTTTCAGCCTTTTTTAAGCTTATCTCTAAAGGAATTCCGTCAGTTGTAAGTATTTGTTTTGTTTCACTGCTCATAAATAAAAAGGGCGACTTAAAAAAGTCGCCCCATATATATTATATTATTCTAGTCTTTTATACTCTTTTATAGACCAGCTTTCATAGCTTCCCACTTCTCACCAAGTTCTGTACCGTTATCAGCCCAGAAAAATGGATCAACTAAAAAGTATTTTTTAGTATTTGCAGGAGCAGTTGGCATTTGTGGCATCATTTCAGTTTTACCATCTTTGTACCAAGGCTCATTTGCTTTGATAATTTCTAGAGATGATAATCTGTATGGAGCATATGCAATATATTTAGCGCTTCCAGCTAACATTTCAGTGTTAGTCATCATCGCTAAAGCCTTTTTAGCATTTGCTTCATCTGGTCCACCTTTTACAAGTGCGAAATATTCATAGTCAAGACCTTGTCCATCCCATACTTGTTTAATTGGAGCACCTTCACCAACTTCAGCATTAAAGAATCTTCCATTCCAACCAGTTGCCATAACAACTTCACCAGATACTAATAATTCTGGTGGTTGAGCACCTGCAGACCAGAATACACATCCGCCATTTGGATCTGTGCAAAGCTCTTTAATTTTGTTCATAGCTCTATTAACACCAGCTTCAGTTTCTAGTAATTTGTAGATCTCTGATCCACCTTTACCCATGTAAACTCCGTCACCAGCTAATGCTATTTCTAGGTTTGTTAGAGCAGATTTATAAATTGCTCTTTTTCCTGGAAATTTTTTAGTGTTAAAGAAATCTTTTATAGTCGATGGTGTGCCGTCAACATTGTTTACGTTGTAAGCATAGTTCCAAGAATATAAAATGTTTCCTACAGCACATTTACTTGGCATTGGAGCAAAGAAATCTTCACTTGCAGGTGTTCCGTCTGGAGCTGCAGGGAAGTCTTTGTCAAAATCGAATTCAACGAAAATTCCTTCGTCACATCCGTTGATAGTATCAAATGCGAATACATCGATAATATCCCAAGTAATAGCACCTGCTTCTTTTTGAGCTTTTATCTCAGATAATCCACCTGAATAGTCTACCCAGTTGATATCAACACCAAGAGCTTTTGCAGTTGGATCACCATACCCTAATTTTTGAGACTCTGTATAAGCTCCACCCCAAGATGCTACTGTAACCGCAAATGCAGATGAAGTTATTGAAAGAGCAAAAGAAAGAGCAAGTAATAATTTACTTAATTTTTTCATTTATCCTCCGTTTAAACGTTTAATATAAATTAATTTATATAAGCGAAGTACAACAAAATCGTTATTCAGAGTCAACAGGCCATTTTGTTATAGGAATACTAGACTATTTGAGAAATTATTTAGGATCTAGGGCTCTAGCGTCTTGACTGTTCCAGCCTACTTTAATTTTATTACCTAATTTTAAATCTAGCTCATTTGAGCTGTTTGGAACTTTTAAAATAAATTCTTTATTACCTAAAAGATCTAATCTTACTCTAGTATGATCACCATGGTAGATAACCTCTTCAATCTTTCCGGTTTGATTATTATCCATTTTATCTTTTGGATTTATTAATGCCCTCTCAGGTCTTATTGAAACTGTTGTTTTGTCACCTTTGGAGTTAACTGATATTGGATTAGCTAAAATTTCACCACTTTGTAGTTTAACTTTACAAACATCTTTTGAAATGTCTGTTACTTCTCCACCGAAAGTATTATTTTCACCTATAAACTCTGCAACGAAAGAATTAACTGGCTCCTCGTATAATTTATCAGGACTTGATAATTGTTGAACCTTTCCATCATTAAACACTGCAATCCTATTTGACATTGTTAATGCTTCTCCTTGATCATGTGTAACGTAAACCACAGTAACACCAATATTTTCATGGATGTGTTTAATTTCATATTGCATACTTTCTCGTAAGTTTTTATCTAAAGCTCCAAGGGGCTCATCCATTAAAACTACTGCTGGATCGAATACAAGAGCTCTTGCAACAGCTACCCTTTGTTGTTGTCCCCCCGACAATTGTGCAGGCATCCTACTTTCAAATCCTGAAAGAGAAACCATCGACAAAGCTTTATCTACTTTTTTATCAATCTCATCTTTTTGAACTTTTCTTACTCTCAAGGGAAATGCTAAATTTTCATAAACTGTCATATGAGGAAACAATGCATAATTTTGAAAAACCATTCCAATTCCTCTTTTATGTGGTGGAATATTTGAAATAGGATTAGAGTCTAAATAAATTTCACCATTTGTTGGTGTTTCAAATCCAGCTAACATCATTAGACAAGTTGTTTTTCCTGAACCAGATGGGCCAAGCATAGTGATGAACTCGCCCTCGGAGATATTAAGATTTAAATCTTTTACTACTAAGACTTTACCATCGTAACTTTTGTCAACTTTATCAAACTTAACGAATTCTGTATTTTTAGACATCAAGTGTTTAAAACATTTAAGAAGTTAATTATCAATAGCTAATAGTTCTTTATATGTAGCTCTTTTGGAAAATTACAGAACAATTCACAACCTTTGTCGGTAACTCGGATTGCTTCAGATGCTTCTACCCCCCAATCACCAAACTGCATTACTGCAATCATATGAAAACAAACATTTGGTTCAAGTACTGTCATATCACCTTTATAAATATTTAAAGTATGCTCTCCCCAATCTGGTGGATATCCGATACCTATTGAGTAACCCGTTCTTGATTTCTTCTCTATACCATATTTATCTAAAATTTTCCAAAAGGCTTGGGCAACATCATTTGCTGTATTTCCCGGTTTTGTAGCATCAATTCCAGCTTGTAAAGCTTCTATAGTTTTATTCATTGTATCTATTTTTAATTGATCAGGCTTACCTAATAAAATTGTTCGAGCCATAGGTGCATGGTATCTTTTATAAACACCTGAAAGTTCAATTATAGTTGCTTCACCTTCAACAAATTTATCTTGTGTTGCTGTTAAATGAGAAGCAGATGTGCCTTTTCCAGTTGGAAGAAGCGTTGCAATACTAGAATATTCACCTCCAAATTCTTCTGTGCCATAAAACAAAGACTTTTGAATTTCTCCAACAGCATCGCATTGTCTTGTACCAGGTTTAATTACTTCCATTGCGGTTTGCATTCCTTTTTGAGAAATTAAAGCAGCAGACTTCATATAATTTATCTCTGCATTAGATTTAATTAATCTAGCCCAATTAACTAGTCGATCAGAGTCAATAATGTTTGCATTTGGTAATCCCTGTTTAATCTTTTCATAACAAAAAGCTGTAAAATAATGAGCATCCATTTCAACTCCAATAGACAGTTTATCCCATTTTTTTTCTTCAATTACTTTGGTCAAGTAATCATAGGGATGTTTTGGCCAAGTATGAATATAACTCTCATCATAAACAATAATATTATCTTTATTTAAATAGGTTTTTATGTATGCCCCACCTGCATCCTGGTCTCTAACAAAGCAAATTGGTTCTTTTGAATCAACATGCACTAATACACATTGTGCATAATAAAAAGACCAAGCATCGTAGCCTGTAAGATAATTCATGTTATTTGTGTCGTGAGAAATGATTAAATCAATTTTTTTCTCTCTCATCAGAGATTGAACTTTTAATAGTCTTTGTTTGTATTCCTCTTTTGAAAAAGACATAGATTAATCAAACAGTCTTCCAAACCCTTTTACAGATTTATTTTCACCTATGTTTTCCAAAGACTCCCATATTAATGCTTGGTTGCTTGAAAGAACTGGTATTCCAAGTTTATCTTCTAATTTTTGTATCAAAGGTAGAACTGGTAAAGCAGTACAAGATACAAATAAAGCATCTGCTTTACTTACATCTAAATTTATTAACACATCAAACAGATAATTTTGATCTACTTTTCCAATCTCCATGTCAGAATGAATATCAAAGTATGAATTTGAGGTGATTTCAAAACCAGACGTTTTAAAGTAATCAACAACATCATCGTTAACTTTTTTACTATAAGGTGTGAATATAGAAAGTTTTTTAATATTTAATTTTTTCAATGCTTTCAAAGCTGCTGTACTCGGTGTTGAAAGTTTTGCCTCAGGTTTTGCTGCTTGTATTTTATTTTTAATATTATCATATCCCGCTGCTATAGTTCCTGATGTACAAGCATATACAACACAGTCTAATTTTTGCTCTGGCAAGATATCTTTTGTTACTTGAGTAATATTCTCTGACATTTTGATCAAATTCTCTTTGGTCAAGGGGTTGTAACATTCTATTCTATTTACAAAAAAATCAATTTTTTTATCTTTAATTACACTTATAAAATCTTTTTCAATCACTAGGTCGGTTGCTAAAACGATAAGTCCAATACGTGGATTTTGGTTATTTTCAAACTTTGGTTCTATTTTTTGTGATTTCATAAATACAATATACCACCACTTATTGATTAATCATTAAAATTTAAAAACTGCATCTAATTTCTTGAATGGTTATAGTAAATAAACGTATAATAAGAAAAATTAATTTTGAAATATAAATGCTTGATAAAAAAAAATTTTACATCAATGGCAAATGGGTTGAGCCAGTAAACAAGAATGAATGTGATGTTATTAATCCATCAACAGAAGAAGTTTGTGCAATTATAAGTCTTGGAAGTTCTGATGATACGAATGCTGCTGTCAAAGCAGCAAAATCCGCATTTGAGACTTGGAAAGAAACTTCAAAAGAAGAAAGACTAAACTTATTAGAAAAATTATTAAAAATTTATAATTCTAGATGGGATGATATGACTGATGCTATTACTACAGAACTTGGTTGTCCTAAAGATTGGTGTTCAGCTAATCAAACATCTTCTGGCGCAGGCCATATAGAAGACTTTATAAAAAGATTAAAAGATTTCGAATTCGAGCCAGGTTTTGATAAAGGATCTACTAATCATATTGTATATGAACCAATTGGAGTTTGCGGATTAATTACACCTTGGAATTGGCCTATAAATCAAATTGCTTTAAAAGTAATTCCAGCTTTTGCTACTGGATGTACAATGGTACTTAAGCCATCTGAAATTGCACCATTGTCAGGAATGTTATTTGCAGAGATGATAGATGAGGCTGGATTTCCAGCTGGAGTGTTTAATCTAGTGAATGGTGATGGACCTGGTGTTGGAACTGACCTGTCAGGACATCCTGATGTTGATATGGTTTCATTTACAGGATCTACTAGAGCTGGAAAATTAATTACAAAGAATGCTGCTGAAACTATAAAAAGAGTTTGTCTTGAACTTGGTGGCAAGGGTGGAAATATTGTTTTTGCTGATGCATATCCTGATGCAGTTAGAGATGGCATTAGAAACGTAATGAGTAATTCAGGTCAATCATGTGATGCTCCAACTAGAATGCTTGTTGAAAAATCAATTTATAAAAGAGCTGTTGAAGAAGCTGCAGATGAAGCAAATAAAATTAAAGTTGATCTTGCTTCAAAAGCTGGTGATCATATTGGGCCTGTAATTTCAAAAACTCAATTTGATAAAATTCAAAGTTTAATAAATAGTGGAATTGAAGAAGGTGCTACTTTAGTAGCAGGTGGTCCTGACAAACCTGAAGATCTAAAGAAAGGTTATTTTATTAAACCAACAGTATTCACTGATGTTAATAATAATATGAGAATTGCTAAAGAGGAAATATTTGGACCAGTATTGTCGATTATTCCTTTTGAAAATGAAGAGGAAGCTATCCAAATTACAAATGATACAGAATATGGATTAGGAAACTATTTACAAACAGAGGATAATGAAAAGGCAAAAAGAGTCTCAAAAAAATTAAGGTCCGGAATTGTATATGTAAATCATAAAGCAGCTGACTCTGGGACTCCTTTTGGTGGGTATAGACAATCTGGAAATGGACGTGAAGGTGGAACCTGGGGATTGCATGAATATCTAGAGGTAAAAACTATTACTGAATGGAAAAATTAAAATGCTTGGTTATGTAATGGTAGGAACCAATAACTTAGAAAAAGCAATAATTTTTTATGATGAAGTCTTAAAAGTTTTAAATCTAGAAAGAAATTATAAAGATGAAGTTTGCGCTGGTTACACAGAAAAAAATGGTGATGGAACTATAGAGTTTTATGTGACCAAACCTGTCAATATGAAAGAGGCAACAAATGGAAATGGAACGCAAGTTTCATTTATTACATCATCTAGAGATATAGTTGATAAGTTTCATGAGATTGGACTTAAGGCAGGTGGAAAAAGTGAAGGAGCTGGAGGTGAAAGACCAGAAGGTTCTGGAGTTTACTATTCTTATATTCGAGATCTTGATAATAATAAAATTTGTGCTTTCACAAACAATTAATGTCTTACAATTTAATTCAAGAAAAAATCAATGAAGGAAAAATTATTTTACTTGATGGAGGTATAGGTGCTGAGCTTGAAAAAAAAGGAGCTAAAATGGATCAAAACCTCTGGTGTGGAAAATGTTCGGTAGATAGCCCAGAATTTCTAAAAGAAGTTCATGAAAATTATATTGATGCAGGTGCTGATGTTATTACAACAAATACTTATGCTACAACTCCAATTTCTCTTAGAAAACACGGATATGAAGACTCAATTGAATTATTTAATAAACAAGCAGTTCAAATTGCAAAACAAGCAATTAATAATTCAAAAAAGAACATTTGTTTAGCAGGAAGTGTTTCGAGTTATGGAAGTTTTCTTAAACTTGGAACAAAGAACATGAAGCCATGTTTTAATGAACATATTAAAATTTTATCAAATGAGGGTGTTGATTTAATAATTTTAGAAGCAATGACATCTCAAGCAGAAATCGTGGAGACTATGCTTGAGTGTTCTTCAAATATAAAGTTACCTGTTTGGCTTTCTATTTCCTGTGTAATAGATCAGAATACAAAAAATATTACACTTGGTTATGATGATGTGAAGAATAAAACTGAAATTTACGAGGATTTAGAAGAAGCGTTGAAAAATTTTAGTAAATTACATAAGGGGCCAATTTTAATTGCTCACTCAGATATTAAAACAACGAATGCAGCTTTAGATACTGCATTAAAAAATTATAATGGAGTTATTGGTGCATACCCTAACAAAGGCTATTACGAAAAACCAAATTGGAAGTTTGTGGATGATTTTTCACCCAATGATTATTTGGAAGTTGCAAAAGCATGGTTTAGCAAAGGTGTAAAAATTGTTGGTGGTTGTTGTGGTATAGGAGTTGAAGAGATAAAAGCTGTTTCAATTTTGAAGTAATAATATATTGTAAAATTATGAAAACTTTTATTGGTGGTATTGGTTGTTTTTGGGACGAAACTAAATACGATGGTATAAAAGGAATATTATCTACCGAATGTGGTTATTGCGGAGGTGATGATCCTAATGTTACTTACAAAGCAGTTTGTGGTGGGGATACAGGTCACATAGAAGTAGTCAAAGTTCAATATGATGAAAATATTTTAAGCTATGAAGACATGGTCAGATTATTTTTTAAACTCCATGACTCAACTCAAAAGAATAGACAAGGAACTTATGTAGGAATTCAATATCGCTCTGAGATATTTTATAATAATGATAATGAAAAAAATACAGCAGAGAAAATTTTAAAAGAAATGAATGAGAAATTAGATGGAAAAGTTACTACAAAGATTTCCAAAGAAAAAAACTATTGTAAAGCAGAAGGCTATCATCAAAAGTACGAGAAAAATAAATCTCTTAAGTTTGGATAAAAAGTACTAATTTGAAAAAAATTATTTCAGAAAAAAATCCAGAATTAGTTACAAGAAAAGATAACAAAGCTCAATGGAATCTCCCAAATAAAAGGAGGTTGGGTTTTAGAAATTTATATAAAATTAATAGATATGGAATATACCTTAGATCAGATTTTGTTTTAAAATTAAAAAAAAAAATTAATAAGAGAATTGGTAAATTATCTTCTGTAAAAAAGGTAACTAAAAATAAAGCTTTTTGCTCTTTAATAGTTGGTAAAGATCAGGATATTTTATTCGAGCAGTACGCGAAGGACTTTTCTACAAATCAGCCTCAAACAATTATGTCAATTACAAAAATGTTTATACATTTATTTGTGGGAGAACTGATAGACAGAAAACTAATTAACTTAAATAAGAAAATTTCATTTTACTTGCCAAAAATTGGCAGTGGTTATGCAAATGCAAAAGTAAAAGACGTTTTAGATATGAACATTGTAAATCTATATAGCGAAGATTATACAAAAGCTTATTCGTCTTCATTTTTACATGAGCCTGTGGGAGGATGGAGACTACCGATTAAAGGCAAAAACATTCAAAGCCAGGAACAATATTTAAATTCAATTAAATCTTTAAAAAGCAGAGATTTAAAAAATTATACCGATCTGGCGCATTATAAATCAGCTAATACCGATGTTATTGGACTAATTGTAGAAAAAGTAAGTAAAAAAAGTTTAAGACAATGGCTGTTGGAAACAGTTGAAGCAACAGGATTTGAAGAAGGATTGTATATAGGAACAGATAGATTTGGAACACCGTGGATGTCTGGAGGCGGAAGTTTAATTACAAGAGATTTTTTAAGAATGGGTTTACTTTTTTCTAGGTTTGGAAAAGGTATAAATGGAAAAAATATTGGTTCTAAAACTTTTCTGAGTAAAACTATTAATAGTGAGGGACCCAAATACATTCAATTATCTAAAGATAAATTTGTCTGTTATGTTAATTCATTAATGAAATGCGGTAACTGGATTGGTCACTCTGGTTATGGGGGCCAATTTTTAGGAATAAATTTGAAAACAAAAGTTGTTGCTGCGTTTTTTTCTGTCTTAGAGACTAAATCTGCAACAAATGAAAAATATAAAAAAGATATGGTAAATATGATAGACCAAATAATTAGTAAAGATTACTAATTTAAGAAAATTTTGTTATCAAGGATTTTAAATGTTTATCTGTGACGCCACAACAACCCCCAATAATTTTTACCTGATCGTCTATTAACTCAGAACATTTATCAACAAATTCAATTTCATTTTCAGTTATTAATGCTTGCATAGTACTCGTGTCAAATTTATGAATTTCTGGATAGAACATAATTGGCCCATTCCAATTTGATTTTAAAACTTTCATTCCCTCTTTTGTATCAATAAACCAACTATGCATAATGCCATAAACATCTCCACCGATAGATTTGAGTGAATTAATTATTTCAGCGAAATTTATAATTTTATCTTCAGGAAGGAATCTTGGCTCATCAGGATATTTTAAAGGGTCATATATAATAGATCTCTCTTTTTCAGCTCTAAAATTTCTACCTACTACGGTTTCATCAAACTTACTTATGCAGCAACTTAATCCAACCCAGACAGGTAAACCTGTTTCCAAAGCTGCATTAAGCAAAATTTTAGCATGGTCAATATCTAAAAGCATTTCAAGAATAAGCACTTCGACTCCCTCTTCTTTTAATACCTTCGCTTGTTCTTTATAATTTTTTTCTTCTTTTGCAAATGATGGTACAAATTTTGTGTCAGGTCTAAATTCATTTTCAGCCAAAGCTAAATATGTTGACATGCTTCCAGCAATTTTAATTTTTTTTCCAGAATTTTTGACTGCTTGTCTTGCTAACTTAACTGTATCAATGTTAATTTTTATAGTTTGATCTCCTAAATTTGAAGGCTCAAGACAATGTCTTGCAGTTCCAAAAGTATTGGTTGTTATCATATCACATCCGGCGTTTATATGACTTTCGTGTACTTTGATTACTATTTCTGGTGAAAAAACATTTGCTAAACCAGAAAAAGCTGGTCCCATTTTTCCACCAAGTCTTTGAATTTCTGAACCTGTTCCACCATCTAAGAAGACTTTTTTTTTTGATTTCAATAATTCATTAATATCCATTATGCTAATTTCTTCTCTGACTTTGGAACATATACAACTTCAATTACACCACCAAGAATTATTAGAATACTACCTATTGTTTCTCTCCAACCAAAAGGTTCATTTGTTAAAATACTAGCACTAACAACACCAACAATTATTTCGGCTAAAAATAAAATAGATGATAAGCCTGCTCCTAATTTACTTGGAGCCCAAAAGATTATTACCCCTGTAGGAATAAAATAAAATATCGAGATAAGTAATAAAAAAGTGGACATTGACATGATAACCTCCACTGATGGAACTGGTCCTAAATAATCTACTAAGAATAACCCAATAGGTATACTGGCTAAACCTCCATAAAAAAAGAATGTGAATATAATTGGAAAAACGCCATCAGTTTTAATTATTTCCATTCTAATTAAACCAGCACCAAATAGTGCACCTCCAGCAAGAGCCAACCAATCCCCTGCATTTTGAGGTAACGGAATTATATTCTCTTGACTGAATACAATCCATAAACCTCCTAATGCTAAACCTAATGTGATTACCCTCTTCCAACCAAATTTCTTTTTTAAAAATATAATTTCAAATATTGTTGTCCAAACAGGTATCATGTAAAACATGATTAATGCTTTAACTACATCAGTAAGAAGAAAGCTAAGAGCATAACAAACAAATCCACTTCCAACAAAAAAACCAGTGAGAGGAAATTCCAATCCAATAGACTTTCCTTTTATAACTCTCCAAATTGCGACTGGTGATAATATTAATATTCCAACCGCCATTTGAGATATTGTTCCCCAGCCACCAGTCAAACCTCCATCTTCTAGTATTCTTTGAGGTAACCAATAAATTCCCCATGAACCAGCAGCAATAGCTAATGCAAATGAAATTTTAAAATGATGAGGGTGTCTGGTCATTATTATTCCGTTAATTCTGGTTTAAATTTTGAAAAGTTAAAAATTTCTTCATAAGATTTGGCAAAGTTAATTAGTTTATTATCTTCTTTAACATTTGCTATAATCTGCATTCCCATTGGTAGCCCTTTATTATTAAAACCAACTGGAATAGATATAGTTGGCAAACCAAGCAAACTTGATAATGTATAGACTTCCATATATCTATGATAAGTGTCAATTTTATTATCATTGATAAATTCTGGATTGTTTAGGTTCTTTTCAAAAGGAAATAGTTGAGCCGAAGGTAATGCTAAAAAATCATAATGTTTAAATAGGTTTTGTATTTTATCCATATATTTATTTCTTATTTCTATTGCTTTTAAAACATCGTTTGTTTTGATGCTTTTCCCTTTTTCATATTCCCAATATGCTTGAGAAGGTAATTCATTTAAATTTTTTAAATTATATAACAAAAAGTTTTCATACAAAAATTTGGCTCTTAATATTGTCCAAGAATACCACAATTCTTCTAAATTAATTTCAGTTTTTAAATCTTCAATATTTAAATTATTTGACTGTAATTTTTTTAAAATATTTTCACATAAGTCGATGATTCCATCTTCATACTTATATTGTTCGTTTAGATCAATGCACCATCCAATTTTTAAATCTGAAAGTTTTTTAATATTTATATCTTCAAGATCGAAAGATAATTTATCCTTTACATTCTTCCCTTTTATATAGTTAAATAAAAATTCCATGTCATTGGGAGTCCTAGCAAAACATCCAGTTGTAGATATTAAAGGAAAATCTTTTAAATTTTTAATTTCAAATCTATCTTCTGCAATCGCACCAGGTGTTGGTCTTAATCCATAAATATTTGCAAATGCTGCTGGGTTTCTACAAGATCCCATCATATCTGTACCATCTGCAAATGGAATTAAATTTGCTGCAACAGCTGCTGCTGCACCACCAGAAGACCCTCCCGCTGACTTACTATAATCATAAACATTGGAGGTGGGTCCATAAACTCTGTTAGTAGTATGACAACCAACAGCAAATTCAGAGAGATTTGTTTTACCAATTAAAATTGCGTTTTTTTTATAATTATCTACTAATAAAGAGTTCTGTTTTGGGATATTTTTTAATAACTCTTTATATCCATAACAAGTTACCTCATTTTTAATATCAAATAATTCTTTAACAGCAATTGGAAGACCATAAATATCATCTTTATCATTATCACTATTAAAATTTTCATCTTTTAATTTTGCTTCTTCAGTAATTTTTGTTTCATCTATATGTGAAATAATAGCATTTAATTTTGGATTGAATTTTTTTATTCTATCTAAATAGAAATTTAGTACCTCTATTATTTTAATTTCTCTTTTTTTTATTTTTGAAATTATTTGATGGACAGAAAAATTCTCAAGCACTTAATTAAACCTATCTTGCTTGTCTAATACTCTCTAAAACTAAAGTCTTGACCTCATCTAATGATGCCTTTTTAGGATTTTGTCCATAAGCTTGGTCTAACATTGATTTCTTTGCTATTCTCTCTTGGCAATCTTCTGGTACTCCTAATTCATTTAATCCTTTAGGGATTTTTAATCTATCTAGAATTATATTTAAGTTGTCTTGAAAACTTTCAATTGAATGGTTTTCAAATTGCATAGCCTCTGACATTCTTTTTACTTTTTCTTCTAATCCAGGTAAATTATATTTCATGACTGCAGGAAGTATAATTGCATTAGTCAATCCATGATGTGTATTATATTCAGCACCAACCATGTGCGAAATTGCATGAACTAAACCTAGGCCTTTTAAGAAAGCTATTCCACCCAAATAAGATCCAATAATCATTCCTCCTCTCGCTAAAAGATTATCAGGTTCTTCGACAGCTGCATAAAGTGATTTTGAAATTAAATTTAAACTTTCTAATGCAGAACCATCACAAAGTGGATGAAACATAGGAACACTATAACCTTCAATTGCATGTATCATTGCATCTATACCGGTCCAAGCAGTAAGATTTGCTGGTAATTTTAAAGTTAGCTCTGGATCTACTAAAGCTAAACATGGTCGGGCATCTGGGTGCCATAAACAAAATTTCATTCCTTTTTCAAGATGAGTGACCATGGCAGTGACTTCTGTTTCAGCACCTGTTCCTGCTGTAGTTGGAATAGTAATTATTTTTGGAAAAGGATTTTCCATAGTTAGTTTTGGCGGCTCTTTTTCAAATTCAAAATCCCATAAAGGCACACCGCTATCAACTGTAAGAGAAATTGCTTTTCCTCCATCCATTGCACTTCCACCGCCTATTGCAATTATTGCATCATGATTGCCTTCACGAAATTTTTTACATCCAGAATCTATTTCATCATCTCTAGGATTTGGCGATATATTTGAATAAATATCTGATTTGATTTTTGAGTCATTAAGTAAATTTTGTAAATCACTTATAAATGGTAAATTTACACTACCACTATCAGTAACGATTAATGCATTATTTATTTTAAAATTTTTACAAAAATTTCCAATTTCTTTAAATCTTCCAGGTCCATAAGCTGTAAAAGTTGGGAATGTCCAATCCTGATTATTTAATAAAAATTCTTCATTAAGCTTAAAATTTTGCATAATATTTTAAAAACTTATACTAATTTCAATATTATTAAATGAAAATTTCATCTGAAAAAACAGATCTAAAAAAAACATATTTAGCAATTGCTACAATGCTCTTAGCAATTTTATGTATAGATCTTTACATGGTTATTATTAAATTTTTAGGTGATGAATACTCAATAATTCAATTAACTTTATTTAGAAATGTAGCAGCAATTATACCTTTGTTATTATTGATCTTATTCACAAATGAATTTTCAACAATATTCAAAAACTTAGGAAATAAGTTTTTGATATTGAGTTGCTTGAGAGGAATATGTTTTCTTTCTATGAATGTATTCATTTTTATCTCAGTAGTAAATCTGGAATTTGCAACAGCAATGACGCTAACCTTTTCGTCACCTTTCTTCATAGTAATACTATCAATAATTTTATTGAGTGAAAAAATTGGTATTTACAGATGGTCAGCAGTTATAATTGGTTTTATTGGTGTGGTTATGATAATGAAACCAACAAGTGAAATTTTTAGTTTGTACTCAATTTTTCCAATTCTAACCGCTATAGCATGGGCTTTCACTGTCATAATTTTAAAATTCATTCAAGGCAATCATTCAACTGCAAAAATTCAGTTATACACATTAATATTTAATGTCATTGGTGGTTTACTTTTATTTTTTGTAACTACAGGACATGTTGAAATTAAAAATTTTAAAGATTTTATTTTGATGACAATGACTGGAGTTTTGGGTGGTACAGCAGCAATATTGTTTATTTATTCTTACCGTTTAATTTCAGCAAGTAAAATAGCTTCATTTGAGTATCTTGGTATACCGTCATCTTTTATTCTTGGTTGGATTTTCTTTAATGAAGCTCCATGGAGCCAACTATTTCCTGGAGTAATAGTAATTATTTTTGCTGGTATGATTATTATATGGAGAGATAATATTAAAAAGAAATCAATAGAAGGTAATAAGCAAATTTATTGATTTGATCTCATAGATTTCATTACTATTACTCTATCTATCTCACCTAATAGCTTTCCACTTTCATTACAAACTACTGGATAAGTTTTATCATTATCAATTAGCCTATCTATTAAGTTTTCAATTTTAGAATTATCTAAAATATTATCTTTTCCATTCTCAAATAAATTTTTTGTTTCATTGCAGCACTCAGTTCTCATGACTTTGCCTGCACTTAATACTTTATATTTAGGAACATCTTCACAAAAATCTTTAACATATTGATCTTTCGGATTAGATACAATTTCTTCAGGTGTACCTACTTGAGAAACTTCTCCATCTTTCATAATTGCTATGTGGTCTCCCATTTTAATTGCCTCTAAAAAGTCGTGAGTTATAAATACCATAGTTTTTTGAAGCTTTTCTTGGATCTTTAAAAGCTCATCTTGCATCTCTCTTCTAATCAAAGGATCCAATGCTGAAAAAGGTTCATCAAAAATTA
The DNA here is from genome assembly GCA_902614975.1 of uncultured Pelagibacteraceae bacterium. Classification (GTDB taxonomy): domain Bacteria; phylum Pseudomonadota; class Alphaproteobacteria; order Pelagibacterales; family Pelagibacteraceae; genus Pelagibacter. Next base: position 85,899 of record CACMND010000003.1, read on the forward strand.
ATATTTCAGGATCCACAGCTAGTGCTCTTGCAAGTCCTACCCTTTGCTGCATACCTCCAGATAATTCTCTTGGATAATTATTATGCCAACCATCTAAGCCAACCATTTTTAAAACTTCCATTGACTTTTCTGTTCTTATATCTTTTTTTGTTCCCCTTACTTCTAATCCATAACCAATATTTTCTAGTACTGTTCTATGAGGAAATAAACCAAAATGTTGGAAAACCATGCTCATTTTATTTCTTCTTAATTCTAATAATTCACTTGCACTCATTTTTGTAACTTCAACATCATCCATTTTCACTATGCCAGCTGTTGGTTCAATCAATCGCGAAATACATCTAACTAGTGTTGATTTTCCACTACCAGATAATCCCATTACTACAAATGTTTCACCTTTTTGAATTGAGAAACTGACATCTTTTACAGCAACAACGTGTCCTGTCTTTTCTTGAACTTCCTTAATACTTAAATTTTTATCAAGGTTTTTAATAATTCTTTTTTCGTCTGGTCCAAATAACTTCCATATATTTGTACAGGTGATTTTTTGTTCTACAGACATTTTTAATAAATAATATTACCCCAAAAATAGACAATATTTTACTTTAAATGTAAAATTATTTATTTTAATTTGCGAACATGGCTACTAGAACTGATTTAATAAATAAATCAAATCAATCGAAAAACATAATAACTTATGTAATTATTGGAGTTGTTTTTTTGGTAGCACTCTGGCTATCTACTCAAAGTGAAGGGCCTTCAAAATTTCCTAAAGAAGTCACTGATAAATTTACATTTACAGCTTGGGTGAACGATGGAGAAGATTATTTAAAAAAAAATTACAGATGGGTCACTAAAATTATAGCAAGCTATATAAAAGAAACTTACTATTTTTTAGAAGACTTTTTGCTAGAGTCTCCTTGGATTTTAATAGCAGCAATAATTGTAATACCTTGCATAATTGCGGGTGGTTTGCGATTGGGAATTTACTCTTCTTTTGTAGTTTATTTTTGGGGAGCTACAGGAATGTGGGAACCATCCTTACAAACAGTGGCATTGATGGGTCTGTCAGTTTTATTATGTGTATTTTTTGGATTTATACTGGGTGTCTTGTGTTCACAGAGTAATAGATTTGAAAATTTCATGAAGCCAGTACTAGATACTATGCAAGTAATGCCAGCATTTGTATATTTGTTCCCAGCATTATTTTTTTTTGGGATAGGAGGCGCGCCAGCAATATTGGCTACCATGATATATGCAATGCCTCCAATAATAAGATTGACAAACACTGGTATAAGACAAGTGCCAGCTCAAACTATTGAGTCTGCAACTTCCTTTGGTTCAAGTAAACTTCAATTGTTATTTAAAATTAAAATTCCATTATCTTTACCAAGTATAATGATGGGTATTAACCAAGTAATAATGATGGCATTGGCATTAGTGGTTCTTGCATGCTTTATAGGTGCCGAAGGTATTGGTGGCCAAGTTTGGCAAGCAATAAGAAGATTGGATGTTGGTTGGGCAATGGAAGGTGGGCTATGTATTTTATTTATGGCGATAATGTTTGATAGATTTAGTTTAGCGTTTAGTAAAGATGTAGAAAGACTTCCTTCAGATGTTCAAAGATTTTATTTACTTCCACAAAGTTGGGAAAAATATCAAATCGCAAAAATTTTAGAAATGCCGTTAAGTTTTGGAAATAAGATTTTAAAAATCATATGTCAAACAGTTACATCTGCTATAGCAATAGTATTTAGAGTTTTAGTTTCAATTTTTAATAAATCTACAGCTGAAAACATCGGTGAATTTATTAGCAAAAGATATTATGTTATTCCCTATTTTTTAGTTTTATTTCTAATTGCATTTATAGATCATTACTTTTTAGAAATAGGAACATTTCCAAAAGAATGGAAATTATCAATAAGACAACCAATTACAAATGCAGTAGAAAGCCTGACTGTAAATCCAGGATTTATTTCTTTTGCAAAAGGTTTAAGAGCATTTGTTTATTTAAATTTGTTAAGACCTTTAGATGTTTTTCTAACTCAAATACCTTGGTGGTATACATTGGCAGTATTTTCGGCTTTAGGTTATGTAACTGTTGGAATAAGATTTGCAATAATTACTGCAGTACTTCTTCTATTCATTGGTGCATGTGGAATATGGACACAATCAATGATAACTTTATCCTCAGTACTTGTGTCTGTAGTGCTGTGTTTTGTTATAGGAGTTCCTCTTGGAATAATTGCATCGTACAATGAAAGATTTAGAAATATTCAGAACGTAGTGTTGGATGCAATGCAAACACTTCCTTATTTCTGTTATTTAATTCCTGTTCTAATGTTTTTTGGTGGTGGAACAGTGTCAGCTGTTCTTGCAACTGTAATATATTCAATTCCGCCAATAATTCGATTAACATCTCTAGGTTTAACACAGGTTTCTGGCACTTACTCTGAAGTATCGAGATCATTTGGTGGAACACTTATTCAAACATTAAATAAAGTTAAGTTCCCGTTAGCTATTCCAAGTTTAGTTATCGGATTTAATCAGACTGTAATTATGGCTTTTGCAATGCAAATAGTTACACCACTTATTGGTGGTAAGGGTTTAGGTTTAGAAGTATTTAATGGTCTTGCAAGATCTGATACTGGAAGAGGATTAGCAGCTGGTATCGGAATAGTATTACTGGCTATTATTATTGATAGAATTACACTTGCGTGGACTAAGAAACAAAGAGAAGCTTTAGGCTTAATAAGCTAAGACAAATAGTACTATTTGCGTGGTTTACATACCAATACATTTTGATCTAAAATGTGTTTTTAATTAATTAAAAAGAGAGGAAATAAATGAAATTATCAAAAAAGATATCAGCACTAATTCTTTCTGTAGCTCTGTTAATTGGAAGCTTTGGTCAAGCCAATGCAGCCAAAAGACTTCACGCAGCTATAGCAGATTGGACTGGTGGGATAATTACGTGCGAAGTTGCCGTAGCAATTCTTGAAAGAGAAATGGGATACAAAATTAAACAAACTGTATTTCCTTCAGGAACAGGTTTATGGGAAGCAATCGCTGCAGGTGAGTTAGACTTCGCTTGCGAAAGTTGGCCAAGTTACGCTGAAGCTGACACTGTTATGTTAAAAGAGGACTTAATATACGAAGGTAAAGTCGTTGGTACATACAATGGCGATGGAAGTGTGGACTTACTTGGAACAGCAGGAATAATCGGTATGTCAGACTACTGGATACCAAGATATGCTGCTGAGGAACTAGGTATTAAAACTTGGAAAGACTTAAATAAACACAAAGCTAAATTTGCAACAATTGAAAGTGGTAAGAAAGGTAGACTTATTGGATGTCCAGTTGCAGGTTGGAACTGTCATGACCAAAAAAGACTTGATCTTTTAGGAATAGACTTCCAGGCTGATGAACTTGGAACAGAAGCTGCTGCTATCGCAGAAGCAAAAGCTGCTTACATGCGTAAAGAGCCATTCCTACTTTATCTATGGTCACCACATTGGTTCTTTGGTGAGTATGATATGGTTGGTGTACAACTTCCAGAACACAAAACTTGTGACAGCTTCACTGAAGCAAATAACTGGAAAGATTGTGGAACTGCTGCATGGCCAGCAACTGGTTGGGCTAAAGATTACACGATGAACTATGGTAACCCAGCTACTTTTGCTAGTGCAGAACATGCTGATGCTAAGAAGTTCTTTGAAAAAATGTCTTTACAAAATATTGACCAAGCTAAAATGTTAGTTGAAGTTGATATTAAGAAAAGAGATGTAAAAGAAGTTGTTAATGAGTGGTTAGACAATAATCCAGATAAATGGAAAAGTTGGCTTCCATAATAACTTTAAAATAAATTAGATAAAAAGGGCTTTGATTTTCAAAGCCCTTTTTTTTATTTCTTAAGATAATTTAATCTACCCACAATTTCATCTCTATCCATGTAATAACCTTGTAGGTGTCTGTGTCCAGAATTTGGATCAAATTCAGTTCTTCCATGAAGCACTCTTCTATTATTGAATGTATATATATCTCCTGGTCTTAGCCTAAATTTTATTTGAAATTTGTCATCGTGTAAAAGTTTTCCAAATTTATGATGAGATTTATAAACTTTATCCATTTGATCTGGATGACAATCTAAAGCGTCCATGGTTGCAGTGCTAAATCTAACATCATTATAATCACCATCTTTTGTTAAACTTATTGCAGTGCCATAAAAGCTTCTATGAGCTTCTTGTGTGTAATCTTTGTCTCTAAACTTTAAAGGTATTGTTGTTAGCGTATCAAAAGTATCTTTATCGTTTTTCTTTAAATATTCTGCTACAGCGAAAGCATCTACTGCAGATGAGTCACCACCTTTTGCTGAATTAACTAAACAATGTAAAAATTGATACCCAGGAGGATTTTCAAACCATGGTAAATCCATATGATTTTGAAGTGCATGAGCTGTATAAGCTGAGTTATTAGGTTTTGGTATATTTATAACTTCAAAAGGTGTTTTAAAAAATGTCTCTCTTGTATGACTAATTCTGTTTAAAACAGGGAACGCTGAATTTTTTTCTACTGGAGCATTATAAACTATTGCTATTCCTTTATAATGAAGAAGCTCTAACCATTTAACCAACCCCTCTTCGGAAGATATAATTTCATTGTGATCTATATATATACTATCAATATTTTTTTCTAAACTACTATCCCATAATTGATAAGGTGATTTGTATTCTTCGTTATTTTTAATTGTGTAACAATTTTCTCTAAGCCAACTAATATCATAATGGCTTACATGATTTCCCTCACTCCACTCTATTTCTAATTTACCATCGCTATTAAGATTATATTTTTTTGGGTTTATATTTTCTGATACATCTAAAATATTAAACATTCGATGCCTAGAATCTTTATCGTGTGCTGTAGGACAATTATCTCTCAGCCACATATAATTAAATTTACTCTCTTTTCCGTCATCCCAAATTACTTGAAGATAAGTGCCGTTTTTTGAGATTTTTGAAATTGAGTGCATAATCAATATCAATATAAAATAATTTAATGCTCAATTCAATTATTAGTTGACATATTAATAGTTGGAAGATTTGTTAGTTTGAATTATCTTTTAAAATTAAAAATGAGCATAACCTTAAAAAATAAAAAAATAATCATATCCGCAGGAGGTTCGGGTATTGGATGGAGTTCGGCAAAAATATTTTTAGATAAAGGTGCAACAGTATATCTTTGTGATATCAATTCAACTTTTCTGAATAAATGCAAGACGCATAAGCTCAATAATAAAAAATTATTTGTATTTCAGTGTGATGCTTCGGATGAGAACCAAGTAAAAAATTTTTTTAGCAAAATAATAAAAAAAACAAAAAAAATTGATGCTCTAATAAATAACGTTGGAATTGCTGGGCCGACAGGGACACTTGAAAAATTAAAAAGCAAGGATTGGGAAAATACATTAAAGGTAAACGTAATTAGCCATTTTTATTTTTCAAAATATTCAATTCCAATGCTAAAAAAAAATAAAGGTGGAGCTATAATAAATTTATCATCAACTGCAGGTATATTTGGATTTCCATTAAGATCCCCTTACTGTGCAAGTAAGTGGGCTGTTGTTGGTATAACCAAAACACTGGCAATGGAACTAGGAAAATTTAAAATTAGAGTAAACGCTATTTGTCCTGGAACAATAAAGGGAGATAGAATGGGTAGAGTAATAAGGGATAAATCGAAATTTTTAAATGTTTCAAAAAAATTAATAGAAAAAGAATTTGTTTCAATGACTTCGATGAATACATGGGTCTATGAAGAGGATATTGGAAGAATTTGTAGCTTTTTAATTTCGAATGATGCACCAAGGATATCAGGACAAGTAATTGCTGTAGACGGCAATACTTTAAGAATGCATTAGTATTTAAACTTTAATATTTTTTTCGCTTATTTCCATAAATGGAAAATGAGACTCTTTATAGTGTATGTTCTCTGCTTTATTTAAAAAACTAATATCGTCTAGTAAACCTGCATATAAATAGTATTTTTTATACTTTTCTACATAAGTTAAAATAGGAGCAGCACATTTCCCACAAAAATGTTTTTTAATTTTATTACCACTGCCACCTTCATGTTCATAAATTTTTAATTTAGACTTATCTATATCTATTGCTCCATCTCTAAGTAGTATAATTGTCATTATTCCTCCTATTTTTTTTCTGCAATCAATACAATGACAATTGAAAACTAAAGGGACTTCATCAAGCTTAACCTTAAAAGTTATATTTCCACAGATACATCCACCAGTTTTATTTATAAAAATTTTTTCTTTCATCAATTTCTAATTTTATTCTCATATTTTTTTCTAATTTTTAATACATCAACTAAATATTGGTCCCTAATATTTGAAAGCATATTAATTGATTTACCTTTAGCTTGTTTTTTTGTGCCTGATATAAGTTTATAAGATAATTTATTTGTTAACTTTGGAGCTTTTAATTTTGTCCAAGGCAATTTTAAGGCTGGACCAAATTGCTTTAACATATGTTTCATTCCTGCATTACCTCCAGCAAGATGAAAGGTTAAAAAGGTGCCCATTATTGAGTATCTAAGACCTGGTCCATCTTCTATTGCACGATCTAATTCCTGTGTTGTTGCATAATTTTCATTAATAATATGTAGACCCTCTCTCCACAATGCCTCTTGAAGTCTATCCGATAAATAACCTGGTAATTCTTTTTTGAGCATGATTGGCCTCATTGAGATTGATTTGTAATATTTGTTTGCATCTGAAAGAAAATTTCTTGTAGTTTTTTTTCCAGGAACTATTTCAACTGCTGGCAATAAATACGCTGGATTAAATGGATGTCCAATTATGCCTCTTTGAGGATTTTTACACTTAGAAAAAATTTTAGAGGGCAAAAGTCCTGACGAACTTGAAGAAATAATTACATTTGATTTTACATATTTAGAGATTTTTTGGATTAAATCAGTTTTAACTTTATAATTCTCTAATACACTTTCTTGAACAAAATCCACATTTGAAAGAGCCTTTTCCAAAGAATTAAAGAATTTTAAATTTTTAATTAAAATTTTTTTTCCAAAAAGTTTTTTTATACTTTTTGAAGTTCTTTTTATTTCTTTTAAAACATAGTTTTTGAGATTTTTGTTTTGATCATATGCATGAACAATTTTGTTGTGAGCTAAATTTCTTATTATCCAGCCAGTCCCTATGACACCAGTTCCAACTATTCCTACAGTTTTAATTTTTGACATTACTTGTGTTTTACAAGCTTTAATTTTTCTCTTGTTTCTGAAGGTGACATAATCTCTACACCAAGATCTGTGACGATCCTTATAGCTTTCTCAACTAATTGAGGATTTGTTGCCAATTTTCCTTTGGATAAATATAAATTATCCTCTAAACCAACTCTTGGGTTACCTCCCATTACTACAGTTTGAGCAACATATGGCATTTCGTTTTTAGATATTGCAAAACCTGACCATATACCTTCTTTAGGCATTATATCTTTCATCGCCTGCATAGCTAATGGTGTTGCCGGTGCACCCCATGGAATTCCTAAACACATTTGAAAAAGAGGTGGATCACTTAATAATCCCTCTTTATATAATTGAGCACCAAACCACATGTTTCCTAAATCAAAAGCTTCTATTTCAGGTTTAACTTTTATTTCTTGAAGTTTTTTTGCAGCTTTTCTTAAATCGTTAGGTGTGTTGACTGTGATAACTGAACTATCTCCAAAATTTAAGGTTCCACAATCAAGTGTGCATATTTCTGGAAGAAATTGTTCTGCATTAGCAATTCTTTCCATTACATTTGCCATGTCTGTCATTGGACCAAAGTCTAAAGGGTTCTTGCCTTGGCCGATATCTAAATCACCACCCATGCCTGTCGTGAGATTAAGAATTACATCAGTTTCAGATGATCTCACTCTGTCAACCACTTCTTTATAAAGCTCGAGTCTTCTACTTGGAGTTCCATCTTCCTCTCTGACATGGATATGGGCAATTGCAGCACCAGCTTTAGCAGACTCTATTGCTGCTTTTGCAATTTGCTCTGGAGTTTTAGGTAAATCAGGATGTTTACTTGCTGTATCACCAGATCCTGTAACTGCACATGAGATGAAGACCTTATTGTTCATTTTTATTTCTAGTAAAATATAATATCATATCATTAACAATTATAAGAAATAAAAATTTAATGGACTTAAATAAACTAAGGGTTAGACGTAGTTTTATATTTACACCAGGTCTTCAACCAGAGATGTTTCCAAAAGCCTTGGCTTCAGGAGCTGATATGGTTTGTATAGAATTAGAAGATGGAATTGCCATGAAAGATAAAGACGAGGCAAGGAAAAATACTATTGAAGCATTAAAGTCACTAGAAGTAAAAAATGATGTTGAATTAGTTGTTAGATTAAATTGTCAAAGAACTAAAAATGGTCTTTTAGACTTAGAAGCTATTGCTTCAAATAAACTAAAGGTTAAAGCCATCATGTTGCCGAAAGTTAAAACACCTGATGAAATTACATTTATTGATGATATGCTTACTGATTGTGGTTTAGATACTGATCTTCATGTTATAATGGAAACTAATCAAGCTCTTGAAAGTATTTATGATATTGCACATTCTAGCGATAGAATAGTTGCTTTATATTTTGGTGGAGAGGATATGGCAGCAGAATTGAGAGTGGAAAACAAATTAGAGAATTTAGTTTATGCAAGATCAAGGTTAGTTCATGCTGGTGCAAGTAAAGGAGTTGATGTTATTGATGTTCCTTATTTAAATTTAGAAGATATGGAAGGAATGAAAAAAGAAGCACAGTTTGTTAAAAACTTAGGTTTCACTGGGAAAGGATCTATTCATCCAAAGCAAATAAGTATTTTAAATGAAATTTTTACTCCAACAGAGGAAGAAATAAGTAAAGCTAAAAGAATTATGGATCAATTTAAAAAAGCAAACACAGGTTTAGTTGTAATAGATGGTAAATTGATAGAAAGACCTGTTTTACGAGAGATGCAAAGAAAATTGTTAGTAGCAAATAAAATAAACAAAAGCTGATAAAATGTCATTTCATTTGGCTTCGAGAAAAATAATAAAAGATTGGACAGATTATAATGAGCATATGAACATGGCTTATTATGTTTTAATTTTTGATGAGGCATGGGAAACAATGCTTAATAAATTTGATATGGGCGGAGCTAAAGCACAAATAAATAAAAGAAGTACAATGGTGGTTGAAACAAGAACAACTTACGACAATGAAGTTAAAGAAAATGAAGAAGTTGATGTTTATTGCACTTTCTTTGATCATGATAAGAAAAGATTACATTTAAAATGTGAGATGATCGAAAAAAAAACAGGAAAACTTGCTGCAACTACAGAAAGTATATCTCTTTATATCGATCTTGAAAAAAGAAAAGTTACAGAATTTGAAGAAGATAAAATAAAAATTATGGATGATTTTATTAACGAAAATAAAAATAGTTTTAAATCAGATAAATTAGTACTTGCAGATAAACTTAAAAAGTAAATGAATTTTGACTACATAATTGTTGGAGCTGGTACAGCAGGATGTGTTCTTGCAAATAGATTAAGTGAAAATGGGAAATTTAATGTTGCCTTGTTTGAGGCAGGTGGATCTAGTGATATTTGGAAGGTTAATATGCCTTTGGCAATTTTGTATGCAATGCATGATCCAAAATATAATTATAAATATTATTCGGAACCAGAACCTAATTTAAATAATAGGAGATTATTTTGCCCAAGAGGAAAAATGATAGGTGGTTGTTCTGCGCATAATGGGATGGTTTATGTTCGAGGAAATAAAAACGACTATGAGAGATGGGCCTCATTTGGCTTGAAATCATGGTCTTATGAAAATGTTTTACCATTTTTTAAAAAAATTGAGACGTGGTCCGAAGGAGAGAATGAATTCAGAGGTGGGAAAGGAATTTTACCAGTAAATCAATCCAAAAACAAAAATCCGTTATTTAGTGCTTTTATTAATGCTTCAGTCGAAGCAGGGTATAAAAAAAATAAAGATATGAACGGAGAAGATCAAGAGGGATTTGGAATGTATGATATTACAATTCATAAAGGTCAAAGGGCTAGCGCTTCTAAATATTATCTAGAGCCAGCAAAAAAAAGAAAAAATTTAAAAGTTTTTACTAATTCTTTTGCTGAAAGGATTATTTTTGAGGGAAAAAAAGCAGTTGGAATAGAAGTAAATATTAAAAATAAAGTCACAAAGGTTTACGCTAAGAAAGAAGTTGTTTTAAGCGGGGGTTCAATCAATTCACCACAACTATTGATGTTATCAGGTGTAGGACCTGAAAAAGATTTAAAAGATAAAGGAATTAATGTTGTACACTCGTTAGAGGGAGTAGGTCAAAATTTACAAGACCATTTAGAAACCTACATTCAGCAAGAATGTAAAACTAAAGATACGCTCTATTCTTATGTTAACAAAATAAATATGCTTAAAATTGGTATTCAATGGTTTCTTTCAAAAAGTGGTCCATGTTCTACTTCATTTTTAGAAGCAGGTGGTTTCTGCAAATCTTCAGAAGACAAAAGCTATCCGAATATTCAATTTCATTTTTTTCCAGCATTTGTAATCGATCATGGATTAGTTGATCCTGACAGACATGGTTATCAATTACATGCAAGTTTGAACCAACCTAAAAGTAGAGGACATATTAAATTAAATAGCTCAAATCCATACGATTACCCAAAAATTCAATTTAATTATTTAAAAGATGAATATGATTTAAAAGAAACAATTAAGTGTGTTCGTGTAGCTAGAAAGATTTTAAGTCAAGATTCAATGAAACCTTACGCTGGAAAAGAAATAGGTCCAGGTGAAAGTGCAACTGAAGATGAACAAATAACCGAGTATATTAGGTCAAAAGCCGAAACAGCTTATCATCCATCCTGTACATTAAAAATGGGAGTGGACAAAATGGCAGTAGTTGACGAAAAATTGAAAGTTCATGGTTTAGAAAATTTAAGAGTTGCAGATGCCTCGGTTATGCCAGAGATTACAAGTGGTAATTTAAATGCACCTACTTTAATGATAGGTGAAAGAGCAGCAGATTTTATCCTTAATTAGTCTCGAGATATTCTTTATATCTATCTAAACTTTCTTTAGGCCAAGCAATTTTTGGATCATACATTTCATCATAGCAAATATTTTTGTCTGCAATATCTATCCATGGATCCTTATCTTTTACAAATATATGTGCTTGAGGTGGAAAGTCTTTCGGTTTCAAAAGAGTCTTTGTTCTAACTGTTAATCTTCTAATTGCAAATTCATAATCGGCATAAATATAAACCCCACATTTTTTACAAAAGTAATGAGTACATTTTTTCCCACTACCTGCAATCAATTCAGCTTTTAAAAGTTTACCACTAATTTTAAAAGAATCTTCAAAAATGCTAGTATTAATTACATAAGATGATCCAGTTAATTTTTTACAATCTAAACAATGGCAGACCTGAGTAAAAAGAGGTTTACTATTTATTGAATACTTTACACTCCCACAAATACATCCGCCATAAATTGGTTCAAAATCACTCATTTCTTTAAGAGTATCTTATTAATTATGAAGGTTAAAGTTTTTTTGATATAGGTGCGATATGCAAACAAACAATAATACAAAGGGTATTTTTTTTATTATGACTGGAATGGCCTTTTTTTCCATTCAAGACTCATTAATAAAGTTCATTTTTGAAGATATTGCATTATTTGAGTTATATTTGGGAAGAACTTTAATACAAGCGACTATTCTTATATCTTTTTTTTTAATAACAAAAAAAAAAATTACTCTTAAAACACATTATCCTTTTTTAACTTTAGTTAGAGTTGTTTGTTTCTTTTTTGGATTTGCTTTTTTTTATATTTCTTTAACCTTTATGTCTTTAGCGATGGTTAGTGCTTTGTTTTTCTCATGTCCTTTCTTTATGTCTATGTTTGCTAAATTTTTCTTAAAAGAACAAATTGGAATTAGAAGATGGAGTGCAATTGTTGTAGGTTTTATAGGAGTATTAATTGTTCTTAATCCAACACTTGAGGAATTTAATTTTTTCAAATTAGCACCTGTTGGATGTGCACTTTGTTATGCTTGCTCGATGACAATTACAAAATATACTTCCGATAAAGATAATATTTATACTCAAATGACTTTGCTTTATATTTTTGCGGTTATTGTAAGTTTAATTATTTATCTAGTTAGTGGAGATGGAAAATTTAATAATTTTTCTGATCCTACTTTACAGTTTATCGTGAGAGAATGGTTTACTAACCCTTCGGCTTCATGGCCTTATGTTTTTGTAATGGGAGTGGTTGCTTCTATATCTTTCTTTTGTGTCTTTTCAGCTTATAGTATTGCTTCACCGTCAATTGTATCTTTGTTTGAATACTCTTATATAATTTTTGCGATGATTGCAGGATACATATTATTTAAAACAATACCTGAGCCAAGAACGTTTCTTGGAGCAGCTATTATTATTTCTGCTGGAGTATATATTTACTTTAGGGAAAAAGTGAGAGGTCAAATGATTGCGACAGACACTCCAAACAGATAATTGTTAAAATTATAAGTATTTGTTCGAAAATTGAGATAATTTTCTCATTGAAATAATAATTTAATAGGATTTAATTTTGATTGTATAAATTGTTAACAATTAAAGGGAAAATATGAAAAAATTACTAATAGGTATATTCGTGTTTATCTTAAGCTTTACTTCAAAAGCTTTTTCAGATGGGCATGGAATTAAAATGGGTATTATTTTAGGATTTACTGGTCCAATTGAAACCCTAACACCTGCAATGGCTGCTTCTGCTGAACTTGCTTTTAAAGAAGCTTCAGATTCTGGCTCATTACTTGGTGGAAAAAAAATATCTGTAGAAAGAGCTGACTCAACTTGTGTTGATTCTGCTGCTGCTACAACTGCTGCTGAAGGTTTAGTTTCAGGTGGTGTTGTTGCTATTATGGGTGCTGATTGTTCTGGTGTTACAGGTGCAATAGCAACTAATGTTGCCGTACCAAATGGTGTTGTTATGATTTCACCATCAGCTACATCTCCAGGATTAACTGATCTTAATGATAATGGTTATTTCTTTAGAACTGCTCCATCGGATGCTAGAGGAGGACAAGTCTTAGCGGATATTACAAAGGACAGAAAAGTTAAATCATTAGCTGTAACTCATACTAACAATGACTACGGAAAAGGTTTAGCTGATGTTTATGTAGCTGCAGTTAAAGCTCATGGTATTAAAGTAACAGCTGTTACAGCACACGAAGAAGGTAAAGGTGACTATGGTGCAGAAGTAGCTACACTTGCAGCAGCGGGTGGAGATGCTCTTGCTGTTTTAGGTTACTTAGATCAAGCTGGTGGTAGTATAATTCAAGGATCGTTAGACTCTGGATCATTTGATACCTTTGTTCTTTCAGATGGAATGATTGGTGACTCTCTTACTGACAGATTTGGAAAAGATTTAAATAAATCATTTGGGTCTTTACCTGGATCAATGGGTAAAGGTGCTGGTATATTTAAAGAAGTTGCTAGTGCTGGTGGTATTGATTCATCAGGTCCTTACACAGGTGAAAGTTATGACGCGGCAGCCTTGATCACGCTTGCAATGCAAGCTGGTGGAAAAGCTGACAGAATGACTGTTCAAAAAAATGTAATGTCAGTAGCCAATGCTCCTGGAACAAAAATTTATCCAGGTGAATTAAAGAAAGCACTTGATTTATTAGCTAAAGGTAAAGCGGTAAACTATGAAGGTGCTACAGCTGTTGAATTTACAGATGTTGGTGAAGCTTTTGGATCTTTTATTGAAAAAGAAATAAAAGGTGGAAAGTTTAAAGACAAAAAGCAAAGATAATTAGAAATTAAAACCCCAGTTTCTTAACTGGGGTTTTAAAATAAATATTTGTCAGATAAATAAAATATTAATCCTAAAACAATACCTAATAAAATATAATACATTATTGTTTGATGATTTTTTCTGGAATAATTCCTTGTGGTCTATAACGCATTATTAAAAGTAAACCAATTCCAATAACCAAGAATCTAAAATATGGAGCACTTTCAATTAAGTGAACTCTAACTGCATTAGTTTCTGGTAGATGGGATGTAAACAAATTAATTAAAAATAATGCAATTGGAGCAGCTTCGACCCATAAAAACCAAACTACAAATCCCCCCAATATTGCTCCGAAATTATTTCCTGTTCCACCTACTATAACCATAACCCAAATTACAAAAGTATATCTCATAGGTCTGTAGCTACCTGGTGTAAACAAACCGTCATTTGTAACCATCATAGCTCCAGCTAAGCCAACAATTGCAGATCCCAAAATAAAAATAAGAAGATGCTCTTTAACAATATTTTTACCCATTGCACTTGCCGCCTCTTCATTATCTCTTATAGCTCTCATTTTTCTTCCCCAAGGTGAATAAAGGGCTTTCTGTGTCACAATTAACAAGATAATAACAACAGTAAGAAATAAACCTGTAAAACATAATTTTACATAGACCGATGAAGCATCAATAACCATTTGATTTAGAGCTTCTTGCTTATCAGAGATTGAATTAATCAAATTTAATTTTGATGAATTAAATTTTGTAACTAAATTTATAAACCATTCTGAAGTTTGTAGATCTATTTCGTATGGTGCTGGTCTTTTTAATCCTATTACATTTTTTACACCTCTTGCCAACCATTCCTCATGTTTAATAATTGAAACGATAATTTCTGCTATTAATAATGTTGCAATAGCTAAATAATCTGCACGAAGACCTAATGCGATCTTTCCTATGACAAATGCTAAACCGCCAGCCAAAAGCGCACCGAAAATCCAGGAAAATAAAACGGGTAATCCCATGCCACCGAGAAATCCTGTCTTTGCTGGATCAACTGACTCTATAGCTTCTATCCCCGGTGCAGCAGTTACTCTTAGTAAAATTATTCCACCCAAGATTACAGAAGCTACTGAGTAATTTCTTAATTTAGACTTATCAAATCTATTAAGTATAAATTTAACTACAAAGATAATTGCAACAATTATCCATATACAAGCTAAAATATTTAAACCTCCAACTTGCCAAGCTTTTTTGACTGGTTCAACCGAAACTAAAACTACAGCTAATCCTCCTAATGCTGTATATCCCATTATCCCAAAATTAATTAATCCAGCATAACCCCATTGTATATTTGCTCCAATTGTCATAACTGCAGAAATTAAACAATAATTTAAAATAGTTAATGCTATAGACCAGGATTGAAATATCCCAACCAACATTATTAAAAATATCATGATTGAATATGCGGCAATGACATTTTTATAATTCCTCATATTACTTTTCCTTTAAAGATACCTGACGGCCTTATTAATAAAACAATTACTAAAATTGAGAATGAAACTGCAAACTTGTAATCTGTCGATAATAACTGGAGTAAAGAATCTGGCTCAAGATGTTCAGGTAATAGATATGAAATAAATCTTTTGTATGCGTAAGTTACAAATATTTCTGCAAAGGCTATAACGTATCCACCTAGGAAGGCTCCAAATGGATTTCCGATTCCCCCAACAATTGCTGCGGCGAATATTGGAAGCATATTATTAAAATAAACAAAAGGTCTATAACTTTTATCTAAACCGTATAATACTCCACCAATAGTGGCTAAAATTCCTGCGATGACCCATGTTATCAAAACAACTCTCTTAGGATCTATACCAGACAATAATGCTAAATCTTCATTGTCTGAATAAGCTCTCATACTTGTTCCAGTTTTAGTTTTATTTAAAAACCAAAACATTATTGAAACAACAATTAAGGTTACAATTATTGTTATTGCTTGTGTTGATTTTAAAGTTATACCTTCTGCAAGACCAGTCATTTCTTTAAATTCTGTTGCTTTAATTATAAATTTTTCACCATCTAAAAATCTTCTGTCGGATGGTCCAATGATTATTCTAATTAAGGCTTGAGTGACAAACATTACCCCTACACTAACCATTGCAAACTGAACTGGAGGACTTTTTTTTATCCTGTAATAACTGAAAACAAATTTGTCTATGATTAACATATATAAAATCATCATTAGGATGGCGAAAGGAATTGTTAAAAGTGCTGTTGGTAAAACACCTAATCCAAAACCTAAGGACTGAAAATAATATGTTAGAATAACTGCAAACATTGTTCCAAAAGACATCATGTCTCCGGTTGCAAAATTAGCAAATCTTAAAACTGCATAAATTAAAGTAACAAAAATAGCACCTAAAGCTAATTGTGAACCATAAGCTAACGCTGGTATTACTGTAAAATTAAAAAGTACAATTATTGCATTTAAGAAATCCATTATGCTCCCAAAAATGATCTACGAACTTCGGGATCTTCAAGTAAATCATTACCGGATCCCTCAAATTTATTTTGACCTGTTACCAATACATAGCCTCGATCTGAAATACTTAATGCTTGCTTTGCATTTTGCTCAACCATAATAACCGCAACATTTGTTTTTTTAACTTTTATAATATGTTCAAACAATTCATCCATTACAATTGGAGAAACTCCAGCTGTGGGCTCATCTAACATAAGAACTGACGGATCACTCATTAAAGCTCTTCCAAGCGCGACTTGCTGACGTTGTCCGCCAGATAATTGTCCGACGACTTGGGATTTTTTTTCACTCAAGATTGGAAATAAGCTATAAATACTCTCAATTTTATTTTCTAAACTACCTTCTGTCAAAAAGCCACCAATCTCTAAATTTTCTCTTACAGTCAACTCAGCAAATACATTTCTTGTTTGTGGAACAAATGAAATACCCTTTTTTACTCGATCTTGAGGATTAATTTTTGAAATATCTTCACCATTCAAAGTTACAGAACCTGATTTTAATTTTAATAATCCGAGCATCGCTTTCATGGCTGTTGATTTGCCAGCACCATTGGGACCTAAAATAGCTACTATCTCTCCCCTATTGGCAGTTATAGAACATGAACTAATAATATCAGGGCCCTCCCCATAACCTGCAGTCATTTTTGCTCCTTCAAAGTATGCCATTAATTTTCTTTTTTTGTTAAGTTTGACTTTCCAAGATAGCTCTCAATTACTTTTTCATTTTTTTTGACTTCTTCAGATGTTCCTTCAAATAAAACTGAACCATCTGCCATTACTATTACCGGATCACACATTCTGCTTATAAAATCCATATCATGTTCAATCATACAAAAAGTGTAATTTTTTTCTTTATTCAATTTTAATATTGCAGTTCCTAGATCTTTTAAAAGTGTTCGATTAACTCCCGCTCCCACTTCATCAAGTAAAACCAATTTTGCATCAACCATCATAGTTCTTCCTAATTCTAATAATTTTTTTTGACCTCCTGAAAGATTTCCTGCCCTTTCATTTGCTAAATGTGTTAAATTAAGAAAATCTACAACTTCATAGGCTTTTTCTCTAATAACTTTTTCCTCTTTTTTAACTAGTCCTGGTTTAATAAGTGCATTTAATAAATTTTCTCCGCTTTGATTTGAAGGCACCATCATTAAGTTTTCTAAAACTGTTAAGTTTGAAAATTCATGTGCAATCTGAAAGGTTCTTAATAATCCTCTGCCAAATAACTCATGTGATGGTACATCAGTAATATTTTCATCATTAAATATTACCTCTCCATCATTAGATTTTAAATTTCCAGCTATTAAATTAAATAATGTTGTTTTCCCTGAACCGTTTGGGCCAATTATTCCAGTTATTGAACCCGATCTAATATTTAATGAGCAATTTGATACTGCTGCTAGTCCTCCAAATAATTTTGTAAGATTATTTACCTGTAAGATATTGTCAGACATTTTACTTACTTTTTTTTAATCTATTCAAGACGCTATTTGCTGTTCTATTCAGAGATTTATAAAATCCAAGTTTTCTTAATTCTTTAACAGCTTGTTCATTTAAACCTTTTGGGGTTTGTGAATTTTTAACAAGGACTTTTAAATCTTTATTTGAATTAATTTTTGCATCTTCAGATAAAGCAATAAATAACGAGGTAATATACTTTTGAGAGTCTCTTCTATTAATTCCCTTTTTTACTAACCATTCACTCAGAGTTTGTAGTAATTCATAAAATGGTGCCATCATTGATGAAGTTGACCAAAAATTTAGTGATAGGTTTTCATTTTTTATTTCAACAGATGTGCCAAGCTTATTAAAAAAATTTCTAACTTGTTTATCTGGTGGAAAAATTGGTACCGGTCCTTTTCTAAGAGAAATTGGAGGTAAAGGAATTGCTCTAATAATCTTGGATTTAACTTTAATATATTTTTTTAATTCAGTCATTTTTATAGTTGATATAAAACTTATTATCGTTTGACCTTTTTTAAATTTTAATTTTGGAAGAATAATTTTTCCAATCGTTGGTGTTACTGCTAAAAAAACCCAATTTGATTGATTTATAATATCCTGATTATCAGCAGATATTTTTATCTTTTTACTTTTTCCTCTAAGTTCACTTGAAATTTTTGAATTTCTCTTTGAAACAATTATTTTATTAATTTTTAATTTTGACCCCAGTATTCCGTTGATTACTGATTTCGAGATATGTCCTGTACCAATAAATCCGATTTTCATGATAAACTAAGTGATTATTATCACTAAAATTAATTAATTAGTAAAAAAAGAACCTCTAATTCTTAGTAATTCTCTTGATAATTTTTTATTTTCTACAAATGGTTTTCTACCATGAAGCCAGAAATAGTTATTTGCAACTACTGAAAAGCCAACTGGTAAAGGCATTACAATCTTTTTTTGACTTCCTTCTAAAGAGTCTGATAATTTTTGTAGAAATAATCCTTGTTCCATATTTTTGGGCTCAGGAAATTGGTCTATGTAAGAAATTTGTGGTTTTCCATTTTCGTCTTCTGAAAAAACAGGATGTTCCACCTTGTAATCAACATTTTTACTTTTAGGAGAACCCCATATAAAGTTTTGTTTTCCAACTTTATCATTAGTTAAGCTATCTAAATGTTCCCAATCATCAAGGTGTAACATTGCAGTTTCACCTCCTTGAACATTTTCTTCCTCCATTTTTAACATTAATAACCAATCAGTTTTTTCTTTGACGTAAGTTCCATCAGTATGAAGATCCATATTAGTATATGCTTTTCTAAGATATGAGTCGCTATTATCCTCATGTTTAACATGAAATCTCGCATAATATTTTCCAGCCATTGAATCAAAATTTGGATTACCTAGTAAGTGTGTTACAGCTGTTGATAGTTTAATAAGAAAATTGTTATCAATTTTTTTGGATTTATTTTTAGGTCCTATAACGAAACAACCTGTGTCTCTATCTCTTAATATAGAGTTTATAAATTTTCCCAGCTTTCCACCCGTTGAATCATCTAAAGATTTTGCAAGTGTAAATCTAGTAAAAGGTTTATATTCAAGAGCTGTAATATCAAATTTTTTAAAAGGAAATATAAGTTTATCTATAATTTCATCTTCAATTTTAATATTGATTATTCTTTTGGAATAATCACTAAATGAAATATCAAACCCTTGAATAGTATCTAAGCTATCCATTATAATTATTTGTTACAAACTCCAATTGAATTTGGTCCACATGTTTCACCATTAGTCCATGTTGCTCCAATTAAATTTGCTCCATCAAAATTAGCATTGGTAATATTTGATGAAGTAAAATTAGCTTCCATTAAATTTGCATTTTGAAAATTTGCTTCAATCAATGTTGAGCCCATAAAATCAACTCTTGTCATATTGGCTCCTGTAAAGTTAGCTTTTTCGAAATTTCCACCAACTAGAGTTGACTCATATAAGTTAGCTCTAACAAATGTTGACTCTGGAAAAGTTCCAAATGACAAGTTAGAAGTCATCATAATGCTTTTATCAAAATTTACTTGTATAAAACTTGCGAATGATAAGTTTGAGTTAGGCAAATAACTACCTTGCAAATCTTGTCCATCTGAAAATCTACAGTTAGTATAATCAACTCCATCAGTTAAAGGATCATCACATGCTGCTTGTGAAATACCTGGTATTAAAATTAAGAACAATAGTAAAATAATTTTTTTCATTTATATCGTAAAGCTACTTAATAAAAACATAATGATAGCAGAGAATAAAGTTGGGTAAACTAAATTATTTCTAGTTAATTTAAAAATTATTATTGCTAAAAGTACAACAATAAATCTGGAAAAGTAATTACTGTCAGAAAGTGCACCAGCTGGAAATATTATCATTCTAGAAATTAGAGCCGCCAATGTCGAATAGGCTAAATAATTAAACCACCTATATATTTTAGTATTTTCATCTATTATTTCAGAAGTAAAAGCTCCTAAAAACCTTGAGATATAAGTTGCTAAGGATGTAATAACTATTATTAAAACAATATTAGCTGACATTTTTCTCCCCTATTACAAAAGCAACAGTTCCAGCTACAAATCCACCAATCAAAACACACCAATCAGGACTAATAAAATAAAATAAAGGTCCTAAGATAGCTCCTAAAATTATTGAAACATTTAATTGTATAGACTTCATCACTCCTATCATTGTGCAAGTAAAATAAATTGGATTAATTATAGCTAATCCAATCATCATTTCTCTATTTAAGAAATCAGCAGAGTAATAACCTAAGATAGTTGAAAAAATTGCTATCAACCAAGTTGCAGTTCCAATTCCTATCCAAAAATCAACTCTATATTTTTTTTCAATATCTTTATAATTATTTTTAAGAATTAACCACGAAGATACCGCAACAAAATGACAGGATAAATAATACTTCCATCTTGGTTGACTTTGGTGCTTTAACAATGGCATTAAAGATACAGTCATCGGATACAATCTTGCATTAACTAACCAAACTGCAAAAAATAAATTAAGTAACGAAACGCCAATCAAAATTGATTCTGCCATCACAAGTGAGCCAGGTAATGCATAAGTTAAAAAAGTAGAAAAAATACTTTCTTGAATTGTAAAACCTAAATTTTTTAGTAATGCACCTATTGCTAAAAAGCTTAAACCTAAAGCAATTGCAGGGCTATCGAATTCTTTTGCACAAAGAATTCCTTTGAAAAAATATTTTGAATTAATCATCCGCCTAGAAATAGACGTCCAACATCATCATTTTTAAGTAAATCATCACCTCTTCCTGCTATAGCAGTTTGGCCGGATACTAATACATATCCAATATCAGAAAACTCTAAACCTTTTTTGGCGTTTTGCTCAACTAGAATAATTGTTTTTTTTTCATTTTTTTGTAAGTCTCCCAAAATTTCAAATACCATATCAATATATCTCGGCTCTAATCCAATAGAAGGTTCATCAACTAAAAGAACTGAAGGCTTCATTACTAAAGCTCTAGATATTTCTAATAATCTTCTTTCACCACCTGACAAAACTTTTGCTGGTTGATTTCTTCTGTTCCTTAATCTTTCATATTTATCTAAAATCTTTTCTGCCTCTTGATATGATTCTTCCGTTTTATCTTTGATAAAACCACCCATTAACAAATTTTCTTCAACAGTCATATCTGGAAAAACTGAATTATCTTGCAGAATATAAGCTATACCAACTGACTTTAATTTTTCAGCTGGAGTTAAATTTGTTATTTCTTTTCCATCAATTTCAATTTTACCAGAAAAAATATTTGTAAATCCATATATAGAATGAAGTATTGTTGATTTACCTGCTCCATTAGGACCAATTAAACATAATGATTGTGCTTTGCTTACAAATAAATCAAAATTATGTAAAATCTCCATTTTACCATATCCAGCATTCAAATTTTTTACTGTTAAATGAATATCTTCTGAAGATAAATTTTTTAAATCTTCTGCACCAGGTGCTTTTCCTAAAACTTCATATTGATTAGACATTATTGAGCCCCCAAATATGCATCTACTACTCTTTTGTCATTTTTAATCTCTTCTGGAGTGCCATTTGCAAGCATTTTGCCATGAGCAAGACAAAATATGTCTTCGGCTAATTGCATAATTACTCTCATATTATGCTCAATAACAAGTAATGTTATTCCAAAATCTTGATTAACTTTGATTAGTCTATCAATAATTCCATTAATTAAAGTAGGATTAATACCTGCTGTTGGCTCATCTAATAGTAGCATTTCTGGTTCATTCATTAATGCCATTGCAAGTTCTAATAACTTTTGCTGACCAAAAGATAAGTCTCCTGCTCTAAGTTTTCTTTTTTGATACAAGCCAACAAAATTAAGTAAATTTTCTGCCTTTTCCGTAAGTTCTTTAGGAATTTTTGAGAAAATTTTAAACAAACTCTCATCACTACCTTTGTGACTGATAAGCATATTATCTACACAATTTAATTTTCCATAAATTCTAGTTTGCTGAAATGTTCTTAGTAATCCTAATTTTGCAATTACTGGTACTGGTAATTCTGATACTTCTTTTCCATTAAACTTAATTGAACCATTGTCTATTGGATATGTGCCAACTATAGAATTAAACAATGTAGTTTTACCAGATCCATTAGGTCCTATAAGACCAACTATCTTTCCTTTTTCAACCGACATTGAAATATCTACATTAGCTTTTACACCTCCGAATGATTTACTAACGTTGCTTACCTCTAAAATACTCATTTTAATTCTACCTGTGCTTTTCGATCAGCTTCATCGACAACTTCACCAAATCTTTCTGGATATTTTTCTCTTAACCATCCCATTAATCCCTCTGGGAAATAAATTACTATCACTACGATTAAAACTCCTAATGCAACATACTGCCAACCAAGGAAGAATGTCCAAAAACCCTCTTTAAAAAAGTGAAATAAAGTTGCGCCAATTATTGGCCCCCACAAAGTTCCTTTGCCTCCAAGAATTGCCATCAAAACCATGAATACACCCATTTCTCTTCCATCAAATGCAACATCGGTTGAATCGATATAACCAACTAGACCTCCCATTATTCCACCAGCAAGACCACAAAAGAAAGCTGAAATCATCCATCCAGTTATTTTGTATTTCATAGTCTCAATCCCCATCGCTTCAGCTTTGTCTTCATTATCTCTGATAGCATTCAGAATTAATCTAAACCTTGTTGTATAAATTGCTCTTACAGCAATGAATGTAAGTACCAATGCACCAAAACTTAAAAAATAAAAAAACTCACCTCTTGCCTCAAGACCTCCTATGTTTGGAAAAGGAGGAGTGGTAAAACCTTGTCCAGCTCCAATAATTTCAATACCACCAGAAATTTCTCCTGCCGCAACTCCTAAACCTAATGTACAAATTGCAAAGTAATGACCTCTTAATCCTAAAATTGCATAACCAATTAATCCTGCAACTATTGTAGGAACAACAGCGGCAACTACAAGACCAGCTGCCATGCCTTGAAAGAATTGCGAAGGTGTATGAACGAAAGTTTTTTCACCGCCACTTTCAGTCCACTCTGCTAATGGAAAAAACATACCAACTTGAACGGATGCGCAAAGGTACATTCCCAAACCATAAAAAAGAATATTTCCAAATGTGTTGTAGCCCATTTCACCACCTTGGATATTCCAAGTGGTTGCAAGGACAATTAATACACATAGAATTGATAATTGAACTTTAAAAGCTGGAAAAATAAATGGTGCAAATAAACCAAATATTAAAATTCCAATGTATAAAATCCAACTATTTTTGTTCATACAAACTCTCTATTTTATCTCTAAAATCTTTATCAACTGTAAAATAATGTCCATTTTCTTCATGAAGACTAGATCCTGTTGAATGATATTCATCTAAATGTTTTTTAAATTTTTCAATATCCACTTCTATCAATTTACCATTATCGTCTTTAATTTTAGCTTTTCTCACTTTAAATACTCTCTCTTTCTTGAAAGTTTAAATCTTCTGTAAACTAAAATTAAAACTAATAGTAAAAATACTGAACCAATTCTAAATTCAGTACCAAGAATGTAATCTGCAAATTCTTCAAATATTCCTAATCCCATACCTGACATAGCAACTCCAGGTAAATTTCCTAATCCCGCAACAATTACAATCATAAATGATCTTATAGTGTATGGTAATCCCATATAAGGATGAATTGTAAAAGTTATTGAAATTAAAGCCCCAGCTACACCGCATAATGCAGCATTTATTCCAAATGTTGCTGCATAAACTTTTTCTGTATCAACACCTAAAATCTTTGCTGCTCTTGCATTTTGAGCTGTTGCTCTAATAGCACGACCTAATTTTGATCTTTTCATATAAACTACTAAACAAATTGCAAAGACAATACTTATAAAAGCAGAAAATATTTTAGAGTTTGGTAAAACAACATTATTATCAAACAACATTGTGGTTCCATATCCTGAGTTAGCCAATACAACATCTGCACCAAATGCAAAATTCATTAATTGCATGAAAAGAATACTAATTCCAAAAGTTGCTAATATTGAAATGAAAAGATCTCTATCAACAACTTTATTTATAACTAGTTTGTAAATTGCAATTCCAACAAAATACATAATTATAGGAGAGACAATTACTCCCCAAGCTGGATGAATTCCATAGAGATACATAAAATATGCAATGTAACCACCCAATATAACAAGGTCTCCCTGTGCAATGTTAATTATATTCATAACGCCCCATTGCAGTGCCATTCCATAAGCGATTAACGCAAATAATATTCCAAGTAAAAGTCCATCAAGACATGCTTGAATGGTTATCATTGGATATTGGAAGACTAAAAAATCCATAGTTTAATTTTGATTTCTATAAAAAAAAGCCCCCTATTTCTAGGGGGCTTAATTATTTTTTTTTATCTTTCAGACCACTTTGGTACTGGGTGTATTAACTCAGCTGAAGCCCATTTTAATGGAGCAACAACTTTATTTTCACACTTGCCAGCATCATCACACATTACTTGGAAAAGTACCATTGGTTTGTCAACATTTTGACCACCAGGTGCAAATTTAATATTTCCATAGAATGTTTGCATGTTAGTTGCAGCAAGAGCATCTCTTACTTTTTTCTGATCAAAAGTATTTGCTCTTTCAAAAGCATCTTTAAATACTAATAGTGCAGCTGAAGACTCTGCAGATTGATATGGTGGATCATAGCCAAATTCTTTTTCAAAATCTGCCGCATATGTCATACCATCTTTAAAGAAATCATCTTTGTAAGTTAATGTTTTATGCCATTGAGAAGCACATAATGCATATTGAGAATTTTTACCATGTTGCTTTGATAATTTTGCAGCATCACAGTGTGTCATTGCTAACATTGGAACATCAACTTTCATTTCTGAAATTTGTCTTATTGCTGTTAAAGCTCCTTTTGTATGACCTGAAACAACCAATACATCTGGCTTCATTTGTTTTACTTTAACTAAAGTAGCAGCCATATCATTAAGCTCTTTTGGAAGTTTGTCGTCGATTATAATTTCAGATCCAGTTTCTTTAGCAGCATCTAAAATACCTAATCTTACGTCTTGTGAGAATGCATCTTGCTCAAAAGCTTGTGCAATTCTTACACCTTTTCCACCATTCAATTCAACAGCTGTTCTTATTGCTACATCAAGATATAAGTTTGCTGGTGCTAATACCGCAAATAGATATTTGTAACCTTTTGTAAACAAAGATCTAGAAGCACCGTTAGCCTCAACCATTGGAACACCGTATTTTTCTGTTACTGGTGCGATCGCTTTTGTCAAACCTGAACTGTAAGGCCCAAGCATGAACTCCACTTTATCTTGTGAAATTAATCTTTCTGCAAGCTGAGCTGCTCTTTTTGGGTTTGATTCATCATCGTAATATATAATGTCAAACTTATAAGTTTTTCCTCCAACTTTTACTCCACCCATGCTGTTAATTCTATCAACAGCCATGTTATAGCCGTTTTGAGTATGAACACCATTAGATGAATATTTTCCAGTTAAAGAAATTGCAGCACCTAAAATAATCTTATCTCCAACTACTTTTGCAAACGATACAACTGAAGTTGAAAATAATAATGCTATTGCAGAAACAAATGTAATTAAAATGTTTTTTATTTTCATTTATTCCCCTTTATTTAATTAATTAATAAAGGTTAAATTAATAACAAAAATTATTTAATTGCAAGTGGGAGTAGTAACGCAATAAGCATTAGTATTGATGGGTAAATGCAATAATTATAGCTATCAAAATAATTACACAAGCAGAAATTGTATTTATAATTTTAGGATTAGCTTTAATCCAAACTATTAATTTGTTTGCTAAAACTGCATAACCAACCAAAGATAGAAAATCTAATACAACATAAGTTGTTATTAAAATAATAAACTGAATAATATAATTAGAATTAAAATCAATAAATTGTGGAAATATAAATGGAAAGAACATCCATGCTTTAGGACTTGTTCCTGCAACTAAAAAACCATCTTTATAGAATGAAAAAAAACTTTTATCTGAAATATCTTTTGTATTTATATCTTTAGGTCTCGATTTATAAATATCATATGCAAGAAATGTTAAATAGGCGATACCTAACCATTTTAAAGTATTCAATATTGTTGGATTGTCAGACAAAAAAGATCCAATAACGAATATTACGAGGGTTGCCTGAATTATATTTGCAGTTACATCTCCTAATGCAGTCCAAACACATTTTTGAACACCATAATTCATTGAGTAAGAAATAATTACAATTCTAGGTGTGCCTGGGGTTATAAACATAAAAACAATAATCTGTAAAAAAAGGATAAAATCTAAGGGAAGCATTTTATGGATAGTCCTAAAAAACCGGGAGCTAAAGATGGCTAGATAGGACTATCTAAAAATGATAATATCATAGCCTTATGTATTTGCATTAAAATAATTTTAGTAATTTGTTGAATTTTGATGAAAAAAAGTCACAGACCTACAACCAAAGTTAAGAATCCAGAGCCTCCCTTGGAGAGTCCAGATTGGGTCATATGGGCGGCTTGGGCAGATCGGATTACTTTTGAAGAAATTGAAAAAAAAACTGGAAAGACTGAATCTGAAGTTATTAAAATAATGAGAAGGTCATTGAAACCTTCTTCTTTTAGACTTTGGAGAAAAAGGGCAAGCTCGCAAAGCATAAAACATAGAAAAAAATTTGAATATTCTCGAAAATTAATTAAATCAAAAATTAATAAAAATGATTATCTGCTCTAGTAATTTCTCAATCATTATCTATATATAATCTATGAAAAGCATTACTGTTTATTCAGGACCCATGTGTAATTTTTGCGACGCTGCAAAAAGATTGTTATCTAGAAATAATTTAGATTTTACAGAAATTGATGTTTCAACAGGTCCTGGGGTAAGAGATGAAATGGTAAAAAAAGCAAATGGCAAAAGAACAATTCCTCAAATCTTTTTTAATGAGGAACATATTGGCGGTTATCAAGAACTTAGAGCTTTAGAAGTATCAGGAAACCTTTTTTCTTCTTTAAAATAATAAGAAATAAAATTAATTATTCAATTGTTGCAGTAAAAATTGGTTCCTCGGCCCAAATATTACATACTGTTCCAGTTACATCACTTGCAGATAGTGCTTCGGCAGTTCCAAATTTCATAGTTACTTTTGGAGATTTTGTAGTAACTGTATATGGTTTTGTTAGTGAATAAATTAAAACGTGTTCAGTATCATCTGAGTCCAAGTCTGATTTCATTGCATCACAATATGTACAAGTACTTCCTGAAGTTGTAGTTCCAGTTGAAGAACAATCAGTTGCTGCACAAGTTGTTACATTATTTGTACCATGATTCATTAAATAAACTCTTGTCTCAGCGGATGCTGAACCTGTTCCTTCATCAACAGCTCTTTTGTGCGTGTATTTATCAGTTGCTTCATCATTTTCATATTGCGAGTCTGCATTTGCAACTGTTCTGCAAACATCTCCGTTATTAGTCTTTAACATTTCACCTGCAGTATCAGATGTTTTGATTGTAAATTTTCTATCTATTGTGACTTGCATATGAGTGTATGTCGTTCCTAATGGAAGCAATGCAGGATTTCCATATGAACCAGCAACTGCACCAGCATTTACGGAAGCAATGTCGACTTCTTTATCACCAGTTCCAATAATAACTTTTCCTATACAAGTAGTGCCTGAACCTTTTCCAGTACATAATGCAACCTCTTTCATTGTAACTTTATATACTGCAGCTTTTCCTAATGCTGCATAAACACTTGTAGTTACAGAGAAAAATAATATTAGTGAAAGTATAAATTTTAAAATTTTCATGCTAATCTGACCTTACAATATTTGCTGAACCATTAAATTCTACAAAAATTTTATTATTCCGATTGACTTTAGTTAACATTTCATCTGACATATTTTTTTGTGCTTTCCACATTTCAGAATTAATTCCATCTGAGGCTGAAACACTGTTTCTTGGTGGATGAACAAATATAATTTTTGCATAATATTCGTCCTCAAGTCCTGCTCTATCTTTATCGTCAAATGCTATTTCTAAGTTTATACTTGGAGTTAATAACATTTCAGAGCCATACATTAATCCATCAACATCTGATCTCTGTTCTCCATCCCAAGAATAAGAATTTATAAAAAAGTCTGCCCAATGGATATAGGGTATTTGAGATGCTAATCTCATATCATATCCATCTAAAACTTTTTCACCATCCGCATCGTCCAATCCAAAATAATTATTAAATGCAAAATTCAATACAGCATTTCTCATCTCAAGACCAACACTGGCTCTCAAATTTCCCTCGTCATCATAATCTAAAAAGGTATTAAATCCAGTCATAGAAAATTTGTCCTCACTTAAAAATCTTTTTCCTAATCCTAAATTTGCAACAATTCTATCTTTTGAATCTTTCTCAGTATTAAATAGTGATAACTGTGTGAACATATTATCATCTGACGATGACGCCAATTCTCGGACAAGTAAAATACTAAAATCTGCTGAATGATTTTCTCTCAAATCAATACTTAACTCAGTGTCTCCTTCACCTGGTATTAAATTAGAAATATATTCTGTAACAGCGTCTGCTAGCGAAGAGAATGTTAAAAACAAATAAATAAATAAAGTTATAATTATATTTTTCACAAAGACTTTTTATATAGAATTATTTTAATTTATAAAGATAATTTAATTTCACTCTACTTTTGGTTTAAATATTAAGCAAATTCCATTATTACAATATCTTTTTCCAGTTGGTTGAGGACCATCATCAAATATATGCCCATGATGTCCTCCACATTTCTTACAATGATACTCGGTCCTAGCATAACCAATATGATGATCGGTTTTAGTTTCAAAGACTTCTGGAAGGGATTTGTAAAAAGATGGCCACCCTGATCCACTTTCGTATTTTGTAGATGATTTAAATAATTCAGTATCACAGTTAGCACAATGGTATGTGCCTTCTCTTTTTTCATTGTTTAGATTGCTTGAACCAGGAGGTTCAGTTGCTTCATTAAATAAAATATTTTGTTGCTCAATAGTTAAATTTGAATTTTTTTTCATTATAAAAATTTAGCGCATGTTTTATGTAAACTAGAATGTAATTCTACTAGTTTTTTAAAATCTTCGTTATAACCACCTCCTAATACTCCACAAATAGGAATTCTATTTGAGAAGAAATTATCAATTACTAATTCATCTCTCTCAAATATACCATTATCAGAAATTTTTAGTTTACCCAACCTATCATTATAGTGAATATCAACCCCAGCAATATAAAACACAAAATCAAATTCTTCTTGGTTTAAATATTTTAGGTTTTTTTTTAAAATATCAATATATTCTCTATCCTCTAAATTTTCCTCTAATTCAATATCAAGATCACTTATAGATTTCTTTGCTGGATAATTGACCTTCGCGTGCATACTAAACGTAAAAACTTGAGTATCATTTTTAAATATTTCAGAGTTACCATTTCCTTGATGAACATCTAAATCAATAATTAAAATTCTGTTTGCTAAACCTCTGGTAATTAAATATTTAGCTGCTACTGCAACGTCATTGAAAACACAAAATCCAGCTCCCTCATTAGATGTTGCATGATGACTGCCTCCTGCTGTATTGCATGCTATTCCATAATTTAGTGCTAACTTTGTTGCAAGCACAGTTCCTCCAGTTGCTATAAAAGACCTTCTAACTACGCTGTCTACTAATGGAAAACCAATTTTTCTTATCTCGTTTTTATCTAAAGTTTTGTTTTTTATTTTATTTATATAATCCTCTGTGTGTGCCTCTTTTAAAGTTTCGAATGAGCACGGCTCAGGAATATAGAAATTTTTAACAATTTTATTTTGAATTAATGTTCTAGCTAACTCTCCAAATTTTTTTATGGGAAATTTATTGTCATCATTCAATTTAGCTTCATAGTCTTTATGATTGACGACTGGTAGTTCCATAAATGCTATTAAGTACTATATTTCCCAGGGATTATTCTTATTATTGTTGAAATTATATTTACTAATTGCTTTTTCTAAAGTTTGTATTGGAACTTTATTATCTTCATAAAGTGTATACAAAGTACTAACGACTATATGTTTACTATCTACCTCAAAAAAGTCTCTCAAATTTTTTCGCGTATCACTTCTTCCAAAACCATCTGTCCCCATTGCTAAAAACTTATTATTTATGTGACTAGAGATTAATTGTGAATATGCTCTTACATAATCTGAAGTGGCAATTACAGGATCCTCATTGGAAATTAGCTGCTGTAAATAATTTTGTTTTTTATTTGCAGGAGACAATGTGTTTTGTCTTAGAACGGATTTAGCTTCTTTTTCCAACTCTGAATAGCTTGTTATACTGTACAATCTTGAACCAATTCCATATTCATCTTCAAGAATTTTAGAAGCCTCAATACATTCTCTAAAAATTGGTCCAGATCCTAATAAATTTATATTAATTTTATCATTAGAATTATCTTCAAAAAGATAACCGCCTTTAATTATTCCACCTTTATTTTTTATATCAATTTTTGGATGAGAGTACTTTTCATTATTCACAGTAATATAATAAAATTCATCTTTGCATTCTGTCATCATTCTTTTCATTCCTTCATCAAATATAATTGCAAGCTCGCTTGCAAAACAAGGATCATAGGATTTTAAATTTGGAAATGTTGAAGCAATTATATGACTTTGTCCATCTTGGTGCTGCAATCCTTCTCCAGCTAAAGTAGTTCGACCAGCTGTTGCACCAATTAAAAATCCTCTAGGCATTTGATCAGCTGCCGCCCAAATCAAATCTCCAATTCTTTGAAAACCAAACATTGAATAAAAAATATAAAACGGCATCATTGGAAAATTATGATTGCTATAAGATGTAGCTGCTGCTAGCCAAGAAGATATGGCTCCGGCTTCATTAATTCCTTCCTCTAATAATTGTCCTGTTTTTGATTCTTGATATTTCAAAATTGAAGTCGCATCTTCAGGTTCATATAACTGACCCTCTGGTGAATATATTCCAATTTGCGAAAATAAATTAGCCATTCCAAAAGTCCTAGCTTCATCAGCAACTATTGGAACGACTCTTTTTCCAAACTCTTTATCTCTCATTATGTTTCCTAAAGATCTTACCAGTCCAGTCGTTGTTGAATATTCTCTGTCACTTTCTTCGAATAAAAAGTTTGAATGTTTTTCAATTTTTGGAGTAACTAATTCAACTTCTTTAAAGCTTCTTTTAGGTAGAGATCCTCCTAAAGCTTCCCTTCTTTTTTTTAAATATTTTATTTCCTCAGAATTTTCATCTGGTTTATAAAACTCCATATTTTCTAGTTTATTATCTGGAATATCTAATTGAAAACGGTCTCTAAACTCTTTTAATGCATCAAGATTTAATTCTTTTTGCTGGTGGTTAGTCATTTTTGACTCGCCAGCTTTACCCATTCCATAACCTTTTTTTGTTTTAGCTAAAATAACTGTAGGTTTACCCTTAGTTTTAACAGCAGCATTAAAGGCAGCATAAAGTTTTTTAAAATCATGGCCTCCCCTTTTAAGTTTATCAATTTCATCTTTACTGAGTGAAGAAACCATTTTTAAAACTTCTGGATCCTCTGCAAAAAAGTTTTTAAGGTTATACTCTCCATCTCTTGCACCTAACGTTTGATATTTTCCATCAACGGTTTTAGCAAAACGCTTTAACAACAAATGATCTTTATCTTGTTGAAAAATTTTATCCCATTCAGATCCCCATAGAACTTTAATTACATTCCATCCATTAGCTTTAAAGATTGTTTCCAGTTCCTGAATTATTTGTCCATTACCTCTTACGGGTCCATCTAATCTTTGAAGATTACAATTAATAATAAAAGTTAAATTATCTAACTTTTCTCTTGATGCGATAGATAATCCAGCCAAACTTTCAGGTTCATCCATTTCACCATCTCCAAATAAACCCCATACTCTTTTATTTGTTTTTAATAAGTTTCTATTTTCTAAATATTTCATGAAACGAGCTTGGTAAATTGCATTAACTAAACCTATTCCCATAGATGATGTGGTAAATGTCCAATAATCTCTCATTAAATATGGATGGCAATATGATGACAGTCCTTGCTCGTTTAATTCTTGTCTATAATGTTCCAAATGATTTTTAGTTAATCTTCCCTCTAAAAAAGATCTTGCATATATCCCAGTTGTACACTGCGATTGATAAAAAATTAAATCTGCTTCATCACCACCTTTAAAAAAATGATTAAATCCCGTTTCAAATACCTCAGCAAAAGATGCATAACTTGCTATATGTCCTCCAAGCCCACCATAATTTTTATTAGCTTTCATAACCATAGTTAAAGCATTCCATCTTAAAATTGCTGTAATTTTTTCTTCGATTTCTAAATCTCCAGGATAAATTCCTTGGTCATATTGAGATATCGTATTTCTGTATGGTGAATATGGAACTGGAGAATATAATACTCTTAAATCTTTTGCTCTTTTCTCAAGTTTTTCTAAAATTAGTTTGGCACCCTCTCTACCATGATTTTCAACAACTGCATCAAGAGAGTCTAACCAATCGTTTAATTCTTGATTATCTAGTTTTTGATTTTGAGTAGCTTTAAATTCTTTGCTCATCAAAATAATTATACACAAAAAATTTAAATTTATATCTGTAAAAATTGTCTTAATTTAATTTACTCAATGATCCTTTTTGGTTTACCTGATACAAAACAATCAAGATTTTCAATCATTTGATTGTAGAAAGTTACATAATTTTCAGCAGTTACGTATCCAATGTGAGGAAGTAGAAGTGCATTTTGAACGAATCTAAGCTTATGACTTTCGGACAATGGTTCTTTTTCGTAAACATCTATACCTGCGCCAGCTATAATATTTGTTGATAAGGCTATAATTAAATCATCTTCATTAACTATTTCACCTCTAGAAGTATTTATTAAATATGAAGTTTTTTTCATCTTCTCAAATTCTTTAATTGTAATGCAGTCTCGATATCTATCTCCTCCTTGAACATGGATTGACAAAAAGTCTGAATTTTGAATTAAATCATCCTTACTACATGGTAAGACATCAAGTTCTTTGCATTTATCTAAGTTTAAATTTTCACTCCAAGCCATAATTTGCATACCAAAAGCTTTACCAATTTTTGCAACTTGAGAACCTACTCTCCCCAATCCAAGTAAACCTAATATCTTACCTTTAAGCTCAACTCCAATTGTCGACTGCCAGTAACCTTGATACATATTGTCTATCTCTGTTTTAAAATTTCTAGCAAGTCCTAAAATTAATGCCCAGGTTAACTCTGGCGTTGGATTACTATTAATTTCAGTGCCACAAACCACAACTTTATTTTTTTTAGCCGTTACTAAATCTATTGATTTATTTCTCATACCACTAGTAACAATTAATTTTAAATTCTTTAAACTTTCTATAAGTTTTTTTGTTATTTTTGTTCTCTCTCTCATAATAAATAAAACTTCAAATTCTCTTAATTTTTCAATTGCATCATCCTCATTTTCAAATGGATCATTAAATACCTGAAATTCATATTTTGAAGATAATTTTTTTAGATCAATAAAATCTTTTGCAATATTTTGATAATCGTCGAGTATGGCTACTTTAAGCATTTTTTTTGTTTGAAAGTAATATCCCTGAAATAATAAATATTCCACCGATATAATGATAAAATAGTAATACTTCATCAAATATTATCATTGCTAAAATTGCTGCAAGAATTGGCATTAAATGTAAATAAATTCCTGCCCTGTTAGCACCTATTAAAGCAACTCCTTTTATCCAAAAAAAAAATGAGATTATTCCGGGCAACAAAACTACATATGACAAAACAAGAATAAAATTTGTATTAATTATAATTCGATTGCCAATGTAAATATAATCTATTGCATACATTGGAATAAGAAATATTACACCAAGACCAATAACAACTTGAAGTAAGGTTATAGGAGACAATCCATAATTTTTTTTCTTTAAAAGAGCTGAATATAGTGACCAGGATATCATTGCGAACAATGCAAATAAATCTCCTTTTTCAAAAGCTAAATTTTTAAAAACTTCAAAATCTGCTTTTGAAATTATAAATAATACACCCAACAAAGAAAATATAACTCCCAAAACTTGAAAGGTATTTGTTTTTTCTATTTTTAAAATTATAGAAAATAAAATGATCATAACTGGAACAGTTGAGATCATAAGTACACCTGTAATTACTTGTGTAGTTTTCAAAGAATAAAAAAGTGCTGAATTAAAAATACTGACCGCTGTTATTCCTAAAAAACAAAGTAGATAAATATTTTTAAAAATTAATTCTTTTTTTTCAATCATCTCTTTATAAGTAAATGGTAATAGAATTAGAAACGCCAGTGACCACCTTAATATATTTAATGAAATTGGCGGTATATCATTTAAACCTGCAATCTTTCCAACAATAAAATTTCCAGACCAAAACAAAGTTGCTAAAAAAAGCAAAATAGATGCAACTATGATATTACTTTTATTTTCAAGCATTAATAAATAGAGTACTATAAAAGATTACTTTTAACTAAACCTTATTGAGCTGTATGGTTGCAAATCTAAGTTAGTATTCTCGCCCGAGATCATTTTAGATATGATTTTTCCTGAAATTGCACCAAGTGTCCAACCTAGGTGATGATGACCAAAAGAATAAAAAACATTTTTATAATTTTTTGAAGGCCCTAAGACTGGTAAAAAATCTGGTAGTGTGGGTCTAAAACCAAGCCACTCATCTTTATGTTCTGGCAAACCATCCAACATATCTTTTGCATTTAATATTAAATTTTTTATCCTCGATTTAGATGGAGAATTTTCCAAACCACCAAATTCTACTGTTCCAACAACACGCAAACCCTGTTCCATTGGTGTCATTCCAAAACCTCTATTTGCATAAACAATGGGTCTTGAAATTAAATGGTCATAATCTTTGAAATGAACGTGATAACCTCTTTCGGTATCTAAAGGAATATTTTCATGTAACTTATCAGTTAATCTTTTTGAAAATGCTCCACATGCAATAACAAGTCTATCAAAAATAAATCTTTGCGAGTCTGTTCTTAAAACAGGTTTTTCTTCATCGAAATCTATATCTTGAATATTTAATTTTAAAAACTTTCCACCTTTATTTACAAAATTTTCAAATAATTTAATTAGAATTTTTCTTGGATTTCTTGCATGCCTAGCATAATCATAAAATACCCCACCATGATAAAATGGTTTTAAGTTTGGTTCTAAATCATGAATTTCTTTTTTATTAACTAATTGTTGTTTTACTCCAAGCTGATCTCTAATTCTAATTTCTAACTCTCTGCTCTTCATATTTTGATCGGTCCAAACATAAAGAATTCCGTTATTTTCAACTAAACCATCTAAATCAATTTCGTCAAATAACTCGTCAAAAGCTGGCAATGATTGATCTAAAATTTGATGCATATTTTTAGCTGTGTGCATCATTTTTTCTTCTCTACAATTTAAAATAAATCTTGCAAACCAAGGGATCATCTTTGGAACGTAATTCCATTTTAAAGCTAAAGGTCCCCTAGAGCTAATCAACATTGAAGGAACATCTGCTATGACATCTGGTCTGTTTAAAGGGACGGAAGCATAAGGAGAAAAGTGACCAGCATTTCCATATGATGCTGCACTTCCTGGCTCCTCTCTATCAAAAAGTATTACCTGAAAACCTTTTTTTTGTAGAAACAAAGCATTACAAACACCTTGTATGCCAGCACCTATTATTCCAATTTTTAGATTTTTATTATTCACATCTAAAATATATTTTCTAAAAAACTCTTAATATATATGATATTTGATCGCGGGTTTATTTAACTTAAATTGTTATTTGCCTATAGATATTAAGGTTAAGTCATCACTTAACTTATTATCCCCAGTAGAATTAATTACCGTATTTGATATATCTGATAGTTGTTTGCTAGAATCTGTATTAAAATTTTGCTCTATAATTTTTAATGAACCATCTATCCCTATTTCTTCTCCTGAACTATTTAAGCTTTCAGATAAACCATCAGTGAAAGCATAAAATCTGTTATTTTCTAGCTTAACTTTGTGAGTTTTATAAACTGATTTATCTTTTTGAAGTATTACGCCCATAGGTGGAGAATTACTTTCAAATTGTTCATAATTTCCAGATGATGATCTAATTATAGCTGGCTGATGACCACCATTTACCCATCTTAATTCATCCGTCCTCATATTATATTCTCCCAATATACTTGTAACGAACATACCGCCGGTTTTAGTTAAAAACAGATCATTATTCATATGAAACATCATTTCGTCTGGATCTACTTGGTCTCTAGACATTATTTCGAAAAGAGTTGATGCTTTTGCCATTACCATTCCAGCATGAATTCCTTTGCCCGCAACATCTGCAATGATAAAATAAACACTATCATTATGAGGATAAAAGCTGAAGAAATCTCCAGAAACTTCTCTAGCAGCAATGTTAATTCCATGCACAGGGTAATTTTCTAAATTCCTCTTTGGCAAAAAGTTTTCTTGGACTTTTACTGCAAGTTTAACTTCGTTTGAAATTCTATCTCTCCATACTTTCTTTTCAGCTTCGCTAGTTTCTAGTTTACTCATCAATCTGTTGTAATAAAGCCCAATCACACCTCCAGCTGTAAATGGATCTTGCGGACCTCTAATTGTTAAATCACCAGATTCAGATTGTTTTTCTAAAATTGTAATTAAATCATGCTCTACGGAAGTTGCATTATGCTCAGCAATATTCAAACCTAATTCTTCATGTAGTGGACTTACTCTTAATGGATAAAAGTAATTTAAAATTTTCAATAAAATATACGATCCAAAAAATGAGAATGTACCGATTGAAACAATTCCAATAAACTGTACTTTAATTTGCTCCAATCTAGTTAACCCAGTTCCAAGTATTTCAAGATCACTAAAGAATCCAACTGCAATAGTTCCCCAAACTCCTGCTGCCAAATGAACTGGAACAGCGCCAACAACATCGTCTATTTCAAATTTATTTAAAAATTCATTTACAAAAATTGCTACCACCGCACCAATAATACCTACAAAAATTGATGTAACAGAAGTCATCGAATTACATCCTGCTGTAATTGCAACCAATCCTGCAAGCGGTCCAAGAATTACATAATAAGGATCTGGTTTTTTAAATAATGCAAATGAAATCCCAAGACCAGTTAGTAATCCAAAAGAAGCAGCTAGAAATGTGTTTATTAAAATTAGCGGAACTGCTTCATCCATAGCTCCATTACTTCCACCGTTAAAACCAAACCATCCAAACCATAAAATTAAAGTTCCCAAAACTGCCAAAGGAAAACTTGAGCCTGTGAATTTTCCTTTATTAGCATCTGAATATTTTCCAATTCTTGGACCTAAAATTAAAACTGCTGATAATGCAATCCAACCTCCAACTGAATGAACTATTGTGCTTCCTGCAAAATCAACAAATCCAATATCTGTTAACCATCCAGTTGTTTTAACTTGTCCAGTTACCGCAAGTAATTGTCTTGTAGCATCTATATTATTCAAATAACTTGATGACCATGCCCAATGACCAACAATTGGATATATAATCCCTGTTGCTATTATTGTAATGATTAAATAACCATTAAACTTCATTCTTTCAGCAACTGCTCCTGAAACAATTGTAGCTGCAGTTGCAACAAACATTGCCTGGAATACAAAATATGTCATGTATTCAGCTTGATCAGTTTTAAAAAAGAACAAATCAGTTCCAAAATAGCCGTTAAAACTCTTTCCAAACATTAACCCGAAACCAAATAACCAAAAGATTACAACCGCTAAGCCAAAATCGGCTGCGTTTTTAAGAGCTACATTAATACTATTTTTATGTCTTGATAGACCGGTTTCCATACACATAAAGCCTGCCTGCATTATGAAAACAAGTATTGCACAATCTATAACCCAAAGGGTATCTACAAATGACTTTACTGATTCCAGATCTATGTTCTCCATTTCATCCTATTGAGGTTACATTTATTTTAAAGTTCATTATAGAAAGTAGATGATCAAAATAGGTTCGTTAATCCTTTTTTTTCCAGATAAAATAAAACAGATAAGGAGAAAGGGCTGGAACAATCCCAAACCAAAACCACTCATCCCATCTAAAGCTTTTATCTAACATCGGACTTTTCAATCCATTCCACCAAGTTAAATATCCTATAAATATTATCCATGCTAAACTTGCGGTTGCATAGATTTTAAAGTTTTTTGAAAGATCTCCTGAAAAGACCAATTTAACTTGTTCAACATATTTATTGAAGTCCATTTTAATAATTTAACAGTTAGTATTTTTATCAAGAACAGATTTATGAGTATAAGTCATAATACAAGGTTTTGATGTTTCTTGTTCCTCAGTTTTAATCTTGTATCCATCTGAAAAAGCTTCAACACAAAACTCATAGCCAACTTTCTCAACTATAACATCTGCTTCGCCCAATAACTCTTTTTCAATTTCATTTGATGGGTCTGATCTTCCTGTAATATTGCAAGTTTTGGTAAAGAAATAATTATCGTTATCTGAGTAATATTCTGATTGCGCTAATGATATTTGCATCATTATATTTTCTGCTGATTTTTTCTTAGATGCTCCAACGTAACCGTTGTAACTAACAATTCCTATTGCTGAGATAATTCCGAGAATTGCTACAACAACCAAAAGCTCAATTAGGGTAAAACCTGAGCTCCTGGTTGTCATAAAATTTTAAATTTATTCTACGGTAACGGTACCAGATAAAAGTGTGGCTCCATCGACTTCACAAGATGAAACTGTTATCGTAGTTGGTGGGTTTTGTACTACTGCAGTTCGTCCTTCACCATTACCACTACATGTTATCGTAGTAGTTACAATAGCCGACTCAGATGTTCTGTATGGATTTTTAAACTCTGAACCCAATGCGTTATTAACCGCTGTTGCAACATTTGTCCCAGATTTTCTAGTAGAACAAACTAATTGATTACCATCTTTAACCATAACATTAGTTTCACCAATCTCACATTTTTTTAATTCTGCAGCTATATATTTAATAATAGCAGCTTGATTTGATTTAACTGCTGATTTCTTTGCTCCTTTTGTGTAACCAGAATAAGCAACAACTCCAACTGCAGCTAAAATACCAATGATGGCTACAACAACTAATAATTCTATAAGTGTAAAACCTTTATTATTTTTTTTCATAATTTATGATCCTATTTTAAATAAAAAATATGTATATACATAATAATTATATCTTTTGAAAGTCAATATCTACATACATAATATATTCAAAATGGGTCATTTTTGTTGATTTCACAGGGAAATTTAATAAATATTAATATTTATGTCATACAAAGTTACTGAGGAAGGCGGAATATCAATTGTTCACCTGGATGGTGAAATTGATATGGATGTAACAGAAAAAGCAAAAGAAATCATAATGCCTCTTATAGAGGCAAAAAAAGAAGTTCATCTAAATTTAAAAGAAGTTCAATATATGGACTCTTCTGGGATTTCTGTATTAATTGAAAGTCATCAAAAAGCAACTGAACTTGGAACAAAAGTCATTTTGAAAGATATAAGTAAGTCAGTTTTAAAAGTAATAATGATGGCAAAACTGGAGCAAATTTTAAACTTAGGATAAATAATGAATAATCTTGCTCACATATCAGAACAGAGAGATTTTGTTGTAAGTTCATCTAGCCTTAAAGATGTAAGAAGTTTTTCAAGAGAAGTTTTTGAAAAAGTAAATATTGAACAAGATTTAAAAGATGAATTAGTATTAGCGATAGCAGAAGCAGCACAAAATATTGTAAAACATGCTTATCAAGGTGAAGATACTGAAGATAAAATGGAGATCAAAATCTCTTTAGCAAATGGAAATTTAGAAATTGGTTTTTTTGATAAAGGAAGACCAGTTGAAAAAGATAAAATTAGGCACAGAAAAATAGATGATATCAAACCAGGTGGTCTTGGAACTTTTTTTATTCAACAAATAATGGATGCGGTAGTATTTAAAGAAGGCGAAAAGCCTTGGATCAACCATTTAATCTTATCAAAAAAAATAGATTATTAACTTCCGATTATTGCACCAACATTGAAGATTGGTGAATACATAGCTATCATTAAACCACCGATCATTGTACCCATGAATACAATCATAATCGGTTCAATTAAACTCGACATATTATCTACAGCTGTATCAAACTCTTCTTCATAATAAGCTGATACTGATGTAAACATTTCATCCAAATTTCCTGTCTGCTCTCCAACAGAAATTAACTGGCTAAATGTTGCAGGGAACACTGGTTCTTTTAAAAATAGTTTTGTTAAAGTGTCCCCGGAGAAAACACCTTTTTTTACATTTTCTAAAGCTTGAGTGACAACATCATTGTTACTTACTTGTTTTGCAATTTCTATACTCTCAAGCAAGTTTACACCTGCGGAACTAAGGTTACCCATTATAAGAGATACTCTTGCAATTAAAGATTTTAAAATCATATCTCCAAATACAGGCATTTTTAAAACTCTATAATGCCATTTATATCTCACTGCTGGTATTTTCGTTGTTGTGTATTTAAAGATAGCAAATCCTATTGCT
Source organism: uncultured Pelagibacteraceae bacterium (assembly GCA_902614975.1). Classification (GTDB taxonomy): domain Bacteria; phylum Pseudomonadota; class Alphaproteobacteria; order Pelagibacterales; family Pelagibacteraceae; genus Pelagibacter. The sequence continues at coordinate 127,010 of CACMND010000003.1, forward strand.
AAAACTAAAAATAAAGTTAAACCACCTGCTCCTCTCATAAAATTACTAGCATTCATAATGACTGCTGTAGGCGTAGGCAAAGGTACTCCCATACCTTCATACATTTCAGCAAATATTGGAACGACTTTAATTAACATGAATACCATAACAGTTATAGCAACTGTAAACATCACAACAGGGTACGTTAATGCACTTTTAATTTTCTTTTTAACTTTTTCTCTTTTTTCTAGTGAATCTACTAATTTGAGCAAGAAAACATCTAATTTACCACTAGCCTCACCTGCTTTTATTAAGTTTATATAAATATTGTCAAAAACCTTAGGGTATTTTTCAAAGCATTTTGAAAGTGTTATACCCCCTTCTAGACTTTTTCTAATATCCTCAATAATTTCTTTCATTGTTGGATGCTCAATTTGATCACGTAGCATGGAAAGTACATTTAAAATTGGAAGACCTGCTTTAACCATGGTTGCAAACTGTTTTGAGAAAATCATTACATCTTGAGGCGTAACTTTTTTCTTTCCAAAGGAAAAACTGCTTTTTTTACCTTTTTCTTTAGCAGCTTTTTTCTTTTTAGCTTTAACTAAATTGGTGATTATTATCTTTTGTTCTTTAAGCTTATAAGATGCTTCTTCTTGATTTAGAGCTTCTATTTCTCCCTCTATATATTTTCCAGCTGAGATACCTTTATATGTAAATGTTTCTGAGGACATTTATTAATCCATTGAAAGAACTCTATCAAATTCTCTGAAATTTAAGTCTCCAGTTAATATAAGTTCTCTTCCCATATCCTGCATTGTTCTAAAACCTTCATTTGCGGCAATTTCTTTTAGCTCTGGTGTCGTAGCTTTTCTTAAGATTGCTTCTTTTATTGGTTTTGTAACATTTAATATTTCATAAATTCCCATACGACCTTTATATCCAGTATCTTTACATTTTGGACAACCTTTGCCTTTTTGTACTTTTGCTCTTGAGGCTTGTTCAACTGTAAAGCCTAAGTCTGCTAGTGCTTTTGGAGTGATGTCATTGTCCGGCTCTCTACATTCTGTACAAGTTTTTCTTGCTAGTCTTTGTGCCAAAACTAAACTTACAGCTGCACTTATTAAATAATCTGGGGTTCCCATATTTTGTAATCTAGTAATTGTACTTGGTGCATCATTTGTGTGTAATGTACTGAAAACTAAGTGTCCTGTAAGTGCTGCTTTTAATCCTATATCAACTGTTTCTTTATCCCGCATCTCTCCAACCAGAATTATTTCTGGGTCTTGTCTTAAAAAAGATCTCAACGCTGTTGCAAAATTAAAACCAATATCATCTTTAATTTGAACTTGTCCAACACCATCAAGTTCATACTCTACTGGGTCTTCTGCTGTTAATATATTTAAATGCGGTTTAGAAACTTCTTTAAGAATACTATATAATGTTGTTGTCTTTCCTGAACCCGTTGGTCCTGTTACAAGAACCAATCCTTGTGTACCATGAATTGCTTTTCTTAAATTTTTTAAATCTGTTTCTTCGAAATTTAATTGTTCTAGACTTATATCTCCAGCATCTTTGTTTAGGACCCTCATTACAATTCTTTCATTTGTTGCTGTTGGCAAAATAGAAAGTCGAAGATCAACTACTTTACCATCAATTTTAAATGGAATTGCACCATCTTGGGGTAATCTTCTCTCGGCAATATCTAATTTTCCCATAATCTTAAATCTTGTAACAACTGCACCGTAATTAGAATGCAAAAACTTTTTGAAATGTTCTTGCTCAGTAAGAATTCCATCCAATCTGTATCTTACTCTTGAGGAAAATCTATATGGTTCAATATGTATGTCAGAAACGCCGGACTTAATAGCTTCAGAAACTACAGCAGTACTAAATTTTATAACCTCTGACTCATTTTCAATTGCTTCAATATCTTCTTCTGGTTGACTTTCTAAAACTTCTGCTTGTTCATCCACATCATAATCAAATGTTTTAGTTTTTTCAGCTTGTGTTTGTCTTATATCTGAAATAGTTTTTTCGCCGTCTGCTAAAAGTTTATCAACGAAATTTGAAATATCAGTAACTTTAGCTGCATGAAGTTCAATATCCATTTTTGTAATTGTTCTTAAGTTTCTCATCAAACTTAATTTTGAAATATCAGATATTGCAATATGGAGAACTTTACCTTCAATTTTAAATGGAGCTATAAAATTCATATTAATATAGTTAGAAGGTAAAACAGCTTTTAGTTCTTCAGTTACCACAACAGTTGATAAATCAACTACATCTAAAGATTGATCATGAACTAGTAAATCTAATATTTTTTGTTCATCAGTAAGATTTAATTCAAATACAGCATCCAATTGTGATTTGTTTCCATCACTGGAAATTTTTTTTATTTCTGCTAAATCTTTTCCAGAGATAATATCCTGAT
>CACMND010000004.1 GCA_902614975.1 uncultured Pelagibacteraceae bacterium
GTTCCACACATTTTGCATTTAATTCTTTTGATGCAAAAACATCTTTAATATTTGGATTGATGAAAAGACTTGTTCTAATTTTTTTCGAATTTAATTTACTAATTACTTTTTTAATTATTTTTTTGTTTTTGGTGATATTTAAACCTCCTTCAGTGGTTAATTCATTTCTTTTTTCAGGAACTATGCAAACAAAATTAGGTTTATATTTTAACGCAATTTTAAGCATTTCATTGTTAGCAGCCATTTCTAAATTTATTGGTACTCTTTTAATTTTTGAAAATATAGCTACGTCTTCATCTCGAATGTGTCTACGATCTTCTCTTAAATGAATAGTAATAGAATTAGCACCAAAATTCATAACTTGTTTTGCATATGAAATAGGATCAGGATGTCCCTCTCCTCTTGCATTTCTTAATGTTGCAATATGATCTACGTTAACGCCTAGTCTAGATTTCATTTTAAATATCTACTTCCTGGTTTTGTAATTGGAATTTTTTTCAACTCAATTGGTAAATCACTTTTTTTATAAGTTGGTATTTCTAATTTAATTTGGGAAACAATATTTCTATCTTTAATTTTTAAACTTGGTTTACTAGATCTATTAATTAAACACGCATATCCAACTACTTTTGATTTATATTTTTTTACAAGTCGAGCACATTCTAAACTTGACTTACCTGTAGTAATTACGTCTTCTACTATCAAAACTTTAGAATTTTTTTTAATTGAAAAACCTCTTCTTAAAGTAAATTTCCCATTAACTCTTTCACAAAATATTGTCTCCTTATTCAATAAATTTCCAACGATATAACCTATTACAATACCGCCCATAGCTGGTGACAAAATTATATCAATTTTTTTGAATTTTTTTTTTATTTTAGTGCTTAAGGATTTACAAAATTTTTCTGATTTTTTTGGATAACTTAATAATTTGGCACATTGAACATATTGAGGTGAATGTAAACCTGAAGATAAAACAAAATGTCCTTCTAAAAGTGCCTTAGTTTTTTTTAAAACCGCTAAAGAATCTTTTAAAGAAAGCATATTTTTTGTTTTTATGTCTAATTATTTTGAAGTTATATTCTTTCTGTTTTAGCTCACTAATAAGTTTTGTAAAGTTTTTCAAATCTTGAATAATTAGGTTGAACCTAAAATTAATGGTTCTCTTAGTCTTTTCTACCATTTCAACACTTGAAATATTTACATTATTGGTTCCAATCATTGTTGTGACATCACCTAGTATTCCAGGTCTATCAGGTAAAGACATCCAAAGGGTAGTGTTATATTTTTTTTCTGTAGGCTTACTGTCTTCTTTGTATTGCCAGTATCTTCTTATTGCAGCTCTTGCTTTGCCAGTTTTAGCGCTTGTTATCCAATGCAAAGAAGGTGAGTCTTTTTTTGATGTTAATATTTTAACTACATCTCCATTTCTCAATATTGATTGTAAAGGACTTTCCTTTCCATTTATTTCACATCCAATCGCAGTATCACCTACTTTGGTGTGTACAGCATAAGCAAAATCAATCGGACTTGCTTCTTTGGGTAATTTTATGACTGAGCCTTTTGGTGTAAAACAAAAAACATTTTCTTGAAACATTTGGAGTTTTGTATACTCAAAATAATGTTCTGGATTTTCATTTTTATCTATAATTTCTACAAGATCTGCTAGCCAATCATATTCCTTCCAAGTTAAAGAGTTAAACTTTTCTGATGATTTATATTTCCAATGAGAAGCTATACCTCTTTGCGCAAATTCATGCATTTGTTGCGTTCTTAGTTGTATTTCAATCGGTCTTTTATTTGGACCGATCACTGCTGTATGAAGAGATTTATAATTATTTATTTTCGGTGATGAAATGTAATCTTTAAATCTACCTGGTATACAATTCCATTTATTATGTATCACACCTAAGGTTTTGTAACAATTTTCAACATTATCTAAAATTATTCTAAAACCAATAATATCTGTAATTTGCTCAAGTGAAGTCCTTTTTTTCTGAATTTTTCTCCAAATTGAAAAAGGAGTTTTTTCTCTAGAATAAATTTTAAAATCTATATCATTTTCATTTAATAGATTTTCAAATTCACTAAGAACTGAATTATAATTAATCAAATTATTATCTTTTATTGTGTCTAATCTATCTTTGATCATTTTTCTTGCTTCAGGATTTAAAATATCAAAAGAAAGATCTTCAAGTTCATCTCTTATTCTATTCATCCCCATTCTATCTGCTAGAGGAGCATAAATTTCCATAGTTTCTTTAGCAATTCTTTTTCTTTTTTCCTCTTTATCAATAGCCTTCAAAGTTCGCATATTATGCAAACGATCTGCAAGTTTCACAAGAAGGACTCTTATATCCTTAGAAGTTGCCAGGATGAGTTTTCTAAAATTTTCAGCTTTAGAATTAGAAATAGCTTGGTTTTCAAAAACTGAAATTTTTGTAACCCCATCAACCAAATCAGCAACTTCTTTTCCAAATTGTTCTTCTATAGTTTTATAAGTTGCATAAGTATCTTCTATTGTATCATGAAGTAAACCAGTTGCTATCGTTGCACTATCCAACTTAAGTTCGGTTAAAATATTTGCAACAGCAACCGGATGAATGACGTAGGGATCTCCTGATTGTCGTTTTTGATCTTTGTGAACTTTCACTGCAAAATCATATGCTTTGCTTAGAGTTTCTGGGTTAAGAAACTTATTGTATGATTTAACCTTATTTATTAATTCGTCAGAATTTAACATAATTTTATTATATCACTTATTTAGATAACTTTAATACTTCTTAAATTATTTTTTTTTAAAGAAGATAAGAGTTTTACTATATTTTTTTTTAATTTTGGGTGAGACCAATTTTTGCATATTTCAAACAGTGGCATAAGTACAAAGTTTCTATTATGCATTCTTGGATGCGGGATCTCTAAATTTATCGATTTTTTATTTGATTTAGTAATCTTTCCATTAAAATCTAATATATCAATATCACAATTTCTTGGATGATTTTTAGGAGCTATTTTTCTGCCTAATTTTTTTTCTATAGACTTAATTATTTTAAACAGCTCAAATTGATTTAATTTTGTTTTTATCAGTAATACAATATTAATAAATTTTGGAAAAGTAGGATCTGGCCATGACTCAGTCTCATAATAACTAGATGTTTTGATAATTTTAATATCATGGGTTTCCAATAGATATTTAGATTTTTCTAAAAAAAGTATTCTATTTCCTAAATTAGAACCTATTGATAGATATACATTTTTAACTTGAGCGTCTGAAATATCTCGCTTTTTCACGGTTCCAATCTTTAGTTTTTTTGGTTTGTCGCTTATCGTATTGTTTTTTGCCCTTTGCAACTGCTATTTCAACTTTAGCTTTACCTTTTTTAAAATACATTTTAGTTGGAACTAAAGTTAGACCATCCTCGTTCATTTTACCAATTAGTTTGTTAATTTCCCTTTTGTTAAATAACAATTTTCTTTCTGAGTAAGGATTGTGATTTGAATAACTGGCTTGTTTATATATGGGTATATGTGAATTAATTAAAAAAATTTCTCCTTCTTTTTCTACTGCGTATGACTCTGCAATATTTACTTTTCCATCTCTTACAGATTTTATTTCAGATCCTTTTAATACAATTCCTGCTTCTAGGATTTCCTTAAAGAAAAAATTAAAAGATGCTTTTCGATTTATTGTAATGATCTTGATGCCAGATGTAGATTTATCACTCATCAATAAGTTTTGCTACTTTTAATGCTTTCTCGACTTCCTTTTTTGTATTTTCAGTTATTTTTACTAAAGGTAATCTTACAGTATCATCGCATAGACCAAGTAATTTAGCAGCATACTTAACTGGTGAAGGATTGCTTTCTATAAATAAATTTTTATGCAACGGCTGCAACATATCATCAAGTTGTTGAGCTTTTTTTAAATCATCTTCATTTGAAGATTTTGATAATTTTTGAAATTCAGAACATAATTTAGGAGCTACGTTTGCTGTAACACTAATTGTTCCAACACCTCCTCGTTTATTAAATTCAAAAGCATTATCATCGTTTCCAGTAAGTTGAATGAAATCATTACCCATTTTTTCTTTTTGTTGATTAACACGATTTAGATCACCTGTTGCATCTTTAACTCCAACTATATTTTTTAGTTCATATAATCTAGCCATTGTTTCAACGCTCATATCGATTACTGAACGGCTTGGAATATTATAAATTATAATTGGAATTCCACAGTTATCATTGATTGATTTATAATGTTGATATAGTCCTTCTTGAGTAGGTTTGTTATAATATGGTGTAACAACTAAAGCACCATCCGCACCAGCTTTTTCCGCGTGTTTAGTTAATGATACGGCTTCTTCTGTTGAATTCGATCCAGTGCCAGCTATTATGGGAAGTTTACCGGTAGCTTCTTTTATACATAATTCAATTGTTCTCTCATGTTCATCATGTGATAGTGTTGGCGACTCACCTGTTGTTCCAACTGGAACTAACCCATTTGTTCCATTTTCCAGATGATGATTTATTATTTTTATGTAACTTTCTTCGTCAAGCTTGTTGTCTTTAAACGGTGTAATTAATGCTACATTTGATCCTTTAAACATAATTATTTATAACATAAGTTGTTTGATTTAATAAAATGTATTTAAAATTATTAACAACAATTATCCTTTTTTTCTTATCGTTTCAATCTGCTTTTTCAAATGAAACTATACTTCCTATTAAAAAACCAGATTTAAATGAAAAAAATACAACAAAAAAAATAGCTGAAATCATTCCTCTACCAAAACCATCTGAAAAAGAAGATGAAATTCAAAAGGAAATAAAAATTACTACCACGGAAATATTTAAGAAAATTGATGGTGTAATAATTCCAAAAAATAAGCCTCTAATAGTTAAAGAAAAATTAAGAAAGATAAAAAAACAAAAATTTTATAGCGATAGAGATTTGAGATATGCAAAACAAGCTATTTCATTTATGGAGAAAAGTAATTGGAAGGATGCAAAAAAAGCCGCAAGTAAAGCAAGAGCAAAATCAATTTATGATTTTATTCAATGGAGACATCTACTTACAACTGGTAACAGGGCTACTTTTACAGAATATAAACAGTTTATCGAAAGAGTAAAAGATTATCCAAGGATAGATAGAGTCCGTTACTTAGGAGAACATAAAATAAATTCTAAAAATCATACTAAAAATGAAATTATACAGTGGTTCGATAAACACCCTCCTTTAAGTGGATTCGGAAAAATGATGCTAGGCGATGCTTTGTTATCAAAAAATAAAGAGAGAGCTATAAATTTAATAAAAAAAGGATTTATAACAGCTGATTTAAGTAAAAATGATCTTATTTTTTTTAGAAAGAAATTTAAAAAATATTTGAACAGTAGTGATTATATTAAAAGAGCTGATTATTTAGCTTGGGAGAATAAATATTGGGACCTTAAAAGAATGTTAAGATATCTACCTAAAGATTATCAACTTTTATATACAGCAAGGCAACTGTTAATGAGCAGATCTTATGGTGTTGATAGCGCTATATCGAATGTGCCTGCAAGTTTAAAAAGGGATGCGGGTTTAAATTATGATAGACTCAAATGGAGAAGGAAAAGAGGAAGGGTTGATAGTTCTTTAGAAATTTTACTAAGTATCAAAAATAATAAAGACTATATGGTTCGTCCAGATAAATGGTGGGTTGAAAGATCAATAATTGCGAGATCACTTATTTATAAGAAAAGATATGAGCAAGCTTATAAAATTACAAGTAAACATGGTCTATCAGAGGGAGCCGAATTAGCTGAAGCTGAATGGATGAGTGGATGGATTGCATTAAGTTTCTTAAAAGACCCAATTTTAGCAAAAAGTCATTTTACTAAATTTTATAATAATGTTGGATATCCAATTAGTTTATCAAGAGGTGCTTATTGGCTCGGAAAAGCAAATTTGGCGCTAAATAATAAGGAAGAAGCAGATAAGTGGTTTAAAGAAGGTTCAAAATATCTAACAACCTATTATGGTCAATTATCTCATATGAAAATATATCCAAATAAAACTTTTGAACTTAAAGAAAGTACTCAAGTTGATAAAAATTATGCTGAAAGTTTTTACAAAAATAAATTAGTTGCAATAGTACATTTATTAGATGAAGTAAAAAAAGATAAATATACGAAACATATTTTAAGATTTTTAGCAAATGACAATGTTTCAGCAGGGAGTGAGGTATTAGCAGCAAAACTAGCAACTGATATCTCTAGATTTGATTTTGCTATTCAGGTTTCTAAAATAGCATCTTATCAAAAAAGGTTTCATAACAAATATAATTATCCAGTAATAAGTACTCCGAATAAAGTTGGATCAAGAAAAATACCAGAACAAGCTTTAATATTATCTATTATAAGACAAGAAAGTGAGTTTGATATATCTGCAAGAAGTAGAGTTGGAGCTCAAGGCTTAATGCAGTTGATGCCTTACACTGCAAAGACAGTTGCTAAGCAGGCAAAAGTTTCTTATTCAAAATCTCGTTTAACAACAAGTCCTGAATATAATATAAATTTAGGATCTTTTTATATAGCAGGTTTAATTCTTGATTATGATGGATCCTACCCTTTCGCTGTAGCAGCATATAATGCAGGACCAAAAAGAGTGAAGTATTGGAAAAAAATAAATAAAGATCCTCAAAAGAAACAAATCGATTATGTTGATTGGGTAGAACTTATTAAGTTTAAAGAGACCAGAAACTATGTTCAGAGGGTTATGGAGAATTACAATGTTTATAGATACATTTTGTCTCAAAAACCAATATTTTTAAAAGATTTTTTTAGAAATAATCCGCTCTATTAGTGGCGGAAGGAGAGGGATTCGAACCCTCGGTACACCTTTTCAAGCGTACGGCGGTTTAGCAAACCGCTGGTTTAAACCAGCTCACCCATCCTTCCACGATAATATGTGTAACTTGAAATCATTGAATATTCAATCATATTCAAGTAATTTCTCCAAAATATGAAAAACAAATATTCAGTATTCTCTTTAATAAAAAATGCTTTATCTCAGCATGAGAATTGGCAACAAGCTTGGGGAAATCCAGAGCCAAAAAAAGAATACGAAGCTATTATTGTGGGTGGTGGTGGACACGGTTTAGCTACTGCTTATTATTTAGCAAAGAAACATAATTTAAAAAATATTGCAGTCTTAGAAAAAGGTTGGATTGGAGGTGGAAATACAGGGCGTAACACTACAATCATTAGATCAAATTATTTATGGGATGCTAGTGCTGGTTTATATGATCATGCGCTTAAGCTTTGGGAAAATCTATCTCAAGAGCTAAACTACAATGTGATGTTCAGTCAAAGAGGTGTAATGAATTTAGCTCACAACCTTCAAGATGTAAGAGATTTAAAAAGAAGAACACATGCTAATAGACTAAACGGAATTGACGCTGTTTGGTTAAATACAGAGGAAGTTAAAAAATTTTGCCCAATTATAAATACATCACCTGATATCAGATACCCAGTTTTGGGTGGAACATTACAAAGAAGAGCGGGAACAGCAAGACATGATGCTGTCGCCTGGGGTTATGCAAGAGGTGCGAGCGATATGGGTGTTGATATAATTCAAAACTGTGAAGTTAAAGGAATAAAAAGAAATGGTGATAAAGTTGAAGGATTAGAAACAACTAAAGGATTTATAAAAACTAATAAAATTGGAGTTGTTGCTGCAGGTCACTCAAGTGTAATTGCAAATATGGCTGGAATAAAACTGCCTCTTGAAAGCAAACCATTACAAGCGTTAGTTTCAGAACCAGTAAAACCAATTATTGATACTGTTGTAATGTCAAATGCAGTTCATGCCTATGTAAGTCAATCGGATAAAGGCGAATTAGTTATAGGTGCGGGAACAGATTCATATGTTTCATATACTCAAAGAGGTAGTCATAATATTGTTGAAGAAACTTTAAAGGCTATTTTAGAACTCTACCCTATTTTTAGTAGAATGAAGATGTTAAGACAATGGGGAGGAATTGTTGATATATGTCCAGATGCAAGCCCTATTATAAGTAAAACTAATATAAAAGGTTTATATTTTAATTGTGGTTGGGGTACCGGTGGTTTTAAAGCTACTCCAGGATCTGGAGATTTATTTGCTCACACAATCGCAAATGATGAGCCACATAAATTAAATGCAGCATTTAATTTAAATAGATTTGTAAGCGGTGATCTTGTTGATGAACATGGTGCTGCAGCAGTTGCACATTAATAATGTTTTTAATTAATTGTCCATTTTGTGGAGAGAGAGATCAAAGTGAATTTTCTTCAGGTGGCGAAGCTCATATAGTTAGACCAAAACAACCAACTGAACTTAGCGATGATGAATGGGCGGAATATCTATTTATGAGAAAAAATATTAAAGGTATTCAATTTGAAAGATGGAATCATGTTCACGGATGTAGGAAGTGGTTCAACGTTGTTAGAGATACATCTAATGATAAAATATTATCTGTTTATAAAATGGGTGAAAAACCTCCTGTAAATTATAAGTAATGCCCAATTATAGAATACATAAAACTGAATATATTGATGAAACTAAAAGAGTTTCATTTAAATATGATGGTAAGACTTATTTTGGATATGAAGGTGATACCTTAGCGTCAGCACTTTTAGCAAATGGTATTCATTTAGTCGGCAGAAGTTTTAAATATCACAGACCAAGAGGCATAGTTTCTTGTGGAGCAGAAGAACCTAATGCAATTTGTCAAATTGGTAGTAAAAAAGACTTAACTGAACCAAATGTAAGAGCAACTGAGTTAGAATTGTATGAAGGATTAGAAGCAAGTTCTCAAAATTGTTGGCCTAACGTAAAATTTGATATTGGGGGTATTAATAATTTTATATCACCGTTAATTCCTGCAGGCTTTTATTATAAAACATTTATGTGGCCAAAGAGTTTTTGGAAAAAAGTATATGAACCATTAATACGATTATCTGCGGGTTTGGGAAAATCTCCTACAGGACCAGATCCTGATATCTATGATCACAAATATGTTCACTACGATGTATTGGTAATTGGTGGTGGAGTATCAGGTATTATTGCTGCAAAAATGGCTGCGAAAAATAATTTAAAAACTTTATTAGTAGATGACAAAAAAATACTAGGTGGTTCTACAATTTATCAAAACAATGAGTCTATTAAGATTGATGATAAATTATCAAGTGAATGGTTAAAAAATGAAATTCAAGAAATTAAAAAATTAAGTAATTTAACAATTAAGACAAGAACAAGTATTGCAGCTTATCATGGATACAATTTTCTTTTAGCTAAAGAAAATTTAACAGATCATTTACCAGAGGAAAAAAAGAAAAATAAGATTAGACAACGATTATGGAAAATAAGAGCAAAAAAAGTTATAATTGCAACTGGATCAATTGAAAGACCACTTGTATTCAATAATAATGATAGACCAGGAATATTATTATCTAATTCTATAAACAAATATTTGGATTATTACGGCGTTACCTGTGGAGAAAATATAATATTATTTACGAATAATGATAGTGCATACGAAACTTCAATTTCACTTCATAAAAAAGGTATAAAGAATATAATTGTTGATTTAAGAAAATCTGCTAGCTCTGAATTAATCAAACAAGCAGAAAGTCTAGGAATAAAAATCTACTTCAATCATGTTGTAACAAATACTTTTGGATACAGAAAAATAAATTCATTAGAAATCATGAAACTATCGGAAGATGGAAATACAACTATAGGCAATAAAATTATATTAAGTTGTGACTGTTTAGGAATGAGTGGTGGATGGACACCTATGGTGCATATGCATACTCAATCTGGAGGTAAATTAGATTTTAGAGATGAAGACCAAGTATTCTTACCAAAAGAAAATAGTGAAGATCAAATTTCTGTTGGTTCATGCAATGGAGATTTTGATTTAGAAAATATTATAGATAAAACAGTCAATAAAATTAATAAATTCTTAGAGATAGATAATCAAGATTACCAGGATACAAATATAATTTGCTCTAAAGAAAATGATAAAAGAAATATATGGCTTTTACCAAATAAAATACCTTTAGGTAAAACAAAATGCTTTATAGATTTTCAAAATGACTCAACTGCAAAAGATATTAAATTAGCCTTAAAAGAAGGTTTTAGATCAATTGAACATGTAAAAAGATATACAACGACTGGTATGGCAACAGATCAGGGAAAGTTATCTAATATGCACGCACTTGGGATTATAGCTGATACAGCTGGTGTAAAAATGGGTACATTGGGAACAACTACATTTAGGCCTCCATTCACACCATTAACTTTCGGAACACTAGTTGGGAGAAATGTTGGAAAATTTTTTGAAGTAGTAAGAAAAACATCCATGCATGAATGGCATGTGGAAAATAATGCAGAATTTGAAAATGTTGGTCAGTGGAAAAGACCCTGGTACTATCCAAAAAACGGTGAAAATATGCATGATGCTGTTCAAAGAGAAAGTAAATCGGCACGTGACAGTGCGGGAATCTTAGATGCATCAACTCTAGGAAAAATTGATATCCAAGGAACAGATGCATCAGAATTTTTAAATCGAGTTTACACAAATGCTTGGTCAAAACTTGCAATCGGAAAATGTAGATACGGACTTATGTTAAACGAGGATGGCATGGTTTATGACGACGGTGTTACTACAAGAATATCTGAAAATCATTATCTAATGACAACCACCACTGGGGGGGCCGCAAATGTATTAAGCAAACTTGAAGATTATTTACAAACGGAGTGGCCAGAGTTAGATGTTTATTTAACATCAGTGACAGATCATTATTCTACAGCAAGTATTTGTGGTCCAAATTCAAAAAAAATCCTTAACAAACTTTTTCCAAATTTAGATTTAAGTGATGAAAACTTCCCTCATATGTCATTTAAAGAAGATAAACTTAAAAATATAAATTGTAGAATAATGAGAATAAGTTTTACAGGTGAACTAAGCTATGAAATTAACATAGAGTCGAAATATGGACATTCATTATGGAAAATGTGTATAGAAGCTGGGAAAGAGTTTAATTTGACACCTTATGGTACCGAAACAATGCACCTACTTAGAGCTGAAAAAGGTTTCATAATTGTTGGACAAGATACAGACGGCACAATGACTCCTTCAGACTTACAGATGGATTGGATTGTAAGTAAGAAGAAATATGACTTCATTGGTAAAAGATCTTTATATAGAAGTGATACTGTTAGAGAAGATAGAAAGCAATTGGTTGGACTACTTACAGATGATCCAAAAGAAGTTTTGGAAGAAGGTGCTCAAATTGTTTCAGACGTTAAATCAAAGCCTATAGATATGCTAGGACATGTTACTTCCAGCTATTTTAGTCCAAACCTAAATAAATCAATTGCTTTAGCTGTAGTTAGGAGTGGAAAAACAATGAAAGGTCAAAAATTAATTATTCCAATGGAAAACAAAAATATTAATGTGACCGTTTCTGACACAATTTTTTTAGATAAGGAGAATAAAAGACTAAATGCTTGACATTTTACATCCAAATATTTGGAATATTAATAAAAACAATATCGATATTAATTTATCTGAAGAAAAAATTAAAATTAATATCAGGGGAAAAAATAAAGAATTTTATACCAAAGTGGGTAAAATTCTATCTATTATTTTACCTTCTGAGTCAAATACCAGTTCATCAAATGAAAACTATGATGTTTTGTGGCTAAGTCCGGATGAATGGATGATATATTTTGATGAAAATAAAAATGCAAATATTTTTGATCAACTTTATAAAGATATTTCGTCTTTAAATTTTGGATCAATTACTGATGTCTCTTCACAATTAATTTGCATAAATATAAAAGGAGAAAATATATTTGAATTATTATCATCTGGATCACCTTTTAATTTCGAAAAATTTAAAAATAATGTTGGTTCATCAACACAAACAATAGTAAATCATATTGATGTAATTCTTCATCACAAGTCAAAGAATAATGTTAATTTATTTGTAAGAAGATCGTTTTCAGAACACCTTTATGAATGGTTAGTTGATAGCTCTAATTTTGTCTAATTTATAATTCAAATAAAAATAAGTATAACCAAGATACATCAAAGAAAAAATCCAATTGAATATTACCCATAACCAAAAAAATTCAGAAAAGTCAGAATTAAAATAAATTGCAGTATAAAATACGACAAATGGAAAAATTCCATTTCGGCAAATATTAGCAATTAATGCGTTTTCAGCTTTTTTTAAAGCCATAAAAAAACCATTTGATAAAAAAAATATTGGATAAGCTGGCAGCACAAAGGCTGAAATCTCTAAATATAATTTTCCAAATTCAACGACCTCTAAATCTTTTGAAAATAATTTTGTTATCATTTCAGCACCAAAATAAATAATAAAAGAAGAAATAATCATTATAATGAAAGCATATTTTATAGCTTGGAAGTACGTTTCTTTAATTCTTAAAATATTTTGTGCACCAAAATTTTGAGCAATAATTGTGATAATTGCAGTATTTATTCCCAAGATTGGTAATAAAACAACTTGTTCTATTTTGGTACCAGCCCCATAACCAGCTGCTGCATATTCTCCTGATAAACCTGCATATTTGAATACAATAGCAGAAGCAATAGAATAACCACAAATTGAAATTATTATTGGCATTGATTGAAAAAAAATATTTTTTAAAAAAAAAAATTTAGGGATAAAATAAGAAATAAGTATGTTTTTAAATAAATTACTTGTTAAAACTTTTTTAAATATGATTAAAAAAGCGACCGTTTGAGCAATTAGAGTTGCTATTGCAATACCCTTCATACCCAAAGCTGGTATGAAATAAAATCCAAATATTAAAATTGGATTTAACAATATGTTTAAAAAAAAAGATAATATTAAAGCATTTCTATAAGTTTTCGTATCACCTTCTGCATGAAGTAATGAATTTAATGCAACAACTAAAATAAAAATAAACGAACCAAGGAAAATGATATCTGTATATTGTAAGCCAAGATTTATTACCTCGTTAGTTGATCCCATAATTGAAAAAAGGTCTGATGCATAATTTAAACCAATAAAAGTAATCAACAGAATTATCAAAAAAGAGAAGAAAATTAATTGGCAGAAATAAATTGAAGCATTTTTATTATTTTTTTCTCCAATGCTATTACCTATCAGTGATGTACCTGCAACTGTGATACCAATAGATGAGGCAATAATAATAAAATAAATTGGAAAAGATTTTGTTAAAGCTGACAAAGCTTCAGGTGATATTTTTCCTGCAAAATATGTATCAGCAATATTATATAACGTTTGAAAGAGTGTACCTACAGATGCAGGTATCGCTAATTTTTTAATTAATTCTTTGATGTCGTCACTTAATATATTCATGATATTATTTTTTTGAATTTATCATTTGATTGTGCCTCATTGTGAAACGTTTTATTTGATCATTTGTCAATTTATCAAAACAATTTGGACATGATAGACCTACTTTATACTTTTTTGATTTGGTTAGTTTTTTATGCAATGGCATTCTACAACCACCACAAACAGTATAATTTCCAATTTCTAAGTTTTTTTTAATAGTAACTCTTTTATCAAAAACAAAACATTCACCATTCCACTTACTTTTTTTTGGATCAGTTTTATTAAGATAATTTAAGATACCACCCTTAAGCATATAAACATTTTTAAAACCTTTATTATTAAGATAATTAGACGCTTTTTCACACCTGATACCTCCGGTGCAAAACATCCCTATTGATTCATCTTTATTAAATTTTGATAAATAATTTTTAAAATCTCTAAAATTTTTAATTTCTGGATTAAGAGCATTTTCAAATGTACCAATCTTATATTCAAAAGGTTTTCTGGCATCAATCAGTTTAATATTTTTTTTAGATATAAATTCGTCCCATTTTTTAGGCGATAAATATTTCTTATTAAAAAAATTTTTAAAATTAATTTTTTCATTAATTGGAACTACTTCATCTTTTATTTTAACTTTATTTTTTGAGTATGGTAATATTTCTGAGTTAAATTTATTTTGAATATCAAATCTATCAATTGATAAGATATTCTTTATTTTTGTAATTGTAAGTTTAATTTTTTTATGACTACCTGATATTGTGCCATTAATTCCTTCGGGAGATAATATTATAAGACCTTTAATATCAAGCTTATTAGTTTCTTTTAAAATATTTTTTTTAATAATTTTTAATTTATTAAGTTTTGATATTTTATAAAAAGATAGGATTTCAAACATAATTACCAACAAACTGTAAAACCATCGCCAATTGGTAAAATATACTTATTAATTGATGATTTTTTTATATATTTATTAAATTCTCTTAATTTTATAGTTAATTTGTCTTTTATCTTTGGATTTGCAACATCTCCTTTCCAAAGTGTATTATCAATTAAAATTATACCCTTTTTGCTTTTTAATTTAAGAGACTGATTAAAATAATTTATATAATTTTCTTTATCTGCATCAATTAATATCACATCATATTTTTCCTTTTTCTTAATTAGATTTTCAAGAGCAATTTTTCCATTTTCACAAAGAAGATTTATTTTTTTATCTTGCTTTGCTTCTTTAAAAAACTTAATTGCCTCATTGTTAGTTTTTAAATTTTTATCTATACCAATTAATTTGCAATTCTTAGGTAAGGCGAGAGCAGCAGATAAAATGCTGTAACCTGTAAAAGTGCCTATTTCTAAATATGATTTATAGTTATTAATTTTTATGATAAATTGTATGAAGTTAGCTTGTAGAATTGAAATTTGTAATTTTTTAATATGACCAAGTTTTTCGTTATATTTTAATAATTTTTTTTGTACTTTGTGAAGATTATTTGTATGTGAAAAAATATAATTGATCATATTTTGATCAATTATGAAATTTTTATCCATTCAACTTTTCTTTTAATATTTTGTTTACTAATTGAGGATTGCCTTTTCCTTTACTTTCTTTCATGGCTTGACCAACAAAAAAACCAAATAATTTATCTTTACCAGATTTATATTCAGCAACCTTATCTGAATTATTTTCAATAACTTTATTTATCAATTCCTCTATCGCTTTTGGATCGCTTTCTTGTTTTAAACTTTTTTCATTTACTATTATTAATGGATCTTGATCTCCATCTATCATTTGTTCAAAAACCGTTTTAGCTATTTTTCCTGATATGGTTCCATCTTTTATAAGGTTTATAAGTTTTGAAAGATTTTTAGCACTAACTGGGCTTTGAGATATTTCTAAATTTTTTTCATTTAAAACTGCAAATAATTCACCTGTAATCCAGTTTGTTGCTAATTTAACATCTGAATTTTTTATAACTTCTTCAAAGAAATTTGATGTTTCAATATCAGATACCAAAATTGTTGCTTCATATGGCGAAAGATTAAATTTATCTATAAATCTTTTTTTCTTTTCATCTGGTAATTCAGGTATATCTGATTTTATTTTTTCAATTAACTCTTGGCTTATTTCAAGCGGTAATAGATCTGGATCAGGAAAATATCTGTAATCATGCGCGTCTTCTTTTGATCTCATAGATCTTGTCTCATTTCTTTTAGTGTCAAAAAGTCTTGTCTCTTGATCTATTTCTTTCCCCTCCTCTAACAAATCTATTTGTCTATTTGCTTCGGATATTATTGCCATTTGCATAAATTTTATTGAATTAACATTTTTAATTTCACACCTGGTGCCGAATTCAGTCACCCCTTTTAATCTTACTGATACATTAACATCTGCCCTCAAAGAACCTTCTTGCATATTGCCATCACATGTTCCTAAATATCTCATTATCGATCTTAATTTTTTTATATAAACGTTGACTTCATCTGGTGATCTCAAATCAGGTTTGCTTACTATTTCCATTAAAGCCACTCCAGATCTATTTAAATCAACTAACGTATTATTTGGATCAATATCATGAATACTTTTACCTGCATCTTGCTCTAAGTGTAATCTTTCAATTCCAATTTCTTTTTGACCATTCGGCATATCCAAAATTACTTTTCCTTCACCGACAATTGGATATTTGTATTGAGAGATTTGATATCCTTGAGGTAAATCTGCATAAAAATAATTTTTTCTATCAAAGACAGATTTTTTATTTATTTTGGCTTTAAGTCCTATTCCAGTTTTAATTGCTTGTTCAATACAAAATTCATTTATAACTGGTAACATTCCTGGAAATGCTGCATCTACGAGACTAACTTGTGTGTTTGGTTCCGCGCCAAATTTTGTTGATGATTGAGAGAAAAGTTTTGACTCTGAAGTAACTTGAGCGTGCACTTCTAAACCAATTATCACTTCATATTGTTTATTTTCTCTTTCAATAAGATATTCACTATTTTTACTCACTTAACCACCAGTCTGAAATATCATTTTTAAAATTAATCTTATCTTCTAATGCATAAGAAATATTAAGTATATTTTGCTCATCAAAAGGTTTTCCAATTACTTGAAGGCCTAAAGGATAATTATTTTTATCTTTACCAGCTGGTATAGAAATACCTGGTAAGCCTGCTAGATTTATTGGAACTGTAAATATATCATTTAAATACATTGATACTGGATCATTTGTTTTTTCACCAATTTTAAATGCTGAGCTTGGAGTAGATGGAGTTAAAATTGCATCAACTTTAGAAAATGCATTATCAAAATCTTTTTTTATTAATTGTCTTACTTTCTGCGCTTTTAGATAATAGGCATCATAGTAACCAGAAGATAAAACATAAGTTCCAATCATAATTCTTCTTTTAACTTCATCACCAAAACCTTCAGATCTAGTTTTTTCGTACATTTCTATTAAATTTTGACCAGGAGATCTAAAACCATATTTAACACCATCATATCTAGCTAGATTTGACGATGCTTCAGCTGGTGCAACAATATAATAAGTTGGTAATGCGTAATTAGTATGTGGAAGCGAAATATCGATAATTTCTGCTCCGCAATCTTTTGCATATGAGATACCATTTTTCCAAAGCTGTTCAATTTCGTCAGGCATATTGTCAACTCTATATTCTTTAGGAATACCAATTTTCTTTCCTTTAATATCTTTTGATAATTCTTTTGAATAATTATTTCTTTTGTAATCAATTGAAGTTGAATCTTTTTGATCAAATGAAGAGATTACCTCTAAAAGCATTGAACAGTCTTTTACATTTTTCGTCATAGGTCCTGCTTGATCTAAAGATGAAGCAAATGCTACAATTCCATAACGAGAACAACTTCCATATGTAGGTTTAAGTCCAACGGTTCCTGTAAATGATGCTGGTTGACGAATAGATCCACCTGTATCTGTTCCAATAGTAACTGGAGTTAAATTTGCAGCAACAGCTGCAGAAGAACCTCCTGAAGATCCGCCAGGGACTAAATTTTCTCCTACCGGATTTTGAACATTTCCAAAAAAACTAGTTTCATTTGAAGAGCCCATAGCAAATTCATCACAATTAAGTTTACCAAGAAGTATTGCTCCTTGACTCCACAAATTTTGAGTAACTGTAGACTCATATGCGGGAACGAAGTTATTTAATATTTTGCTACCTGCTGTTGTTCTAACTCCATTTGTACAAAATAAATCTTTAACAGCAATAGGAATACCTGGTAGTTTAAAATCTAAATTAGGATTAGAATCAAATTTCTTTGATTGATCTATTGCTTTTTCAAAATTATCCGTAACATAAACATTTAATTTTTTTGATTTTTCAGCGCGGTTTATAAATGCTTTTGTAATTTCCTCTGAAGATAGTTTTTTTTCTTTTATATTCGATGTTAATTCGAATAAACTTTGACTTGTTATATCTGACATTATTCAACAACCTTTGGTACAACAAAAAAATCTTTATTTTCTTCAGGTGAGTTTTTTAAAATTTTTTCTCTGATATTTTCTGATTTAATTTCATCTTTTCTAAATCTTAGGGTGGTCTCAGCAATTGATGTTAAAGCTTGAACATTATCAGTATTTAATTCATTTAATTTTTCTATAAATTCAAATATATTGTTTAAGTCGACCTTTAATTTGTTAGCTTTTTCATCATCAATAGAAATTCTTGCTAATTTCGAAATGTGCTTTACTGTTTTAAGATCTATACTCATATGGTAAAAATATTGCCGCAAACTATCACTTAAGTAAATAATATACAATATGATCACAATTGAGGAATTTAAAAAGAAACAGCTGAATACATCTAGATTAATTGGTCTTGATTTAGGTTCAAAGAGAATTGGTGTAGCTATATGTGATGAAAATCAAAAAATTGCCACACCCCTTAAAACAATAAACAAATCCAAATTTGAGGATCTTATCAATGAATTAGAGGATATAATTAAAGAAAATAATATTAAGGGAATAATTATTGGTAATCCAATAAATATGGACGGAACGTTTGGTAAATCTTCTCAATCAGTCAATGATGTGTCAAAAGCAATATCAAAAGAAATTGATCTTCCAATAAGTCTTTGGGATGAAAGATTATCAACAGTTGGGGCGTTTAAATTAACTAAAAATTTAGGTATTAACGCAACTAAAATAGAAAAAAATATAGATAAAAATGCTGCTGCATTTATCTTACAGGGTGCCATAGATTTTATTAATAATTAATACTTGCATTAATCAACCTTTGTGGCTATAGAGTTGGTTTTAATGGCAACTAAAACAAAAGCTATTAAAATTTCTCAAAAACATCTCTTAGGTATTCAAGATTTATCAATAAATGATGTTAATTTAATCTTAAAAGAAGCTGAAAAATTTATTGAATTAAACAAAAGTAAAAATAAAAAATTAGATTTACTTAAAGGAAAAACACAAATTAACCTTTTTTTTGAACCATCAACAAGAACACAAAGCTCATTTGAACTAGCAGGAAAAAGATTAGGTGCAGATGTTATGTCAATGAATATAACAAACTCAGCAATTAAAAAAGGTGAAACGCTAATAGACACTGCAATGACATTAAATGCAATGCATCCTGATATAATAGTTATTAGACATCAAGATTCAGGAGCTTGTAATCTTTTATCTCAAAAAGTTAATTGTGCTGTTTTAAATGCTGGTGATGGAAGGAGAGAGCATCCTACCCAAGCATTACTTGATGCATTAACTATATTGAATAGGAAAAAAAAAATCCAAGGATTAAAGGTTGCAATTTGTGGTGATATTCTACATTCAAGAGTAGCAAGATCTAATATTTACTTACTAAACATGTTGGGTGCAGAAGTTAATATTGTAGCTCCCTCAAACCTTTTACCAAAAGATATAGAAAAATTTGGAGTTAATATTTTTTCAAATATGAAGAAAGGTGTAAAAGATTGCGACATAGTAATGATGCTTAGACTTCAAAATGAAAGAATGAGTAGTTCTTTCTTGTCATCTAATAGAGAGTATTATGAATACTATGGACTAACACAGGATAAATTAGAATATGCAAAATCAGACTCAATTATTATGCATCCTGGTCCAATGAACCGCGGTATTGAAATTGATACAAAACTAGCTGATGACACCAATATGAGTGTTGTAAAAGAACAAGTTGAATTAGGTGTTGCGATAAGAATGGCATGTTTAAAAATTTTTTGTGAATAATGAAAAAAAAATACTTTATTAACGCAAATATAATTGATCCTCATAACAATATAAATGAAATAGGAGGATTGATAATAGGTGAAAATGGAAAAATTGAAGGTGTTGGCAAAAAGGTGAATAAAAACAATATTCCTAGTAGAGAAAAAGTTATTGATTTAAAAGAGAATTATATTTTCCCAGGTATAGTTGATATGAGAGTATTTGTCGGTGAGCCAGGTTATGAGTATAAAGAAAATTTTAGAACTTTGAGCAATGCTGCATTATCCGGGGGAGTAACATCAGTTGTAACAATGCCTAATACTGATCCAATAATCGATAACGTTTCAATAGTAGATTTTTTAAAAAGAAGAGGAAGAGATAAATCAAAAATAAACATTTTTCCCACAGCATCTCTAACAAAGGGTACTGAAGGTTCAAATATGACAGAGTTTGGTCTTCTGCAAAGTAAAGGAATAATAGC
This sequence comes from uncultured Pelagibacteraceae bacterium, assembly GCA_902614975.1. Taxonomy (GTDB): domain Bacteria; phylum Pseudomonadota; class Alphaproteobacteria; order Pelagibacterales; family Pelagibacteraceae; genus Pelagibacter. Next base: position 20,080 of record CACMND010000004.1, read on the forward strand.
ATTTACAGATGGAATTAAAACAATTCAGAATACAAGAGTTATGTCCAGAATAATGAATTCAGCAAAAGATTTAGGATCTTTAATAATGCAACATGCAGAAGATCGAGAATTAGCTGAAAATGGCATGATAAATGATGGAATAATTTCAACAAAACTTGGTCTGCAAGGTATCCCAGAAATTGCAGAACTAATAATTATAGAGAGAGATTTAACATTATTAGAAGAATATAATTGTCGATATCACATTTCTCAGATTTCATCAGGAAAAGCAGTTGAAATTATTAAAGATAGAAAAGATAAAGTAAAATTTTCCTGTGGGGTATCAATAAATAATTTATCTTTAAATGAAAATGATATTGGTGACTTTAGAACTTTTTTAAAATTGTCACCGCCACTTAGAACTGAGGATGATAGATTAAGTTTAGTGCAAGGATTAAATGATGGTACAATCGATGTAATAGTTTCAGATCACAAACCCGAAGATGAAGAGCAAAAAAGATTAACATTTGCTCAAGCCGCAACAGGAGCAACTGGTATTGAAACGTTATTATCCTTGTCATTAGAATTATATCACAATGGATCAGTAAAACTTGAAAAAATTATTGCTGCATTAACCTCAAATCCAGCAAAAATTTTGAAAATTAATAAAGGTAATTTATCCGTAGGTAATGATGCAGATTTCTGTATTGTGGATATAAATAAACCTTGGATAGTAAAGCAAGAAAATTTGGTTTCTAAATCAAAAAATACGTCAATTGAAAATAAAAGATTACAAGGAAAAGTAACCAATACATATGTAAAAGGACAAGAGCTTTACAATATTTAAATGGAAATTTTTATTTTATCACTTTTATCATATTTATTAGGTTCTATTCCTTTCGGTTTTATATTAACAAAAATTTTTTTAAAAAAAGACATAAGAGAAACAGGATCGGGTAATATAGGCGCCACCAATGTTTTAAGAACTGGTAATAAATTTTTAGGTTACTCAACTTTATTACTAGATATTTTAAAAGCGGTTTTGCCAATAATTTATGTTAAATTAAATTATCCAGAATTTATTTACATTTGTTCATTATCTGTTTTTTTAGGACATGTTTTTCCAATATGGTTAAAATTTAAAGGTGGTAAAGGTGTTGCAACATATGTTGGAATGTTGATTATTTTAAATTATTTTTTGGGTATTGTTTTTTGTATTGTTTGGGTAATTACATATTTAATATCTAAATACTCATCATTAGGATCAATTCTTGGATCATTAAGTGTTCCTATTTTTATATTTTTTTATAGCAACGATAACATTATGTTTTACTTCATAATGTTTATTTTAATTTTTTACACTCATAGAGAAAACGTTAAACGCTTGATAAATAAAGAAGAAACTAAGACAAAAATTTAATAATTTGACAGTTTAACTGTTTTAAGTACGTTCTCTAAATATGAATCTAGTAATCGTTGAAAGTCCAGCAAAAGCAAAAACAATTAACAAGTATTTAGGATCAGATTATACAGTTCTTGCAAGCTATGGACATATAAGAGATCTGCCGTCGAAAAATGGTTCTGTTGATCCTGAAAATGATTTTAAAATGATTTGGGAAGTAGATAGTTTTTCGAAAAAATATTTAAAAGAAATTACAGATAGTGCTAAAGATTCAAAAAAAATTATTCTAGCTACTGACCCTGACAGAGAAGGTGAGGCAATAGCTTGGCATGTAAAAGAGTTTCTTGAAGAAAAAAAATTATTAAAAGATAAAGAAGTTGAAAGAGTTGTTTTCAACGAAATAACAAAAAAAGCAGTTACAAAAGGAATAGATAATCCAAGAAAAATAGAGCCACATTTAGTTGATGCTTATATGGCAAGAAGAGCTCTAGATTATCTAGTGGGTTTTAATATCTCCCCCATTCTATGGACAAAATTACCAGGTTCTAAATCTGCTGGTCGAGTTCAGTCTGTAGCTCTAAGACTTTTAACCGAACGAGAACAGGAAATAGAAGTTTTTAAACCAAAAGAATTTTGGACTTTAAATGTAATTTTTAAAAATAACAAAAATGAAAAAATAAATACAACTATTTCACAATTAGATGGAAATAAGGTTGAAAAATTTTCATTTAAAAACAAACAAGATATTAATGACGCTTTATCAAAAATAAAAAATAAAAAATATAACATAACAGATATTAGTTCAAAAACTTATAACAGAAATCCATCAGGACCTTTTACAACATCAACATTACAACAAACAGCATCGAGCAAACTTGGTTTTGGAGCATCAAGGACAATGCAAATTGCTCAAAGACTATATCAAGGAATTGATATTGAAGGTGAAACCGTAGGATTAATTACTTATATGAGAACAGATGGAACTAATATTTCAAAAGATGCGATAACATCTTTCAGAGATTTTATAATGCAGAATTATGGTGATAAATATTTACCAGAACAACCTCTAAATTATAGTGGCAAAAAAGCAAAGAATGCTCAAGAAGCTCACGAAGCTATACGTCCAACAGAAATAATTAGAAAACCAGAAGATATGAAAAAATACTTAAGCACTGATCAATATAAACTTTATAATTTAATATGGTCTAGATCTTTATCATCACAAATGCAGTCAGCAAAATTTGATAGAAAAACTATTACCATCAACTCAGATGATGATAAAAATATATTCAAAGCTAGTGGTTCAACATTAAAATTTGATGGTTTCCTTAAATTATATAAGATTGATGAAAATGATGATGACAATGAAAATATTTTGCCAGATGTTGAAAAAGGTGATGTAATGTTTGAAGATCATATTGATGAACAGCACTATACACAACCACCTCCTAGATATTCAGAAGCAAGTCTTGTTAAAAAATTAGAGGAGCTAGGAATTGGAAGACCATCTACTTATGCAAGTATTATTTCAGTAATAGCTAATAGAGGTTATGCTGACATAAATAATAAAAGATTTTTCCCAACTGATAGAGGGAAATTACTTTCTGCTTTTTTAGAAAAATTATTTACCAAATATGTTGATTATGATTTTACTGCAAAATTAGAAGATAAATTAGATGATATAACATCGGGTAAAGAAAATTGGATAAAAGTTCTAGAAAACTTTTGGAAAGACTTTAATTCTAATGTTTCAGGTGTGAAAGAAAAAAGAACCAGGGAAGTATTAGACCTATTAAATGAAAGTCTTGGATCACTAATATTTGAGGTCGATAAGGATGGAAATATTGATAGAAAATGTAAGCTTTGTGATACTGGTCAATTAAGTTTAAAAAATAGTTTTAGAGGTGGTGCTTTTATTGGGTGTTCAAATTATCCAGACTGCAAATTTACAAGACCACTGTCAAAATCTAAAGCAGCACAACAATTAATACTAGCAGAACCTAAATTCATTGGAAAAAATGATAAAGGTAAAGATATTTTTCTTAAAAATGGAAGATTTGGTCCATATTTGCAATTTGAAAAGGAAATCATAGAGGAAGATGAAAAAACTAAAAAGAAAAAAAGAAAATTAAAGAAAGAAGAAAATAATTTAAAAAATGTTTCTATCCCTAAAGGAATTGAGATTGAAAATATTGATTTAGAAAAGGCAAAATACTTATGCTCATTACCATTAAGTTTAGGTAAAAATCCTGAAAATGATAAGGATATTACTGTGAATGTTGGAAGATTTGGTCCTTACCTTAAATGTGAAAATAAATCTGCCAGACTAGAAAATGTGGACGAATTATTCACAATTGGATTAAATAGAGCTGTTACATTAATTGCCGAAGCTAAACCAGGAAGAATTTCATCATCAATTATAAAAGATTTAGGAGAACACCCTGAAGATAAAAAGCCAGTTAGAATCATGAAAGGTCAGTATGGTCCTTACATTAAATACAAATCATTAAATGCGACTATACCTGAAGAAAAAGATCCTGTTGAATTAACAATGGAAGAAGCATTAATTTTAATTGAGAAAAGAAAAGAATACGATAGAAATAAAAAGAAAAAGAAAGGCAAATAATGTCAGCAGATGAAAATTTAAAGAACTTAAATATTAAATTGCCAAAAGCAAATGATCCTGTTGGATCATATGCTGCTACTAGAATATCTGGAAATTTACTATACATATCTGGTCAAATATCAATTGATGAGAATGGAAATTTAATTAAGGGAAAACTCGGAAAAGATTATAATACTGAACAAGGTTATGAGGCAGCTAAAAGATGTGCATTAAGCATTATATCTCAAGCAAAAAAAGCATGTGGTGATGATTTGTCCAAAATTAAATCATGTTTGAAACTTACTGGATATGTTAATTCTACTGATGATTTTACTGAGCAGCCAAAAGTCATAAATGGAGCCTCAGATCTAATAAAAAGTGTATTTGATGAAGCTGGCTCACATGCAAGAGCTGCTGTCAGCACTAATAGCCTTCCATTAGGTGTCGTTGTTGAAGTTGATGCAATATTTGATCTTAATTAATTATCTACCAATACTAAAATAATTTATTTTATTTTTTTTCATTTCAGAAGTTGAGTAAAGATTTCTCATATCAAAAACTTTAAAATTTCTTTTTTTTGTAATTTTTTTAAAGTTGAGTTGCTTAAATTCATTCCATTCTGTATGAATAATTATTAAATCTGCACTTTTACAAGCATCTTTTATATTTTCAAAAAAGTTTATATTTTTAGATTTTAATTCCTTTTTCTTGCCAGTTGGTTCGTAATAATTTACATGTGCACCCTTCCTTGTCAAAGATGGTATCATTTTTAGTGAAGAGGACTCTCTCATGTCATCAGTACCTGGTTTAAAAGTAACACCTAAAAATGTAATATTTTTATTTTTAATTTTGTTATTCATTATTTTGCTAATTTTATTTAATAATAAATTAGTTCTTTTATCATTTGAATTAATTACTGATTTTACAACTGAAAGATTTGTTTTAAACATTCGACCAGTTGAAACAAGTGCTTTTGTATCCTTTGGAAAACATGATCCACCATAGGCTGGGCCAGCTCGTAGAAATCTGCCTCCAATCCTTTCATCTAAACCCATGCCAATTGCAACTTCTTTAACGTCTATGTTTGATTTTTCACACAAATTGGCTATTTCATTAATAAATGTAATTTTAGTTGCTAAAAAAGCGTTTGATGCATATTTGATTAGTTCTGCTGATCGTCTAGAAGTATGAAAATATCTTCCACCCTTCTTAATTAAAGGTAGATATAATTTTTTCATAATTTTATTTGCTTTATTGCTGCTAGTACCAACAACAACTCTATCTGGGAATTGAAAATCTCTAATAGCCTCACCTTCTCTTAAAAATTCAGGATTAGATACAACATCAAACTTATTTTTATTTTTATTTGATTTTAAGATTTTTGTAATTTTATCACCTGTGGTAACTGGGACTGTAGATTTAGTAACTATTATTTTATACCTATTTAGATTAGATTTTATACTTTTGGTAACATTAAATACATATTTCAAATCAGCTTTATTATTTTTGGTAGGAGTTCCAACACAAATAAATATGATATCTGACTTTTTTATTGAGCTGGAAATATCTGTTGTAAATAAAAGTCTTTTTTTTTTTAAATTTCTTACAACCAATTCTTGAAGACCAGGCTCATAAATTGGGATTATTCCTTTATTTAATTTTTCTATAGTTTCTCTGTTAATATCAACACATGTAACTGTATTACCTAAGTCAGAAAAACAAGCCCCACTAACTAAACCAACATAACCAGATCCTATAATGCAAATTTTCATAGCTTAGAAATTTCAATTCCAGATTTAATATAACCTTTCATAGATCCACAATCTAAATAATTACCTGCAAATTTATGTCCAATGAATAAATATTGATCTAATATCATTCGTCTAATTGCATCTGTAATATGTATTTCACCACCTTTACCTTTTTTTTGATTTTGTAGATAATGAAAAATTTTCTTTGATAATATATATCTACCTATTACTGCGTTATTTGAAGGTGCATCTTTGGTATTGGGTTTTTCAATTACATCTGCAATTTTAAAATTTAATTTGTCAATATTTTTTTTAATTGAATAAATTCCCCAACGATCAACATTATTTTTTTTAACTTTCATACTAGCCATTACAGATCCTTTTAATTTTTTATGAATTTTTATCATATCCTTTGAACAATTCTTTTTCATAATTAAATCATCAGGTAATAAAATTAAAAAATAATCATTTTTTATAAACTTTTTTGTTTTGAGTATAGCATCACCAGTTCCCATAGGTTTATTTTGATAAACAAATTTGATTTTTTTTCTAAAAAAAAGAATTTTATTATACTCTTTAATTATTCTTGGATCTTTCTTTTTTTTAATAATTGATTTGTAAAAATTATCATTTTTAAAATATTTTTTTATCATTTCTTTTTTTTTTGAAATAATAAAAATTATTTCACTTACACCAGCTTCAATACATTCATTTAAAATATACTCAATACCTGGTTTTCCATTTATTGGAAGCAGTTCTTTAGGAAAAACACTTGTCAAAGGTAGCAAACGTGTACCCAAACCAGCAAGAGGAATAATAGCTTGTTTAATCATTAAGATGTTTTACTTATAATCATATTTATTAAAAATGAAAATTTTAAAAAATATTTTTGAACTAAATAAGGCAGTAAAAAATTACAAAAATGTTGGATTTGTACCTACAATGGGGGGAATTCATAAAGGTCACGTATCTTTAATAAGAATTTCACAAAAAAATAACAAAGAAACGATAGTAAGTATTTTTGTGAATCCAACACAATTTAATCAAAAAAAAGATTTTAAGAATTATCCTAGGAACATAAGAAAAGATATTTCAATATTAAAAAAACTAAAAGTTAATTATTTGTTTTTACCCGAGGTCAATGAAATATATAAAAATAGAATAAAGAATTTTAAACTTAATAAGTCTGATAAAATTTTATGTGCTAAATATAGAAAAGGTCATTTTGAAGGTGTATTAAACGTTATGAATAGATTGTTGTCTATTGTTAAATCTAAGTGTGTTTATATGGGTGAAAAAGATTTTCAACAATACATGTTAATTAAAAGAATATTAGGTAAAAAATATAAAATAAATATTGTTGGTTGTCCTACCATTCGAGAAAATAATAAAATTGCTTTATCCACAAGAAACAAATTGTTAAATAAATCATCTATAAAAAAAGCATCAAAAATAGCTATGAAATTAGATAAATTAAAAAGATTATCAAAAACAAATAAATATGTGGATTTATCAAAATTTAAATATGAGCTTGAAAATAAATTTAAAATTAAAATTGATTACCTTGAATTTAGAGATGAGAAAAAAATGAAATTAAATAATTTTAAATCTAAATATAGACTATTTATTGCCTATCATATTAATGGAGTAAGATTGATTGATAATTTTTGATTATAAAAAATAAGCTCCCACACCTAAGAAAGATACAAATCCAATAACATCTGTTATTGTTGTAACAAATACACTAGAGGAAATTGCAGGGTCAATTTTCATTTTATTTAATGTTACAGGGACTAAAATACCAAAAAGACCAGCAACTATCATAGTTAAAACCATTGAAATTGAAATTATTAGGGAGAGCTGGATATCATTAAACCATAGTTGAACTATCAAAGAACTTATAATCGCAAAAATAACTCCATTTAAAACTCCAATATTGAATTCTTTAATAATATTATTTGTAAAATTATTTTTTGTTAAATCCTGTGTCGCTAAAGATCTTACTGTGACAGCCAATGTTTGCATGCCAGCGTTACCACCCATTGATGCTACAATTGGCATTAAAAAAGCCAATACTACCATTTGCTCTATAGTGGCACCAAATAAACTAATACAATAGGTTGCTAGAAAAGCAGTAAACAAGTTTAATAACAACCAATTAAATCTTCTCTTTGTTTTTGTTATTACTCCATCGGTTATTTCTTCATCACCTACTCCAGCTAATCTAAGTGCGTCCTCTTCAGCTTCCTCTTTTAATACTGTTAGAACATCATCATAAGCTATCATCCCAACTAATTTGTCTGACTTATCTACTACAGCAGCTGAACTCAAATTATAATTTTCAAATAAATTACCGACTTCCTCTCTATCCATATCAACCGGTATTAATGTTTGAGATTCAGCCATTATAGACATCATTTTTGTGTCTCTTGGAGTTCTTAATACTCTTGATGATGGAACTGTACCAATGGGTTTGAATTCTTGATCGACGATAAATATTTCGAGAAATTCTTCAGGAAGTTCTTTATTTTCTCTAAGATAGTCTATCGTTTGTCCTACAGACCAGTTACTTGGTATAGCTGTAAATTCACGCTGCATTAATCTAGCAGCAGAGTCTTCTGGATAACTTAAACTTTCAAGTAATGCAAATCGGTCTTTTGGAGGTAATGAGCTAAGGATAGTATTTTTTTCTTTTTCATCAACATTTTCTAAAATCTTTATTGCATCATCTGACTCTAAATTTTTTAGTATGTTCACTATTGAATCAGATGATAAGTAGGTAATCATTTCAGACTGAATTGACTCATTTAATTCAACAAAAACTTCAGGATCAACTTTGAAACTATTTAATTTTATTAAATTTTCTCTATCATTTTGACTTAAATGTTCAATTATGTCGGCAGCATCGGCTGGATGCATAGCATTAAACGAATTTGTAATAAATGCGGCATCATTTGAGGCAATTTTATCTGTGACAACTTTGATGAATTCCTTATTAAATTCAAAGTTAACTTTTTTATCTTTTATTTTTTTCACTATAGTCATAAAATTTACCTATAATTTAGTTGGCACTATTAATGCAAAATAAAAATAATACAATTTTATTATGACAATAGAGATCAAAAAGTCAGTAAAACCAATAAAATATAAATCAGCGATAGATATACTTGAAGATAGATTGGAGCAAATCAAAGTAAATAAAAATAAAGAACTTATTTGGATACTTGAACATGAAGAGATTTATACTGGTGGAACAAGTTTTAGTGATAATGAGATTTTAGATAAATCTATAAAATTTATTAAAACAAATAGAGGTGGAAAAATAACATATCATGGTCCTGGTCAATTAGTTTTTTATTTTGTGATTGACTTAAACAAAAGAGGTAAGAATATAAAAAAAATTATAACTGCAATCGAAAACACAATTATAGATACTTTAAAAAATTACAATGTAAAGTGTTTTGCTGATAGAAAAAATATTGGAATTTGGTTTAAGCACAAATCTGGTAGAATAGATAAAATTGCAGCAATAGGCATAAAAGTAAAGAAATGGATGGCCTATCACGGTTTTGCATTAAATATCTCTAATGATCTTAATGTTTATAAAAAGATAATTCCTTGTGGAATCAGAGATAGAGGGGTTTCAAATTTAATTAATATCAAAAAACAAAATTATAAAAATATTGAGAATGATTTGATAAAAAATTTTTTATCAAATATTAAAAATTAAGTCTTTTAGTTTTTAACATATTTCTAAAATAATTTGGAGGAGTGGCTCTAAAAGTGTATTTTTTCTCATTTATTTTAAATTTTATTTCATAAGAATGTAACATTAGATTTTTATTATTTGTTTTTGAGTTATTTGTTGAATTATATTTTTTATCACCAATAATAGAGTTTCCTAAATTAAATAATTGTTTTCTTAGTTGGTGTTTTCTTCCTGTAATTGGATTTAGCTGAATGAAGGTCGCATTATTATTTTTATCTAAAATTTCATATTTAGTTTCAGCTTTTTCAACAATTTTTTTTTTATTTTCAAATCTTATCAAATCATCATTTAATATACCTTTGTAGGTTAAAATTAATTCACCATTACATATTGCTAAATAAGTTTTATAAACTTTTCTTAATCTAAAAAGTGAAGTGAGTAGTTGGGCTGTTTTCCTATTTTTTGCAATTATAAAAACACCAGAAGTATCCTTATCTAATCTATGGACAGAATAAGGTTTCTCATCTCTAAATAAATTACTTTTTGCAAATATATCAATTATATTTTTTTTAGATTTTGTGCCTCCCTGCACTGAAATTCCTGATTGTTTATTTAGAACAACAAAATTGTCGTTATTTTCAATAATTAAATCTTCATTTTCTTTTATAATTTCATTGCTAGGATTATATTTTTTCTTATTTTGCTTGATGTTTTTTTTAAATTCAAAGTTATGTAATTCAATTTTGTCGTTAAATTGAATTTTTTTTGAGCTTTTAATTTTTTTTTTATTTAACTTAATTCTTCCATTTCTTAAGTTTTTTTCGATAAAACTTTGTGGAATTTGACCAAAGTGATTTCTTAAAAATCTATCAATACGCATGCCATTGAACGTCTTATCAACGTTTAGTAGCTTTTTCATTTATTTAAGTTAAGCTGTCGCTTCTTTTGGAGCTTCTTTTTTTTGATCTTTAGCTGTATCTTTCTTCTTTTTATCAACTCTTTTTGCTGCGACATCCCTGTCTACAAACTCTATTACAGCCATTGGGGCATTATCACCATATCTAAATCCAGCCTTTATAATTCTCGTATATCCACCATTTCTATTTTCGTACCTTTTAGAAAGAGTTTTTTTAACTTTGTCTGTAGATTTAAGGTCTTGCAACTTCGAAATTAATGTTTTCGTATTAGATAAAGTATCTTTCTTTCCTAATGTGATTATTTTGTCTGCTTGAGGCTTTAAAACTTTTGCTTTTGGTAAAGTAGTTGTAATTTGCTCATACTTTATTAATGAATTAAGCATATTTTTAATCAGAGCTTTTCTATGTTCTGAAGTTCTGTTGAGCTTTTTATAGCCCATTTTATGTCTCATTAGATAGCTTCCTCTAGTTTTTTAGATAATTCAGCAATATTATCTGGTGGCCAGTTTGGAATTTCCATTCCAAGATATAATGACATCCCTGTTAATACTTCTTTAATCTCATTTAATGATTTTCTTCCAAAATTAGGTGTTCTTAACATTTCGCCTTCTGATTTTTGTACTAAATCACCAATATAGATAATATTATCATTTTTTAGGCAGTTCATTGATCTTACAGAAAGCTCTAATTCGTCAACTTTTCTCAACAAATTCTTATTAAATTCCGGTTCTGAAGGTTGCTCTTTTACAATAACTTCTTGTGGTTCATCAAAGTTAACAAACATTCCCAATTGATCTTGAAAGATCCTTGCAGAATATGCAACGGCATCTTCTGCTGAAATTGATCCATTTGTTTCAACTTCCATTGTTAATTTATCATAATCTAAAGCTTTTCCTTCTCTTGCTGTGCTAACCGAATAAGAAACTTTTTTAACTGGACTAAATAATGAGTCTATTGGGATTAAGCCCAATGGTGGTTCTTCTGGTTTGTTCATATCAGCAGATACGTATCCTTTTCCAGTTCCTACCGACATTTCCATATGAAATTTAGTATTTTCATCTAAGTTACAAATAACTAAATCTGGATTTAATATTTCAATATCAGCAACAGTTGTTATATCGGATGCCTTTATTTCTCCAGGACCTTTAGCATCTAAAATTAATTTTTTAGGCTCGTCTGAAGAACTCTTCAAAGCTAAAGATTTAATATTTAATACAATATCAGTTACGTCTTCTCTTACTCCCTTTATAGAAGTAAATTCATGTAATACTCCATCGATTTGTATCGATGTTACAGCTGTACCTCTTATTGAAGATAAAAGAATTCTTCTTAAAGAATTACCTAGTGTCAAACCATAACCTTTTTCTAAAGGTTCAGCAGTAATTTTAGCAAAAGCTTTATCATCGCTTAACTGAACGTCTAATTTTGCAGGTTTAATTAACGATTTCCAATTTTTTGAATTTACTTCAGTTTGTTCCATTAAACTCTCCTTTTTTTAGGTGGTCTTGTCCCGTTATGGGGCATTGGTGTTGTATCCTTTATTGATATAATTTTAAATCCTCTAGCCTGTAATGCTCTTAAAGCAGTTTCTCTCCCTGATCCAGGACCTTTAACTTCAACAGATAAAATTTTCATTCCTACTTCTAAGGCTTTTGCAGCAGCTGCATCAGCTGCAACTTGTGCAGCATATGGAGTTGACTTTCGAGAACCCTTAAATCCTTTTTGTCCAGCAGATGCCCAAGAAACAACGTTTCCATTAGTATCAGCAATTGATACTATAGTATTATTGAAAGTGGATTGAACATAAGCAATACCATTCAGTATGTTCTTTTTACCTTTTTTCTTTTTTGAATAAGAACTTTTTTTTGCTTTAGTTGTTTTTTGATCTTTGTTATCTGAAACTTCTTTTTTCATTATTTTTTAAGTGGAGTTAATTTTTTTCCAGCAATTGCAATTGCTTTACCTTTTCGTGTCCTAGAATTACATCTTGTTCTTTGTCCTCTAACAGGAAGTTTTTTTCTATGTCTAGATCCTCTATAGGTAGCTAGATCAATCAATCTTTTTATACTTAATGAAGTTTCTCTTCTTAGATCTCCTTCAACAGTAAATTTTTGATCGATGTATTCTCTAATTTTTAAAATTTGATCATCAGTTAATTCATTTACTCTTTTAGATTTAGGTATTTCTAAAGCGTTACAAATTTGTTGTGAAAATTTATTACCGATACCATAAATGTATGTAAGTCCAATATGAACTAATTTATTTTGTGGTATGTTTACACCTGCAATACGAGCCATAATTTTTGTGATAAATTGTGCCTTTTATATAAGAAGATTGATCAAAGTCAACGCATTAAACATTTAAAAAAGCCTCTATTTTACTTGTAATTTGATCTATATCCATTGTTCCATCAATCTCATGAAAATTTGAATTTTTAGAGTAGTAATCAAGAACTGGTTTGGTTGTTTCTAAATATTTATAGTATCTTTTTAATATTGTATCTAAATGGTCATCCGATCTTTTTTCTAAAATTTTTCTTTTTTCAATCCGCTTTATAATAGTTTCTTTATTTACATTAAGAAAAAAAATATGGTCTATTTTCTGATTTGACTCATTTAACAATATATCTAAATTTTTAGCTTGGCTTAAAGATCTAGGATAACCATCAAAAATTAATTTTTCCTTTTTATTAGGGTCAAATACATGAATTTTTAATAGACTGTTAACAATTTCATCATTAACAAACTTTCCTTCATTCATATTATTTATTATTTTTTTTCCAATATCAGTATCTCTTTTAATTTCCTCCCTGAGAATATCACCAGTAGAGATTTGAAAACCATTTATTTTTTTTACTAAATACTTAGCTTGTGTTCCTTTGCCAGCACCAGGAGGACCAAACAATATTATATTCACCTATCTACCAAATTTAGTTTTTTTAATAAGTTGCTCATATTGTGAGCTCATCATCCTTGTCTGAATTTGTGTGACAGTATCAATTGCAACGACAACAACAATTAAAACTGAAGCACCACCTAAATAAAAAGGTATTGGGTAATTTGCAATTAGAAATTCTGGCATTAAACAAACTAGTGCTAGATACAATGCTCCTATCGTTGTTAATCTAGTTAAAATAGTATCAATATAAATTGCAGTACTTTCTCCAGGTCTAATTCCTGGAATAAATCCTCCATATTTTCTTAAATTCTCAGCAGTTTCTGTTGGATTAAAAGTTATAGAAGTATAAAAGAAAGTAAAAAAAATTATTCCTGATGCATAGAGCAACATATATAGAGGCTGACCCTGAGAAAAATACGAAGAGATATTTAAAAATGTTTCATTTTGTGAAACATTAAAGTTTGAGAAAGTTACTGGTAATAATAATAAAGCTGATGCAAAAATTGCAGGAATTACACCTGCTGAATTGATTTTTAATGGTAAATGAGATGAATCACCACCATACATTTTATTACCCATTTGTCTTTTAGGATAATTTATAAGAATTTTTCTGAGTGCCCTTTCCATAAATACAATGAAAACAATAGTTGCAACAAGTAACAAAAATATAAAAATTATCATTACAGTAGAAATAGCACCAGTTCTCCCTAATTCAAAAGTTGTTACCAAAGCTCTTGGTATCTCTGCAACAATACCTGAAAAAATAATTAAAGAGATCCCATTACCAATACCTCTTTGGGTTATCTGCTCTCCGAGCCACATAAGAAAAATGGTTCCAGCTACAATTGTTGTGACTGTTGAAATTTTAAAAAATATTCCTGGATTAATGACTAAATCAGCGGAGGATTCTAAACCAACTGCCAAACCATAGCCTTGTATAGTTGCCAATAAAACTGTTCCATATCTTGTTATTTGAGTTATTTTTTGTCTACCAATTTCACCCTGTGCTTTTAAATTTTTAAAATAATCTGATACACCAGTAAGCAACTGTACTATAATTGATGATGATATATAGGGCATTATTCCAAGTGCAAATATTGCCATTCTACTTACAGCTCCTCCAGCAAAAACGTTAAACATCCCAAGAAGTCCTTTTTGATTTCCCTCCATCAATACTTGTAATTGTTCTGGATCAATCCCTGGAAGGGGTACAAAAGTACCCAATCTATAAACAGCTAGGATAAAAAGTGTAAATAGGATTCTATTTCTTAAATCATTAGATTGTGTAGATTCACTCATTATTTAGTTTGGTTTTTTATAGTAATTGAACCGCCTGCTTTTTTGATTTTTTCTATTGCACTTTTTGATGAGTAGTCAGCTTCTATATCTACTTTAGATTTAATTTCACCAGTTGATAAAATTTTGAACTTTCTAGTTGAATTTCTTACTATTTTAGATTTTTTTAAAGTCTCTATATTTATCTTTTCTGAAGAATTAATTTTACTTGTATCAATTAACTTTTGCAAATATCCCAAATTAATAACCGAAATAATTGATTTTTTAATTGGATTAAAACCTCTTTTCGGTAATCGTCTGTATAAAGGCATTTGACCACCTTCGAAACTTTTTATTGCTACACCAGATCTAGATTTTTGTCCTTTTACACCTCTACCAGACGTTTTACCTTTACCTGATCCAATACCTCTACCAACACGGATTTTTTTAGTTTTGACATTATTTAATGTATTTAAAGACGGCATTATCCTCTTTTCTCAATTATCTCTGAAATTTTTTTATTTCTAAGATTAGAAATATTTTTAGGCGAATTTTGTTTTGATAAAGCTTTAATACATGCTCTTATAACATTATGTGGATTTGCTGTGCCAAGAGATTTTGCAACAATATCTTTTATTCCCAAAACTTCACACACGGCTCTAACAGGTCCGCCTGCTATTATGCCTGTACCTTTTGGAGCAGACCTTAATTTAATTTTTCCTGCACCATCTTTTCCATAAATGTCATGATGAATAGTTCTACCATCTCTAAGAGGAATTTGGATTAAATTTCTTCTTGCCAATTCATTTGCTTTTTTTATTGCATCAGGAACTTGCTTTGCTTTAGCGTGAGCAATACCAATTTTTCCATTTTGATTACCAACAACTACAAGAGCTGAAAAACCAAATCTTCTTCCACCCTTAACTACTTTTGTAATTCTGTTTATATGAACTAATTTTTCAACAAATTCTGTATTTTTTTCCATTTATTAAAATTCCATTCCATTTTTTCTTAAAGTTTCAGCAAATATTTTAACTCTTCCATGATATTTGAATATACCTCTATCAAAATAAATTTTTTTAATATTTTTTTCATTTGCTTTTTTCGCAAGTGCTTCAGCTACGATAGTAGATAACTCTGACTTATTTTTTTTTTGTCCTTTAAACTCTTTATCTATTGATGAAGCAGACACTAAAGTCACATTTTTTAGATCGTCAATTATCTGAGCGCTTATATTTTTTGATGATCTAAATACACTTAGCCTATATCTATCTTTTGATACTTTTTTTAGTTTTTTTCTTACTCTAAATTTTTTTCTATCAATGTTGTTTAATTTCATTATTTTTTCTTACCTTCTTTTCTTAATATATATTGTCCTTGTTCTTTAATACCTTTTCCTTTGTATGGTTCTGGAGGCCTTATACTTTTGATTTGCGAAGCAATCATACCAACTTGCTGTTTATTTGTTCCACTAATCTTTAATGTAGTTTGTTTCTCAACGACTATTTTTATTCCTTCTGGAATGTCAAAATTGATATCATGACTAAAACCTAATTGCATATTTAATACTTTTCCCTTTAATGAAGCTCTAAACCCTACTCCTGTAAGTTCTAATATTTTTTCATAACCACTACTTGCTCCAACAATTGCATTATTAAGTAAACTCCTATTCATACCCCATAATCTTTTAGAATCGTCATCAAGTTTTTTTGGTTTTATAGAAATATCTTTTCCTTCATTAATATTAAGATCAAACATCTCTAAATCAACATTTACAGATTGTTTACCTAAAGGCCCCTCAACATTTACTGTATTTCCTGACAAAAGAACTTTAACTTTTTCCGGGATCTGTATACTTATTTTACCAATTTTAGACATTAAAATACCTTACAAATAATTTCCCCACCAAGTTTTTTTTTCCTGGCATCAACATCGGTCATTACTCCCTGTGGAGTTGATACAATCGCTATTCCTAATCCATTATTAATTTTAGGCAGACTACTTGCACTTGAAAATATTCTTCTCCCTGGTTTTGAAACTCTTTCAATTGTATTTATAACTGGATTACCCGAGTTATATTTTAAACTAATTTCAATAAAAGGTTTTTTGTCATTATTTATTTTATAATCTATAATATATCCTTCAGATTTTAGCACATCTGCTATTTTTGCTTTAAAACCTGATGACGGTAAAGTAACCTTACTATGATTTCTTACTTGTGCATTTTTAATTCTTGCCAACATATCTCCTACTGGATCACTTAAACTCATAATTTCCTTTCTACCAACTTGATTTTACCATTCCAGGAATTTTACCTTCCAAACCTAACTGTCTAAGAGCAATTCTTGAAATTTTCAATTTTCTATAAACACCGTGTGGTCTTCCTGTAATTTGACATCTATTCATTATTCTAACCTTAGACGAATTTCTTGGTAATTTTGATAATTTTTGTTGTGCTTTAAATCTTTCTTCTAATGAAACTTTCTTATCCATTATTATTTTTTTCAATAACTTCCTTTTTTTATAATATTTATCTGATAATTTTATTCTTCTATTATTCTTGTTTATAGCACTCATTTTTGCCATTAATTACTCCTTGTTTCTTTGAATGGAAAATTTAAATGTTTTAATAATTCAAAACTGTGTTCAATTTTTTTAGATTTTATAACAATTGTAATATCTAAACCTCTAATTTTGTCAACTTTATCAAAATTAACTTCAGGAAAAATTATATGCTCCTTAATACCAAAAGTATAATTTCCAAATTTGTCAAAACCATGCGGATTTAATCCTCTAAAATCTTTTATTCTTGGAAGTGCAATATTTGTTAATCTATCAATAAATTCATACATTTTATTTTTTCTTAAAGTTACCTTCAAACCAGAGTTGCTATTTTTTCTAGTTTTAAAATTTGCTATAGATTTTTTGAATTTAGTTACAACAGGCATTTGACCCGTTATATTAGCCAAATCTTCTTGACAAGATTTCAAAATTTTTTGATCGTTTCCATCAAGTCCTAAACCCATATTTAAAACTATCTTTTGAATTTTTGGACCCATATATAAATTTTTATAACCGAATTTTTCTTTTAATGTTGGTTCTATTTCTTTGGTTATTGTGTGTTTCAATCTAGGTATCATTATTTTTTAGCCTCATTTTTGTCTTTTGTATCCAATATTGATAAATTAGAAAGGTGCACAAAGTTTTCTTTTGATATTATTCCACCTTTTTTTTCTTTCGTGGTTTTCACATGTTTTTTTACTATATTAATTCCTTTAACTTTTGCTCTATTTTTTTTTCTATCTATTTCAATTACATCACCGTCTTTATTTTTATCCTTGCCACTCAAAATTTTTACTTTCACTCCTTTTTTAATCATTATAAAACCTCCGGTGCTAATGAAATTATTTTCATTTGTCCTCTGTTTCTCAGCTCTCTTGTAACAGGCCCGAATATTCTAGTACCAATTGGTTCACCCTTATCATCAGTAAGAACTGCAGCATTATTATCAAATCTTACTTTTGAACCATCATTTCTATGAATGCCTTTCTTTACTCTTACCACAACAGCTTTATGAACTGCCCCTTTTTTTACTTTGCCTTTTGGTATAGCTTCTTTTACTGCAACAACTATGGTATCACCAATACTAGCATATCTTCTTTTCGATCCACCTAATACCTTTATACACTCTATCTTTTTTGCACCTGTATTGTCTGCTACAAATAACTCTGTCTGTACCTGTATCATTTTGTTACTCCTATTACTTCAAATTTTTTTGATTTTGAGTAAGGCTTGCATTCTTGAATAGATACTTTGTCACCATTTCTATATTTATTTTCCTCATCGTGAACGCTGTATTTTTTTCGTGCCTTAATAACTTTTTTTAAAACTGGGTGTTGATATTTTCTCTCAACTAAAACTGTAATAGTTTTATTTGGTTTATCGCTAACAACTATTCCGTTTAATATCTTTTTAGGCATCTTTTCTCACTATTAGTGTTTTTAATCTTGCTATATTTCTCTTTGTCTCATTTATTTTTGATGGACTTTTTATCTGACCATTTATTTTCTGAAATCTAAAATTAAAAAGATCTTTTTTCAATTTATCAATATTTTTCAACGCTTGGTCTTTGCTCATTTTTTTTATTTCACTTTTTTTCATTTAAATTCTCTTAATAAATTTACATTTTATTGGTAACTTAGCAGAAGCCTTATATAAAGCTTCTCTTGCTATCTCCTCTGTTACACCATCAACTTCAAATAAAATTCTTCCAGGTTTGACTCTACATGCCCAAAATTCTGGTGAACCCTTGCCTTTACCCATTCTTACTTCTGTGGGTTTCTTTGATACTGGTATGTTTGGAAACATTCTTGTCCACACTCTTCCTTGCCTTTTCATGTGTCTTGTTAAAGCAACTCTTGCCGCTTCAATCTGTCGAGAAATAATTCTCTCAGGTTGTATGGCTTTCAATCCAAATGAACCATAATTCATTATATTACAACGAGACGCATTCCCATGAATTCGCCCTTTATGTGCTTTTCTGAATTTTGTTCTAGTTGGTTGTAACATTTTTATTTTTTATTCCTCTCTTGGCTAAATTCTTTTGTAAAAATTTCGCCTTTATATATCCAAACTTTAATTCCTATTATTCCATAGGTAGTTAAAGCTTCTGCTTCAGCATAATCAATATCTGCTCTTAATGTATGTGAGGGTATACTACCATCTCTTAGCCACTCTGTTCTTGCAATTTCATTTCCACCTAATCTTCCACTGCAAGATACTTTTATTCCTTTTGCGCCCAACCTTAAAGCTGACTGCATTGCTCTCTTCATTGCTCTTCTGTAAGAAACTCGTTTAACCAATTGTTGGGCGATATTTTCTGCAACTAAAAATGAATTTGTTTCAGGTTTTTTTACTTCTTTAATATTTAAAACAATTTCATTAGCGCTCAGTTTTGACAGTTTGCCTTTGATTTTTTCAATATCACTTCCTTTTTTTCCAATAACGAAACCTGGTCTAGACGTATAAATTGTTACAAAACATTTTTTTGCAGATCTTTCTATCATAACTTTTGAAACTCCAGAATTAATAACGTTTTTCTTTAAAAATTCTCTTATTTTAAAATCTTCAATTAAATAATTTCCAAAATCCTTCTTCTTAGCATACCAAACAGAATCCCAACCTCTATTGATACCTAATCTTAAACCAACAGGATTAACCTTTTGTCCCATGTTCCTTCTCTTTTTGTTTAATTTGTTCACTCAAAATTATTGTTACATTTGAGTATGGTTTCATTATTTCTGCAGCTCTACCTTTTGCTCTTGCTCTAAATCTTTTCATTATTACCTGTTTTCCACAGAAAGCTTCTTTAACTACTAAATTATCAATATCATATTGAAAATTATTTTCTGCATTAGCAACTGCGGATGAAATTGTTTTTTTAACATCATTAGAAATTCTTTTTTCTGAGAAAGATAAATCTCTAATCGCAATCTCTACTTTTTTACCAACTATTGATTTAAGTATAGGTTTTAATTTTCTTACACTAGATCTCACATTCTTATTTATTGATCTAACTTGTTTCAAATCTATATATTTATTTTTACTCATGTTTATTTCTTATCGGTTCCCTTAGCTCCACCCTCAACTTTTGCTTTTTTATCAGCTGGAGTATGTCCAAAAAACTGTCTTGTTGGAGCAAACTCTCCAAATTTATGACCTACCATGTCCTCAGATACAGTTATTGGTATAAATTTTTTACCGTTATAAATTAAAAAACTAAATCCTACGAAGTCAGGTATTATTGTAGACTTTCTAGACCAAGTTTTAATTGGTTTTTTATTAGGATCGTTTTTAATTTTTTCAACTTTTTTAATTAAACTTTCCTCAACAAACGGTCCTTTCCAAATAGATCTTGCCATAAACTAAGCTCTCTTCTTCTTTCTTCTTCTTATTATAAATTTATCAGTTCTTTTATTGTCTCTTGTTTTTAATCCTTTGGCTGATTGTCCAGTAGGAGAAACAGGATGTCTACCACCTGCAGATTTTCCTTCACCACCACCATGAGGGTGATCTACTGGATTTTTAACTACCCCTCTGGTATGTGGTCTTCTTCCCAACCATCTTGATCGACCAGCTTTACCAATTTTAATGTTTTTTTGATCTGGATTAGATAATACTCCAATTGTAGCCAAAGCTCTTGAATCTATTTTTCTAACTTCACCCGAAGTCATTTTTATAATTGAGTAATTTCCATCTATACCTGAAATCGTTACTGACGAACCTGCTGCTCTAGCAATTTTTCCACCTGCACCAGGCTGTATTTCAACGTTATGAATGTCAATGCCTACTGGGATATCTTGTAATGGTAAACAATTACCAATTTTAATTTCTGAAGACGAGCCATTTTGAACATGATCACCAACTTTTATTTTTTGTGGAGCAAGATAATAGAATTTTTGATTATCCTCAAATTTTACTAACATTATATGACATGATCTGTTTGGATCATATTCAATTCTTTCTACAATTGCTTTCATATCCATTTTTTTTCTATAAAAATCTATTTTTCTATACTTATGTTTATGTCCACCACCATGGTTTCTTGAAGTTATTCGCCCGTAGTTATTTCTACCTTTAGAAGAATAATTCGCACTAGTTAATGGCTTATAAGGTTTACCTTTCCAAAGACCCTCTCTACTTGTTAAAATAGTACCTCTGGTAGATTTTGTGTAGGGTTTGAATGTTTTTAGAGCCATACTTTAAATTCCTGTTGTTAAGTCAATATTTTGACCTTTTTTAAGTGTAATAATTGCTTTTTTAAAACCCTTCTTTTTAACTTTTTTTCCTCTAGTTGATTTAATTAGAGTTTTTTTATTAATAATATTAATTTTTGTTACATTAACTTTAAAAATTTTTTCAATTGATCCTTTTAATGTTTTTTTATTAGCGCTTAGAGGTACCTTAAAAACAATTTTATTTTGTTCTGACAAATTTGTTGATTTTTCAGTTACAACAGGAGACAAAATTTTATCGTATAAGTTTATTTTATCCATTATTGATACCTTTTTTCCAATTCTTTAACTGAACTCTCAGTAAAAATAATTTTTTTATATTTAACTAAATCAAATGCGCTGAAATGATTTGCATCTGTTAATTTGACATTAGGAATATTTTTAGTTGATCTTAAGATATTATCTTTTGATTTTGTATCTACAATTAATAATGAGTTATTTGCATCAAACTTTTTTAAAAGTTCAAACATTTCTTTTGTTTTTTCAATTTTTTTTCCAAAATCATCGAAAATAATTATGTTATTCGATTTATTTTTTTCAGTAATTAACGAGGCTATACTCATTTTTTTTTCACTCTTGTTCATCTTTCTAGTTTTATAATTATTCTGACCTTTTGGACCATGAGCTATTCCTCCACCTACAAATATAGGTGCTTTTTTACTTGAATGTCTTGCGTTACCAGTGCCTTTTTGTGAGTAAATTTTTGAAGTTGAACCTTTAATCTCATTTCTTTGCTTTGTCTTTGCCTTTCTACCTTTAAAATTTGCATTCAATTTGTAAATTACACCACTCACTAATTGATTGTTAACTTTTGCACTAAAGATTTTATCTAAAACCTCTATACTTTGTTTTTTACCATCAATACTTAATTTATCTATTTTCATTTACTTTTTCTTTTTATCTGATACTTTTTTTTGTTTTTCAATTTGCTCTATTTTTTCAGCTATTGACATTCTGTTAATATTTTTGACAGACTTTCTAATTAAAACTTCTGTATTTTTTGAACCAGGTATAGAACCCTTCAAATATAATAAATTATTTTCTTTATCTGTTTTTATAACTTCAATATTTTGAATTGTCCTAATTTTGTCTCCCATATGACCAGCCATTTTTTTTCCTTTAAAAACTTTACCTGGGTCTTGTCTTTGTCCTGTAGAGCCATGAGATCTGTGAGAAATTGAAACACCGTGTGTGGCTCTTAATCCACCAAAGTTATGTCTTTTCATTGCTCCTGCAAATCCTTTCCCTATAGTTTTAGATTTTACATCAACAAATTTAACATTTTCAAATATTTCTAATCCAATTTCATTCCCTTCTTTGAAATTCTCATTGTTTTCAAGCCTAAATTCTTTTAGAGTTTTTTTAGGTTCGGTATTCTTTTTAGCAAAATATCCTTTCATAGCTTTAGTTAATTTTGAGTTTTTTATTTTTCCAAATCCTATTTGAACTGCGTTATACCCATGTTTTTCTTTATTTATAACATTTATTACTCTTCCAGTTTCCATTTTTAACACAGTCACTGGAACTGATTGACCAGTTTTAAAAAACTCTCTAGACATTCCAATTTTTTTTCCAACTAAAGCCAAATTGTCCATTATATTTTAATCTCCACATCTACACCCGAAGCTAAATCAAGTTTCATTAATGCCTCAACTGTTGCAGGCGTAGGTTCAATAATATCTATTAATCTTTTATGAGTTCTTGTTTCGAATTGTTCTCTACTTTTTTTATCAATATGTGGTGATCTTAAAACAGTGTATCTCTCTATTTTTGTAGGTAGAGGAATTGGACCTTTAATATTAGCTCCTGTTCTTTTGACAGTATTTACAATTTCTTCTGTAGATTGATCTAATACTTTATTGTCATAAGCTCTTAGTTTTATTCTAATATTTTGTTTATCCATAATTAACCTGTTTTCTTAATAACCTCGTCCTGCACATTTTGTGGAACCTTATCGTAATGATCGAAAAACATAGAATATTGAGCTCTACCTTGAGACATAGATCTCAAGCTGTTTATATAACCAAACATATTTGCTAACGGCACCATAGCAGTTATGACTGTTGCATTTCCTCTTTGTTCCTGAGTATTTATTTGTCCTCTTCTACTATTTAAGTCGCCAATTACATCTCCCATATAATCCTCTGGTGTCACAACTTCCACTCTCATCACAGGTTCTAATAGTTTTAATGTTCCACGTGAACACGCTTCTTTAAAACATTGTCTTGAAGCAAGTTCAAAGGCTAATACACTTGAGTCAACATCATGATGCAAACCATCTAAGATTGTAACTTTATAATCTATTAAAGGAAATCCAGCTAGAATTCCACCATCGGCTATTGTCTCTACACCTTTTTCTACACCCGGTATAAATTCTTTTGGTATTGCACCACCTTTGATTTTACTTTCAACTTCTCTACCTTTGCCAGGTTCTAATGGCTCAACAGATAATTTAACTCTAGCGAACTGACCAGCCCCACCACTTTGTTTTTTATGTGTATAATCAAATTCAGCAGCATTTAATATTGTTTCTCTGTAAGCAACTTGAGGAGCTCCTACATTGGCCTCAACTTTGAATTCTCTTTTCATTCTGTCGACAATAATATCTAAATGTAATTCGCCCATCCCTTTAATTATTGTTTGTCCCGACTCTTCATCTGAAGAAACTCTAAATGATGGATCTTCTTTGGCTAATCTTCCTAAAGCTTCACCCATTTTTTCTTGATCGGCTTTTGATTTTGGTTCAACAGCAATTTCTATGACTGGATCTGGAAATTCCATTGGCTCAAGTAATACTGGTGCATCTTTATTTGCCAATGTATGACCTGTTATAGTATTTTTTAATCCAGCTAGTGCAACTATATCACCTGCGCTTGCTTCTTTAATATCTTCTCTTGAATTAGCATGCATTAGAAGCATTCTCCCAACTCTTTCCTCTTTATCTGAAGAAGTATTGTAAACCCCAGTTCCTGATTTAACTGTACCTGAATAAATTCTAATAAATGTAAGACTTCCTACAAATGGATCTGTTGCTACTTTAAAAGCTAATGCAGAAAAAGGAGCACTATCCTCAAACTTCATTTCAATTTCTTCATCAGATCCTGGTTTTGTGCCCATAATAGATCCTAGATCTTCTGGGCTTGGTAAGTAATCTACAACAGCGTCTAATAATGGTTGAACTCCTTTATTTTTAAAAGCAGAGCCTGTAAGTACTGGCACAAACTCGAAATTTAAGCATCCTTTTCTTACACATCGAATTAAATCTTCTTGTTTAATTTCCTCACCACCTAAATAGGCCTCCATTAGTTTTTCATCTTGCTCAACAGCTGTTTCAACTAATTCTTGTCTGTATTTATCACATTTCTCTTTAAGATCATCTGGAATGTCTTTTTCTTCCCATTCAGCACCAAGATCTTCGTTTTTCCAAACAATTGCTTTCATCTTAACTAAATCAACAACTCCTTGTAATGATGCCTCTATTCCTATGGGTACTTGCATAACTAAAGGTTTTGCGCCAAGTCTATCTTTAATCATATCTACACATCTAAAGAAATCTGCACCTGTCCTATCAAGCTTATTTACAAAACAAATTCTAGGAACTTTATATTTATCAGCTTGTCTCCAAACTGTTTCAGATTGAGGTTCAACACCGGCCACACCATCAAATACTGCAACAGCACCGTCTAAAACTTTTAGAGATCTTTCAACTTCAATTGTAAAATCAACATGACCAGGAGTATCAATAATATTAATTCTGTGCTCTCTCCAAAAACAAGTAGTTGCAGCTGAAGTTATTGTAATACCTCTTTCTTGTTCTTGTTCCATCCAATCCATTGTTGCAGCACCATCATGTACTTCACCAATTTTATGGCTTTTTCCTGTATAATATAAAATTCTTTCTGTAGTTGTAGTTTTACCAGCATCAATGTGAGCCATGATACCAATGTTTCTGTATTTATTTAGTGGGTGAGTTTTTGCCATATTATTTACCATCTAAAATGAGCAAAAGCTTTATTTGACTCTGCCATTTTATGTGTATCTTCTTTCTTTTTTATTGCTGAACCTCTTTTTTGATAAGCATCAAAAATTTCATTAAATAATTTATCAGACATTTTTTTATCTTTTCTTTTTCTCGATGCATCAATAATCCATCTTAATGCTAATGCTTGTGATCTTTTGGCTTTAACTTCCACAGGAACTTGATATGTGGCACCTCCAACTCGTCTAGATCTAACTTCTACAGTTGGTCTGACATTATTTATTGCATCATTAAATACTGTTAAAGGTTCATCTTTTGATTTTGATTTAATTTTATCAATTGCATCATAAACAATTTTTTCTGCGATAGTTTTTTTACCATCTAACATTATAGAGTTGATTAATTTTGGAATTATTACTGATTTATATTTAGGGTCTACAATTGGAATTTTTTTTGGAGCTTTTCTTTTTCGAGACATCTTTATTTACCTTTTTTTGTTCCATATAAAGAACGTCTCTGTTTTCTGTTTGCAACTCCTTGGGTATCTAAATTACCACGAAGTATATGATATCTTACACCAGGTAAGTCTTTAACACGACCACCTCTTATTAATACTACTGAGTGCTCTTGTAAATTATGTCCTTCTCCAGGAATATATGCTGTAACTTCAAAACCATTTGATAATCTAACTCTTGCAACTTTTCTTAGTGCAGAGTTTGGTTTCTTAGGAGTAGTTGTATAAACTTTTACGCAAACACCTCTTTTCAAAGGTTGTTTTTGTAATGCTGGAACTTTATTCCTAGCAATTTGTTTTTCTCGTCCTTTTCTTAACAACTGGTTAATTGTTGGCATAAAATTTTATAATAGTTTGATTTTAGATGAAATAACTGTCAGGTTATTTGTGGCAGCGTTTAGTGCACTAGTCACTACATTCCAACCAAAAACACGCACAAAATACTATAGAATTTCCATTTGTCAAATTAAAAGACATGGAAAAATGACGAATTTTTATTGATTTACGGGGCTTTCTGCTTGTTCAATCTTCTCGTTCTCTGCTATGAATTTTTCATCATCTAAACGAGCTTTCTTGTTCCACAAATTTTTAACAGATCCAGTTCCAGCAGGAACTAATCTACCAACAATAACATTTTCCTTTAATCCAGATAACTTATCTACCTTACCTTTAATAGCAGCGTCTGTTAAAACTCTTGTTGTTTCTTGGAAAGAAGCAGCTGAAATAAATGATTCTGTTTGAAGTGAGGCTTTAGTTATTCCCATTAAAACTCTTTCTCCAACTGCGGGATTTTTACCATCTTTAACAAGTTGTTCGTTCATATTTTCAAATCTTATTCTATCTATGATTTCACCAGGAAGTAATGAGCTATCACCTTGTGTTTTGACTTCAATTTTTTTCAACATTTGTCTTAAAATTACCTCAATGTGCTTATCATTGATAATTACACCTTGGAGTCTATAGACATCTTGAACTTGGTTAACAAAATATTCAGTTAATTCTTCAATACCTAAAATTCTTAGAATGTCATGCGGTAATGGTTGACCATCTAACAAGTACTCACCCTTTTTAATTTTTTCTCCTTGATTAAAATTAATATGTTTTCCTTTTGGAATTAAATAACTTGAAGTATCACCATTTTCGGATTCTATTGTTACTCTTTGCTTGCCTCTCACCTCTTTTCCGAATATTACCTTACCATCATTCTCGGCTATAATTGCACTATCTTTTGCTTTTCTTGCTTCAAATAATTCAGCAACTCTTGGTAGACCTCCTGTTATATCTTTAGTCTTTGTAGTCTCCTTAGGTAATCTAGCAATTACATCTCCAGCTGAAATTTTTTGGCCATCTTTAACAGATAATATAGAGTCTGGAACTAAATAGTATCTTGCTTCATTATCATCAGCTTTTTTTATAACATTACCTTTTTCATCTCTTAATGTAATTCTTGGTTTTAAATCTGTATTTTTAGATTGAGTTTTCCAATCAACAACAGCTTTTGTAGAAATTCCAGTTGCATCATCTGTGGTTTCTGCAATTGATACACCATCTATTAAATCTACATAATTTGCTATTCCATCTTTTTCAGCAATGACTGGAGTTGTATATGGATCCCACTCGCATATTTTTGATCCTTTTTTAACTTTATCTCCATTCTCAAAGAAAAGTTTCGATCCATATGGCACTTTGTATGATGCTACTTGAAGTCCATTATCGTCTTCTATTGATAATTCGGTATTTCTTCCCATCACAATTAAATTCTTTTTTGAGTCTAACAATAAGTTTGTATTAACAATTTTTAAAGTACCATCATTATTTGATACTATTTGAGAGTCTTGCTTAACTGATGCAGTTCCTCCAACGTGGAAAGTTCTCATTGTAAGCTGAGTACCTGGTTCACCTATTGATTGGGCTGATATCATTCCAATTGCTTCACCAACGTGGACCATTTTTCCTCTAGATAAATCTCTTCCATAACATGTAGCACACACACCTTCTTTCAAACTACAAGTCATTACTGAGTAAACATTCAAGTTTTTTACACCTGCAGAGTCAATTTTTTCGCATGCTGCTTCATCGATCATGCTATTCTTCTTTATTAAAACTTCACCTGTTAATGGATTTTTCACATCTTTTGCTGTTACTCTCCCGAGAGCTCTTTCTGACAAGCTAACCATTATATTTCCACCTTCTAAAACCTCAGTAAGTTTTATAAAACTTGGGTTATCACATTTAACTTGAGTGATAGTTAAGTCTTGAGCAACATCACATAGTCTTCTAGTCAAATATCCAGAACTTGCTGTTTTCAATGCAGTATCAGCTAGTCCTTTTCTAGCTCCGTGTGTTGAATTAAAATACTCTAAAGCTGTTAACCCCTCTTTAAAGTTTGATGTTATTGGTGACTCAATGATTTCTCCAGATGGTTTTGCAATTAAACCTCTCATACCAGCTAATTGCTTCATTTGAGCTGCAGAACCTCTTGCTCCACTGTCTGCCATCATAAATACAGAATTAATTTTTAGACCTTCTTCTGTCATTTCTGTAGCAGAAATTCTTTTCATCATTTCAGATGCAACTTTATCTGTACATTTTGACCATGCATCAATAACTTTATTATATTTTTCACCTCTAGTTATTAGTCCTTCTGCATATTGATTTTCATAATCGGAAATTAGTTTTTTAGTTTCATCAATTAATTGTTGTTTGTTATCTGGAATAACTAAATCGTCTTTACCAAATGATATTCCAGCTTTGAAAGCATGTTTGAATCCAAGATCCTTTAATTTATCGCAAAATATAACTGTGCTTTTTTGACCAGAAAATCTGAAAACATGATCTATAACCTCAGACACAATTTTCTTAGGCAATAATCTGTCAACTAAAGCAAATTTATTATTTATATTTTTTGGAATTAAGTTTGCTAACAAAAATCTACCAGCTGTACTAATATGTTTTTCATGTTTAGTATTACCCTTTTCATCAATTGTTGCAAATCTCGAAACAATTCTTGAATGAACTTTAATTTGACCAATTTCTAATGCATGTTCAATCTCTGAGGTATTTACAAAATATCCTTCAACTCTGTCAGTTTGATATGGAGGCTGAGAGAGATAGTAAATTCCTAAAATCATATCCTGACTTGGAACAATTATAGGTTTTCCATTTGATGGGCTTAAAATATTGTTTGTGGACATCATCAAAACTCTTGCTTCTAATTGTGCCTCTAAACTTAACGGTACGTGAACTGCCATTTGATCACCATCAAAATCTGCATTGAATGCGGCACAAGTTAGTGGATGTAACTCAATTGCATTTCCTTCAATTAATTTTGGTTCAAAGGCTTGAACACCTAATCTATGTAGTGTTGGGGCTCTATTTAATATAACTGGATGTTCTCTAACAATTAATTCTAAAGCATCCCAAACTTCATTTCTTTCTCTTTCAACAAGTTTTTTAGCTTGCTTTATAGTAGAAGCTAATCCAAGCTTATTTAATCTTGCATATAAAAATGGTTTAAACAATTCTAAAGCCATTTTCTTTGGTAATCCACATTCATGTAATTTTAAGTCTGGTCCAACTACGATTACTGATCTTCCAGAATAATCAACTCTTTTACCCAATAAATTTTGTCTAAATCTTCCCTGCTTACCTTTCAACATTTCAGCTAAAGACTTTAGAGGTCTTTTGCCTGTTCCTGTTATTACTCTTCCTCTTCTACCATTGTCAAATAATGCATCTACTGACTCTTGCAGCATTCTCTTCTCATTTCTTACGATTATGTCAGGAGCTTTAAGATCCATTAACCTCTTAAGTCGATTATTTCGATTTATAACTCTTCTATATAAATCGTTAAGGTCTGATGTAGCAAATCTTCCGCCATCTAGTGGAACTAATGGTCTCAACTCAGGTGGGATAACTGGAACAGTTGTTAATATCATCCACTCAGGTTTATTTCCAGTTTCAATAAAAGATTCAATTAATTTTAGTCTTT
Organism: uncultured Pelagibacteraceae bacterium; assembly: GCA_902614975.1. Lineage (GTDB taxonomy): Bacteria > Pseudomonadota > Alphaproteobacteria > Pelagibacterales > Pelagibacteraceae > Pelagibacter. The sequence goes on from CACMND010000004.1 coordinate 49,894, forward strand.
TAATTGACCTTTCCTCTGAAACTTTCGATTTTGTCTCTTTAATTGATTTAATTAAAGTTTCTTTTTCTTGTTCTAAATCTATTGATTTGAGAATTTCTAAAATTGCTTCAGCACCGATCCCCGCAGTAAATGATTCCTCACCATACTCATCTTGGTATTTAATAAGTTCTTCTTCACCTAATAATTGATTTTTTTTTAATCCAGTTAGGCCTGGTTCAATAACTATAAAATTTTCAAAATAGAGGACTCTCTCTACCTCTTTAAGCTTCATGTCTATTGCAAGTGAAATTCTACTTGGCAAAGATTTAAGAAACCAGATATGAGCAACTGGTGTGGCTAAATTTATATGACCCATTCTTTCTCGTCTTACATTTGATTTAGTAACCTCAACACCACATTTTTCACAAATTATTCCTCTAAATTTCATCCTCTTATATTTACCACATAGACATTCGTAATCTTTTATTGGTCCAAAGATACGTGCACAAAATAATCCATCTTTTTCTGGTCTAAATGTTCTATAGTTAATAGTTTCAGGTTTTTTAATTTCTCCATAAGTCCAAGATTTAATTTTTTCAGGACTTGCAAGAGTAATCTTAATACTATTAAAATTTTGTGCTTCTGAAATTTCAGATGATTTGAATAAATCTGCTAATTCTTTACTCATATTAATTTAGCTCCACATTTAATGCCAAAGATTTAATTTCTTTTACTAAAACATTGAATGACTCTGGTATTCCTGATTCAAAGTTTTCCTCACCTTTAACGATTGTCTCATATACTTTTACTCTGCCAGCGACATCATCTGACTTAACTGTTAAAATTTCTTGTAGTGTATATGATGCCCCATATGCTTCTAAAGCCCAAACTTCCATTTCACCAAATCTCTGACCTCCTAATTGAGCTTTACCTCCAAGTGGTTGTTGAGTTACTAAACTGTACGGACCAGTAGATCTAGCGTGAATTTTATCCTCTACTAAATGGTGAAGTTTTAGCATATATATCGTACCAACTGTTACTGGTCTGTCAAATTTCTCCCCAGTTCTTCCATCCCAAAGAGTAGTCTGTCCTGAATTTGGTAATTCAGCTAATTCTAACATTTTGGTAACATCGTTTTCTTTTGCTCCATCAAAAACAGGTGTAGCTATTGGAACGCCTTGTCTTATATTCGAACATAAATCTTCAAACTCTGATTGATTTAATTTTTCGATATCCTCATCATATATTTCTTTACCGTAAACGTTTTTCAAAAATGTTTTAATTTTTTCTGTTTTTTCAATTTTCTTTTGGTTTTCATTTACCAATTGATTTAACTTTTCACCTAATTCGGTACATGACCATCCTAAGTGTGTTTCTAATATTTGACCAACATTCATCCTGCTTGGAACTCCTAATGGATTAAGGACTATATCAACTGGTTTACCATTTTCTCTATAAGGCATGTCCTCAACTGGAACTATTTTACTTACAACTCCTTTATTTCCATGTCGTCCCGACATTTTATCACCTGGTCTAAGTCTTCTTTTTATTGCAACAAATACTTTAACCATTTTCATAACACTTGGTAATAAATCATCTCCTTGTCTAATTTTTAAAACTTTATCTTCAAATCTATCTTGTATGTCTTGTTTTGCACTACTATATTGATCTTTGATTTGAAATAGAGAAGACTGTTTTTCTTGATCATCCACTGATATTTTAAAAAGATCAGATACAGGTAATTTATTGATCATTTCGTCTGATAATAGACTGTTTACCTCTAAGTCTTTAATTTTCTTATTAATTTTTGTTCCATTTAGTATAGATGAAAGTCTTTGTTTGATGCTTCTTTCAAGTATTTCCTCTTCAACTTTTTTATCCTCTTGAACACTTTCTATTTCTGCTCTCTCAATAGTTATTGATCTTTCATCTTTATCTATTCCATGTCTATTAAATACTCTTACATCAACTACAATACCTCCACTACCGCTCGGCATTTTTAATGATGTGTCAGTAACGTCTATAGCTTTTTCACCAAATATTGATCTTAATAATTTTTCTTCGGGGCCTGATGCTGTGTCTCCTTTTGGTGTAACTTTTCCAACTAAGATATCACCCGGCTTAACTTCGGCACCAATATAAACTATTCCTGACTCATCCAAATTTTTTAATGACTCTTCATTAACATTGGGTATATCTCTTGTTATATCTTCCTCACCTAATTTGGTATCTCTTGCCATAACTTCGTATTCTTCTATGTGAATTGATGTAAAAACATCATCAGTTACACATCTTTCTGAGATTAAGATTGAGTCCTCAAAATTGTAACCTTGCCAAGGCATAAAAGCTACAGTTACGTTTTTTCCAAGGGCTAATTCTCCTACTTTTGTAGATGGTCCATCTGCAATAATATCTCCAGATTTAACTTTATCTCCAACCCTCACTAACGGTTTTTGATTAATACACGTATTCTGGTTAGATCTTTTGAATTTTTGTAAATTATAAATATCTACACCTGATTTAGAATAATCTTTTTCACTTGAGGCTTTAATAACAATTCTTTTACCATCAATTTTGTCTACAACTCCATCTCTTCTAGCGACAATTGTAACTCCAGAATCTAGAGCAACATCACTTTCAATACCTGTACCAACAAGAGGAGCTTCTGGTTTTAATAATGGAACAGCTTGTCTCATCATATTTGAGCCCATTAATGCCCTGTTAGCATCATCATTTTCCAGGAAAGGGATTAATGAAGCTGCCACAGAAACAAGTTGTTTTGGTGATACATCAATATAATCTATACTTTCGGGTTTGGACAAAATAAAATTTAAGTTTTGTCTACAAGAAACTAACTCTTCAGTAAATTTTCCATTTTTATCAATTAAAGAATTTGCTTGAGCAATTGTAAATTTAGTTTCTTCCATTGCTGAGAGGTATTCAATATTATTTTGAACCACACCATCTTTAACTTTTTTGTATGGACTCTCTATAAAACCATATTTGTTAATTTTAGAGTATGTGGATAGACTATTAATTAAACCTATATTTGGTCCCTCAGGCGTTTCTATCGGACAAATTCTTCCATAATGTGTTGGATGAACATCTCTCACTTCAAATCCTGCTCTTTCTCTAGTTAGTCCTCCTGGACCTAATGCTGAAACTCTTCTTTTATGAGTAATTTCTGAAAGTGGATTTGTTTGATCCATAAATTGAGACAATTGAGATGTAGCAAAAAAATCTTTTAAAGAAATTGTTAAAGGCTTAGCATTAATTAAATCCTGAGGCATAGCCGACTCTACATCAAGAGTTGTCATTTTTTCTTTAATTGCTCTTTCCATTCTATAAACACCAATACGAGCTTGGTTTTCTACAAGTTCTCCAACAGATCTAACTCTTCTATTTCCTAAATGGTCAATGTCATCAACTTCGTCCTTTCCATCTCTAAGATCTAACATTTTTTGAATGATTGATAATATGTCGTCATTTCTTAAAATCGTAATTTTGTCAGAGCAAGTTAATTCCAATCTTGAATTCATTTTTACTCTGCCAACATCAGATAAATCATATCTTTCCGAGCTAAAAAATAAATTATTAAATATCTGTGTTGCAATCTCTATTGTTGGAGGCTCTCCTGGTCTTAAAACTTTATAAATTTCTGTAATAGCGTCATTTTTGTTCTCATTTTTATCGTTAAATATGCTTAACAATAAATATGGTCCTTTATTTATAGAATTTGTTCTGGAAATATCTAGAGTTTTAATATCTGCCTCAATAACTTTGTTAATGATTGTCTCATTCAATTCAGTCCCAATTTTAAATATATCTTCGCCGATGGTAATATCTCTATGTAAGAATTTACCATAAAGAGATTCGCTTGAAATAAAAATTTCTTTTAAACCATCATTTGAGAGTTTTTTTGCTGTTAAAAAATTTATTTTCTCACCTAATTTGACAACTACCTTATTATTTTTTGCGTCAATCACTTCCTCTGAAAAATTTTTAGCTTTGTAATTTTCTGGATCAAATTTTGTTTTCCACTTATTTAAATTTTTATCATATATTAAAGTTTCCTTTTGATAAAATTCATCAACTATATCATTTTTTGAAAAACCAAGAGCTTGCAGCAAAGTCGAGACTAAAATTTTCTTTTTTCTATCTATTCTAAAATATAATAAGTCTTTAACATCAAACTCAAAATCTAACCAAGAACCTCTATTTGGAATAACGCGACAGTTAAATAATAATTTTCCACTTGCATGCGATTTTCCTTTATCGTGATCAAAGAAAACACCTGGACTTCTATGCATTTGATTAACGACTACTCTTTGAACTCCATTAGTTATAAATGTTCCACTATTAGTCATCATGGGTACCTCACCCATGTAAACTTCTTGTTCTTTAGCAGATAAAATATCTTTTGTGTTATTCTCTTGATCTATTTCATAAACAACGAGCCTTAAAGTACATTTTAGGGCAGCTGAATAAGTTAGCCCTCTCGCTATACATTCTTCAACATCAAATTTAGGCTTTTCTAGCTTGTATGATACATACTCTAAAGTTGCTTTGTCATTCAAATCTTCAATTGGAAAAATACTTTTAAAAACTCTATCAAAACCTTTAACAAGATGTTGCTCAACATCTTGTTTAAATTCTGTGAGCTCTTTATAAGAATTTTTTTGTACTTCAATAAGATTTGGTATAGATAAACTTTCCTTTAGTTTTCCAAAACTTTTTCTAATATTCTTTTTTTCTGTAAAAGATAATTGCATCTCAACTACTGATTAAAACTTTTAACCAGTAAATAATCCTATCTAATTTATTTTAGTTCTACTTTTGCGCCAGCTGCTTCGAGTTTTTGCTTAATCTCTTCAGCCTCTTTTTTATTCACACCTGTTTTGACTTCTTTCGGTGCACCTTCAACTAAATCTTTTGCCTCTTTAAGTCCTAAAGCAGTAATAGCTCTAACCTCTTTTATAACATTAATTTTTTTATCTCCAGCTGCAGTAAGCATAATTGTAAATTCATCTTTTTCTTCCGCTGGTGCTGCTCCACCTGCTGCTGCTGGTGCCGCTGCTACAGCTGCTGCTGCAGTAACTCCCCATTTTTCCTCAAGTTGTTTTGAAAGTTCAGCTGCTTCTACAACAGTTAAACTTGATAAGTCATCTATAATTTTATTTAAGTCAGCCATAGTAAATCTTGTCCCTGGTTATTTTTTTGATTTTTCGAGCGCTAAAATAGCGATTTTTGACGCCGGCGCAAGTAAAATACTTGCTATTTTTTGTGCTGGAGACCTCAATAATCCCACTATTTTAGCCCTAGCTTCATCTAATGAAGGTAATGAAGCAACATTTTTGACGCCAGCAACGTCTAAAATGTCGGAACCCATGATTCCACCAAGAATCTTTAAATTTTGATTTTCTTTTGAAAAATTTGTTAATATCTTTGCAGATGTAATTGCATCTTCTGAAAGAGCTACAGCAGTGGGACCTGAAAACAAATTTGACAAGTCTTTACACCTTGTTTTTTCTAGTGCCAATTTTGTTATTCTATTATTTGTAATTTTAAATTTTATTCCGTGTTCTCTCATTTTAGCTCTTAAGTCATCAAGTTGGTTCATTGTCAAACCCTGATAATGAGTGACAATAACAGCTTCAGAATTTTCAAACTGATTTGTCATATCAGATATATACTGTTTTTTCTGTTCTTTGTTCATCATAACTAAATACTCTTACCTAATTTGATTTTGTATGAAACACCCATTGTTGAAGTTATAAAAGCTTGTTTAACCAAATCTCCTTTAATAGTATTATTTGACTTTTCCTTTTCTAATGCATCAATTACTGCGTTAAAGTTCATTATTAACTTATCATCTGCAAAAGATTTATTTCCTATACTCAAGCCTATGTTGCCATCTTTGTCATTTCTTATTTCAACTTGACCGGATTTGGCATCAGTAACTGCTTTTTTTATATCGTTAGTAACTGATCCTAATTTTGGATTAGGCATCAGTCCTTTTGGACCTAGAACTTTTCCTAATTTTGAAAGTTTAATCATCATACCTGGTGTACATATTAATTTTTCAAAATTTATATTTCCTGTCTTTATTTGATCAATAAGTTCATCTCCACCAATTACTTCAGCTCCAGCATCTTTTGCTTCTTGCAATTTATTCTCCTCACACACAACACCAACTTTTACTTTTTTAGAACTTCCACCTGGTAAGTTAATTACTGTTCTAATATTTATTTCAGTTTTTTTTTGCTTATTATTAATTTGTAAATTTAGATCTAAAGACTCATCGAAATTAGTTGTACAATTTTTTTTTAAAATAGGAATTAATTTATCTACTGTTTCGGATTGCAAGTCTCTAGTTTTTTCTGGTAAATTTTTGTATCTTTTTGACGACATTATTCTACTACCTCTATACCCATAGATCTTGCTGAACCAGCAATTATTTTTGCAGCCTCATCAACATCATGAGCATTCAAATCTGCCATTTTCTTTTCTGCAATCTCTTTTAGTTGTTTCTTTGAAATTTTTGCTACAATATTTCTACCAGGTTCTTTGGATCCACTCTTTAATTTCACTGCCTCTTTAATAAAATGAGATGCTGGTGGCGACTTAATTATAAAGTCAAATTTTTTATCTTTATAAACTGTAATTATGACTGGTACGGGTTTTCCAGCAAAAGATTTTGTTTTTTCATTAAAGGCTTTGCAAAATTCCATAATATTTATACCTCTTTGTCCTAAAGCTGGTCCAACAGGAGGAGCTGGGTTTGCTTGACCTCCATTTATTTGAAGTTTTATATATCCACTTATTTCTTTTTTTGCCATTAACTTGCCTTTTCTACCTGGCTGTATTCCAAATCTACAGGTGTTGGTCTCCCGAAAATTGATACTGAAACTTTTAGCCTTAACTTATCCTCATCTATATCTTCAACCAAACCACTGAAAGATGCAAATGGTCCATCTATAACTTGAACCTTTTCTCCAACATTGTATTCAACACCTGACTTTGGTTGTACCACGCCATCTTTAATTTGACCAAGTATTTTTTCAATTTCCTTTTCCGAAACAGGTATAGGAGTTCCCTTAGTTCCTAAAAAACCACTAACTTTTTTTAAACTTTTTATCATATGATAAATTGTATTATTCATTTCACTCTTTAATAAAACATATCCAGGAAAATATTTTTTCTTCCTTTGAACTCTTTTTCCTCTCTTAACTTCAGTAATATCGTGTGTAGGAACAATTATTTCATCAATTTTATCAGAAAGATTTGCTTTATTTGCTTCCTCCTTAATTTCCTGAGCTACTTTATTTTCAAAGCTTGAATGAGATTGCACAATATACCAATTTTTCATTACAGATTAACCTTTAAAACTAATTCTAAAAAAAATTGCAGAACTTGATCTAATAGTAGAAAAAATAAAGCTGCTACAATTGCCATAGCCACTACCATTAATGATCCTTGAACAACTTCTTTGCCTGTTGGCCAAGTAACTTTAAATGCTTCTTGTTTAACGTCCTGAATAAATTTTAGAGGGTTTTTCATAATATTTTGTTTGGCAGGAGCGGAGGGAATCGAACCCCCAACCTCCGGTTTTGGAGACCGGCGCTCTACCAATTGAGCTACACTCCTATGGAGTTTACTCGATAATTTTCGTTACTACTCCAGCTCCTACTGTTCTACCACCTTCTCTAATAGCAAAATTTAATTTTTCAGCCATTGCAATTGGTGTAATTAATTTAACTGTAAATTTAGCATCATCACCTGGCATAACCATCTCTGTACCTGCTGGTAATTCAACTTCACCAGTAACATCAGTTGTTCTAAAGTAAAACTGAGGTCTGTATTTAGTAAAGAATGGAGTGTGTCTTCCGCCCTCTTCTTTTTTTAATACATAAGCTTGAGCTTCAAATTTTGTATGCGGGGTTATTGAACCAGGTTTACACAGCACTTGACCTCGCTCAACGTCTGTTCTTTCAACTCCTCTTAGAAGAGCTCCTATGTTATCCCCTGCTTCACCAGAGTCTAGAAGCTTCCTAAACATCTCTACTCCTGTACAAACAGTTTTTTTTGTTTCTCTAATTCCTACAATCTCTATTTCGTCACCAGTTTTAATAACACCAGATTCTACTCTACCTGTTACCACTGTACCTCTGCCTGAAATTGAGAAAACATCTTCAACGGGCATCAAAAAATCTTTGTCTTTTGGTCTATCAGGTTGTGGAATAAACTCATCAACGGATTTCATAAGTTCCATAATTGAATTTTTACCAATTTCATCATCTCTTCCTTCTACAGCTGCTAACGCTGATCCTTTAATAATTGGAGTTTTGTCTCCTGGAAATTTATATGATGTTAATAAATCTTTTATTTCTTCCTCGACAAGTTCAATCATCTCTTTGTCGTCAACTTGATCGACTTTATTCAGGTAAACTACTATAGCTGGAACACCAACTTGTCTTGCTAAAAGAATATGCTCTCTAGTTTGTGGCATTGGCCCATCAGCAGCATTAACAACTAAAATTGCTCCATCCATTTGTGCAGCACCAGTTATCATGTTTTTTACATAATCAGCGTGACCTGGACAATCTACGTGAGCATAGTGTCTCTTTTCAGTCTCATACTCTACGTGGGCAGTTGATATTGTTATTCCTCTCTCTTTTTCTTCTGGAGCTTTATCAATTTGGTCATAAGCGGTAAATTGTGCACCGCCAGTCTCTGCTAATACTTTTGTGATCGCAGCAGTTAATGTTGTCTTACCATGATCGACGTGTCCTATGGTTCCAATATTACAGTGCGGTTTATTTCTTACAAACTTTTCTTTTGACATTACTTGTTTACCTCTTTTATTTTATACTTAATTTAATTTTTGGAGCGGGTAAAGGGAATCGAACCCTTACATCCAGCTTGGAAGGCTAGCGTTCTACCATTGAACTACACCCGCAACACCCAAGTACACTCCATGTTATTAAAAAGAATTATTGAATGGTGGAGGGGGAAGGATTCGAACCTTCGAAGACCGAAGTCAACGGGTTTACAGCCCGCCCCATTTGACCGCTTTGGTACCCCTCCTTAATATAATTTTAGGGGGAAGCACCCCATGTTCAATAAAGCTTTAAACAACATGCGTTTTATATATTTTTATTGTACAAATGCAATACGTGAAATATAGGAAAATAGCTTAAAAAATAGTGTAAATTCAACAATTATCATGAGCAAATCATCTTTTTTTATAGTAGGAAAACATGCAGTTATAGAGGCATTAAAAAATCCCAAAAGAAAAGTTTTAAAAATTTTTTTAACTGAGGAAAGTAAAAAAAATATACACAGAGTTAGTTCAAGAAAAAATTTACTTAAAGATTTAAAAATTTATTACAAAACACGAAAAGAACTAGATAAATATTGTTCTAAAGACGGAATTACTCATCAAGGATATGTTGCAGAAATAGAGCATTTTGAAAAAAATAATTTAAAAGAATTTATTAAAATAAAGGACAGTTTAACCTTTGCATGTTTAGACGAAGTAACAGATCCTAGAAATATAGGCTCTATCATTAGAAGTGCAGCATCATTTGATATTGATGGAATAATTATTAAAGAAAGACACTTTCCCTCAGAAAGTAAACTTATGTATAAATCTGCAAGTGGCTCTATGGAGCATATAAATATATTCGAGGTATCAAATATAAATACCACTCTTAAATTTCTTAGGGAAAAAAATTTTTGGATTTATGGTTTTGAAGCAAGTTGTGAGAAAAAGTTTAACGAAATTAAATGGGATGGGAATAACATTTTATTATTTGGTTCGGAAGGTTTTGGTATTAGAGAACATACAAAAAAATATACAGATTTTTCAGTAAAAATAGACATTAACAAAAATATTGAAAGTTTGAATATATCTAATAGTGCAGCAATAGTTTTTCACTATATAAATCAATATAAAAATAAAACTTGATAATATTAAAAATCGTAATACAAAACTCCTGATGCCCTTGTAGCTCAGCTGGTAGAGCAATTGATTTGTAATCAATAGGTCCGCGGTTCGAGTCCGTGCGGGGGCACCATTATTAATTTATTTCATTTCTTATCTGTTCGATTTTAATTTTTTTCTGAAGACTTCTATTTTTATCGAATATTAAATTAAATTTAATTTTTTTGTTAGTTTTAATTGATATTGATTTTGCATTTCTTACCTCAATATTATCAGCAACAGCACTTATGGGTCGCTTTATATAATTTAAATTTTTAATTGTAATTTTAGATTTATCACTTACTATTTTTCCTTTCCACCTCCTTGGTCTAAAGGGACTTATTGGACTTATTGATAACTTATTGGAATCTATGCTTAGAATAGGGCCATGAACAGATAGATTATAAGCTGTACTACCAGCAGGTGTTGATACTAATACACCATCAGAAATTAAATGTTTTATAATTTGTTTTTTACCATTTAGAATAGTTAAAGATGCAGTTTGTCTACTTTGTCTGAGAACTGAGATTTCATTGATTGCAATACATTTTTTTATAATATTTGATTTATTTTTAACACTCATCTCTAATGGTGATATTGAAACTAATCTGCCTTTAACTAAATTTTTATAATTTGTTTTTTTAGAATATTTATTCATAAGGAAACCATAATTTCCTGAATTTATTCCATAAAAAGGTTTTTTGTATTTATTATATTTTTTTAATGTTTCGAGCATAAAACCATCGCCACCTATCACAATTATTAAATTAGATTTTGACAAAGAATAGGTCTTTATTCTTTTTAAGACTGCATTTTTAATTTTAGAAGATCTAGAATTTTTGTCAGAAACTAGAAAAGGATTAACCATTAGTGGTGCCCTCGGCCAGACTCGAACTGGCACTCCCAAAAGGGCAAGGATTTTAAGTCCTTTGTGTCTACCAATTTCACCACGAGGGCATTTGTAAAGTTCATCGTTATATATATTAAAATTTATATCTCAACTATATTAAATTGTATTGATATTCTCTAGCTTCAATTATTTCTTTTTGTAAATTTAACTCAACATCATCCAATCTTATAAATTGATCTTTCATTATGTCATTCTTCAAGACTGCATTATCAGTATAACCCATAGGTAAAATTCTTTCTTGTTTAGATCTTTTGGATGAAATCAACCTCCCCCTTGCACAATAACCCCCTTCTCCATCAAGTTTTTGTCCGGCTTTTAAATCTTTTTTTGCAACACTAGCTATTTCAGCATTAAAATTTTTTGTATGACCTGTAGCCTTATTATCAAGCATTATGGAATAGATTGATTGAGCTAATTCTAATCCAATATAATGATAAGGCCTCCAAATGGCTGAATAACTTCCCGATGAGTCAGTTACCATTCCATAGTCTTTAAAACAGTTTTTCACATACTCATTTTGAGCTTTAATAACAATATACACTCCCCATCTAAGATCATCAGGGATATCTTTTTTATCTAAATCTATACTTGAAATAACTTCTACTTGACCAGAATAATCTAATAATCCTCCCTCAGATTTTGGAATTAATTTTTTAGCAATGTCATAAACTCCGATTGGAGGATATGTTAATCCACTATTTGGGCATTTTAAGTCTGTAGCATTACTAACAGCACACATTTCTATTGATGATTTATCCCCACATAAAAAACTATTAAACATTTTAGGATTCATCCCAGATTCATCTTCGGCTCTTTCTTTAGTTAAACCATAGTGACCCCAAACAGTTTCTGGTGTCGAATATTCAAATGATGGATGATATTTTGTTCCTTTACCTGCACATATAACTTCAAAACCATTTAATTTTGCCCATTCAATTTGTTCTAATATTAATGATGGCTGATCACCATAAGCCATTGAACAGATTACATTATTTTTTTTAGCTAAATCAGACAAATACTTTCCGCATAAAACATCTGCCTCAACATTAACCATTATTACATGCTTTTTGTTTTCTAAGATTTTCTTTGCATGTAATGTGCCTGCTATAGGGTTGCCTGTAGCTTCAATAAATACATCTATTTCTCTATTAAAAACTTTGTCTAAATTATCTGCAAAATTAATCTTTTGTATAGTTTCACTTGACAATCCACTATTTAAACAATTTTTTTTTGCTCTCTCGATATCAAGCTCTATGATTGAGTCTAAAATGATTTTGTTTAATTGATTATATTGAGCAAGAAACATTGAAACAAATTTCCCACAGCCAACAAAAGCAACTCTAATTGGTTTTTTTAAATTTTGAAGTTTAGTATATAAATACACAGATCTATCTTAATAAGAAAAAAATAATAAACCAATAAGATAATAATCCTGAAACAATGGTGGCGATTACACTTCTTGAGTAAAATCCAATAACTAAAGCAACAATTGCACCATAAATTTTTGGATCTGTAATTTCTACAAACAAACCAAAATCATTAAAAAAAACACCAGGAAATATTATTGCTGGAAATACAGCTGCTGGAACATAATTAAGTACTTCTTTAACTTTTGTTCCAAGCATTTCTCTATCAATTAGAGCGACCATGGCCATCCTAGAGAAATAAGTTACAATTCCAGAAATAATAATTGATAACCAGGTCATTTTTTCAGCCTCAGCATTATAAAAGCTGCAATTAAAGCAACAATTGGAGATAATATTATGTAAGATTTGAATGGGGCATCAAATAACATTAGTGAAGCAAATCCAGATACTAACATCACAAAAACATGATCTAATTTTCTTAAGTCATTTACAATAATCGCTAAAAAAGTGAGAGGGATCGCAAATTTTAAACCCAATTCTTCAGGAATAAATGAGCCCAATATAATTCCACTAATTGTGGATAACTGCCAACAAAACCAAAGTGTTACTCCTGTACCAAGAACATAATAATGTGGATTAGATAAATTTTTATTCTGTCTTAAATACCTATTAGACTCTGCAAAGCCTTGGTCCACAATAAAATAAGATATAATTAATTTTTTAATAAAGCTCAGTTTTTCTAAATACTCAGATAAAACTGCTCCATATAATAAATGTCTCGAGTTTATTACTCCAACTGATGTTATGGCTACTAATGATGAAGCTCCACCTGACAAAAGTTGCATAAATATTATCTGTGAAGCGCCGCCAAAAATAATCAAGGAAGTTGCATAAACTAAAATTGGATCAAAACCTAATTCAACACCAATGGCTCCAGTTATAATTCCAAAAGGAATTACTGATAACATATGAGGTAAAACAGCAACTATACCTTTAAAAAATATTTTTGATTTTGAAAGCATTAATTAAAAATTCAATAAAGCTTTTTTGAGATATTTCTTATCTAATTTACAATCTTTATAGCCTTGCTTAACAACGTTTAGATATCTTTCAGTTGGATATCTAAAAATTGTTTTTTTAGGCATGATATAAGTCATGACAGTATTGTTGTAATACTTAAAATACAATTTTTTATAAAGAATTGGATAATCTTCATAAATATCAAGTTTTTTTTCATCACTTTTTGATATCTCATACAATCCACCTGGGACAATGGAATTATTTTTCTTTTCTATATCTGCTGCACGATACTTGCTTCTGAAATTAAGTGTATATCCTTTTAAATTTATTTTTTTAATAAATTTCGAGTCTTTACATCTTCTTTTCATTTGAAAATGATTTAGATTACTTCCGTAAGCAAAATAAAGCATAATTATCTCTCAACTATTTCAATTTCTTTATCTTTAACAAACTTAAGTATTTCTGAATTACATTTATCAATTTTTGTTTTATCTGCTGATCTGATAACAATTGATACCCCTAATTTTCCAGCTTTAAAAAAAGGATAACTTCCGATTTCAACTTCAGAATTGTTATTTTGGACATCTGTTAAAGATTTAGCTATTTCACTCTCAACAGTTCTTAAATTAATTGTTTCACTTAATATCGGCTCCCCTCCAACCAAAAGGTTATTTAAACTTCCAAGCATAGCTTTCATAATAGATGGAACTCCTGGAAGACAAAATACATTTTCAACATAAAAGCCAGGTGCACCACTAGATGGATTTAAAATTAAATTAGCGCTAACAGGCATCTTAGCCATCTTTTGTCTACCTTCATTAAATTCTCCTGGCTTATAATAATTTTCTAGTATTGAAAAAGCCTCTTTATGAAAACCGTATTCGATATTAAACGCTTTAGATACAGACTCTGCAGTAATATCATCGTGAGTTGGCCCTATTCCACCTGTTGTAAATATATATGAATATTTTTCTCTAAGTTCGTTAATTGTATTTATAATTATATTTTCATCATCAGGAATTACTCTAACTTCTGCAACAGGTATGCCTAATGAATTTAACCAAATTGCCAATGTGCTTGTATTAACATCTTGTGTTCTTCCAGAGAGAACTTCGTTACCGATAATTAAAATACCAGCATTTATCTCTTTTTTATTTTGCATATGTAAATATAAGTAAATTTATATGAAATTTACAAATAGCCTTATTAAAGGAAAATTATTAAAAAGATATAAAAGATTTTTCGCCGATATAAAAGTAAATAACAAGATTATAACGGCACATTGTCCTAACACTGGATCTATGCAGGGTCTTTTGGATCAAGGTAATGAAGTATTAGTGACAGAACACAATGATTCAAAAAGAAAACTGAAATTTACATTAGAAATAATTAAAGCAAAAAAAAGATACGTTGGGGTAAATACTCATAGAGCTAACAAAATAGTTAATCATGGATTAGAAAATAAATTAATTTCAGAATTTAAAACTATTAAAAATATTAAACCAGAATTTAAATTTAGTGATGATACAAGATTTGATTTTTTATGTGATAATTATTTAATAGAAGTAAAGAATGTTACATTATTTAGAGAGAATGATATTGCAGAATTTCCTGATTCGGTAACCTCAAGAGGAACAAAGCATCTAAATATGTTAATTAAATCAATTAAAAAAGGATATAAACCGTATGTCTTATTTTTAACGCAAATTCAAAATATAAATAATTTTAGAATTGCAAAAGATATTGACCACATTTATTTTGAAAATTACAAAAAAGCAAAAAAAGCTGGAGTAAAATTTCTTGCTTATAGATGCAAACTTAATTCTAAAGAGATTAAAATTGAAAAAAAAATTAATATTATAGATGAGTGATTATAAAGAAAAATTTGAAAAGATGAGAGTTGCTGGAAAGCTTGCATCTAAAACTTTAGACATGCTTACAGATTATATTAAACCAGGAGTATCAACAGATAAGATTGATAAATTAGGTTATGAATTTATAAAAGATAATGGTGGCTATTCAGCTCCGTTATTTTATAGAGGTTTTGAAAAATCACTTTGTACATCATTAAATCATGTAGTTTGTCATGGAATACCCTCTGAGAGAATTTTAGAAGATGGTGATGCAGTTAATGTTGATGTGACAGCGGTCATTGATAATCATTATGGGGATACAAGTAGAATGTATGAAATTGGAAATGTACCTGTTAAGGCAAAAAACTTAATCGAAGCAACGTATAACTCATTAATGAAAGCAATATCAATTTTACAACCAGGTAAAAAACTCGGTGATATAGGATATGAAATTCAATCTTATGTTGAAAGCAAAGGTTATTCAGTTGTAAGAGATTTTTGTGGTCACGGAATAAGTAATGTATTTCATGAACCTCCTAATATACTTCATTATGGATCAAAAAATACTGGTAAAGAATTAACTCCTGGAATGACTTTTACTATTGAACCAATGATAAATTTTGGAAAATATGACACAAAAGTTTTAAATGATGGGTGGACTGCAGTAACTAAAGATAAATCATTATCAGCACAATTTGAGCATACTGTTGGTATCACAGAAGATTCATATGAAATTTTCACAGAATCTGTTAAAGGTTATACGAGGCCCCCATATAATTAATGATATCAAGATATTCTAGAAAAGAACTTGTCAGTATTTGGTCTGAAGAGAACAAATATAAGATTTGGTTAGATGTAGAAATTGCTGCAGCTGAGGCAATGGAAAAATATAAAATTATTCCTAAAGGAGTTACGTCATTAGTTAAAAAAAAAGGTAAAATCAAAGTTAAAAGAATTCATGATATAGAAGCAAAAGTTAAGCATGATGTTATTGCTTTTTTGACATCAATTACAGAACAAGCGGGTCTTAAAGCAAGATACCTTCATCAAGGAATGACCTCATCTGATGTTTTAGATACAACTTTAAATATTCAATTGGTTCAGTCAGGAAACATTTTATTAAAAGACATTGATA
This sequence comes from uncultured Pelagibacteraceae bacterium, assembly GCA_902614975.1. Taxonomy (GTDB): domain Bacteria; phylum Pseudomonadota; class Alphaproteobacteria; order Pelagibacterales; family Pelagibacteraceae; genus Pelagibacter. The sequence continues at coordinate 66,143 of CACMND010000004.1, forward strand.
AAATTTTATCTGTTCTAAAAAAACAGGCAAAAAGGTATAAGTTAACTCCATGTATCGGAAGAAGTCACGGAATTCATGCAGAACCAATTACATTTGGTCTAAAATTAGCGTCATTTTATGAAGAATTTAAAAGAAACAAATTAAGATTAAAAGATGCAATAGAAAATGTATCAACATGTGCAATTTCAGGAGCAGTAGGAACGTTTGCAAATATAAATCCTAAAGTCGAAACTTATGTTGCAAAAAAATTAAAATTAAAAGCTGAGCCAATTTCAACTCAAATTATTCCAAGAGATAGACATGCACATTATTTTTCAGTACTTGGGATTATTGCTGGATCTGTTGAAAGAGTTGCAACAGAAATAAGGCATTTACAAAGATCTGAAGTTTATGAATTACAAGAATATTTTTCAAAAGATCAAAAAGGCTCATCTGCTATGCCTCATAAAAAAAATCCAATATTAAGTGAAAATCTTACAGGACTTGCAAGAATGGTGAGAAGCTATGTAATACCAGCTTTAGAAAATATTTCTTTGTGGCATGAAAGAGACATTTCTCACTCTAGTGTTGAAAGAAATATTGGTCCAGACGCAAACATAACTTTAGATTTTGCATTAGTTAGACTGTCAGGAATTTTAGAGAAAATGATTGTTTATCCAAAAACGATGATAAAAAATTTAAACTTAACAAGAGGTCTTGTTTTTTCTCAAGAGGTAATGTTAGAACTTACTAAATCAGGTATCACTAGAGAGAAAGCATATAGATTGGTTCAGTCTCATGCTAAAGCTAGTTTTGCAAAGAATACAAACCTATTAACACTTTTAAAGAGTGATAAATCAATCACTAGCAAAATAAGTGAAAAAAGATTAGATAAAATCTTTACTTATGACAAACACTTAAAAAATGTAAATTATATATTTAAGAGAGTATTCAAATAATGAAAAAAGGAAAAAAATTATACGAAGGTAAAGCAAAAATAATTTTTGCAAGTAACGATAAAAAATATGTTATCCAACATTTTAAAGATGATGCAACCGCATTTAATAATCAAAAAAAAGCAGTGATGGATGGTAAAGGAATTTTAAACAATAGAATTTCTGAACATATATTAACTCAATTAAACAATGTTGGTATCAAAAATCATTTAGTAAAACGTTTAAATATGAGAGAGCAACTAGTTCAGCACGTTGAAATCATACCTATTGAATTTATTGTAAGAAATATTGCAACTGGATCATTAACTAAAAGATTGGGTATTGAAGATGGGACAGTCTTAGATAATCCATTAATAGAGTATTGCTTAAAAGATGATGTTTTAGGAGATCCCTTGGTAAGCACTGAACATATCTTAGCTTTCAAGTGGATGGAAAAAGATGAATTAAACCTAATTAACAAAGAATTAAACAGAATTAATGATTTTCTTCAAGGCATGTTTAGAGGTGTTGGAATTAAACTTGTAGATTTTAAAGTAGAATTTGGAAGATATGAGAAAAATGGAAAAAAAGAGATCATACTCGCAGATGAAATAAGTCCAGATACCTGCAGACTATGGGATGTAAATAGTGATAAAAAATTAGATAAAGATAGATTTAGAAAAGACCTTGGAAATCTAATTGAAGCTTATCAAGAAGTTGCAAGAAGATTAGATATACTTCATGAACAGTCAAATATTAGACCATTAAAATACACCAAACCACAAGCAGTAAAAATTAAAAAAAAATAATGAAAATTAAAGTAATTGTAACTCTTAAAAATGGAGTTTTAGATCCTCAGGGAAAGGCTATTCAACAAACACTTAATGGAATGAACTTTGGAAATGTAGAAGATGTGAGACAAGGTAAATATTTTGAAATTGAAGTTAAAGAGAAAGATGAAAAAAAAAGCAAAGTCTTTAGTCGATGATATGTGTAAAAAACTATTAGCCAATCTTGTTATTGAGGATTACAAAATAGTTTAATAAATGAGATCATCAGTTATTATTTTTCCAGGGTCAAATTGTGATAGAGACATGGATGTAGCTCTAAAAAAATTTGGTTTTAAAAATCAAATGGTTTGGCACAATGATCAATCTATTCCAAAATCAGATTTGATAGTATTACCAGGTGGCTTTTCTTATGGTGATTACTTAAGATGTGGAAGCATTGCTTCGAAATCAAAAATAATAAAATCGGTAATTAATTTTGCTAATTCTGGAGGTTTAGTATTAGGTATTTGTAATGGATTTCAAATCTTAACTGAAACTGGCCTACTAAAAGGAATATTACAACAAAATAAGTTTCTTAATTTCATATGTAGCAATGTTTTTGTAAAAGTAAAAGATAAACAAAATAAATATTTTAAAGATTTGAAAAAAGATGTTTTAGAACTTCATATTGCTCACAACGAGGGGAACTATTTTTGCAGTAATGACGAATTAAAATCATTGGAGGATAATAATCAAATAGCTGTTACGTATTGTGGAGAAGACGGTACAGAAAATGAAACTACTAATCCAAATGGAGCAATTAAAAATATAGCTGGAATTTTTAATAATAATAAAAATGTTCTTGGAATGATGCCACATCCTGAGAGAATGATAGATAAATATTTATCAGGTGAAGATGGTTCATTATTTTTCAAAAATATCTTGGATAATTTTAAATAATGGAAGTCACAGAAGCAGTTGCAATAGATCACGGATTAAAAAAAGAGGAGTTTTCCAAAATATGTGAACTTATGAAGAGAACGCCTAATTTAACCGAGCTTGCAATATTTTCTGCAATGTGGAACGAACATTGCTCCTATAAGTCATCTAGAAAACATTTAAAAAAAATGCACACCAAAGGAAAACAGGTCATCCAAGGACCTGGAGAAAATGCTGGTGTAATTGATATTGGAGGTGACGATGCAATTGTATTTAAAATTGAAAGCCACAATCATCCTTCATTTATTGAACCTTATCAAGGCGCGGCGACTGGAGTTGGTGGTATAATGCGTGATGTATTTACAATGGGAGCAAGACCAATAGCAAATCTAAATTCAATTCATTTTGGTTCACCACAACATAAAAAAACAAGAAACTTATTAAGAGGAGTTGTTAAAGGGATAGGTGGATATGGAAATTGTATTGGAGTTCCAACAATTGCTGGTCAAACAACTTTTGATGAGTCTTACAATGGTAATATATTAGTAAATGCCATGACCCTTGGCTTAGTAAATAAAAATAAGATTTTTTACTCAAAAGCAGCTGGATTAGATAAACCAGTAATATATGTAGGTTCGAAAACTGGAAGAGACGGAATTCATGGCGCCAGTATGGCTTCAGCAACATTCGATGACAAAATTGAAGAAAAAAAACCAACAGTTCAAGTTGGAGACCCATTTACTGAAAAACTATTACTTGAAGCATGCTTAGAATTAATGGCTGATAAATCAATTATTGCAATTCAAGATATGGGTGCAGCAGGATTAACATCTTCGAGTGTGGAAATGGCATCAAAAGGAAATCTTGGAATTGAATTAAATCTTAGCGAGGTCCCTTGTAGGGAAGAAAAAATGACACCATACGAAATAATGTTGTCTGAAAGTCAAGAAAGAATGCTTATTGTTCTTGAAAAAGGAAAAGAAGAACATGCAAAGAAAATATTTGATAAATGGAACCTAGATTTCGCAGTTATAGGTAAAACAACTAATTCAAAAAAAATAGAATTAATATTTGATAATAAAAAAGTCGCCGAAATACCAATTGATCTTCTTGCAGAAAATGCTCCAGTCTATGATCGTCCTTGGAAAAAAACTAAATTACCTCAAAAATTAAAATTTAATAAAGACGAATTTAAATCTTTAAAATTATCAAATTGCTTGAAGAAGATTTTAAGTAATTCAAACATTTCTGACAAAAAATGGATATGGGATCAATACGATCATACAGTAATGGGTGACACAATTCAAAAACCTGGAGGTGATGCTGGTGTTGTTAGAGTTCATGGGACTGATAAAGCGGTAGCAGCATCAGTAGATTCATCCGCATTATATTGTTTCTCGCATCCATTAACTGGAGGAAAACAAATAGTTTGTGAAAGCTATAGAAATCTTATTTCGGTTGGAGCTAAACCTATTGCTATTACAAATTGTTTAAACTTTGGAAATCCAGAAAAAGAAAAAAATATGGGTGAATTCGTAGAATGTGTTGAAGGAATTACAGAAGCAAGTAAGTATCTAGATTTTCCAGTCGTATCTGGAAATGTTTCGTTTTATAATGAAACAAAAGATAAAGGCATAAAGCCTACACCGACAATTGGAGGTGTAGGGCTAATCTCTGACTATCAACAAATGCTTACAATGGATTTTAAAACTGAAGGAAACTTAGTTTATGTAATTGGTAAAACTGATGGGCATTTAGATCAAAGTATTTTTGCAAGAGAGCTTTTAAATGAAAAAAAAGGTCCACCACCAACCGTTAATTTATTTAATGAAAAAAACATCGGCGAGACTTTATTAGATTTATCTAGAAAAAATCTTATTGTGAGCTGTCATGATGTTTCGTTAGGTGGAATTTTAACTGCAGTATCAAAAATGTGTATTAAAGGAAAAAAAGGAATAAAAATTAATTCACTTAAAGGTTTAACAAATAAATATGAATATTTTTTTGGTGAAGATCAGGCTCGATATATTGTTGAGATACCTAGAGCTAGTTTGAAGAAAGTAATCGAGATTTTAAACAAATATTCAGTACATTTTGACGATTTAGGAATAATAGATGGCAATTCTATTAAATATAATGATGATATCAATTTGCCTATTGAAGAATTAGCAGATGCACATAAATATTGGTTAAAGAAGTATATGGATAGCTAATGGCAATGGATTTAAAAGAAATTGAAAGTTTAATTAAAGAAGGATTACCTGACGCAAAAGTTGAAATTCAAGATTTAGCAGGTGATGGAAATCACTATTCTGCAACAGTGACATCATCTGAATTTTCAGGTAAAAGTAAAATAGAACAACACAAAATGGTGTATAATTCTTTAAAAGGTAAAATGGGAAATGAGCTTCACGCTTTAGCAATTAAAACAAAGGAAATTTAAATGGAACAAGAAACAAATGATTTAATAAAAAGTGAAATTGAAAATAACGATGTATGTCTTTTTATGAAAGGTACACCTGATGCACCCCAGTGTGGATTTTCAATGGCAACCTCAAACATATTAAAAGTTCTTGAAGTAAATTTTAAAGGTGTAAATGTTTTAGCAGATCAAAAGCTAAGAGAAGGTATAAAAGTATTTAGTGATTGGCCAACTATTCCTCAATTATATGTTAAAAACGAATTTATTGGTGGATGTGATATCGTAAAAGAAATGTATGAGAGTGGAGAACTCACTAAACTTTTTGAGTCTAAAGGAATAAACTTTAAGGTTAAAAATTAATTATCTAGAGTAATATTCAATTACTAAATTTGGCTCCATTACAACTGGATAAGGAACTTCTTCAAAAGATGGAACTCTTACAAATTTAACTTTTTTATTCTTTTCATCTAATTGTAGATATTCTGGGACTTCTCTTTCTTTGTTAGCAAGAGCAATATCAATTAAAGCAAGCTGTTTAGATTTATCTCTAATTTCAATTGTATCTTCTTCTTTGACCTGATAACTCGCAATATTTACTTTTTTTCCATTCACTTTAACATGACCATGATTAATAAGCTGTCTTGATGAAAATATAGTGTTTGATAACTTTGATCTATAAATCACAGCATCTAATCTTCTCTCTAATAATCCAATTAAATTTTCTGCAGTATCACCTTTTTTCATAATCGCTTTCTTATAAACATTTCTAAATTGTCTTTCATTCATGTTGCCATAATAAGACTTTAATTTTTGTTTTGCTTGAAGTTGAATTCCATAGTCTGAAGGTTTGCCAGCTTTTGTTTGTCCATGCTGTCCTGGAGGATAGGCTCTTGTATTAAAAGGACTTTTGGGTCTCCCCCATAAGTTTACTTTTAATCTTCTATCTACTTTATGTTTAGAGTTTAATCTTTTTGTCATTAATAGGAGGTCTTATAAGCCTAAGTTATGTTTTGTCAATCAACCTTTTCCTTACTTAAACCAGCAAATACACTCGATAAAATACGAGTTTCTTTTTCTGAAAGATTGAGTTTATAGAAAATACTTCTTAAATTTTCCATCATGATCGGTTTTTTTTCAGGTGGATGAAAAAAATTCTTATTTTCTAAATTATTAATGCATAAATTCAACATTCTTTGAATGTCATTCTTGTTTGCACTTTTGATTTTTTTTGACTTTTCAAAAGTAAATTTTTTCTTTGAAATTAATCCATTTACTATTTGAGCTACTATAATTAAACTATGAGACAAATTTAGAGATCTAAAACTCTTATTACTTGGAATTTGTAAAGTATAATCAGCATAGCTAACCTCATTATTTGATAATCCTGATGCTTCTGATCCAAAAAGAAAACCAACCTTTTTTTTGTAATTTATCTTATTTAGATCAGTTATTGATATGTGTTTAATGTTTTTATTTCTAAATCTTGCTGATGTTGCAACCAATATATCCAAGTTACTTAATGATGTTTCTAAATTTTCATATACTTTTGCTTTTTTGATAACATCTTTTGCACCAACAGATGTTGCAATAATTTTATCATTTGGAAATGATGGTTTTGGATTAACAATTGATAAATTGTTAAAATTAAAGTTTTTTAATGCTCTAGCACAGGCTCCTATATTTTCCGACAATTGAGGTTTATGTAATATGAAAGTTATATTTCTTAATGACATCAAGTACTTGCAGGAGCATTATCTTTGAAAAGCTTATAATCCAAACTATCAACTAAAGCTTTAAAAGATGCATCAATAATATTTGGAGAAACTCCTATTGTGAACCAATTACCATGTTTTGAGTCTGCACTTTCTATTGAAACTCTAGTAACAGCTCCAGTTCCTGTGTTTAATATTCTAACTTTATAATCAACTAATTTTAGATCTTTTAAGTATTCTGAGTATTTTTCAAGTTTATTTACATTTTTTCTAATTGCATTATCTAAAGCATTAACAGGTCCGTTGCCCTCACCTTCACATAATATTTTATGACCATCTACTTCTAGTTTTGCTTTTGCAAAAGATATTACTTCTCCAGTAGAATCTTTCTTAACAGAAACATCATATTCATTAATTGAAATATATCTTGGTATTTCACCCATCAATCTTCTGGCTAAAAGTTCAAAAGATGCATCGGCACCATCGTAACTATATCCTATGAACTCTCTATCTTTTACTTCATGAAGAAGTTTTTTTATTTTTGGATCGTCTTTTTTAATATTAATGCCGATTGCATTTAATCTAGACATTATATTAGATTGTCCTGATTGATCAGAAACAACAATATTCCTAGCATTACCTACTTCATCAGGATTAATATGTTCATAGGTTTTTGGATCTTTTTGTACAGCTGATACATGCATTCCACCTTTGTGCGAAAATGCAGATGCGCCCACATAAGGTAAATGTTTATTTGGTTTTCTATTCAATATTTCATCTAATAATCTTGAACATTGAGTTAAATTTTTAATGTTTTCTGGTTTGATATTAATTTCATATTTGTCTGAAAAGTCTTTTTTTAAAAAAAAAGTTGGGATCAAAGACATTAAATTTGCATTACCACATCTTTCACCTAGTCCATTTATTGTACCCTGAACCTGTCTAACTCCTGCTTGTACAGCTACTAAACTATTGGCAACTGCATTTTCAGTATCATTATGGGCATGAATTCCAAGGTTTTTTCCAGGTATATGCTTTGTTACTTCTTCAACAATTTTAGAAATTTCGTGTGGTAATGTTCCTCCATTGGTATCACATAAAACAATCCATCTTGCACCATTATCATATGCAGCTTTTAAACATGATATTGCATATTCAGGATTAGATTTATAACCATCAAAAAAATGTTCAGCATCAAATATAAATTCTTTACCTGAATTAACTATATGCTTTGCACTCTCGCTTATATTTTCTAAATTTTGATCATTTGAAATGCCTAAAGCAACATCCACATGAAAATCCCAACTTTTGCCAAATAAACAAACTGATGAACTCTTTGAATTAATCAAAGATGATAACATGGGGTCATTTTTTGCACTATGCTCTGATTTTTTGGTCATACCAAAAGCTGTAAGGTTTGCATTTTTAAAGTTTTGGTCCTTATTAAAAAATTCTGTATCAGTTGGATTTGCTCCTGGCCAACCACCTTCTATATAATCAACTCCTAGGTTATCTAAAGATTTAGAAATTTTTTCTTTTTCATTTAAGGAAAAGTCAACGCCTTGAGTTTGCGCCCCATCTCTAAGTGTAGTATCAAATATATAGATTTTTTCTTTACTCATTTTAATTTCCACGAGGTTGTACCATCTTTATCTTCAATTAAAATACCCTTATCTATAAGATCTTTTCTAATTTTGTCAGCTAATTCATAATTTTTTTCGTCCCTTGCTTTATTTCTCTCAGCTATTTTTTCATTAATTTCATTCTCTGAAAGAGAAATTGTATTTTTTTTTGTTTGTAGCCACTCTTCTGAAGTATCAGTTAATAGACCTATAAAATTGCAAGCTTTTACAAAAGTTGCTTTATCCTCGTTCGTTCCAGTGGAAGCTTTACTAAATAAAGAATGCAAATTAGCAATATAGCCTGGAGTGTTTAAATCGTCATATAAAGGATCTAATAATTCATTTGGTAATATTGTACTTTTATGAACATCAGAATAGGCTGAATACCATTTGCTTAAAGTTTTTTCACAATCTAATATTAGTTTTTCATTCCAGTCTAATCCTTGTTTATAGTGAGCACTAATTAATGCTAATCTTAAAACTTGGCCATTATATTTATTTTTAAAATCTTTTATTTTTAAAATATTTCCTTGAGATTTTGCCATTTTTTCATTTGAAAGAGTTATAAATCCATTATGAACCCAATAATTTGCAAACGAATTTGTTTCATTTGCGCATCTTGATTGAGCAATCTCATTTTCATGATGAGGAAAAATCAAGTCTCTACCACCACCATGAATATCAAATTCTTCCCCTAAATATCTTTTTGACATAACTGAACATTCTAAATGCCAACCTGGTCTACCTTTGCCCCAAGGAGAATCCCAAGAAGGCTCTTTATCTGTTGACGGTTTCCATAATACAAAATCTTCAGGATTTTTTTTTATTTCTGAAACCTCTACACGTGAACCAGCTATTAATTCATCTAACTTTTTATTAGATAGTTTTCCATAATCACTAAATTTTTTAACTTCAAAATAAACATGCTTATCCTTTGAATATGCAAACCCTTTTTTCTCTAGTTCTGTGATCATTTCAATCATTTGTTTTATATTTTCTGTTGCCTTTGGTTCGCTGTTTGGTGTTTCACATTTTAAGTAATTACAATCCTTATGAAAATTTTCAGTAATTTTTGAAGTTAAGTCGTTTATAGAAATATTTTGATCATTAGATGCTTTGATTATTTTGTCATCTATGTCTGTTATATTTCTGATATATTTTACAGATGTTGATCCATATCTATTTTTTAAAATTTTATACAGAATATCAAAAACGACTAATGGTCTGGCATTACCAATATGTGGATCATCATAAACTGTAGGACCACAAACATACATGCCTATGGATTTTTCATTTTTGGGAGTAAATTTTTCTTTCTTACCACCTAGACTATTAGTTAAAAATATATCTTTAGCCATACAACTAGGAATATACTTAAATTATAGATTTGTGAATCTATTTGATTAATTAGGAATTTTGCATACTGGAATTGGTTCCATTTTATGCAAATTTGCACTTCGAATTGAATTATATTTATCTCTATTTACAGAATTTTCATTATCCATTGCTTCTTCTAATTCTTTATATGACAAACCAAGCTGTCCCTCATCAGTACGACCATCATCCCATAAACCATCTGTAGGAGGAGCATCAATAATCTCTTTTAAAATTCCAAGTTCTTTACCAAGTTCCCATACCTCAGTTTTATTACAATCTGCTATTGGAGAAATATCTACTCCACCATCACCATATTTTGTATAAAAACCAACTCCAAAATCTTCTACTTTATTTCCTGTTCCAACAACTATCCCATTGTTTGCTGCAGCTACTTGATAAAGTGTTGTCATTCTTAATCTTGCTCTAGAATTTGCCATACCGTGTTCACTACCAAAATTGTTTAGTGTTCCTTCAAATGTTTTGAATAAACTATCTAATTCTAATGTGTGTCCTTCAACATTGCTAAATTTTTTCTTTAACCATTCTTGATGTGCCAAACTTAAATCATGTTGTGCAGATTTTTGTTTAATAGGCATTGATAAAACAATTGTTTTTAAACCAGTCATTGCACTTAATGTACTTGAGACAGAAGAGTCTATTCCTCCAGAAATACCAATCACTAAAGATTGAGCCTTTTTTGGCATAGAATTAACATAATCTGAAATCCAGTTTTTAATGTGATTCACTTTGTCTTTGGGTGTCATAATTCAAATATAAGAAAAAAAATTTATTTTTAAACTGTTAAGATGCCGCTTTAATTGCAGATTTAGAATACAAACTATTCTTTTTTATCTCATCTGAAATTAAAAATGCTAATTCTATAGCTTGATCAGAGTTCAATCTAGGATCACAGTGCGTATGATATCTGCTTGATAAATCTGCATCAGATATTTTTTTTGCTCCACCTGTACACTCTGTCACATCTTGCCCTGTCATTTCAACATGTAAACCTCCAGCATAAGAACCTTCTGCTTGATGAACTGCAAATACATTTTTAACTTCACTTACAACATCATTAAACGGTCTAGTTTTAAAACCAGTAGTTGATTTAATTGTATTGCCATGCATTGGATCACATGACCAGACAACGTTTACACCTTCTTTTTTAATTCCTCTAATTAATTTTGGTAAAAATTTTTCAACGTTTTGATGACCAAATCTTGAAATTAAAGTTATTTTTCCTTTTTCATTTTTTGGATTTATAACTTCACATATTTTTGCGATCTCATCAGGTTTTGACGTTGGACCACACTTGATACCAATTGGATTTTCTATTCCTTTACAAAACTCTACATGTCCACCATCTAATTGTCTTGTTCTATCCCCTATCCAAACAAAGTGAGCTGAGGTATCGTGATATTCTCCTGTAGTTGAATCTACTCTTGTCATACTTTCCTCGAAAGGTAAGTGTAAAGCTTCATGAGAAGTCCAAAAGTTAACAGTATACAATCTATTATTAAAATCAGATGTAATTCCACAAGCATCCATGAAAGCTAATGCATCTGCTATTTTATCTTCTAATTCTTTAAATTTCTTAGCTTGTGGACTTTTCTTAATATAATCTAAATTCCATAAGTGAACCTTATTTAGGTCAGCAAAACCACCTTTTGAAAATGCTCTTAAAAGGTTTAAAGTTGATGCAGATTGAGAATAAGCCTTAAACATTCTTTTTGGATCAGGTCTTCTAGCTTTTTCATTAAAATCTATTGCATTTATATTGTCTCCCAAATAACTTGGTAATTCTTTATCACCTTGTTTTTCAGTTGGTGCGCTTCTTGGTTTTGAAAATTGTCCAGCAATTCTTCCAAGTTTTACAATAGGTAAAGATGCTGAATATGTCATCACCAATGCCATTTGAAGAATAACCTTAAAGGTATCTCTTATATTGTCAGGATGAAATTCCGCAAAACTTTCTGCACAATCACCACCTTGTAATAGGAAAGCTTTTCCATCATTGACCATTGCTAACTGATCTTTCAAATGTCTTGTTTCACCTGCAAAAACTAGCGGAGGAAAGGTTTTCAATTTATTTAAAACCATCTCCAATTCCTTCTCATCTTCATATTGAGGAATATGTTTGACAGGATATTTTCTCCAGCTATTTATTTTCCATTTTTTCATTTCAACTCAGAATTGTTTTAACAGACTTTATTATTTATTCAACAGTGACAGATTTAGCTAAGTTTCTTGGTTTATCGATATCGTATCCTTTGTCTAGTGCAGAGTAATAAGCTAGCTTTTGCAAAGGTATAGTGGTCAAAAAAGGAATAAGTTCATCAGATATTGCATCAACTTCTATCTGCTCCCAAATATTTTCTGAATAAATTTCATCATTACTTTTATTTGTTATTAGTAAAACTTTTGCACCTCTAGAAATAACTTCTTGCATATTTGAAATAGTTTTTTTGTAATGCTCATCTCTTGGAGCAATTACTACTACCGGCATACCTTCCTCTATAAGTGCAAGAGGTCCATGTTTCATTTCTCCTGCTGGATAACCTTCAGCATGAACATAAGCAAGCTCTTTTAGTTTTAAAGCGCCTTCAAGTGCAATTGGATATGAATAACCTCTACCCAGAAACATTGACCCTTTTGAGTTAGCAAAATCTTTTCCAAGTGTTTGGATTTTATCTTCAATATTAAGCGTATTTTTTGCAAATTTAGATAATGACAGTAAATCTTTTATTTTTTTTTGGTAATCTTTTTTATTAATTGATTTTTGTTCATAAGATAGCTTATTACATAATAAATAAAGTACTAACATTTGTCCTAAAAAGGCCTTTGTTGATGCAACGCCAACTTCTGGACCACAATGAATAGGCAAAACTAGATCTGCATCTCTTGCAATTGAACTTTCAACAACATTTACAACTGCGCAAGTTTTAACTTTATTCTTTTTGCACAAATCTAATGCAGCAAATGTATCTGCGGTTTCTCCTGATTGTGAAACGAATACATAAAGACAATCTTTTTTAAATTTAATTTTTCGATATCTAAATTCAGATGCTATATCAACACTAACGTCTAGGCTTGTATTTTGTTCAAACCAATACTTAGCAACAAGGCACGAGTGATATGCTGTTCCACATCCAATTAAAACCACTGATGAAATTTCACTTATTTTCCAAGGAAAATTGTAAATATTTATATCCTTATTATGCTTGTCTATGTACTCATTAATACAATTTTTTAAAGTGATTGGCTGCTCGTCTATTTCTTTAGCCATATAATATTTATAATCTCCTTTTTCATAATTTTGATCATCTTTAGAAAGATTTAAAATTTTTTTGTTTACTTTGGTTCCATCAGCATCAAAAAATTCGACTTGATCTTTTTTTAATATGCAAAATTCTCCATCATTTAAATATGAAATTTTATTAGTCATTGACTTTAATGCATAAGAGTCTGAACCAAGATAGTGTTCATTTGGACCATAACCAACTGCAAGAGGAGAGCCTCTTCTTGCCCCAACTATTAAGTCTGGTTGGTCTTTAAATATTATTCCTAGCGCAAAACTACCGTGTAATTTTTTTAAAACTTTTATAATTGTATTTTTAAGGTTATTTTTTTTTAAATAATCAGTTACCAAATGAACTATTACTTCTGTGTCTGTTTGAGATTTAAACTTATAACCTTTATTTTCTAATAACTTTTTTAGAATAGTTGAATTTTCAATTATACCATTATGAACGACAGATACATCTTCCGATGAATGAGGGTGTGCATTTATTGAACTAGGTTTTCCATGAGTTGCCCACCTAACATGTCCGATACCAATAAAGCCAGATATTTTAGTTTGTATAATGTTTTTCTCTAAAGCGTCTACTCTACCCTCACATTTTACCTCATTTATATTTCCATTTGAAAGAGTTGCTAAACCTGCAGAGTCATAGCCTCTATACTCAAGTTTTTTTAATGAACTTATAATTCTAGGAGTAACCTCTTTAGAGCTTGTAATTCCAACTATCCCACACATTACCTCTTATCTCCTTTTATAATTTTTTTTTTCTTTTTGCTTTGTTCTTGTTAGTGCTAATGACCCTTTAGCTACATTTTCTGTGATTACTGACCCCGCGCCTATAACACTTTTTTCATTTAAAGTAACTGGTGCTACTAAAGATGTATTTGAACCTACAAATACTTTATCTCTAATATTTGTTTTACTTTTTTTTCTTCCATCATAATTGCAAGTTATTGTTCCAGCTCCAATATTTACATTTCTTCCTACTTGTGCATCGCCAATATATGACAAATGATTAACTTTAGAATTTTTGTTTATTGTAGTTTTTTTTACCTCAACAAAATTTCCAATTTTTGAACCGGATTTAATTTTTGTTCCTGGTCTCAAACGTGCGTATGGACCAACACTCACATTATTATCTATTTTAACTCCCTCAAGATGAGAGAAGGACAGAATTTTAACGTTGTTTCCTATTTGAACTTTATCAGCAAAGACAACATAAGGTTCTATCTCTACATTCTTTCCAATTTTAGTATCTTTAGAAAAAAAAACTGTCTCAGGCCCTTTCATTTTGACACCTTTTTTTAAAAATTTATCCCTAAGTTTATTTTGTAAATTTTGACTATTCATAAGATAGTTGTATATAGATGGGTATTAGTTTTATTAATTCACAATTTATTTCTTATTAATACTTTTAAATGACACAAAAATTCACAGTTCTTTTTGATTTAGATGGAACACTAATTGATACAGCACCTGATTTAATGAATGCTCATAATCATGTAATGCAAAAATTTGGTTACGAAACTAAGTCTACTAATGAAATAAGAAACTTAGTAGGAAAAGGTGCAGCTTCGATGATTGGAAGATCTTTATGGAATCAAGCTAGAAAAGAACTAAAAAAAATTGATGATGAAAAAATAAAATCAAAAATGGTTGATGAATTTATAGATTATTATGGAAAAAATATTGCAGTAGAGAGCAAGCTACTTCCTGGAGTTTTAGAATTTCTTAAATGGTGTAAAAAAAATAATATTTCAATGGCCATTTGCACTAATAAAACAGAACATTTAGCTGTAGATCTTTTGAAACAAATAAATGTATACGATTATTTTGAATACGTTGCTGGATATAATACTTTTGACTATTGTAAGCCAGATCCAAGACACTTAACAAATGTAATTGAAATAATTCAAGGTGAATTAAAAAAATCAATAATGATTGGTGATAGTGAAACTGACTCTGAATCTGCAAAAGCTGCAGGATTACCATTCATATTAGTTGAAGATGGATATACTGATAAAACTATAAATGAGATATATCATAATCATTTGATAAAAGATTTTAATGGTATTGAGCAAATAATTAATAAATACCTTATTAATTAGTATTGATTAAATCTTAATCAGGGAGTATTAAATTTTCTCAATGATTAAACATATTGTAAAAGTTTACCCATCAAAAAAAAATTTACCAAAAAAGAAACAACTTGCATGGAAAATAGCAGAGATAGCAAGTGATAATGCTAAATTAAATAAAAATTCAATAGATATGGTTATTAATAGAATTATTGATAACGCTTCTGTTGCTATAGCCTCCTTAAATAGAAGACCAGTAATATCTGCTAGAGAAATGGCAAAAAAGCATGTTCGAAAAAATGGAGCTAATCTTTTTGGTATAAATTCAAAACTTAAATTCGATTGTGAATGGGTTGCATGGGCAAATGGAACTGCAGTCAGAGAGTTAGATTTTCATGATACCTTTTTAGCAGCTGATTACAGTCATCCTGGCGATAATATTCCTGCTCTATTAGCAGTGGCACAACAATTAAAAAAAAATGGAAATGATTTATTAAGAGGAATTATAACTGCTTATGAAGTTCAAGTTAATCTTGTAAAAGCAATTTGTCTTCATAAACATAAAGTCGATCATATCGCTCACTTAGGGCCAAGTGTTGCCGCTGGCATTGGATCAATGTTAAAATTAAATACAGAAACTATTTATCAAGCTGTACAACAAGCATTGCACGTAAGTATTTCAACAAGACAATCAAGAAAAGGTGAGATTTCAAGTTGGAAAGCATATGCTCCAGCTCATGCAGGAAAATTAGCGATTGAAGCAGTTGATAGAACGATGCGAGGTGAAGGAGCTCCAAGTCCTATTTACGAAGGTGAAGATAGCGTAATAGCAAGAATACTAGATGGAAAAAATGCTAAATATTTTGTTCCTTTGCCTAAAAAAAACGAAGAAAAAAAAGCCATTCTCGAAACATATACAAAAGAATATTCTGCAGAGTATCAAGCTCAAGCATTAATTGATATTGCAAAAGCTCTTAATAAAAAAATTGATAATTTAAATACAATTAAAAAAATAGATATATATACAAGCCATCATACTCATTATGTAATAGGAACTGGAGCTAATGATCCACAAAAGATGGATCCGAATGCAAGTAGAGAAACTTTGGATCACTCAATAATGTATATTTTTGCAGTAGCTTTAGAGGATGCAAATTGGCATCATGTAAAGTCTTATACTAAAAAGAGGGCTAACAAAAAAAGTACGATTAAAATATGGAGATCCATTAAAACCCATGAGGATAGGAGATGGACGAAAAAGTATCACGATCCTGATCCAAAAAAGAAATCTTTTGGAGCAAGAGTTGTAGTAACATTAAATAATGGGAAAAAAGTAATCGAAGAGTTAGAAAGAGCAGATGCTCATCCTTACGGTAAAAGACCTTTTAAAAGGATAGATTATATAAATAAATTTAAAATTTTAACAGAAAGTATTATTTCTAAAAAAGAAAGTGATAGATTTTTAAAAGATGTGCAAAATTTAAAAAAATTAAAAAATGATCAATTATCAAAACTAAATATTGAAGTAAGTAGAAGATACTTAAAATCGAATAACAAAAAAGGAATATTCTAGTGCATTTTGTTGAAAAAAAACCTGAAGAGAAAAGAATTGATTTAGATAATAAACTTAAATCTAATAAAATTTTAAGAATACCAGGTGCATTTAATCCATTAACAGCAAAAGTTATCGAAGAAATTGGATATGATGGTGTTTATGTTTCTGGTGGTGTTATGTCTAATGATTTGGGTTATCCAGATATTGGCTTAACAACTCTTAATGATGTCAGTAACAGATCAAAACAAATTGCACGTGTTACAAATCTTCCAACAATTGTTGATGTCGATACAGGCTTTAAATCTTGTAAAGAAACTGTTCAAACATTTGAAAATTTTGGTATCTCGGCAATTCATTTAGAGGATCAGATTGAGCAGAAAAGATGTGGCCATCTAGATAATAAAGAATTGATATCAAAAGATGATATGACAAAAAAAATTAAAGAATGTGTAGAAGCAAGATTAGACAAAAATTTTAAAATTATTGCACGTTCTGATGCTAAAAGCATAGAAGGTATTGATAAAATGATCGATCGATGCAAATCTTATATTGATGCTGGTGCAGAAATTGTTTTTCCAGAAGCATTAAAAGATGAAGCTGAGTTTGAAAAAGTTAGAAAATCCCTGGATTGTTATCTTTTAGCAAATATGACCGAGTTTGGCAAATCGAAGTTGCTAGATTTTAAACAATTGGAAGAGCTTGGTTACAATATTGTAATTTATCCAGTTACTACACAGAGATTAGCAATGAAAAGTGTTGAGGATGGTCTACGTGCCATTTTTGCGGATGGACATCAAAATAATATTATAGATAAGATGCAAACCAGAAAAAGATTATATGATCTAGTTGATTATGAAAAATACAACTCTTTAGACGAAAAAATATATAATTTTAGTACAGAGGGACATGAATAATGAGTGAAGAAGTAAAAAAAGGTTTATTAGGAATTGTTGTTGATGAAACAGAAGTTTCTAAAGTTATGCCTGAAATTAACTCATTAACTTATAGAGGGTATGCTGTTCAGGATCTGTGTGAATTTTGTAGATTTGAAGAAGCTGCATATCTTATTTTAAAAGGCGATTTACCAAATAGTATTGAACTGAGACAATTTGAAAAAATTGAACGAGGGCATAGAGATTTATCAAAAAATCTTTACGAAATAATTAAACATATGCCTAAAAAATCTCATCCTATGGATGTTGCTAGAACAGCAGTTAGCGTAATGGGATTAGAAGATAAAGAGACAACAGATAATTCACAGGAAGCAAATACAAGAAAAGCTCTAAGAATTTTAGCTAAAACTCCAACCGCTTTAGCAGCGTTTTATAGAATTCGAAAAGGTAAAAAGATTATTAAACCAAAGAAAGAACTAACTTTTGCAGAAAACTTTTTCTATATGTGTTTTGGAAAAGTACCTCAGAAGGAAATTGTAAAAGCGTTTGATGTATCTTTAATTTTATATGCAGAACATAGTTTTAATGTCTCAACTTTTACTGCTAGAACAATAACAAGTAGTTTATCTGACATTCATGGCGCAATAACAGGTGCTATAGCTAGTCTAAAAGGACCATTACATGGTGGAGCTAATGAAGAAGTTATGCATATGATGAATAAAATCAAAAAACCTGAGAATGCCTTAAAATGGATCAATAATGCATTAAAGAAAAAAGAGGTTGTGATGGGTTTTGGGCACAGGGTTTATAAAAGTGGAGACTCAAGAGTTCCAACCATGAAAGAGTATTTCAAAAAAGTTGCTAAGATAAAAAAAGATAAAAAGTTTTTAAAGATTTACGATATTGTTGAAAGAGTAATGATCAGTAAAAAGAATATTCATCCAAATGTAGATTACCCAACAGGACCTACTTATCATTTAATGGGTTTTGATACTGATTTCTTTACGCCTATATTCGTAATTTCAAGGATTACTGGTTGGTCAGCTCACATAATGGAACAACATTCATCTAATAAATTGATTAGACCATTAGCTAAATACAAAGGAAGTAAATACAGAAAAGTAATGCTTTTGAACCAAAGATAGGTCTAATTTACTCATTTAAAAATATTTAATAATTGCCATATATAATTTATGGAAAATTTAAATAGACATCATAAACCCCAAGACTTGAGTGATAAGATTGCTTTTGGATTCACAAAGTTTTTAAGATTCTTAGCTGACACTTTTTTTAAAAAAAAATATGGGCATAGAGCGGTTGTTTTAGAAACTGTAGCTGCTGTTCCTGGTATGGTGGCTGGAATGTTACTTCACCTAAAATCATTAAGAAAAATGCAAGATGATAAAGGTTGGATCAAAATTCTATTAGATGAAGCTGCAAATGAAAGAATGCATTTAATGACTTTTATTAAAATTGCAAAACCTACATTCATAGAGAGATTAATTATAATGATTGCACAGTTTATATTTATTTTGATGTATCTATTCATATATTTAATTTCACAAAAGACTGCTCATAGAATTGTAGGATATTTTGAAGAAGAAGCCGTGATAAGTTATACTGAGTACCTAAATGAAATAGAAGAAGGTAAAATCGAAAATATTAAGGCTCCAGAGATAGCAATAAATTACTGGAACCTTCCGTTAAATTCTAGACTAAAAGATGTAGTAAAAGTGATAAGAGACGATGAAGCTGGGCATAGAGATGTGAATCATAGTTTTGCTGACATTTTAAATACAAAGAAGAACAAAGTTTCTAATGAAGAAGCAAATTATGAAGATAAAGAAAAAATTTAATTATTTAAATTTAATTAGTTAATTATCTTTACTTATAAAATATATTCTATTTAGATTTTTTTTGTTTATACAAAGAAATGCCTTTTTCAATTTTGTTTTTGTAAGACATTTTAAAGCTCTCTAATTGCCAACCTGAAAGTCTGTTTTCGACTTCTTTTAGATTGTTATTTTTCCAATCATCTGTTGTTTCAGGATCTTTCCAAATTTTCTTTTCTTCATCAGATCTACCACATCCATAGCAAAGGCCTGATACTGGATCAGTTTTACAAATACTTATACAGGGGCTTACTATCACTTAATCCTAGGAGAAAGCGTCTATCCAATTACCTTGTGTAGATGCTTTTGAATATTCAGTGGCTCTACCTTCAAAGAAGTTCATATGCTCTACTGCATTTAACATAGTGTCTAACCATGTTAATGGATTTTTTTGAACATCGTATATTGGCTCGAGACCTAACTGAGTTAATCTTCTATTACCAATGAACCTAATGTAATCTTTAACTTCTTGAGCAGTTAAACCTTGCATTGGACCCATTTCAAAAGCCAGATCAATAAATGCATCTTCATGTTCAATTATAGTTCTGCAAGCTTCATAAAGTTCTTTTTTAAGTTTTGGTGTCCAAATCTCAGGGTTTTCTTTAATGAACTCTTTAAAAATTCTAATCATAGAATTGCAATGAAGAGTTTCGTCTCTTACCGACCAAGTAACTATCTGACCCATTCCTTTGAGCTTATTATGTCTTGGAAAGTTTAATAAAATTGCAAAACTTGCAAATAATTGAAGACCTTCTGTAAAGGCACTAAATACTGCAACAGTTTTTGCGATATCTTCTTTTGAGTTTACATTAAAATTTTGCATGTAATCGTATTTGTCTTTCATTTCTTTATACTTCATGAATGCAGAATATTCAGACTCTGGCATTCCAATAGTATCTAATAAATGTGAATAAGCTGCTACATGTACTGTCTCCATAGAAGCAAATGCAGTCATCATCATTAAAACTTCTGTAGGTTTAAATACAGTTGTGTAATGTCTTAAATAACAGTTATTAACTTCAACATCTGCTTGAGTAAAAAATCTGAAGATTTGAGTTAATAAATTTTTTTCTGACTCTGAAAGATTTTTTTGCCAATCTCTGACGTCATCACCAAGTGGAACCTCCTCTGGCAACCAATGAATTCTTTGTTGTGTTAGCCACGCATCATAACACCATGGGTATCTGAATGGTTTATAAACTGGGTTTTCAACTAATAGACCCATTTTTTTTGGTTCTATAATTTTTTGTTTTGTATCTTTTAGGTTTTCTACTGACATGATAAACACTCCTCATATTCTGGTTGTTGATTTTCTTGTTTTTTAGATTTGTAAACGTTTGCAGTTACATCTGTAGAATTTGCATCGTTTACGTTTTCCGCTCTTTGTATTGATTTAGATCTGCAGTAATAAAGGCTCTTCAATCCTTTTTTCCAAGCTTGGAAATGGATTTGGTGTAAGTCCCTTTTATGAATATCTGCAGGTATAAATATATTTATTGATTGTGCTTGTGAAATATGAGGTGTTCTATCTGCACCTAATTCCACAATCCATTTTTGGTCTAATTCAAAAGCTGTTTTAAATACGTCTTTTTCTTGTTGAGTTAAAAAATCAAGATGAGAAACTGAGCCTTGATTAGTTGTGATACTTGACCATGTTTCATCATCATTTTTACCGTGTTTCTCTAATAATTTACTTAGATATTTATTTCTAACGTTAAATGATCCAGACAAAGTTTTATGTGTATAACTATTTGCTGCAATTGGCTCTACACCTGGAGATGTTCCACCGCAAATAATTGAAATTGAAGCAGTAGGTGCTATTGCAGTTTTATTTGAAAATCTTTCATTAATTCCATAATCTGCTGCATCCGGACATGCGCCTCTTTCATCAGCTAAATCTTTTGAAGCTTGATCAACTTGTTTTTGGATACTTTCAAATATTTTTTTATTCCAAACTTTGCTCATCACTGACTCGAAAGGTATCATTTTTTGTTGAAAGAATGAATGAAGTCCCATGACACCTAGACCAACACTTCTCTCTTTTAATGCTGAATAAACTGCATCACTAAATGACTCAGGTGCTTTTTCAGTAAAGTCCGTTAATACATTATCTAAAAATCTCATCACATCTGGAACAAAGTTTTCATCGTCTTTCCACTCATCATAAGTTTCTAAATTTAAAGATGATAAACAACATACTGCCGTTCTATCTCTACCCTCTTTATCAATTCCTGTTGGTAAAGTTATTTCACTACATAAGTTAGATGTCTTAACAGTTAAACCAGCAAGCTTATGATGTTGAGGTATCATTCTATTAACTGTATCAATGAAAACAATATAAGGTTCTCCAGTTTCAATTCTTGCAGTTAATAATCTAATCCATAAATTTCTTGCAGAAACAGTAGCTTGTACTGATTGATCTTTTGGACTTTTTAGTGCCCATTGTTCATCTAGCTCTACTGCTCTCATAAATGCATCTGAAACTAAAACACCGTGGTGTAAATTTAATGATCTTCTGTTTGGATCACCACCTGTTGGTCTTCTCATTTCAATAAATTCTTCTATCTCCGGATGATCAATTGGAAGATAACAAGCTGCAGATCCTCTTCTTAAAGAGCCTTGACTGATCGCCATTGTTAAAGAGTCCATAACTTTTATAAAAGGAATTATTCCTGAAGTTTTTCCAACTCTTCCAATTTTTTCTCCGATAGATCTTAAGTTACCCCAGTAACTTCCAATACCTCCACCTTTAGCAGCTAACCAAACATTTTCACTCCAAAGATCTAATATTCCAGTTAAGCTATCCCCTGCTTCATTTAAGAAACAAGAAATCGGCAAACCTCTTTTTGTTCCACCATTTGATAAAACTGGTGTTGCTGGCATAAACCATAAATTACTAATGTAGTTATATAATCTCTGCGCGTGTAAGTTGTCATCTGCATAATGACTTGCAACTCTTGCAAATAAATCTTGAAAAGACTCGTTTTCTCCAAGATATCTGTCGCTTAGTGTTGCTCTTCCAAAATCTGTTAAATTATTATCTCTAGATCTATCAATTTTAATAGTTATCCCCTTAGAATTTTGAAACAACTCTGTGTTGTTATTTAGTGAGAATAAGTCTGGTCTTTTGTCATTATTGTTGATTTTTTCCGCTGGTTTGTAATCAGAGACAGCTTTCCTGATCGCCTGAGACAATATTTTGTTCATTAAACTCCCTTTTTATCTTTATACTAAAAAATCTAGTAAATAACTAGATATAGTGTGTAGATTTACCTGATATACTATATAAATTGTAAATCAATAGAACATTTATAGAACTTATTAAATATTTATCAATAAAAATTTTAAAAAAATGTACATATATCCACATGAATAATTCAGGAAAAATTGATCCCTATGGATTTCGGGAATATGACGCACGATGGGTATACGAAAAAGACATAGATGATGATGGAATCGTTCAACTCGGTAAAGGTCTTGGAACTCAAATAATTAATCATACAAAAAAAAATAATCCTAGAATTATAGTTGGCCAAGATTACAGATCTTACAGCGAACATATCAAAGAAAAATTAAAAGAAGGCTTAGTTTCAACCGGATGCAATATCGAAGACATAGGATTGTCATTATCCCCAATGGTTTACTTCGCACAATTTAATTTAAATTCAGATGCAATAGCTATGGTTACAGCTAGTCATAATGAAAATGGTTGGACGGGTGTAAAAATGGGTATCAAAAAAGGACTTACTCATGCACCTGAAGAAATGAAAGAACTAAAAGATATTACTCTCAATCAAAAATTTATTAATGGCAAAGGTAATGTAAAAAAAATAGATGATTTTCAGAATGTTTATAAAGATGATTTGATAACAAAAAACCCGTTAAATAAAAAAATTAAAGCGGTAGTTGCTTGTGGCAATGGAACAGCAGGAATATTTGCGCCAGAAATTTTAAGAAGTATTGGATGCGAAGTAATTGAACTTGATTGTGAACTTGATTGGACTTTTCCAAAATATAACCCAAATCCTGAAGATTTAGAAATGTTACATGCAATTTCTTCAGCAGTTAAAGAAAATAAAGCTGATATTGGATTTGGTTTTGATGGAGATGGAGATAGAGTTGGGGTTATCGATGATAAAGGTAATGAAATCTTTTCAGATAAAATAGGGTTATTAATTGCTAGAAATCTTTCAAAAGATTACAAAAAAAGTAAATTTATTGTTGATGTAAAATCGACAGGACTTTATTCCAATGACAGAAAATTAAATGAAAATAAATGTGAAACAATTTATTGGAAAACTGGTCATTCTCATATCAAAAGAAAGGTGAATACCGATAACGCTTTAGCAGGATTTGAAAAAAGTGGTCATTTCTTTTTTAATAAACCTTTGGGATATGGCTATGATGATGGAATTAATTCAGCAATACAGGTCTGTAAGTTACTCGATAAAAATAACAAAAAAATGAGTGAAATACTTGATGAATTACCAACGACTTATCAAAGTCCAACTATGGCTCCTTATTGTAAAGACAGTGAAAAATATGAAGTAGTTGAGAATTTAGTTAAAGAAATAACAAATATCAAAGAAAATAAAACTAAAGTAGATAATCAAGAAATTAGAGAGATATTGACTGTTAATGGGGTAAGATTTTCTTTTGATGATGGGTCTTGGGGATTAATTAGAGCATCTTCAAATAAACCCTCTTTAGTTGTAGTTACTGAAAGTCCAACCTCTGAAGAACGAAAAAAGAAGATTTTTGACTTTATTGATAATCTGCTTCAACAAACTGGTAAAGTTGGGGATTATGATCAAAAAATTTAAAATTCAACTATAAAGAGTTAAGAAAAAATTAGAGAATCGATTATTATATAATTGAGGTGGCGGAGGGAGACTGAAACCACCTCGTCTCCTAAGTCACTAAAAATCTATAAAGAAATAAAGTACCAATAACATAAAGAAAAACACCAAATAACCTTTGTGTTTTAACTCTATCTAGATCTTGAACTGTTTTTGCTCCAATCCTTGCCATGAAAGTGGTTATTGGAACAAAAATAATAAATGCAGGTATATTAATAAATCCAATACTGAGTGGGATATCGGCTTTTAACATCAAGCCAGATGTAAAAAATCCAATTGATCCAAATAAAGCTATTATAAATCCAATGGCTGCAGAGCTTCCTATTGCTAAGTTAATAGGATAACCAAAGTATCTTAGTATGGGAACATTCATCATAGCTCCTGTTATGCCCATAGGAGCAGAAATTAATCCTGACAAAAATCCGAATATTATTCTAGGTAAAATATTAAATTTTTTATTAATTTTTTTTTTCTTTTCACTTTGTAATAACAAATAAGCTCCAAAAAAGAAAACAACAACAGAAAAAAAGAATAATAATGTTTTAGTATTCATCAATGCTGCCATCAATGTTCCAAAGAAAACACCAATAATTACAAATGTCCCATAATTTTTAATAATATTAAAATCAACTGCATTATATTTCCTATGAGTTAATACTGAAGCTGTAGCTGTTAAAATTGTTATTGAGAAAGCTGTCCCTACTGATAAATGCATTAAATAATCTTTATCTACATTAAATGCCTCAAACACAAAAAATAAAAATGGTACTGATATTAATCCACCACCAATTCCAAAAAATCCTGCAAAAAAACCAACTGGAATAGCAGCAGCCATCATTAAAAAAATAAAATAAATATTATTAATCTCTAAAAGTGTATTATTCAACTTGACCTGCCGATATACTTTGTGGATGAAATTTTACTTTATCCATTATGTGATCAATTTTCTTAACATCGGCATCTCTTACACACATATTTTCACTTAAATATCTTTTCCAAAAACTTGAACCAGTTTGGCCATGAAATAAACCAAGGGTATGTCTCATAATTTGATTTAATCTTGTACCCTTTTTAATCTCTTCTTTCACATACTCAATTAGTTTCTCAACAACTTGTTGTCTTGTCAAAACTTCACTATTGTTAAAAATTTTATTTTCAATATCTGCTAACATGTAAGGGGAATGATAAATTGACCTTCCAATCATAACACCATCTACATTATCTAAATGTTCTTTGATTTGATCAGTAGACGTTATGCCTCCATTAATTATTATTTCTAAATCTTTAAAATCTTTTTTTAATCTATTTACGTATTCATATTTCAAAGGTGGAATATTTAAATTTTGTTTAGGTGTAAATTTTCCTAACATTGCTTTTCTGGCATGGATTATAAAAGTTTTAACACCTGTTTGTTTTAAAATATTCACAAAATTATATAAATTTTCGTATTGATCAACATTGTCATATCCAATTCTAGTTTTAACTGTTACAGGAAGTGTTGTTTTTGAAATCATTTCACTTAGACAATCAGCAACAAGATTAGGTTCTTGAATTAAACAAGCACCAAATCTATTTTTCTGAACTTTTTTACTTGGACAACCTAAATTTAAATTTATTTCATCATAACCAAATTCTTCACCTAAATATGCTGCATTTCCTAATAATATTGGAGAAGAACCACCAAGTTGCAGAGCAACAGGTTTTTCTCTCATATCAAATTCTAATAGTTTCTTTTTATCTCCTCTATCAATAGCTTCTGAGACAATCATTTCAGTATAGAGAAGAACGTTTTTACTAATAAGTCTTAAGAAAAATCTTTCATGTTTGTCTGTGCAGTCCATCATTGGAGCAACAGAAACAGTTCTATTTAATCTAAACATATTTTTTGAGTTTGCTTGATATATTAATTTTTTTTTCGTTTACATACTCTTGATGATTTTGCTCAATTTTCCCAAGTTCATATTTGTAATTAACCATGATTCCAAATGACCTTTTAAATCCTACATCAGAAACATTAGCATTAACTACAATATCGTCAATTTCAGCTCCGTTTTTTAAATGAAACCTGCAAACATCATTAATGGGAAAACCTAGATCATTTTTTTGTACAGCTAAGTAATTTAAAGCAAGTTTTGTAAGTAAATCTTTATTATCAATAAATTTTCTATCTCCAATTTTAAGATCTAATGATTTTAAAAACTCAACTTTTACAAAATTTTCTTTTTGAACTATTTCACTAATTTTCTCATTTTCTGAAGATTTTACCCAATCTGCAAAACCTTGCATCGGTGATAAAGTTCCAAAATTTTTTACATCAGGTAACTCTTCTTGTAATTCGTATACCACTCTTTTAATTAAAAAGTTACCGAGTGTAACTCTTGATAGTCCCTCTTGACAGTTACTAATTGAATAAAAAGTAGCTGTATCATAATCTTCTTTTTTTCCATCATTAGGTCTTGTCAACTCTTGAATAGATTTTGCTAATCCTTTCGTTAGTGCAATCTCAACAAAAATTATTGGTTCATCTTCTAATGCTGGATGAAAATATGCAAAAAATCTTCTATTTTCTCCTAATCTAATTTTCAATTCATTCATATCTTTCATTGAATGAACTTTTTCATATTTTAATAATTTTTCTAATATTGCAGCTTTTGTATCCCAAGTTATTTTTCTTAATTTTAAAAATCCAGGATTGAACCAATTTTTAAATATATCAATTAAATCATAATCTAATTCTTTTAATTCAGGATTTTTCATTAAAAACATTTGTAGATCTTCTCTTAAAGAAACAATCTCTGCTGTCCCATTTGGAGCCATGTTTAGTCTAACAAACAATTCTTTTCTAGTTCCAGATGTAATTCTTGATAAATTTAAAATTGACCTACTATTTTTATTTTCTGTATAATCTTTAATTGCATTATCAATATTTGCTGTATCAGGTTTATATTTTTCATTTACTTGAAGTAAGAATTTCAATTTATCTTCATGGGATAAATTATGATATCTAAAAAGAATATCTCTTGCTAATGTGATTCCAAATGCTGCTCCTTTAGATGATAACAGATCATCACATAGCTCAATTAAATCTCTTTTTTTAGAGAATTTTTTTAATGATTTTTTCTCTAAAATTTTTTGACCAGCATCAGCAATCGTTTCGAATATTCTTTTTATATTTAACATGGTGTTTTTTATATATTAAAAACCTAAACTTTTACCCATTATTTTGTCAGGTAACCAAGTCACAATCTCAGGAAAAATACACAAAATAAGTATAGCTAAAGCCATAATTATCATAAATGGTATAGATCCCTTTAAAATTTCTGACAAACTTACATCAGGCGTAATACCCTTAATTATATAAAGGTTTAATCCAACGGGTGGGGTAATGAGACCAATTTCCATGTTAATTGTAAATACAATTGCAAACCAGTACGGATCAAATCCCAGTTGAGTTATAACTGGCAATAATATTGCTGAAGTCATAACAATAACAGCAACTGGAGGTAAAAAGAAACCTGCAATCAACAGAAATATATTTATTAAAATAAATACTACCCATTTATTAGAGCTCATCTCCACCATGCTTTGAGCTAAGGATTGAGTTACATAAAGTTGTGATAATGTGAAAGCAAAAAGATAAGAGGCTGCAATGATAAACATTATCATCACACTTTCTTTCATGGAAACTTTAACAATGTTCCATATTTTTTTTGGCTGATAAATTTTGTAGACAACAGCAATCAAAACAAAAACTAAAAAGGCTCCAACTCCTGAAGCTTCTGATGGAGTAGCAACACCACCATATAAAACATATAAAACACCAGCAATGATTGCTAAGAAAGGAAGTATCCTTGGCAGAACTTCAATTTTTTCTTTGAAAGTTGGAGGTGTTCTATTCTTTAGAGCTTTAGCAGAGTCTTTATCAATAAAGTAACTGTGTATCAGCGCCCAGATAGCGAACATACCTGCAAGCATAAATCCTGGTATCAATCCGCTTAAAAATAATCTTCCAATAGATGTTCCAGTTGCAATTCCATAAACAATTAAAACAATACTTGGAGGAATTAATACTCCTAAAGTTCCACCGGCTGCTATGGTTCCTGTTGCAATTTGATCTGAGTATCCTCTTTTTCTCATTTCAGGAATTCCCATAGTGCCAATTGCAGCACATGTTGCTGGACTTGATCCACTTAGTGCAGCAAAGATTGAACAAGCTCCTATATTAGAAATAACCAAACCACCAGGCACCCTCCATAACCATCTGTCCAATCCTGTATATAAATCTTTTCCTGCTGGAGAATTAGCTACTGCCATTCCCATTAAAATAAACATTGGTATTGAAAGCAGAACAAATGAATTTAAACCTGCATAGAAAGTTTCGGCAAAAACATCTAACATTTGAAAACCTTCGAATGCAACTAAAAGAGCTATTGATACAAAGCTTAAACCAAAAGCAATTGGTATTCCGGAAAATAATACTATCAAAGTAAAAACAGCAACGATTATTGCAATTATTAATGGATCCATTAGTTAGAATCCTTTTCGTCTGTAAGCTTAATAATTTCTGCTATATATTGTAAGATCATTAATGCAGCACCTATCATCATTGAAGAATATGGAACCCACAATGGAGGATCCCAAACCGTTCCTGTTGAGTAATTTTTAGTAAACGCTTCCTCAACCATTAAAAAACCAAAATAGAATAAAATTAAAAAGAATAATAAACTGACTAAGGAAGTAAAAATTTTAAGTCTTAATATATTTTTTTTTGATAAAAAATCATAAATCCACTCCATACTCACATGAGCTTTTTCACTTAAAACATATGCACTTCCAATAAATGTTGAAGCAACTAGAAGCATTGTAACTAGCTCAGTTTGCCATGTTATTGCTCTTTGAAAAAAGTATCTTTCAAAAACTAATTCTACAATTACAAGAATTGATAAGAGTAAAGCTAATACAGCAAAAGCTCCACAAGCTCTTGCAACATAATCACAAAATTTTAAGTATTTTTCTTTCATAAAAAAAACCCCTACTTACTGAGAATAAATAGGGGTTCTTTATATATTATTTTATTTAACTGCTAAAGCCATTTCCATTAGCTTATCGCCACCTGGAACTTTTTCAGCAAAAGCTTTATGAGATGATTTTATTGCAATATCAACCCATGCAGCATGATCATCAGCATCCATATACACTAATTTAACACCTGCAGCTTTGTATGCTTCCTCAAACTTTTTATCTAAGTTTTCTACTTGAGCTGTCATATATTTCTCAGCAACTTTTCCTGCTTTCATTAAAGCCACTTGCTGGCTTGAATTTAATGCATTGTAGCTTTTCTTAGACATTAAAATTGGCTCATACATAAACCATAAACCAAATTTTCCTGGAGGAGTTGCACATTTCACTTGTTCGTAAATTTTGTAACTTACAAAACTTCCTGAACTAGTATTTGCACCTGTTAATACACCAGTTTGTAATCCAGTATAAATTTCAGATGATGGCATACTTTGAATACCTGCACCAGCAGCTTCTAACATTTGGTTGAAAGCTTTTCCTGCAGCTCTCATCACTTGTCCTTTAGCATCACTTGGATTCTTGATACATTTAGTTTTTGATGCGAAACCACCACCTAACCATGCATCAGATAGTACTACAACACCAGCATCACTGATTATTTTTTTAATCTCTGTCATCATTGGACCTTTGTTAAATCTCAATGCATGCTCATGATTTTTTACAGTTCCTGGCATTAATGTAGCATCAAACTCTGGATGGAATTTTGATGCATAAGCTAATGGGAAAGCAGAAATATCTAATTGACCTGTGGTCATAGGCTTCCACTGTTCTTTTGGCTTATAAAGTGACTTAGCTGGATAAATTCTAATTTCTAAATCAACGTTTGCTTTTTTTACTTCATCAGCAATAATTTGCACCATTTCATGACGAGGGTCAAAAGAGCCATCAGCTCTTGGTGTTCCTGGCCATTGGTGACTTGCTTTTAATGTAACTGCATATGCAGATCCTACTATTGAAAAAGCTATAATTATTGAAGACAAATATAATGTTATTTTTTTTAACATAGTTTTCCCCTTTTTATTTATAATGATGATATTAAATTGAACTTGAGCAGAAGAGTCAATATAAGGAAATGACGTACTTATTATGGATGGTCCTTTAAAAAATTTATTAGTTGTTGATCTTACTAGGGTTTTAGTAGGTCCATATTGTACAATGATCCTATCTGATCTCGGTGCACGTGTAATTAAAGTAGAAGCGCCAGAAATTGGTGATGATTCAAGAAAATTTGGACCCTTTGTTAAAGATTATTCCGCATACTTTATGTCACTGAATAGAGGAAAAGAAAGTATTGCACTTAATTTAAAAAATGAAGATGACAAAAAAATCTTTGATAAAATTTTAGCAAAAGCAGATATTTTAGTAGAAAATTTTAAACCAGGTACTTTGGAAAAATGGGGATATGGTTGGAAAGATGTAAGCAAAAAATATCCAAAATTAATATATGCATCTGCATCTGGTTTCGGTCAGACTGGACCTTTAAAAGAATTGCCGGCTTATGACATGGTAGTTCAAGGGATGGGAGGACTGATGAGTGTTACAGGTCATCCAAATAGTGAACCAACAAGAGTTGGAACCTCAATTGGCGATATTACAGCAGGTCTTTTTACTGCGATTGGAATTAACGCAGCTTTGTATGATAGACAAAAAACAGGTAAAGGAATGTTTATAGATGTTTCTATGTTAGACTGCCAAATTGCAATTTTGGAAAATGCAATTGCAAGATATTTGTCTAAGAATGAAATTCCTAAACCTATGGGATCTAGACATCCTTCGATTGCTCCATTTGAGGCATTTAAAACAAAAGATAGTTATATAATTATTGCTGCAGGTAACGACAAATTATACGAAAAACTTTGTGAAGTATTAGGAATACCTGAGATGGTGAATGATAAAAGATTTAATACCAATTCACTCAGATGTGAAAATATGAATGAACTAAAATCAATTTTTGAAGATAAACTTTCTTCAAAAAATACTTCTGAATGGGTAAGTGAAATGGAAAAATTAAAGATACCTTGTGGGCCGATATTTAATATTAAAGAAGCGGTAGAAAATCCTCAAGTTGAAGCAAGAAACATGATTGTTAAAGCCTATCATAAAGTGGTTGGTGATTTTAGATTAGCAGGCAATCCTATAAAAATGTCTTCATACGAGGATAAAAGTACTAGAGGGGATATTCCTGATCTTGATGAACACAGGGAAAAAATATTAAAAGAGTTTTCTTAATTAAGAATTGTTTTCTTCTTCGTTTACGTTGTCTGAAACTTGTTCTTCTGCTTCAGAGACTTGATCTAACGAAACGTCATCACTTTCTTCAGCCTCGCTTGAAGTTTCTACATTAACATCAGGTTGAGCAGATGGTGATAGTTCAGCAAGATCTTCTTTTGAAACTTGAATTTTTTCAGGAGTTTTCCTAGCTCTTTTAGAAGGTAGAATTGGGACACCACTTTTTGAAATTTCACCTTTATATAAATTTTCAAAATCATCGCCTATATCTTCATCTTCTTCAGCAGTATCATCAATTTGTTCTACATGTTTTCTAAGTTTGTAAACTGCTGCTTCAGTTAAATCTGGAACTTTAATTGTTTCTTCAGCTATTTCTCTTAAAGCAATAACTGTGTGCTTGTCGTTATCTCTGTCTAATGTAGGTTCAATTCCTGAATTAAGTTGAGTAGCTCTTTCTTTAGCAACCAAAACTAATTCATAAGGGCTATCTACTTTATCTATGCAGTCTTCAACGGTAACTCTTGCCATGGGCGATTAAATATACTCCAAGATGAACAAAATCAAGTATTTTTATACTAAAATTGGATTTAATTTTTTTCTAACTAAAAAAAGAAGAATAAAAGAAATAAGTATATAAAGTGCAGATATTATAGCAATTTTCTCAATTGAAAATCCAATATCAATTAAAATACCAAAAAGAGCAGTTCCAAAAGCTGTTGAAAAAACCATAAGTGCAGTGGTCAAAGCTTTAATAGATCCAATATGCTTTACACCATAAACCTCAGCCCAAGTGGAAGATCCCAAAACGTTTGCCAAACCATTTGATATTCCAATTAAACCTAAAAATATAAATGCAGTAAATTGTGCATCAAAATAAATAATTACAAAAGTCGATAGAAATAAAGGAATATTCATAAAAATTAAAAGTTTTCGACTTGTGAATTTATCAATTAAAAAACCAGATATTAAAAGTGTAATTACTGAAAATACTGAATAAGACATAAAAGATTGAGCAATTACAAATGGTCCCCAATTTTTTGACCCAGTAATAAATGACTGATAAACAAATACACCAGTTGCAATCCAAGGCATGGCCAGCATATTCATGCTCACTATATAAAATTTATAATCTTTTATTACTTCAATTCTTTTCCATTGCTTAATATTTTCCTCTTTAAATTCCTCACCTCCTGTGCTTTCTCTTGTATCAAGTTTAACAGTTCGAACTAAAAAGAATGATGCAATCGGTAAAGATATTAAAATTAATAAAGCAATTACTGTCCAAATATTTTGCCAAGTTGTTAATGACAACAAAAATACCATTAAAACAGGTAAAATAAATTCAGCACTAGATAAACCAAACCAGCAAATACTTAATGCCCTACCCCTTGATTTTGTAAAATATCTTGAAACTGTTGTTGTTGCAGTATGAGACATCATTCCTTGACCTGAAAATCTCATTAAAAAAATTGCAATGAATAAAAAAACTATTGATGAAATTTTTGAAAAGAAAAAACAAGAAAACGATAAAAGTAATGTTACATAGATTGCAAATCGGAAAATATTTATATCATCAATTTTCTTTCCAACCCAAATAAGTAATAAACTACTGCACAATGTTGCAGATGCATATATTGAGCCAAATTGTCCATGAGTTATAGAGAGTGTCTCTCTAATGCTTGTATTGAATATTCCAAGAAAAAAACTCTGTCCAAAGCTTGAAAAAAATGTAAATATAAATCCAAATACAATTACTTTTAAACTTAAATTTTTAAACATAAAAAAATATGACTTCTAAAGTTGCTTTCATAGGTCTTGGTGTAATGGGTTATCCAATGGCAGGATATATATCAAAAGCAGGAAATAATGTAACTGTTTTTAACAGAACAAAATCAAAAGCAGAAAAATGGATTGGTGAATACAAAGGTAATATGGCTGATACACCATCTGAAGCTGCTAAAGATGCTGATTTTATTTTTACGTGTGTTGGGAATGATGACGATTTAAGACAAGTCTCTTTAGGAGAACATGGGTTATTTCATAATGCTAAAGAGGGGTGCGTATATATAGATAATTCAACAGTGTCTGCTGAAATTTCTAGAGAACTTTATAAAGCTGCAAAAGATAAAGGATTTGGTTTTTTAGATGCTCCTATATCTGGAGGACAATCAGGTGCTGAAGGTGGGATATTAACTGTCATGGTTGGTGGCGATGAAAATAATTTTAAAAAAGCAGAGCCAATAATTGATTGTTATAGTAAAAAAGTAACTTTAATCGGACCATCAGGTAGTGGACAATTAACTAAGATGGTTAATCAAATGTGTATAGGAGGATTAGTTCAAGGATTATCAGAAGCAGTAAATTTTGGAATTAATGCAGGTTTAGATATGGATAAAGTTATGGAAACTATTTCAAAAGGAGCAGCTCAATCTTGGCAAATGGAAAATAGATATAAAACTATGGTAGCTGATAAATTTGATTACGGATTTGCTGTAGATTGGATGAGAAAAGATTTAAAAATTTGTATTGAAGAAGCAAAAAGAAATGGTTCGCCTGTACCAGTAACTGAAATTGTTGATGGTTATTATGCCGAAGTTCAAAAAATGGGTGGAAACCGTTGGGATAGCTCAAGTTTAATAGCTAGATTAAAAAAGAAAAAATAATTGTGTCTACCACTGTTCCCTACTACGAGGATTTTTCCGAAATAAAAAAGAAAATTTGGTTAATGTTAACTGATGCAGTTACTAATAGATCGTCTCCTTTTAGAATACCTGTATTTTCATGTGGTAGTGAAGATAATATTGAAAGTAGAATTGTTGTTCTAAGAAAATCAGATGAACAAAAAAATATAGTTCAATTCCACAGTGATATTAGATCTGATAAAATTAAAATATTAGAAAAAAACCCGAATTCATCGATGTTATTTTATGATAAAGACGAAAAAATACAGGTTAGATTAAAAGTCGAAGCAATTATCAATCACAATAATGATATAACAAAACAATCTTGGGAAAAAACTCAACATATAAGTCGTAAATGTTACTTGGTAGATAATGGACCAGGAACAGAGTCTGATATTCCAACATCTGGTTTAAAACCTGAATTAGATAATTTTGATTACACAAAAGAACAAAGTGAAGAAGGATATAAAAACTTTACTGTTATACAGTGTAAAATTAAATCTATAGAATGGTTATATTTAGCTGCAAAAGGTCATCGAAGAGCTAGATTTGATATTGATAATAGTAAAGATACTTGGTTGGTACCATAATGAAAAAATATGAAGCTATGGTTTTGTCTTGTATGGATCCAAGGTTTCAGCCAAAAGTTTTTAATTATTTAAAAAAAAAGAATTTAACAGGAAAATATAGCTCATTTACTATTGCTGGAGCTGCCATCGGAGTAACTTCTAAAAAATTTAAAAAATGGCAATCAACCTTTTTGGATAATTTATCAACTTCAATAAAGTTACATAATATAAGTAAATTAATAGTAATTAATCACGAAGATTGTGGTGCAGCTAAAATAGTTAATGGGAAGAAAAAATTTAATTCAACTATAGAAAAGAAAATTCACAAGGATTCTTTTAAAAAAATTAAATTAATTATAGATAGAAAATTCCCAGAGTTGAAAATAAATTTTAAAATTTTATCGCTAAAAGATTAATCTTTTAAAGTCCTTTAATTATTATGTTTGTCCCCTCAGCATTATCCAATCTTATTTGTTTTATTGGTTTATATTCTTCTGAATTATACCACTCTAGCGCCCTCTCATAACTTGGAAATTTTAGAACTATTATTCTTGGAAAATTAGTTTCTCCATCAAATATTTGATATTCACCATTTCTTACCAAAAACTCTCCGTCAAATTTTTTTACAATTGGATTAACTTTTTCAATATACTCTTTATAATTTTCTGGATTAGTTACTCTTAATTGTGCAATTACATACCCTGCTGACATATTAAAAAACAGTTTTTACGTATCTTTTCCAATTATCTTGGTAATGTTTTGCGTTCTCAGTAATTTTACCTATTTCTTCATCAGTAAGCTTTCTAACTACCCTGCCTGGGGCTCCAACTACTAATGAGTTATCTGGAATTTCTTTGTTTTCAGTTATTAATGCTTTTGCACCAATGATGCAGTTTTTACCTATTTTTGCATTATTTAAAATGACAGCTCCAATACCGATTAAACTATTATCTCCAATTGTACATCCATGGAGCATAACTATATGACCAATAGTTACGTCTTTACCAATTCTTAAAGGGCAGCCTGGGTCTGTATGTAGAACGCTCCCATCTTGAACATTTGAACCTTCTCCGACGTGAATGTTTTCATTGTCCCCTCTAATTACAGCATTAAACCAAACACTAGAGTTTTTTTCTAATGTAACATCTCCTATAATAGTTGCATTTGGTGCTACCCAATTTTCGCCAGAGTTTTTTGGTTTTTTATCTTTTAAATCGTAAAACATAATTTATATATTATTACATTATGCCTATTAAAACACCAGTATGTGATTTTGGAAAAAGAGCAGAAAACTTTGAATTAAAATCTACAGAGAACAAATTAATATCTTTAAATGATATCAAAGGTGAAAATGGAACGTTGATAATGTTTATTTGTAATCATTGTCCATATGTAAAAGCGATTATAAAAGATGTGGTGGAAGATTGTACTAAACTTAATGATTTAGGAATAAATTCAGTTGCAATATGTTCTAATGATCCAATTAATTATCCGGAAGACTCTTTTGAAAAAATGATAGAGTTTGCAATTAAACATAAGTTTAATTTTCCATACCTAATTGATGAAACACAAAACATTGCTAGAAAATATGAGGCTGTGTGTACTCCAGATTTTTTTGGTTATGATAAAGATTTTGGTCTTCAATATAGAGGAAGAATTAGAGAATTAAGGGAATTAAAACCTGTCAGATCTGGAGATAGTGATTTATTTATTGCTATGAAACAAGTTTCAGAAACAGGTAAAGGTCCTGAAGAACAATTCCCAAGCATGGGTTGTGGTATTAAGTGGTCATCTAATTAATGTATTTAATAATAACTAGAACTTTCCCTCCTGAAGTTGGTGGTATGCAAAATCTAATGTGGGGGTTAGCTAGATCATTATCAAAACTTGATATGGTTAAAGTTTTTGCCGATTATCACAAAGATCATAAAAAGTTTGATAATAAAGTTTCATTTACAATTGAAAGAGTTAGTGGAGTTAAATTATTAAGAAAATATAGAAAATCTTTACTTATAAATGAATATTTAAATGAAAATAAAAATGTAAATTGTATTATTGCAGATCACTGGAAAAGTTTAGAACTTATAAAATCCCCAAAAAAGAAAATATGTTTAATACATTCTAAAGAAATTAATCACCCTAAAGGATCTAGACTGAACAAAAAAGTTCTGGAGGTTTTAAATCATGTTGATCATGTTGTAGCAAACTCAAATTTCACAAAAAATTTAGCGGTTAGTCTTGGAGTTGAAGAAAAAAGATTAACAGTCATAAATCCAGGTGTAGATCCCGTTGAAGAAATTCCAAAAGATGACCTTAAACAAGCAGAAGAAATGTTAAAAGGAAAAAAACAAAGACTAATTACTGTATCAAGATTTGATAAAAGAAAAAATCATGAAAAAGTTATAATGGCTATTCGTAATTTAAAAGAGAAATATCCTGATATTACTTACACTTGTATAGGATATGGAGATGAAGAAGAAAATTTAAAAAAATTAGTGATAGAATTAAATCTTGATAAATATGTAAATTTTTTAAGTGATATCTCTAATGAATTGAAAAATGCATTAATTGCAAAATCAAATATTTTTATAATGCCATCAATAATTCACAAAACCTCAGTTGAGGGCTTTGGTATTTCTTTCATTGAGGCTGCACAATATGGTATCCCATCTATAGGAGGTAAAGATGGTGGTGCTTCTGATGCAATTGTTCATAATAAAACGGGACTAATTTGTGATGGTAATAGTTTAGATGAAATTTATTCAAGCATAGATAATTTATTTGTAGGTAATAAGTATGTTGAATTTGGAAAAGAATGCAAAATACACGCTGAAAATTTTCTTTGGGACAAGATAATTGAAAACTACAGAAGAATCTTATAAAATTCAAATATGTTAGATAAATTTAATGGAATAATTTATTTAAGTATTTTCATTGTTCATTTTATCGTTTACGCCGTTTATGCCTTCAGAACAGTAGTTGCAACAAAGTCATTTTTAGATCAATACAATATAGATCACTCTGCAGCTGTAATGGTTAGATTTTTTGGAGCACCGTTTGTTGCATCAGTTTTAGTAGCACTATACATAATGTTAGTTAAAGCAGATGGTTTGGCAGGAACATGGGGTTTCTTTACATTAATTTTTGCTCAAAACGTTTTATATTTTTTAATTGGAATTTATACAATTTATATCAATAAGCTTGGACATAACGAAAAAACAAATAGTGAAGGTGTCATTGCATCTGGAATTTTGACAGTTTTAAGTGGAATTCTTTGTTACGGTCTAGCTGATAAAATTTATATTTAATTTTTTTTTCTAAAAGTTGAAAATATTTGCCACCCTACAATTGTGATTGTGATCAATAATATTATTAGAGTTATTGGTCTATCCCATAAAAAATTAGGTGAACCATCACTTATTAATAGTGATCTTCTCAATGTTTCCTCCATCAGTCCCCCGAGTACAAAAGCTAATATTAAAGGTGGCATGGGAAAATCATAGAGCCTTAAAAAAGTTGCAACCACTGCAATACCTATCATTAAGAAAATATCAAAATTGTTAAATGACATTAGATATATTCCTGTTACTGAAAAAAATAAAATTAAAGGAATTAAGTAATTTCTAGGTACTGCTAAAATTCTAGCGATATAAGGTATTAAAGGTAAATTTAAAATTAAAAGCACGACCATACCAATGTACATTGACATGATAACTGACCAGAAAATTTCAGGATTAGTTTGATAAAGTCTTGGTCCAGGCTGAATACCAAATCCTAAAAGAGCTCCAAGCATAACTGCAGTTGTTCCACTTCCAGGAATTCCTAATGTTAGCAATGGAACAAATGAACCAGAGCAAGCCGCATTATTTGCTGTCTCTGGTGCTGACAAACCATGAACGCTACCTTTTCCAAACTTTTGTTTTTCTTCTTCATTTACATAATTTCTTTCCATTCCATATGCTAAGAAAGATGCAATTGTTGCTCCTGCGCCAGGTAAAACACCAATTAAGAAACCAAGTATAGATGACCTGGGTATTGTTTTAGCCATTTTAATTGTTTCCTCTTTATTTACTTTAATTGAGCCTAACTCTGTTAATGAAATTTGT
Organism: uncultured Pelagibacteraceae bacterium; assembly: GCA_902614975.1. Classification (GTDB taxonomy): domain Bacteria; phylum Pseudomonadota; class Alphaproteobacteria; order Pelagibacterales; family Pelagibacteraceae; genus Pelagibacter. The sequence continues at coordinate 105,141 of CACMND010000004.1, forward strand.
TTTGCAGCTCTGTTTGGATCTTTCCCTCTAAAAATAATCGTTAGAGCTTCACTCATTGCAAATGTTGCCATTACAATTAATACAAAGCTTATTCCATCAGTTAAGTTCATATTGTTAAATGTGAACCTTGTAATATCTGACAATGAGTCTTGACCAACTGTTGCAAGCATTAATCCTAATACAACCATCATCATTGCCTTTAAAAACTGTCCTTTTGATGAAAATGCTGAAATGGCGGTTAAACCTAAGATCATTAATGCAAAATAATCAGGTGATCTAAAAGCTAAACTTACTTTTGACAAACTAGGGGCTGCAACTAATAAAAATATTGCAGAAATTGTTCCACCTGCAAATGAACTATAAGCGGCGATTGCTAAAGCTTTACCAGCTTTACCTTGTTGTGCCATTGGATAACCATCAAAAGCAGTAGCAACAGTTCCTGGTATTCCAGGAGCATTTAACAAAATAGAAGATGTAGATCCTCCAAATACTGCACCATAGTAAACTCCTGCCATTAAAATTAAACCTGTTGATGGATCAAAGCCGTAGGTAATTGGTATCATTAATGCAATTGCAGTCATTGGTCCAAGTCCAGGTAACATTCCAATTATTGTTCCTGCAAAACATCCAACCATCACCATTAAAATATTTGTTAGAGATAAAGCAGTTGATAATCCGATAAGTATTCCTTCGATCATCCCATAACTCCAATGTATTTTAAAAATGGATCACGAAGATAAATGTTTAATAATCCGTGTAACAAATACATAAATGCAGCAACAAATGGGAAAGATAAAATAAACATCAGTCCCCATCTTCTTTCACCTAAGAAATAGTAAGATGCAAAAAGAAATAAAGAAGTTGATATAAAATATCCAATTTTTAAAATTACAGCAGCATATATTAGTGAGATAATTATTAGATAAATTATACTTTTGTAATCTAAGTGTTTATGATTTACCTCTGTAGTAACTTTTTCAGGTAAAATTATTTTTAAACTCGATAAAACTATTCCTGCCCAACCTAAATATATTGGAAAAGTCCTAGCATTGAATGGTGCGTTCTCATCAAATGCAAATACTTGAATGTTGTATGCAGTGTATAGATAAAATACTGATAAAACTAAAAAAAGCAGTGAGATAAATTTTGTAGGACTTATTCTCACTGCTTTACATTCTTTAATAATCTATAAAGATTATATTACTCCAAGTTTTTTCATCAGAGCTGTCATTTCAACTGTTTGTTTTTCTAAGAACGCATCAAATTTAGAACCTGGGTTATAAATATTTACCCATGCGTTTCTTTTTCTAACAGCTTCCCACTCTGGTGTCTTTTGAACATCACCAAGCATTTTAGAGATTTTGTTATAGTCACTCATACTCATGCTTTTTGGTGCAAAGAAACCTCTCCAGTTAACAAACTGAACATCATATCCTTGCTCTTTTAATGTTGGAGCTTCCGGTGCATCACCTACTCTTTCAGGAGCAGTAATACCGATTATTCTTACTTGATCTCTAGCACCCATTACTTCACCTAAACCTGTTGAAAGTATTTGAGTTTCTCCAGATAAAAGTCCAGCAAGTGCTTTTCCACCAGCATCATATGGAACATAAATCACATCGTTTGGATTTGCTCCAGCTGCTTGGAAAGCTAACGCACCAATTAAATGGTCCATGCTTCCTCTTACAGATCCTCCAGCCATTTTAATTGACTTTGGATCTTTTTGATATTGATCAACTGCATCTTTGAAATTTTTGATTGGAGAATTTTTTGCTACAACTATTGCACCATAATCTCCAATTACACCTGCAATTGGTTTAACATCTTTATAAGATAATGTACCAGTTCCTTTTACATAACCTTTGTGTCTTGTGATAGATCTTAACACCAATGGTGTTGACTGAACTAAAACTGTATCTTTTGGAGCGTTATTGATTAGGTAAGCTAAAGCTTTACCACCCCCACCACCTGACATATTTTCAAATGATGCACTTTTCAAAAAACCAGCTTTTGTTAATGCTTCTCCAGTACCTCTAGCAGTTCCATCCCAACCACCACCAGCACCACCGCCAATTAAAAAATGTAATTTTTCAACTGCGAATGAACTTGTTGATGAAAACAGAAGGAAAGCAGAGAATAAAACTGAAATAAAAGTTTTAATTAGTTTCATTATTTCCTCTCTTATTATATTTATGAAGTCATCATTAAACATAAGTTATAAATTTTAGTCAATGCTCAAATATAATCTTTCAAAAAATATTAAAGAATATTTCTTAGCTTTAATAGGTAGTTATAGGGCTCTTTTTATAGGACTTATCGGTGGATACTTAGGCACATTAATTAATTTACCTTTACCATGGTTATTGGGCTCTTTAGGTTTGAATTTATGTTTTGCTTTCACTAATTATAAAATAATATTTCCAACTAAATTATTAAATCCTATATTTTTGATCGTTGGTATAATTCTTGGTGGAACTTTAAACGTAACACTGTTGTATAAAATTCATCTATGGATTTTTTCGTCATTAGCGATGTTAATCTGCACAATAGTCAGTACTATTCTTGCTGGTTATTATTTTTTTAAAGTTTGTAAATTTAGTAAATTCATTTCAGTTTTAGCAGCTCTTCCTGGCGCATTTGTTCCAATATCTGCAGCATTATTAGAATTTGGTAAATCAAAAAACGATAAGGGTGTTTTGATCCCTCAGGCTACAAGAGTGATATTTATTGTAAGTTTTGTGCCTATTTTTTTTATAAATAATTTAGGCTTCTCGGAAATGACAGGTTATAACTATGAAAATATCTATAACGAAAGATATTTTTTAGAAATATTATTTCTATTAATAATTTGTTTCATTTTTGCAAACATCTTAAAAAATTATAAAATTCCATCACCTACTTTAGTTGGTGCAATGGCTTTATCTGGTGCTTTTTATACTTTTGAAATAATTAATGCCAGATTTCCAGATGCATTTATAAATATTGCATTTATATTTCTAGGCACCGCTTTAGGTACCAGATTAAATGGATTGAAAATTAAAGAATTATTATTTTTTATATTTCATGGAATAATAGTTAGTTCAATTTTGGTAATTGTTGCAATGATAACTGCTTATTTGCTCACTTATATAGGGTTTGAATTTATCCCAACTTTTTTAAGTTTTGCACCTGGAGGAATTCATGAAATGGTTGTTATTAGTGTTGCTTATAACATAGATCCAATATTTGTGAGCTACCATCATTTTTTAAGAATTTTCATAATAGTTTTATTTTTGCCTTTTTTATTATCAAAATTTAGAAAAACTAATTAATTGCTTCTTGCATTCTTTGAAATACTTTATCTGCTGAAAGCTTGGTTAAATCTGAAACTTGAATTGCTTTAAAATGTTCTCGCTCTATACTAACTTTTTTAGCTGTAGTGTGTGATCCAAATAAAACCAATCCTTTTACATTTAAATGTGCCGCCATATGTGCTGGGCCAGTATCATTAGATATAACAAAATAACTATCTTTTATTAATGATGAAAGTTGCGAAATATTGAGAGCTTTATCATTATCTAAAATAATATTAGCATCAATATCTTTTGCTAATTTTATTTCATTTGGACCTGGAGCAATTAAAATTTGGATTTTATCCTCAAAAGTAGATTTAATTTTTTTTATCAATTCATTGTAATACGGCCATCTTTTTATAGTCAAATGAGATGATGAAAAAGGGAATAAAATTATATATTTATTTAAATTATATTTTTTTTTGATTTCTGAAATATCTTCGCAGCTCCAAGAAAAATCTGGATTTGTTACTTTATCAGTTTTAATTCCAGAAACATTCAATTGATGTTTAAAGCGATTTAAAACAGTGTCTTTATCAAATTCAATCTTACTAGTTTCTTTAGGAAGGGTTGTTTCTGTAGATGACCAAATATCTGATGTTGCTTTTGGAAAAAGAACTTTTTTATAAAAACTAGTTCTTTTAGAATTTTGAAGGTCATAAACTCTAATAAATTTATATTTTTTTATCTTTCTCATTAATAAATATAAATAAATTAAGTTAAACCTAGAGAGTCGTTTATCTAAAATAACATCCGTTATATTTGGATTTTTTTTTAATAAATCATAATAAGGTTTGGTTGATAGAATATAAAGATCATCATTTGGATGATTATCAGATATATCTTGAATTGCACCACTTGCTTGCGCTATATCACCTAAAGATCCATGTTTTATAATAAGTATATTAGACATATTTTTAACAACTTAACATAATATCAATTTATATGAATAAAATTTTAGTAGAAGTGTCAGTTGGAGAATTGCTGGATAAAATTTCGATTTTAGAAATTAAATCTGAAAAAATTAAAGATACTGAGAAATTAAACTTTATAAATGATGAATATAAAATTTTAAAAGATCAATTAAATACAAATATTAAAAATTACAGTGAAATTGAAAGTTTGTATAACTCACTAAAAGAAATTAATTCAAAGCTTTGGGTAATAGAAGATGATAAAAGATTATGTGAAAAAAATTCTGATTTTGGTGAAAAATTTATAAAATTATCAAGAGATGTTCACTTCCTAAATGATGAAAGGGCAAAATTAAAATTAGAAATAAATAATAAAACTGGTTCTAAAATTAAAGAAATTAAAGAATACGCTAAATATTAATTTTATTCCCAGTCAAACCTTTGAAAAGAGTCAAATATCTTGAAAATACCTTGTGACCATTGATTACAAACTTTAGAAAATTCAGGGTCATTCATATTTAAACATTTAAGTGATGCTATTTTGATTTCATCTTTTTTTATCACAGCAAAGTCTATTGGTGGACCAACAGTTAAATCACTTTTTAATGTCGAGTCCATTGATATCAACGCACATCTCGATGCATCTCCAATTGAGACTTTTGGTGTGATTACTCTATCTAAAATAGGTTTTCCATATTTTACTTCACCTATGACTAAATATGGTTTGCTATCTGCTGGACGAATATAATTGCCTTGGGGGTAAACTAAATATAATTCTGGTGGTTGATCTTTTATTTGACCACCTACAATAAAAGTTGAGCCTAGTAAAACGCTATCAGTATTAATTCCTTGAGGAGATGAATGTTCAATATTGAGAGAACCTATGTAGGAGGCAATTTGCTCAAAATCACTACACGTATTTAAATTCATAATTCCTGTTTCGCTTTTTAAATCTTTTTTTATTGAATTATAAACTGCTTGAGAAGTTCCAAGATTTCCTGATGTTACAATTACTATTGTTCTATCTCCAACATCGTGCGTTAACATTTTAGAATATATATTTACGTTGTCCAATCCAGCATTTGTTCTAGAGTCAGATGCAAAAACAAGTCCAGTCTCTGTTTTAATACCAATACAATAAGTCATAATAAGTTAAATGTTTAAATTATAAGTGATTACAATAAAACCCATTTATTTCATATCAGATATCGAATTTAATCATTTGCTTATTTGACTCTTATGTAAAAAAATTAAGTTAATATGTCTGATTTTTGGAAAAATTATGATTCAAAGTCAACTTTTGATGGATATATCAGCAAAGAGAAGAAGTTGAGAAGTCATGCTAAGATAATTGCAGGTATACTAGAAAAATATGGAAAAAAAAAATTACAAGAAATAGAAAAAAATTGTCAAAGCACAATAAGCGCTAGAGGAATAAATTTTAGGGTTTATGCTGCAAACAATAGAGCTGAAGAAAAAAAATGGCCTTTAGACATCATTCCTAGAATTATACCAAAAAGTCAATGGTTAAAGGTTGCAAAAGGACTTGCACAAAGAGTTAAGGCACTAAATTTATTTATAGATGACGTCTACAATGCAAAAAAAATATTTAAAGATAAAGTAATACCAAAAGAATTAATTTTTAATTCTCCTTTGTATTTAAAAGAATGTGAAGGTTTCTCACCAAAACACAAAGCATGGTCAAATATATCTGGGATTGATCTTATTAAAAACATTGATGGAGATTTTTTGGTACTAGAAGATAATTTACGAGTTCCGTCTGGAGTTTCTTATATGCTAGAAAATAGAATGGTTATGAGAGATATTTTTCCAGAATTATTTACAAGATATAAGGTTTCCTCAGTTCATCAATATGCAAATAAATTATATAATTGTATGTCAGAGTGTATCCCAAAGAAGACTAATAACCCACATATGGTTTTATTGACACCTGGTATTTATAACTCTGCTTACTTTGAACACTCTTTTTTAGCAGAACAAATGGGAATAGCCTTGGTGGAGGGTAAAGATTTATTTGTAGAAAATGATCATGTTTACATGAAAACTGTTAAAGGGCCTTTGAAAGTAGATTGCATATACAGAAGAATAGATGACAATTTTATGGATCCAAAAGTTTTTTTTAAAGGATCCTTATTAGGTGTGCCTGGTGTTTTCAAATGTTGGAGAAAAGGAAATGTTGGTATTATTAATGCTTTAGGAACAGGGGTTGCAGATGATAAAGCAGTTTATTCTTATGTTAATAAAATGATTATTTACTATTTAGGGGAACAACCAATTATAGATCAAGTTGAAACTCTTCTTTGTGGAGATAAAAAAAATAGAGAACACGTAATAGATAATATCTCTAAGTATGTAGTTAAACCTTCAAATGCATCAGGTGGCTATGGAATTATGATTGGTCCTAAAGCTTCTAAAGCAGAAAAAGAAGAAATGATAAAAAATATCAAAAAAAATCCCAGAAATTACATTGCACAACCATTAGAAATTCTTTCTACTGTTCCTACAATTACACCTGATAACATCGAACCAAGACATTTAGATTTAAGACCTTTTATTTTAACAGGTAAATCAACTTATGTAACAACTGGTGGATTGACTAGAGTTGCTCTAAAAAAAGGTAGTACAATAGTCAACAGTTCTCAAGGTGGTGGATCTAAAGATACTTTGATTGTGGATAGTAAAAATTAAATTAGACTTGGTATTATTTTTCTCAAATTCATGGAAAGCTTAGGATTAATTTTTGAATATATTACTCCCTTACCTAATTTTTTTAATGCTAATATTTTTCCATCTGGTGAAATAATAGCCGTATGACCAAATGTTTCTCTTTTAGGGGTATTTTTACCAGTTTGAGCAGGTGCAAAAATATAACAAAAATTTTCAATTGCTCTTGCTCTTAAAAGCGCTAACCAATGTTTTTGTCCAGTAAACTTTGTGAAAGCTGAAGGAACAGCGATAAAACTCAAATTTTTTTTTGATAAATTTCTGTAAAGTTCTGGAAATCTTAGATCAAAACAGATTGTAAAACCTATTTTACCCCAAGGTAAATTAGCCGTGACTAATTTATTTCCTGCTTTAAAAGTTTTGCTTTCTTTATGTTGCTCTTTATTCGGAATTTTCACATCAAACATGTTAATTTTGTCGTAATATTTGATAATTTTTCCATTCGGTCCAACAAGTATAGATCTATTTCTAAGTTTATTTTTAACCTTTACGCAAATTGAACCAAGTAAAATCCATTTCTTATATTTTTTTGATACTTCTTTAATTTTTTTCAAAATTGGATCTTTATTCATTTCAAATGAATATTTAATAAGTGTTTCTCTACTACTAGACATCAAAGAAGAAGTTTCAGGTGTAATAATTAAATCAGATTTATTTTTTATAGCTTGATTTACATATTTAAGAATATCTTTAAAATTATTTTGATAATTTTCTCCACTAGATAATTGTATGCAAGCTATTTTCATGTTTGAAATCCGTATTTTTTTTCTAAATATTTAATAACATTATGGATTATAAAAGTCATAAACAAGTAAATACCTCCTGCCACAATAAATACCTCTACAGGCTTAAATGTTGTTGAAATTATATATTTAGCAACACCGGTTAAGTCCATAAGTGTGACTGTGCTTGCCAAAGATGTGCCTTTAAGCATTAATATAATTTCATTACCATAAGCTGGTAAAGATTGTTTAATTGCAATAGGTATTTGTATTTTTGTAAAAATAATCTTGGAAGGTATTCCTAAACTTCTTCCAGCTTCTAAATATCCTGGTTTTATAGTTTGAAAAGCTGATCTCAATATTTCTGAAGTATAGGCCCCAGTATTTAATGAAAATGCAATTATCGCACACCAGTATGGTTCTTTTAAAACTACCCACAAAAATGTTGTTCTTAAATATTCAATTTGACCTAATCCAAAATATATTATGAAGATTTGCACCAGTAGAGGTGTTCCTCTAAAAATATATGAGTATCCGTAAGCAAATTTATTAATAAATTTATTATTATTCATTCTCAGGATTGCAAAACCTAATCCAATAAAAAGACCAAGAATTAAAGATACAGATAATAGTTTAAGAGTAATCAAAGTTGCGTTTAACAACTTAGGAAAACTATTTATCATTAATTCAATATCCATTAATAACCTTTGCTATATTTTGTTTCTAATCTATTTAATAATTGCATGCTTAAAAATGTAAGCATTAAGTATAGAACTGCTGCAAATGAATAAAAAAATAATGGATCTCTAGTTGAGCCAGCTGCAATATAAGATTGTCTCATTATTTCAACTAAACCAGTTACAGATATAAGAGAAGTATCTTTTAATGTAATTTGCCAAACATTGCTTAAGTTTGGTATTGCTAGTCTTAACATTTGAGGCAAAATAATTTTAAAGAAGTAAATATATTTATTAAAACCTAAAACTTTTGCAGCTTCGAACTGACCTTTATCAATTGATTGTAGGGCTCCTCTAAATACTTCAGTCGAGTACGCTCCCGATATTATCCCGATTGAAAATGAACCTGTTAGAAAAGCATTAATTTCGATGTAATCATTATAACCAAATATTGAAGCAACAAACATAATTGCTCCGCTTCCACCAAAGAAAAATAAATAAATTACAAGAAGCTCGGGTACACCTCTAATAACAGTGGTGTATGCATTTCCAATAGAATTAAGAACTTTATTATTAGATATTTTTAATGGAGTAAATAAAGCAGCAAATAAAAAGCCTATTATCATTGCGGTTATTGAAACCGCAATTGTCATTAAGGTTGCAAAGAATAATTCGTCTCCCCAACCTTTATCACCAAAATATAGAAGTTCCATAATATAGGTGGCTAACTATAGCCACCCATAAATAATTTATTACATAGAAGCGTCAAAACCAAAATGTTTTATAGCAAGCTTACTAATAATGCCATCATCTCTAGCTTTATCAATTGCTGCATTAAAATCATTTAATAATTTCGAGTCACCTTTTCTAATACCAACTCCAACACCATTACCAAAATCTCCACCTGCAAATGTTGGTCCAGTTAATACAACTCCTTTACCAGATTTTTCTGCATAATCAGTAAAAGCAACAGCTGCAGCTAGTGCTGCATCTATTCTACCAGCAGATAAATCTAAGTTTACTTCATCTTGAGTTTTGTAAGTTCTTATTTTTACATTACCCATTAAACCAGACTCTAAGAAGTTCTGGTGAATTGTTGCTGTTTGTACACCAATAGTTTTACCTTTAAAGGCTTTAGTCAAAACATCTAATGTTGCTTGTTCATCAGCACTGACGTCAGATAGATTTATAGCTGACATTGTTTTAAGACCTTCGTTTTTCGATCCTTTCATTACAGCTAGAGATGCAACTTCATCAGCATAACCTTGAGAAAAGTTTATTGTTTTCATTCTTTCGCCAGTTATTGACATTCCAGCCATGATGGCATCAAATTTTCTTGAGACTAAAGCTGGTATCATTCCATCCCAGTCTTGCTCAACAATAGTACAATCATGATTCATTATTTTACATAATTCATTTGCTAATTCCACTTCAAAGCCAATCAAATTTCCTGCTGAGTCTTTAGAATTCCAAGGTGGATATGCACCTTCAGTTCCAATTTTAATTTGATCTGCAATTGAAGAAATTGTTAGGAATGATGATATTAAAATACCAAGTCCTAATACTTTTAATTTTTTCATTTTTTTCCTCCAAAATTTTGAAGATTATTTCATAAAATTATTGTTTTAAAAAGAAAAATTAATGATTTATTGAAGAGGAAAAATTCCAAGAACAATCGAAACTTGGTATGTAAACTCTTGAAAGTTTTGTATTTCCAAAATTTTTGTTAAAAACATTTAACCAATTTTCAACTTGTTTTGGTTTTTTATCTTGGCTTCCAACTTGAGCAGTAATTACACCTTTAGGTTTTAAAATTCTTTCTAAAGATGACATATTTTTTGCAGCTAAATCTATGCAAAATTGATCATCGTTAAGATCAACAAAAATTTGATCATAAGAATTATCTTTGACTGATTTAATGCTCTCAAATGCATCCCCCCAAACACATTTAACTGAATTTTTTTCTGTCGCCTTTTCTCCTATTTTGCTTAAATGTTTATCACATACATCAACAACTTCAGGATCTAATTCATACCAATCTATAAATCCAAAATTTTGTGAAATACATTCTCTTGCTACACCACCGTCACCTCCACCAATAATTGCAGCTTTCTCTTTATTTGAATTCAAATTAAGACCAGAATTTACAAAATTTGAGCTATATAAATGTTCATCACTCTCTGCAACTTGTATCTCATTATCAATAAATAAAGCTTTTCCAAACTGTTCTAAATCTAATATTTCAATATATTGTCCTGCTTTGGATTTAAAATTTTCTAATACTTTATTTACAACATAAGATTTTTTTAATCCTGGTGAACTATAGTTATCATGATATAAATCAATCGTATCTCTGTTAAATTCCTTAATAATAATTTGTTTATGTTCTATTTCTTCTTTAATTACTTTAAGAGCAACTGATGGTGAAACTTTACCACAAGTAAAAAAATCAAAGCTTATAATTTCATTTTCTGGGAAAGTGTGAAAGCTTATATGGCTTTCTGCTAACAGAGCTACCAATGTAAAACCTTGGGGCTCAAATTTATATTTTGATATTTTTAAAACTGTTACTTTTGCTAATTTTGCAATTTTATAAACCAACTTTTCATAAAATGATGGATCATATTCTTTTTTAGTTCCAATGATATCTAGAGTTATGTGTTCACCAACTTTTGTCACCTATTAACCTCTTTTATAATTTTTAGCTTTTTTTAAAACTTTATTCATTTCCTTTATAGAAAGAATTTTTGGCTTTCCAAGCTTAAGTGCGGTTATATACTGTAAACTCAAATTTTCAACTTCTTGCGCTAATTCAAAAGCATCAGGTAAATTTTTACCAAATGCAATCTGACCGTGATTTGCAATCAAACAGGCTTTTCTATTATTCAAAGCTTTTATTATATATTTTGAAAGCTCTCTTGTTCCATAAGTTGCGTATTTTGCACATTTAATATCGTTACCTCCTGCGAGTGCAACCATGTAATGAAAAGCTGGAATAGGTTTTTTGTGGACAGATAAGGCTGTTGCATTAGTTGAATGTGAGTGAACTATTGCTTGAGCATCTTTCTTTTTAATGTAAATATCTTGATGAAATCTCCATTCTGATGAAGGTTTATATTTTTTTTCATATTTTCCATCTAGACTTACAAACACTATATCTTTAACTTTTAATGATGAATA